>JBDRKI010000054.1:0-78665 GCA_043814095.1 Armatimonadota bacterium | reverse complement strand
ATAAGGTTCTCCGGCCATTTATTCCGGCTTATTGCCTTTTGGCAGGTTAAAGCAAATTTTTGTGCTTTTGCCGGGTTCGCTTTCCAGGCGAACACTGGAGCCATGGGCCTGCAGGAAGTTTTTTACTATATAAAGTCCCAGGCCTGTACCGTATTCTTCCGTGTTGCCTTGAGAATATTTTTCAAAAACTTTATCTTGTTCGGAAACAGGAATACCGCAGCCCGTATCGGATATGGATACTTCTATCTCTTTATCTTTTGGGATTATTGAGAGGGTTATTTTTCCTCCGGAAGGAGTGAATTTCAAAGAATTGCTTAAAAGGTTGTGTAATACGTTCCTTATTTTATTATAGTCCGCATTTACCCATATATCTTCTGCAGAAGGAAATTCTAATGTGATATTGTTTAAAATAGCCAATGATTCATAAGTTCTGTGAGTTTCTTTTAAAATATCATCAATGGAGAAATTTTCAAGTTTAAGCTGCAGTCTTCCGGCATCTATTTTGCAAGCTTCAACAATATTATTTATCATATTAAGCAGAAGCTTGCCGCTTTGTTTTATTAACTGCATATATTCTTCTTTTTGATCCGACGCCTCTTCGCATTGAGGACTTGTTGTTAAATCAACATAGCCCAACATAGCTACAAGAGGGCTTTTAAGATCATGTGTCAGGGTGCTTAAAAACTCTTCTCTCATGGCCTCCATTTCCTGTAATAAACGCTGACGCTCTATAGCATACAGGATGGAATGTACCAGTAGCTCATGATTTATATTGTTTTTTAGCAGATAATCTTGCGCCCCGCCATGCACGGCTTTTATAGCTATATCTTCATCATCGAGACCTGTTAATACTACCACAGGGGTTTTCGGCGCTTTATCATGTAAGCTTTCGAGAGTATCAAGATCTGAGCTGTCAGGCAGGCCGAGATCGGATAATATTAAATCAAATTTTTTCTCTTCCAGCAACTTTAATGCTTCTATGCGTTTTTTAACATGCTCAACTTCAAATCGGTTTTTAGTTTTTAATTCCAAGTTGTCTTTTAATAAGTTTTTTTTAATAAGAAGAGCATCATTAGGATTATCCTCTACCAGCAATATTTTAATAATTTTTTCATTCATACTGTTTTAAGCCTCTTTAATATATTTTTTAAAACAGGCGCTGCCTCCGCTTTTTAAATTTTGCCGGGAAATTGATTTAATAATACCCAGTAAAGCCCGAGGTTTTTTACTGCTTCATTGAATTGTTTGAAATCTACAGGTTTTACTATATAGCTGTTAACACCGAGCTTATAGCTTTCAATCATATCATTTTCTTCCGCTGATGAAGTAAGCATTACTACGGGTATAGATTTTGTTCTGGAATCGCCTTTCAGCTTTTGCAGAACTTCCAGTCCGTCAATTTTAGGCAGCTTGAGATCAAGCAAAATTAATTTTGGATGTTTTTCAATAGGATCTTCTCCTTCTAAATTTTCTCCAAAAATAAAATTTAAGGCTTCTTCTCCATTTCTTACCACATGTACTTTATTTGCAAGGTTCTGAGAGTTGAAAGCATGCAGTGTTAATTCAACATCATGAGGATTATCCTCAATCAATAAAATTTCAACAGCTTGTTCAGTATCCATTATAAAGTGCCTCCCTCTAAAATAAAATAAAATATTGCACCTTTATCTGGTTCTCCTTCAGCCCAGATGTATCCTCCGTGGCGGTGTATTATGCGCTGCGCAAGAGCCAGTCCCACGCCTGTGCCTTCGTATTCTTCAGGCAGGTGAAGGCGCTGGAAAGCTCCGAAAAGTTTGTCATAGTACTTCATATCAAATCCTGCGCCATTGTCTTTTATAAAATATACATCAACATCGCTTTTTTTATAACTGCCTATCTCTATTTTTGCATTATCTTGGCCTTTTGTGAATTTAACAGCATTGGATATAAGATTTATCCAGGCCTGTTTTAGTAAAACTTCATCAGCATAACAGGAGGGAAGTTCACCAACGGATACTTCCGTGCCTCCTGTTTCAAATTCATAACTCATATCCTTAATTATTTGCCGCACCATATTGTTGGTATTAATGTTTTGTTTCTTGAGTTTCTGACGGCTGAGGCGCGAAAATTTAAGAAGGTCGTCTATTAAAAGCCCCATTTGTTCGGTGTTATCAATTATTAAATTCATATACCGCTGGGCTTCTGATGGCATTTCATGTATATATTCTTCCTTAAGGATCTGGGCAAAACCGTGAACGGCGCGCAAAGGGCTTCTTAAATCGTGGGAAACAGAATAAGAAAACGATTCCAGTTCTTTATTGGCTGTTTTTGTCATTGCGTAGCTGTTTACCAGTTTTTCATTTAATTCTACCATCTCTTTTTCTATGTGTTTATATTCGGTTATGTTGGAAAAAGAGCCCATCAAGGATATAACATCCCCGGATTCATTTTTAACCGCGCTTATAGAGATCATTAAATCTATTAAAGATCCATCTTTTTTGGGGGCTGCCGATTCATATACCCAGCTGCCTTTTTTAATGGTTTCCTCTAATATTTCGGGTTTAGTTAGTTTAGAAATATTATCTCCGGCAACTTCATTGATATCATCATAACCGAACATTTTAAGAAATGAATCATTTGCATAATTTATCTTTCCGTCCGGATCCGCAAGAATTATGCCGCTTATTGATGACTGCATGGCCTTGTCTTTTATTTTTAATTCTTCCGCATAATTTTCGCGTTGTTTTATTTCTCTTATAAGTATGTAAAAAATTATGATGAGAATCAGTATGCTTAATCCTCCCCCGACGAAGGCGCCCCGCATGGCCTTGATGCCGTTTTCATAAGCCATAGAGGCTCTTTTCTCAAATAAATCTTGTTCTTCTTTTTTTATGTCCGCAGTAATTTTTACGATGTCTTTGGAAATAGCTTCATCCTCATCCGTAATGGATATTTGCGTATTAATATCAGATTCTCCGGATTTTTTTAGGGCTATGCATTTTTCAAAAGCAGTAAGTTTTTTATCTATCAGGTCACGGAGTTCTTTAATTTGTTTTTCTTGAAAGGAATTATCTTCTGTTAATTTTTGGAGTTCGTCAATTTCTGAATCTACATTTTTCTTTAGAGAATAATAAGCTCTTAAATATTTATCTTTACCGGTTATTACAAATTCATGTTTGCCGATCTCCGCCTTTAAGGACATATCCTGTATCCGCTTAATCTTTATAAGAATTTCAAGTGTATGTATAGCCTGCTTGGAATTTTTAACAAAGGTGGTAAAATTTTGGTAAAATATGAATTTAACAGTTAATATGATTATCAAGGCTAGAATGAAAAATAGAATTACTACTCTTTTATTAGAAGTTTTCTCCATATGCACAACTCCGGATAAAATTTTGCAGGTTAATCCAATTAAATAAGTATTCTTTTATAAGGCGAGTGTTCCTTTAACTCAGGAAGGATTTAGCATGGGAAAAAAGGAGCTTTAAAGCCGGAGCAGGCAGGAGGGGCGTCCCCCGCGGCGCATCGCTCCGACCATTTATTTTATATATTTCCCGTGTTTTTTTAAAATACTCCTTTTGACCGATATTCATTTCTTTAATTTAATTTTATAATATTATTAGGAGGCAGCATATACTGCTGATTATAAGTTTATGTCTGATTTTATCGGAAAAATAGGATTGTCGGGGGTAAGCAGTATTGGCGATATTGGTTCAAGTTCTGCCGGAAAAACAGATTCCCGCGGAAGGGAAGAACTGATAAGCGGGCTTGAAGATGTAAAACAGGGGTTGTATTCCAAAAAGGAAGATTCTTCTTTTAAAAGAGTTTCTAATTATCACGGAGCTCTTAATGGGGATATGCCCCCGGATGATGAATTAAAAAAACTTATGAAAAGTGCTTCAGTTCTGGTGGTAGATGCCACATCCGATTATGTAACCGCCGAAGGAATAAAAAGGGCTATGGATGCCGCAAAGGGCATGGGTAAAAATAATTTTAAGGTGCAGGGGTATGTAAGTTCAAGCGGTGTTGCAAGAAGCCAGGAAGCTAAAGATCCCGTAAACCCTCAAAATATTAAGGAATTAAGCGAACAGGAAAGGCAATTTGCCGAATTCATTAAGGATAATGAAGAATTTAAGGAATTGTATTATCTCGATAAAGAAGGCAAAGTTAACAGGGAAAAAAGGGAGAGGATTTTTACTCCGCCTCTTCAGGGAGAGGATAAAATCTGCGCATTAAGAGTTGATGTAAGCGATTCTCTTGTATATAAAGTGTGGAGCGGTTTTTTAAAAGGGCAGATAGCCGGTTCATATAAAAAAGGAGTCAAAGGCGTATTTATTGATGATGCTGATAATCTCTATCTTATAAACAGGCAGAAAGCTGATAATATAGATTCAGTTAAAAAATATGAAAGGGGAATGAATAACCATATAAATATCATAGGGGATATGATTAAATACGCAAAAGGAAATGATCAAGATTCAGCTGTTACCATTAACAGAGGGTTTGATATGGGGAAAGGGCTTGAAGATAACCAGTGGCATGTGGGGCTTGACCCGGATAAGTATGTTGATAATAACGGCACATACTGTTCTTCTCCTGATGCAAAAACAAGACAGACGATTAAAGATATTTATAAGAATACGGATTCGGTAATGTTTGAGAGCGTGCATACTGAGTATGATCTTAAAATTTTCAGTGATTACCTTGTAAATTTATATAACACAAATCCCGACATTAAAATACAGTGGGTTGTCTACCAGAATAAATTCGGATCAAAGACGATGGATGAAGTTCTGGATATAGCGAGAAACGATGTGGAAAAATTAAAAAATTCCCTAAGTGATCCTAAAATAAAAGACTTTATAAGCGGAAATGTTCATATAAAAGCGTATCCCAGCGATGTTTTATGGAGAGTTGATACTGTTGCGGGAGGCAGGGTCGCCGATCTGTAGTATTTTTGTCCGCAAGTAATATTAAAACAGGCTTTTTGAGCTTGTTTTTTATTTTTCAGCCTTATTAAAAAGGGTTAAATCATAATAAATAGAAGCTATAGCAAGCAAATTTAAAAAGGGGGCAGCTATCATGAAAGTTGTTGGTTTTGTGGGAAGCCCGCGCATAGGCGGGAATGCTGAAACATTATTAAAACAGGTTTTTACAGGATGTGAGAAAGCAGGAGCTTCTGAAGTTAATTTTTTCAATCTTAATATGATGCATATTAAGGGATGCCAGGCGTGTTATTACTGCAGGGAGCATGAAGCATGCGCGATTAAAGACGATATGCAGAAAATATATTCCGATATTAAAGACGCTGATGCCGTTGTGATAGGTTCCCCCATATACATGTTCCAGATGTCCGCCCAGACAAAACTTATGGTTGACAGGTTTTTAGCGTTTCTGGGCCCTGATTTTAAAACACGGCTGGGCGGCGGCAAGGATACAATCCTTGTATTCACACAGGGCCAGCCAGATGTAAATACATTTAAGCCCTATATTGATCATACTGTTAAGATGTATGAATTTTTAGGATTCCGCGTAAAAGACGTTATAATCGGGGGCGGCCTTATGGAAAAAGAAGACGCCGGTAAAAATACTGAGCTTATGAAAAAAGCGGAAGAAGCGGGAAGCAGACTTATAAAGAACCTGGCTGCGGCATCTAAAAGTTAAGTATATTTATTTAACAGTTTGTTTATTTAAAAAAGCAAAGCGTAGAAGCTTTGCTTTTTTAAATAACAGGTTTTTTTATCTCTTTAAAGAAATAGGAATATGGATTTAAGAGGTGATATTGATGGATTATGAAACGGGGCGTTCGGTTCATTAAAGAAAGAATGTAAGTTTTATAAAGAGAGGTTAATATGTTAACAGAACCTAAAGTCTCAGAATTTGATCTTGTAATGTCTATATCAGAGGCGGTTGATCTGGTTAATCCCGCTCTTTTTAACCATCATATGAGTGTGGCATATATCGCTTTCAGGATAGCCGCGGAAATAGGATTGCCGGAAGAAGAACAGGGCAGGATAGTTCTTGCGGGAGCGCTGCATGATGTAGGGGCGCTTTCGATTAAAGAAAGACTGAATGCTCTGGATTTTGATGAGAAAAGCACTGATATATACAGGCATGCCGAAGCGGGTTATATCCTGTTAAATGATTTTGAACCTCTGCGTGATATTGCAAAATTTATACGCTTCCATCATGCCCCGTGGAATAAAGGCGAGGGCGCTAAAGTTAAAGGCGAAAAGGTTCCTTTAGAAAGCCATATTATACATCTTGCTGACAGGATTTCCGTGTTAATAAAAAAAGACAGGGAAATATTTACCCAGGTTAAGGAGATCGTTGATAAAATTTTGGAGCAGTCTGATGTCAAGTTTAAACCCGAACTTGTAGAAGCGTTTAAAAATCTGGCAGGCAGGGAGTATTTCTGGATGGATGTTACATCCCCGGCGATAAATATGATTTTGGCAAGGAGAGCGGATCTTGGGGATGTTGAACTTAACTTTGACAGCCTTATAAATTTAACCGGATTTTTTTCCAAAATAGTTGACTTTAGAAGCCATTATACAGCAACCCATTCCAACGGTGTCGCCGCTGTCGCAGAAGCTCTGGCAAAGCTTTACGGTTATTCCGAGATGGAGTGTAAAATGATAAAAGTGGCCGGGTATCTTCATGACCTCGGGAAACTGATTTTACCGTTAGAAGTTCTGGAAAAGTCGGAAAAGCTGACAGAAGAAGAGCTTGCTGTGGCCAGAAAACACCCCTATTATACTTACAGGATATTAGAAAGAATTAAAGGTCTGGATGTTATAAATACCTGGGCTTCATTCCATCATGAATTTTTAGACGGTACGGGATATCCATTTCATGTAAAAGGCGACTATATCTCCATGGAGTCCCGCATAATGGCCATTGCGGAAGTTTTTGTGGCAGTAATGGAGGATTCTCCTTACAGCAAAGGAAAAACTCCGGAAGAAACTATTGAGATATTACAGAAAATGTCTGACGAGTCAAAACTTGATCCTACGATAATAAAGCTTTTAAGGGAACATTTCGATGAGGTTAATAGCATTCGGATTGAAGCGCAAAGCGCGTCTGAGAAAGAATATAAACGTCTTGTTGACGCAAAATGAGTTAATATGAATGTCAAAATAGACAAAATAATAAAATCAAAAAGAAGGACGCTTTCCCTTGAGGTAAACAGGGACGCCTGTTTAATTGTGCGCGCTCCCTATAATACCCCGGAGAGGGAGATACATGATTTTATACGCAGGAAAAACACCTGGATTATAAAGCACCAGAGTCGCATTAAAGAAAAAAATACGAAAACTGCATCCAGGGAATTTATAACAGGTGAAGAGTTTTTATGCGCAGGGAAAAAGTATAAGTTATTTGTAACTGATAAGATAAAACACCCTTTAATATTTACCGACAACTGTTTTATACTCAAAGAAGAAAGCAGCAAAGAAGCAAAGAAGCTTTTTGTTAAGTGGTATAAAAACTATGCTTACAGGATAATAGCCCAGAGAGTGCGTTTTTATTCTTCATATTACGGGTTTGAATATAATAATATAAAGATTACAAGCGCTTCTAAGAGATGGGGCTCATGCACCTCTAAGGGTAACCTTAATTTCAGTTTTTTCCTGGCCATGGCTCCTATGCAGATTATTGATTATGTTGTCGTGCACGAACTTGTTCATTTAAAGGTCAAGAACCATTCTAAAAAGTTCTGGAAGGCGGTTGAGTCCATACTTCCTGATTACAAAAAGCGCAGGAAATGGCTTAAGGAGAACGAGCTTTTATTAACAATATAGGCGGCAAATATGCACTCAAAAGATATTTTAAATATTATAGAAAAACAGAGAGAATATTTTAAAACAGGGATAACCAGGGATATTACTTTCAGGATAGAGCAGTTAAAGCTCTTAAAAAGAGCGGTAGAATGTAATGCAGAAAATATTCTTGAAGCATTAAGAAAAGATCTTAGAAAACCTTCATTTGAGGCATATGCCGCTGAGATAGGTTTTGTTATAAATGAAATAGATTTTACGGTAAAAAATTTAAAGAAGTGGGCTTCCCCTAAAAAGGCAAGGACCCCTGTTCTCCAGATGCCCGGGGATAGCTTCATATATCCGGAACCCTACGGGAATGTATTGATAATAAGTCCGTGGAATTATCCCTTTCTTCTTACATTCTCACCCCTTATAGGGGCGGCAGCCGCTGGAAACTGCTGTATTATAAAGCCGTCGGAATATTCGATTAATTCATCTTCTTTAATAAGTAGGATAATAGATGAATATTTTAAGCCGGAATATATTAAGGTTATAAAAGGTGACGCTGAAACATCATCTATACTTTTAAAAGAAAAATTTGACTATGTATTTTTTACCGGCAGTACAAATGTGGGGAAAATAGTTATGGCCTCCTGCGCGGAGCATCTTACTCCTTTAACGATTGAACTGGGCGGTAAGAACCCCTGCATAGTTGATAAAGATGTTAATATTGAACATGCGGCAAGAAGAATCGCATGGGGCAAATTTTTTAACGCCGGCCAGACCTGTATAGCCCCTGATTATCTGCTTGTTCATAAAGATATAAAAATGGAGTTTCTGGCGTATTTTAAGAGAGTAATTGTGGAGTTTTACGGTAAGGAACCGATAGAAAGCCCTTATTATCCCAGAATTATTAACGAAAAGCATTTTGAAAGACTTGTTTCCCTCCTTAAAGAAGGCGATATTATAGCAGGGGGCGATGTAAATAAGGGTGAGCTTTATATAGCTCCTACCGTTATTGATAATATATCCTGGTCATCAAAAATTATGGAAGACGAGATATTCGGGCCTATACTGCCTGTTATGGAATATGATAACCTTGATGAAGCCATAAAAGAGTTAAATAAAAGACCTAAACCTCTTGCGTTGTATATTTTTTCAAATGATAAAGAAAAACAGGAAAAAGTATTAAACCTTACTTCTTCAGGAGGAGTAAGTATTAACGAAACTCTTACCCATGCGGCGACATTAGAGCTTCCTTTCGGCGGTGTTGGCCAGAGCGGGACGGGCGCTTATCACGGGAAAGCGACTTTTGATACTTTTACCCATTTTAAAAGTGTGTTTAAAAAGCCATTTCTTTTTGATATTAAGCTTAGGTACCCCCCTTATAAAATGTCTTATAAGAAGATAAAGGGTCTTTTGAAATTTTAAAAATTACATTGCAGGCATATTAGCCGTAAAAGCAATACTTAATTTATATGCATTTTTGATCAAGGTTTCTATGCTCTCAAAATTGAGTCTTAATACGGAGTCTTCTTTAATCCTCACGGATATATATTTGTCAGTCATGTAAAAACCGCTTTTCCCGCCGAACATTTTCTCAAACATGCTGGGCTTAACACCCATTTTTGTTAAGCTGTTAATCATATTGCTTAAGGGTTCAAGTATATTCATATTAAAAAGCATGCTTTCAAGGGTATCTTTATTTTTTGCATATATATCTATCATATTATCTGTCTGGGGATCCGTTACATGTATCGTTTTGGCAAAGATATCCCTGCCTTCACCGCCTTCAAACCTTACAACCCCTTTATTTCTTATCACTAGCCCCAGGTTAAGGGGATGTGAATGATATACCTTTATATCCACAAAATTGGGAGAGTTTTCATCTCCTGTATGCAGGGAGCATCTTAAATTAAGGTTCTGATAATTTCCCTCATAAAAGGTACTTAAGAATTTTTTCTTTTTATCAACGGATATTTTCATTTTAAAAAATATCTCTTCCATATGGGACTGCCACAAATCTTCAGGAGCAGTGAACGTTAAAACTCCTTTTTTAAATAAGAAGATTATGAAGATTATTACAAGGACTGCCCATATTATAAGAGCGGCTATTGATATATATTCATAATCTTTAAGGAAAACATGAACAGGGGTTGTGCTGTTTATACCAAGCAGTTTGAAGATAAAAGGGATGGCAAGAATAAGGAGTATAATTTCCGCTGTTATGAAAAATACAAACCATCTGTTTGTGTTATTATTCTGATTGATCATAAGTTTATTCTTGTTTTCCCGGTATATGCTTTTTTATTTCCTTTAAAAAATCGCGATCGGCTTTAACGCCGTATTTAACTGCATTTTCATAATGTTTCAGAGCGGGTTTGTATTCTTTTTTCCGGTAGTAAGCAACTGCAAGTTCAGCATGTACTTTACCGTAATCAGGTTTTAACTCTATGACTTTTTTCCATGCTTCTATTGCTTTGTCCGGCATGTTCTTTTTATTGTAAATGGCCCCGAGATTATAATAGGCGTAAGTGTAATCGGGGTTTAATTCTATGGCTTTATTAACTTCTTTTAAAGCTTCATCGGGTTTATTCAGTCTTAGATAAGCCAGGCTTAAATTATAATAAGGTTTTGGGTTTTGAGGGTTGGCTTCTATGGCTTTTTTGCAGAATTCCGCAGAGCGCTCAGGCATTTTTTTATCCAGGTAAATTACCGCGAGATTATTGTAAGCTGAATCATTTTTCGGGTTTAATTCAACGTTTTTTTTAAACTCAATCGCTGCTTCATTTAATTTTCCTTTTGTGTAATAATCCCAGCCCTTACTGAAATGTTTTTCTGCAAGTTTTTCCTTTGACTGGAAGACCTCGCTGAAAGCGGAGATTATTTCATTAAGCTCTGAATTAGCGGTTTTGTTTTTTGAAATAAAGAAGAATATACCGTAAGCGATAATAGAAAGTATTAATACGGCAACGATAAAGCTGGCGAAACCGGAAGAAGAGGTAATTCCTGTGTCGCAGTTTCCGCATAAGGGGCAGCATTTATTATCGGATGTGAACTCAAAACTGCATTTATTGCATTTCATAGGTCTCCTTTTTAGGGGTAATCTTAATATATATAATAATTAGATTAGGATTGAATTTTTCCTTTAAAGGTGTACAATATAATTAAGAGGGAAATAAACACATAACCCAGAAGAAAAAAATAAGAGGAGGTGGGAATTATGAAAGCTACATCAAAGGTAGAAGCCGAAATAATTGCCGTCCTTGATAAATTCTCGCGCTTTTACGGTGAAAAGGACATAGAAGGACTGATTTCTTTATTCGCAATGGACAAAGAACTTATCTTCGTAGGCACCGGCAAAGACGAGGTCCGCATGGGTATCGCTGGGGTGAGAGAGCAGATAGAGAGGAACTGGTTCCAGTCGGAAACACTCTCAATAGAGTTCGGTTCATACCTTATCTCCGCCTCAGACACAACCGCCTGGGTTTATTCTGATGTTGCCGCTCATGCTATTATAGCGGGCGACCAGATGAGGTATACCGGAAGGCTTACCTGTGTCATGGAGAATATCAAAGGAAAGTGGCAGATAGTGCAGTGGCACTGCTCCATGCCTGATGTTTCCCAGCAGGAAGGGGAATCTTTCTCCCTGGGCCGCTTATATGTACGTTACGAGGAGGCTAACCAGTAGTGATTGATATTATAAGAGATATACCGCGCGAACATTACCTTATACCCATAGCTTTTATTCTGGGCGGATATATAGCGGGGATAATCATAGAAAAAATTGTCCTCGTGCAGTTAAAGCGCCTTGCCGAACATACAAAATGGCAGGGTGACGATATAATAATTAAGTCAATAAAGGGCAGGGCGGTTCTCTGGCTTTCCATACTGGGCATCTATCTTGCAGTTGATTTCTGTCCCATGCTTCCTGATGTTGCTGCCATATTCCATAAAACGCTTGTAGTATTATTTATACTTTCAACCACAAAGGTAACAGCTAGTATTATAGTAGGGCTGATTTATCTTTATACAAGGAAGATGGAAGGGATACTCCCGTCTACGACTATTTTTTCCAACATAATAAAGATTATTGTTTTTGTTGTCGGAGCGCTTATAATAATGCAGTATCTGGGGATATCCATTACCCCGATACTTACCGCTATGGGCGTTGGAGGACTTGCCGTGGCCCTTGCAATGCAGGATACCCTTTCCAACCTTTTCTCCGGCTTTTATATAATCATGTCAAAAAAGATAAAACCGGGCGATTATGTGGAAATTGATACAGTTACCAAGGGCTATGTTGTGGATATAACCTGGAGAGAAACAACCATAAGAGCTCTGCCGAACAATATAATAATTGTCCCGAATTCAAAGTTGGCTTCCGCGGTTATTATAAACTACAGTCTTCCCGAAACAGAATTATCCGTGCTTATTGACGTTGGTGTCAGTTATGACAGCGACCTAGAGAAGGTTGAAAAAGTAACCATAGATGTGGCCAAGCAGACTTTAAAGGAAGTTGAAGGCGGCGTAGCTTCATTTGAGCCCTTTATAAGGTATCATACCTTTGATGATTTCAGCATTAACTTTACCGTTATACTGCGCGCGAAAGAGTTTGTAAGCAGGTATGTCCTCAAACATGAGTTCGTGAAACGGCTTCATGAAAGATATAACAAAGAAGGCATAGAGATCCCGTTCCCGATAAGAACCGTTCATATGAAGGAAAAAGTTCTTCAGAAAAATTAAGATTTTAAAACAAAAAAACAGGGAGAATACGTACTCTCCCTGTTTTTTATGTCTATCTGCTCAATTAATTAAGTAATTTACTTATTTTCTTATTTATAGGATTCTTCAAAAGTTGTTCCGTTATATTTAAATACCGGCCCTGTGGGGTTTAAGACTATTTCAGGGGTTAAGCTTAAGTGCCTTACGTATAAACCGCCCGGAGGCGTTCCTTCAATCTTATGCTCCCAGATCTGTTCGTATTTACCGTTTTTAAAGTCATATATCCTTGTATAATAGCCGTCTTCGCCTTGAACGAGCACGATAAGATCTTTAATGGAATCGTTATTTACATCCTGGTTAATATTCGCGATTATTTTATTGTTCTGGGCGATTATGGCGTCAAGCAGGGTTTTTATATTTTCTTCAACGGGTTTTGTCATTGCCCGGGCTTCTTCCGGCTTCTTTATATTATCCATAAGTGATACGGTATAATTATAGTTTTTTATAAACTGGTTTTTAAAGTAAGCCGCTTGCTGGAAATACCTGTCCATCGGCTTTAATATATATTCCTGGCTCTCGGATAATGCAAATTTTTCAAAATCTTCCACTATGACTTCATTTATTGATATGGCCTGCTCGTAATTTACCGCGAAATATGTTAAGAGGTCAAGAGAATAGTTGCAGCGGCTTATTAGATCCTGGAATTTTTCAAGATTCTGCTCCGGTTCCAGCAGAATAACACCCAGTTTATCCCGGCATGTCCTTATCTTATCTTTAAAAAGTTCAAGTTCGCCGAGTATCTTCTTGTTTATCTTTGATATACCCGCAAGATCTATATTGTTTATGGAAAAATCTTCGGACATAATAAGGTTTTTGATCTGCCGGCTTTCATAGATAAATCTTTCAGCATCTTCAAGTGTAAGCTTTTTTACTTCTTCAAGGAGCACCCCTTCTTCTTTTACGACATCTTTAATCTTTCTTGATATCTGGTTCTGCGGGGAGTTATAGATATAGAAAAATATTACGGAAGCTATGAAAAGAGGAATAAGTATTGCCAGTAAAATCACCCTAAATTTATGCATAGTTTTTACCTGCCGTTCTTTAAATTTATGCATAGTATCTTCTAAAATGTATATTAAAAACCCTTCAAAAAGCATTAGGGGGAGAAATAATAATATATAGAGAAATAATTATTAAAAATAAGGGAGGGGCATATGAACCATGAAGCGGAACTTAAAAAAGCATATAATACAACGGTTGTTATAGGGATAGCCTTTATAGTATCTTTTGCTGTATATATCGTTATAGCCAACTTAATAAGCATGGGGATCGGCCCTTTTTCGGAGATAAAACTTCCCATAACTACAGATACTAAGGCTGTAATGATTATAAGGACGGCTCTTTTTGTAGCTGCTCTGGCAGGCGCCGTAGTCTTAAAGTTTTTAAGAGAATCTATGCTTAAAAAGAAAGAAGGGGAAAGCTTTAATGCCCTGGTTAATAAACTGAGAACAACCGCCCTTATAACATATGCTTTCTGTGAATCTTTTATAATATACGGCTTTATTGTATATCTATTTACCTTAACCATGAGGGATTTATACGCGTTCCTTTTTTATTCAATATGTGTAATGGTGATATTTTTCCCCAGATTTATTCAGTGGAAGGAATATACCGGTATCATAAAACAGGATTCAATCATCAGTTAGGATATTATTATGGATAAAAAGAAAAAGAAGGTGGATATTAATATGTTAATGCCTACAATAATAATGGGTGTTTTAGCTGCTATTTTACTTGCTGTAGGATATTTTAAAGGACAGGGGCATCATGTAGGAGGGCTTAAGTACGCCGTCAGCATGTCTTTACAGATGCTGCCATTGCTCTTTTTCGCGCTGGTGGTAGGGGGTATGGTCCAGCTTCTTATCCCGCAGGAATTATTATTAAAATGGGTCGGGACAGAATCCGGGCTGAAAGGTATATTTTTCGGCGCCATTGCGGGCGGCCTCTGCCCGGGTGGTCCTTTTATTAATCTTCCTATAGCAGCAGGATTTTTAGCCGCAGGCGCGAGCATAGGAACCATAGTGGCTTTCTTAACCGGCTGGTCGCTCTGGGCTGTTGCCAGGATACCGCTTGAAGTGGGGATCTTAGGCTGGAGATTTGTGGTTATAAGGCTTGTATGCACCCTTATATTCCCGCCTATCGCGGGTATAATCGCTCAGGCGCTTTTCTCGGGATTTAAAGTGCAGTAGCGGCTTTGATTTTGCGATATAAAGAAATTATAATAAAAACAGGTAAAAGCTTATCTGAAAAAATAAAAAAACCTTGCAACTTATGGATTGTCCCATAAGTTGCAAGGTTTATAAAAAATACTCAAACTGATTTTTATTTATTTGACTCTGCCGAACACCTGACCCAGTTTGTACAGTTTACCTATTTCTGTTACCTGTATATCGATGTCGTCCCGTTCGAACAGCATTATCATGTCGGAACCGCCAAACAGGAAATTACCGAATTCGTCGCCCTTGTTCAGATAGTCGCCTTCGTCGACGCTGAAATTACAGGATGAAATGACATCCATGCCGATCGGCAGACAGGCAACCAGACCCACAGGGGAGTCCAAGACCAGTAGGCCGCGTTCCTGTGTGAACTGGTAATCGGTGCCGTCAGAGGCCCCCAGATGTCCCTGTTTGTCTTTGGTGACGCTGGCAAAGACATCTCCGGAGAGCACACTTGTTTCCAAAACGGTGCCTCTTACCGGCGTATGGTATCTGTGATAAGTTAAAACCGTCAGGTAGCTGTGGGTGAATATGCCGTTTTTGAATCTGTCTGCATATTTGCTGTGTTTTAATAATGTTTCGATCTTATAGGTATTGCCTTTGGATACGGTAATTGTGTCCTTTTCGCTTATTTTCCACGAACCCCTAAATACGCTGTCTGCCGGCACTGTGATTACTTTATCGTCAGCCATGTTTTTGTGTATTTCGTTTGGGTCTTCCTTTGGGTTTGGGGCAAGACCTGTGGCGGCATTCTCGTAGGCTAAAGTCTTAGCGCCGATAGGGCGCTTGCCGGGCTTAATATGCCTGCAGAAAAAAGTATTAAAATTATTAAAGCCGCCCGGCGGAACCATGAAATTTTCAATTACAAAGCCCTTGTCATCAATAAATGACTGCAGGTCATTGGCTGACTGAGGGCTGTTCAGGAAAGCACCGTACTGCTGGGCGTATATTATCATCCAGTTTTTAAAATCGGCAAATTTTGGATCTTTCTGAAATTTATTGCCCCTCTGGCTGATAATGAAATAGAGTCCGTGGAACAGGTCGCTGAATGTCGCATCAACGGGTGTGGTGACCAGCATTTTATCCAGGTACTCATAGAAGCCGTCTAGATTGGAGATAGGGGTGTCGCGGTAGGGGGGCGTCCAGTTTGCATCTGTAATGCATTTTTCAAGCTCTATTTTATACGCCTCATTTGCATCTACCATGTTTCTCAGCCTCAATACGATACTTGTTGTGTTGCTTGTCGTGCTAATCATTTTTCCTCCTTTATTTCTCTAAAAATATAATACCTATTTTTTAAATTTCAGCAGGGACAATAAATTTCCTGCAAAGGTTTTGCGAATTAAGGAAGCATTATTTTTGAAGTTTAATTATGGGAAAAATGGATATTTATGGGGAAATGATAAAGCACTGAAGGATAATTAATTCTATATTTTTATTATTAAAGCGTATCTACCGCTTTTTTGATTATATGTAATATGGTTTTATGTGTTTTGTTTTTATCTTTTTTGGAAAGAAGTATAAGATTTAATAGTTTAGACATATCCGATTTTTGATTATTATCCAGTAGGTTGCCGGTATGGGTATAATAAGGTTTTTGGGTAACTATGTATTTACCATTAGATTTTTTCAGGGTACAGCTATAGCAATATATAGGAGATCTTTCAGAAACAGATATCTCAGGAGTCTTGTAAGTATGAACAAATATTTTTATATTTGTTTTATCTGTAGCTATATTTAGCTGTATTTTTCTTTGTATTAAACTGCTCCCGGGCTTAATTATATATTTATATATCTTGACTTGGCCTTTGGAAGAAGTTTCATACTTAACCACACTGGCACGCCCTATTTTTTCTTTATAGATAGGTTTATGTATTACTTTTTTTTTATTAGAACCGATAGATATTAAGGGATCGGTAAATGTTCCTAAATTTGTGTTAATTAACATAAGTTTCCCCAAAAAGAGTCTTTATTCTTTTTGCATTTATAACAGCTTTATTATAGTATAAATGGCGGTTTTTAATCAAGTTTAAAGAAAAAAGAGGATATGGGGTGTATCATACAGAATAAAGTATACAGAAGTATTCACTTTGTATGCTAAATGAGCGGCGGATAATTATGGATACATTTGAGAAGATAAAGATACTGGGAGAATCAGCAAGGTATGATGTATGTCTTACGTCCTGTGTTGACAAAGGAAGGAAAAGGGATTTTAAAGATTCCGAACACCGCTGGATATATCCAGCGGTTCTGCCTAACGGCGGCATACTGCCTATATTAAAGATTCTTTTAAGCAATGAATGTGAGAATAATTGCAGGTACTGTGTTAATAGGGCAGGGTCTGACTGCCGCCGCTTAAGCTTTACTCCTTCCGAGCTTTCCCGCGGGTTTATGGATCTGTTTTATAAAAGGAAAGTATTCGGATTATTTTTATCTTCAGGGGCTGCGTGGGGCGTTAACCCCACAATGGAGAAGATGGTTAAGACAGCTGAGATTATAAGGTATAAGTATCAATTTAAAGGGTATATTCATATAAAGGTTCTGCCCGGCGCGGCAGCCTCCCTTATAGAAAAAGCAATGAGGCTCGCGAACAGGGTATCCCTTAATTTAGAATCCTGCTCCCAGAGCCATCTTGATAAGATAGCCCCTGAGAAAAAATTTGATTCAGATCTTGTAAAATCATTAAAGACCATAGGCGGTTTTCTGGGCAAACCCGGCATAAGGGCAAGGTCCCAGACAACCCAGTTTCTGGTAGGGGCAGGAGAGGAGACGGATAAAGAACTTCTTGATGCCTCAGATGCTCTGTATAAAGAAACTAAACTCTGGCGCACTTATTTTTCGGCTTTTCAACCGGTGCCCGGCACGCCTATGGAAAACAACCCGCTTGTGCCCTTAACCCGCGAGCACCGCTTGTATCAGGCAGATTATCTTATGCGGTTTTACGGCTTTTCAAATAAAGAGCTGGTATTTGAGGCCGGCAATAATCTTTCGCTTGAGCTTGATCCTAAACTTAACTGGGCGTTGAAATCTCAGGACAGGTTTCCCGTGGAGATAAATAAAGCGCCTATGGAAGAGTTGATAAGGATACCGGGCATAGGTCCCGTATCGGCTCAGAAAATAGCCAAACTGCGCAGGAGAAACAGATTTACGACTTCCGATGAATTGAAGCAGACAGGAGCTGTCATAAAAAGAGCAGAACCATTTATATTAATCAACGGCAAAAAACTAGCCGACCTAAAAAAGTATCAGCAGTTGAGTTTGTTATGAAAAGTTTTCTTTACACATAATGGAAAATTTGTTATTATTGAGAAAATATGGTTTTAAGGAAAAAAGCGCGAATATTGATAATATTATCAACGCGATTAGATTAAATAAAATTAAAATTACCGATCATGCTGATGAAGAAGCTCAGGCGGATTGTATAACTTTTAATGAAGTATACTTTTCCGTTATTCACGGGGAGATTGTAGAAGAGTATATAAAGGATAAACCCTATCCCAGTTGTCTTATATACGGCAAAACATTTAATGGTGATCCGGTGCACAGTGTTTAGGCGTATAATAATAGCGGTTGGGCAGTTTTGATTACTGTTTACAGACCTGATCCGGAAAGATGGATTGATTGGTGTGAAAGGAGAAAGCCAAAATGAAGCCGTTTGAAAAATGCCCTGTGTGCGGGGGGGAATTAATTAAAAAAGAAGTTGAAAAAATAATTCGCGGCGGCAATGATACCGCTATTTTGAAAGCAGAGGCGGAAGTTTGCATGCATTGCGGCGAACGCTTATATTCTGAAGATGTCGTAAGAAAGTTTGAAGAGATCAGAGCCAAACTGGAAAGACAGCAAACCTCTGATTTTGAACCGTTTGGAAAAAATTATAAAGTGGCATAATGCTATGTTTTTTATGAAATCCTGCGGAAGCTTCTATTTTTACAATATATGAACATTCTCCTTATAAATCCATGGATATATGACTTTAAAGCGTATGATCTCTGGCTTAAGCCTTTAGGCCTTCTTTATGCGGCCGATTTTCTTAAAAAATCGGGATATGATATAAATTTTATTGATTGTACGGACAGAAACCACATATCTTTAAAGAGCAAAACAGAATCTGATCTCTACGGCACAGGCAAATATTATCATGAAGAAATAGAAAAACCCCATCTTTATAAAGACATACCCAGGAAGTATAAAAGGTACGGTATTTCTTTAGAAGCTTTTAAAGAGGAATTAAGAAGTATCTCCGCTCCTGAAGTTATATTAGTTACATCAGTTATGACATACTGGTATAAAGGGGCATTTGAAGTTATTAAGATTGCAAAAGAGGCCTTTCCCGGGGTGCCTGTTGTGCTAGGGGGGATATATGCTTCTCTCTGCTATGATCATGCAAAAGAGTTCTCCGGTACTGATTATGTAATTAAGAAATTTAACTTCAAAGAATTCTCTGAACTTATTGCTAAATTAACAGGGCATACCCATGACATTAATATTGTCAAAGACATTGTTCCTGCGTATTATCTTTATCCGGAATTAGAATATGCCTGTATTCTTACATCAAGGGGATGCCCGTTTAGGTGCAGTTACTGCGCTTCAAGTTTTTTATATGATAAGTTTTGTCAGCGGGATTACAATGAAGTTATTAATGAGGTGGAATCGTATTATAAAAGAGGTATTAAAAATATTGCTTTTTATGATGACGCTCTTTTTTTTAATAAAGAAAATCATATTATAAAGATACTGGAAGGTGTAATTAAGAAAGGATTGGACATAAATTTTCATACCCCCAACGGGCTTCATGCAAGATATATAGATAAAGAGCTTGCATATCTTTTGAAAAAATCAGGGTTTAAAACCATGCGGCTGAGTCTTGAGACACAGAACCCTGCTCTTCAGAAAGAGACAGGCGGGAAAGTAACAAATAATGATCTGGAAGAAGCCGTAAATAACCTTTTATCTGCGGGCTTTTCCGCTAAAGATATAGGGGTGTATGTAATGACAGGTCTGCCGGGACAGACTTATGAAGAAATTATAAAGACGGTTGAATTTGTAAAAACGTTTAAAATAAAAGTAAAGCTGACACAGTTTTCACCAATACCTCATACTCTTATGGGGGATAAAATGCTTTCTGATAATGCAGACCCTCTTCTGCATAATAATACTTACAGAATGTATAAATCCCCGCATATAAGTTTTGAGGATTTGCAGAAAATAACAGATCTGGCTAAATAAGTATAAATTATAGGAATATTATTTTTGTTGTAGAAATCATTATTTATAAAATATTAATGAGGTGGATATTATGAATATTCAGTCTTTAGAACTTAAGGTATACAGAACTGATCTTGAAAGAATTAAGCTGGCCCAGGAGGGACTTTCCACTTTCTTAAGCGGCAGGCATATACAGGAAGGTGAAGTTTTAGATTTTAACGGTATTTATCTTAAAGCGGCGAATCTGTCTCCCGGTCAGGGCGTAATAACAGGAGAGACAATCATATCAATTACCGAGACTGAAGAAAAAATAGAGTTTAAAAAAGAAGAACCGTTTGCGGAAGTTCATCATGAAAAACACAAAGAAAAATCAGGATTAAGCTTTTCAAAAATTGTTGCAATGCTGGTATGCGCGGCTGCGGTAATTGTTCTTGTTTTATTTTTTGCAAGGAGTACCGGGCTTTTCGCGAAGAAGCAGTCCGGTGAAGAAACTTCTGCCGCACCTGTGGTTTCTGAGACCGTGGAGGAGAAGATATTTGAGGAAGAAAAACCAGCTGCTCAGGCCGTTCCTCAGAATGAGAATAAATTAAATATAGGCCAGATAGAAGGCAGGATTATAAAGGCAGTTATAGGCACTGATTCATGCGAAGTTACTCTTAGAACCGCTGACAAAAAAACAAGGATTTTCAGTATAACCCCGAGCCTTGATTTTTTAACTAAAGAAGAGCAGGAGCAGTATTTTAAGGAAAGGGAGCGCCTCCCTGGCAAAGAGTGGCCCGTAATCGCGGATATGGGCTCAAAGATACATCTCTGGTATATAGGCGGGGGACATAATTATATTATAAAATATAAAGTTTTATCGGCGCCCGAACATATGTGGTTTACGATAATCGCAAGCACAAAAGACCAGGCAGTGGCTCAGGATAAAAAATGGCAGGCTTACAGGCAGGGATTTTTTCCTGATATACTGCTCTCTTCCGATTATCCCGCGTTAAAGCCGGGCTATTATATAGTGGTGGTTTCCGTTGCCGATAATAAAGATCAAGCGGTTAAAAATCAGAAAACAGCAAAAGAAAAAGGCTGGACTGACGCTTATTCCAAGAAAATAAGATAGGGGACGGGCTTATGATGATCGGATTTATTGTTTTTATATTCATTTTACTTATTCTTATTATCTGCGCGGCGGTAATGATTTATTTTTTATTAAAGCCGAGGAATAAAAAAACTTCTGTTTCTTCTTACGGTAGGCCAAGGATAAGGATTGTAAGCTCTTCCGCAACAGAAGAAGAACCGGATATTGAAATAATAGAATTTAACATAGAATCCGCAGATGTAAATATTCTTGAAGCAAGATCAGATGAACTTGCTTCATTTTTAATGGGTAAAAAGACAGAAGAAGGGCAGACTCTTGTATTTGAAAATATAAAACTTAAAGTATCTAAAATTATCCCCGAAGAAGGGAAGATAATAACGGCAAATACTAAAGTTTCTATCGTATAGACGACCTTATTTTCTGCCTTAATTCCTTTATCTTGTTAATATCATCCATCCCGGCGCCGAGCCTTGTTCTTATACCCTCAAGTTCAAGGTTGTATTTTGCTTCTTCGGGGGCAGAAAGAATTCCGGCCTTTCTGCCGGCATCTAAAGCGTCTTCAAGAAGAAGAATATTGTTTATGTAGAAATCCGATTCATAATCTTTTTCTATCCATTTAGCCGCATCTTTGGAATTGCCCCTGCTGTAGGATAAATTTTTCCATATATCCGCTATCTCTTTTGACAATCTTTCCATATGGTGTATGTCTTTTTTCTGCCTTTCTATTTTTTTCATGATAATTTCCTGGTTTTCGGCCGATCCCTTAGAGAAGCCGTCCCGCACTTTTTTCATAACGGCAGGGAAGTATTTAAGCATTGCCCCGCCTATGGCGTCACCGGCAAGTTTATCTCCCGCAAGGGAGAATCCGATTTCTGCAAGGACGGATATAATGCACATTGCCTGGACAGTATCACCTATGGTTCCGGCATTCTCAAGATCTTTCAGTGATTTTCTGCATTTCTCATTCACTTCTTCCCATTTATCCGCTCTCTGTTTATAAAATATCTCATCGGCGGGCGTTACACCGTAATTGCCGATAACGGCCGCTAAGGATAAAAGGTCATCACCGAAGCCGGAAGCTGTTTTATTTCCCGCCGGATCAATTACTTTCGCGGATACAATGTCCTTATCTGTTACTTTTCTTATGCCTTCTTCGCGCAGGATTACCCTTACCGCGTAATTGGTCCAGGAATCCCTTGCCTCATAACATATTTCTTTTTTAAGCTGTATAGAGATTGAATTTGCAACATTTGAATCTGATAAGGAAGCTGCCGATATTTTCTGTTCCCCGGGGTGTTTGCCGGATGTAAATTCAGCGCGGGCCTCACCGTTTTCATCAGTTATTACGGTTCCCGGTTCAATTTTGCTGCCGTCATAATTTTTAAACCAGAGCTCTATTTTTTCGTTCTTAGCTGTCCCCCCCTTATTGTCAGAAGCGAAGATTCTTACCTCGGCCTTACTTTCGCCGTCCGCAGGGACTTCTTCCGGCGATATATCAAGCTCTATTTGTGCTATCTTTCTTTTTTCTTCGTCAATTCTTGCCGAGGATTCTTTCAAAGGGTCAGAAGCAAGTCTTCCCTGTATTAACTGGGTTCCTGAAGATGCGGAGGAAATATAATTAAAGCTCGCAGTCCCGTTTGAGTCCGTTGCCATGGAAGGGGGCACGGATCTATTGGGTCTTGATGCGGTAAAAAGAACTGCTATGCCGGGTACCGGGTTGCCTTCAAAGTCGGTAACATAAGCGGTAATTTTCGCGCTATCTTTACCGTCCGCGTTAAGGTCTGTCTTATTCGCGGAGACATCTATAAAGAACGCTTTCTGTTTTTCTTCTTTATCCTTGTCTTTTTCTTTGGAAGATTCATCTTTTTTAAACTCTATTTTAGGTTTAGCTTTTTTCTCAAACTGTATTTTAGGCGTTTTTTTAGGTTTTTTAAACTGTACTTCAGGCAGTTTTTTAGGTGTAATTGATGCGGCCTTTGCTCCCGCAAGCTTGGCTAAAAGGTATATAAGGCCGGCAAGACCCGCGGCTGCGCCCAGTATGCCCGCGATAACCGCTAAGGGATTTACTTTAAAGGGTTTCTTCTCTTTATATGGTTCTTTATAGGGTTTTTCATAAGGATATTCTGTTTTTGAGTAATTGTCTGTCGGGTCGGGGCTGGGCGTGTAGAGAGGCGCGCCTTTTATTTTTTTCAGTATTAAATCAATTGTTTGTTTGGCTCTTTTATCTATTCTGGATATTACTCCTATACAGTATCTTCCTATCCTGAATTCATAAAAATGGACCCCTTTTTTAGTATCAACCTTAAGCCCTTCATCGGCTATGTTCATTTTTGTTCCCGTATCGTTGTTAAGAGCTTTTCTTGCCGTTTCTATGTCGGGGTAAAGATTAACGGCGACAAGTATGCGTATTTTATTATCTGTTTCTAAAACCTGCGCGTAATTTTCACGGGGGAAATCGGCCGTGCCTTTTCTTGTCCATTTTGTGTTTTTTTCAAACTGCACATAATCGTCATCATTAATTAAATACTTGCCTTCAAGGATTTTCCACCCGCCTGGAAGCTCGGAAGCGGTAAGGGCATAGTCTTGAGCGTCATCGGCAAAAGCGCTTAATCCCGATAAAATACAAAAACTAAAGAGTATAATAAGTATTTTTAAAAAGATGTTTTTTTTCATGTTAGTTCTCCCGGTTATATTTTCCCAGTCTTTTAAACGCCTTTATTTTTTCCGTATGGTCTATGCCTGCTTTATTAATCGCTTTATTTAATATTTCTATTGAAAGATCGTAAGTATCTCTGTCCACGGGATAGGGGAAAGAGTCTTTCCCTCCGTGCGCGAAGCTGAATCTTACAGGGTCTTTTATGCTTGCAGGCGCGTTGTATACAAGTTCTGATATAAGGGAGAGAGAGCGCATGGTTTTAGCGCCCACGCCTGTAATGCCCAGAAGTTCTTCAAAGTTTTTGGGCTGAGCCAGGTAGGTTTTTAAGAAAATAGTTTTAAGTCTTTCGGGGTTTATATCGCTTAAAAGTATGTGGTGTCTTTCAGGCAGTGTAAGTTCTTTAAGCTTATTTAAATCTTTTATTATTTTTTCGGGTTTCTCGCCCGCGACAAAACACGAAGCCGATCTGTTCTCTTTGCCCTCTTCTGCCACAAGGTTTAATACATTTGTTTTTTTATCGCAGCATACGGCAAGATGGGGCTCGCAGACAAAGTCCTTAAGGTTTTCGCTAAGCCAGTGGTAGCGTCTTGCCATGCGGGAAGTTTCTTTCATGCCCTGCTGGATTACCGACCATGATCCGTCTTTTGTAAATAATAAGTTGTGGTGGTAAATGGAAAAACCGTCCTGAAGGGCGTTAGAATCCACTTTCGCGGACATCCTGCTGGCATATTTAAGTTTTTCCGCCTCAAGGCTTAAAGAATTTTTATCAATGATTTTCTCAATCTCCTGAGGCGTGCCTCTTGATGTTCTGCCTTTCCCCCCCGCGATAAATACGCCGAGGTCTTTATCTATTTCTTTTGTTCCGTCTTTTAAAGCGCCCAGTGTCGTTGTCGTTACGCCTGACGAATGCCAGTCAAAACCCAGCACACATCCGAATGCCTGGAACCAGAAAGGGTCGGAAAGCCGGTTTAAAAGCTCTTTTGAATTATATTCGCTGACTATCGCTATAGCTATCTCTCTTGCAAGGAGCCTCATCCTTGAGAAAAGCCATGCGGGTGCTTTGCCTCCGTGAAGGGGCAGGTTAGCGTATGATTTTTTCATTTTTACCGCTCCGCGGGAAATTTTAATAAAAAACGCGATCCTACATCCGGCGTACTTTTGCAGGTTATTTCTCCCCTATGCGCTTCTACCAGTTTTTTGCATATAAAAAGGCCGTTTCCGATTCCCTCAAAGCATCTGGTGGAGCACATATCAACCTGGTAGAACTTATTGAATATGTTTTTTTGTTCATTTTCCGGTATGCCGCATCCTTTATCTTCAACGGTAATTTCTATGAAGTTATCCTTTTTCTCAATATTTACATTTATTACGGTATCTTCGCCTGAGAATTTAACCGCGTTATCAAGAAGATGTTCTAAGCAGTGAGCTATTTTATCGCTGTCTATAACCGCTTTTATGTCTTCTTTGCCGGCAGATACCGTTATTTTCCGGCCGGGGCAATTTTCTTTAAATTTTTCCACTGTTTTATTTACAATCTCGGGTATATTGTGCTCTTTCAAAGACATCTGCTCCTGTATACAGTCTATATCATTTATTATGAAAATGTCATTTATTAAGACCGCGAGGCGCGACGATTCCCTTATAATCGTATCTAGATATTCTTTCGCGGTTTCCGGCGGTATCCCGTCAATTTCTTCGGAGAATAAATCGGCATAGCCCCTTACGGCCGTTAAAGGGGTATTCAGCTCATGAGATATTATTGACGTGAATTTTGTTTTTGATTCTTCAAGTTCGGTGATTCTGTTTAAACTTTTTAAGGTTTTTTCGTGAAGATTGGCGTTCTGGATCGCAACACCGGCAATGTTCGCGAGCGCCTGCGAGTCGGAAACGTCTGTTTCGGTGAAGTTGCCGTCTTTTTTATTTATCAGTTCAAGCACCCCGATAATATTTTTATTATATTTTATGGGGACGCAAAGCATGTTTTGAGTTATCTTTCCGGTGGACTTATCTCCCTTTACGGAGAACCTCGGATCATGCTGGACATCCGATATAATCAGCGGCTCGCCTGTTTTCGCGACAAACCCTCCTATACCTTCGCCGATTTTTAACCTTATTGATCTCAGTGATCTGCACTGCTCTTCACTCATGTTTTCCGGGTCAATATAGCGGAAATAGAGCTCCATTTTTTCTTCGTCAAGAAGCATTAAAGAAGAATCTTCCACATTTAGATTTAATTTGGCCGTTTTTATTATTCTTTCTATGAGATTATTAAGGTCAAGAGTAGAGCTTAAAAACAGCGTTATTTCCTGCAGTTTTTCGAGTTTTTGCATTCTTTCCGTTATATTCTCTTTTTCCGGATCCATAATTTACTTCTCCTTGTATAAAATAGGTGGTATTTCTTTATAATATTTAAATTATAAAAAAGCGGGAAAATGTATTTTTAGAAATTAAACAAGTTTGTTATCTGGAGCACGATATTGCCCAAACTCGCGTTTACGTCAGGGTACATAAAATCAACGGTGTTTTTGAGTTTATACAGCATTGTAATTGTGAATTCTTCGTCACGGTTGATAATGCGGCTTGTTAGCTTATAATCCACCCTGAAGTCGGTTATATCATTATTGTTTTTGGACCATGTGCCTTCGCTCATGCTTTTTGAATGTGTCAGGTTCAGCGTAAGTTTATTTGGTATAAGGGTGTAGTTTGCCTGAAGGTAAACAGAGCCGAATATGCTGTCAATGCTTGTATCGAGGTTCCTGCTTACATTGCTTGAGTAGTTGCAGGAGAGACTGAATTTTTTACCCATAACCATAGCGCCCATATTTACCGAATTTGTCGCGGTATCGGAGTTCTGGTTTGAAAGATCGTTGTAGTGGGTAAAAGTATGGCCCATATTTAAACTTATAGTGTCGCTTACCGGCCAGCTCATGTTATAGGCAGATGTGCTTGTTTCGGTTATTGACGAGTTGGCCCATGCTGTGGGCTCTGTGTTAACATTATTTAAGCTTTGGTTAAAGGATATCATTGAAGGCCAGCCTTTGCCTTTAGGGTTGAGTTCTATGCCGATTTCATTATTATTGCTCTGGGCTCCAACCGTTAACGGGGAATTATCCAGCTTGTTAAAGGTCTTGCCGAACAGGTACCTTGCTCTTGCGTCTTCCCCGAGCTTCCAGCCGGCGGAGTTTTCAAAACTGCACTGGTCTTTTTCAAGGTAGGGGTTGCCGATTGTGCCGAAATTAGACCCCAGATACCTGTAGTTTGAATTAAATTCAAAATCTCCGGCCTGCGCACCCGCTTCAAGCTTTGTAGCATTATCATATCTTGTAAGATCAAGGGTTAAGTTTTTGTTGTAATAGCCCCTGCAGTGCTCGCCTCCCAGGGTAAACTTATCGTTAAGAAATGATTTCTGCGCCATAAAAGATATAACTTTGCTGTCGGTCGGGTTAATATAAGTTGAATTGGGAACTTCAAGATCCGGCCTTTCCTTGCCTTTGAGATAAACCACCTTAAGCGCTTCGCTCCCGCTTGTTTTAAACGGTTCAACGGCCCAGCATTCCATCTCGGTAAGCTTGCCGGAGGCGGATTTGTATAATGCGTCCCTGCCGTTATCGGATATTCTGTTAAAGTATATCTTAGCGCTTCCTATCTGTATGTCGCCAGAAGTTCCGGGTTTGCTCTGCGAATAAAGCGAGAATTCGGACTGGTTAAAGCCGAGTGTTCCGAAAGATACATTTCCCGGTCCGTAGTTTAACGAGAAATTATAGTCGCTTACCTGCGTGCCGACTTCGTAATCGTTCGGGTTGGTAGCCCAGTTTCCGGTAAAGGAAAAGCTCCCGTTTTTAAACGGCTGGTTTATTGTTAAGTTGTGTGTGCGGTTGTATAAAGGGGTTCTTGTGTTAAGCGCTTCGCTTGATATAAAAGTTGAGTTCATGTTCCCCTGGATAAGGGGCGTTTTTTCGCCTTCTTCCTCCGCGTCGGCCGTGTAAGCGAAGCTGTTGCCGTTGCTTCTCGGAGAGGCAAAGAAGAAATTTGTATCTTTGCTGTCCGGCAGGTATGCTAAAAGTTTTTCATCGGGTTTTTTCCGTGAACTTGTCAGCTCTTCTTTTATCGTGAAGTAAAATATTTTACTTAAGGGAGAATCCCTGCCGTCAAGGCTGATTACTTTGACCGCCCAGTAATATTTTCCGGGTTCTAAGTTTTTCCAGTAGCTTTCAAGCGGCTTCCAGTAGTTATTATTGGATCTCTGCCACATCGCAGATTCAAATTCATTGGGATTTTTTACAATCGCGATTTTATATCCCAGTATTTTAGGGACTGCCGCCCATGTAAACGCGGGCGGGGTTCCGGCGTATCTGAAAGCCGCACCCTTCGCCGGGGTATTTAATTCCGCTATATTTGAAGCTCCCGTACTTACATTGTAATGCGCTGTGTTTGAATCAATGGAATTCGGCTGTATCAGTCTTATTGAGAGCTTATGATCCCCGTAGTTGGTCGTGAAAAGCCGGTTATTCGTAAATGCCTGTGTTGTAACGCCGTTTAACATATTTATACGGAAATAATCAAGGGGTATATCATCCATATACCAGTACCCTTCAATCGCGCCCGTGCCGGAGCCTTCTATAAACGCGCGGGCTGAGAAATCTCCCAGGTATTTAAATATGGTGTTATTGGTAGGCGTATCAATTGTTATTTTATTTACACTGAATGTAGCTCCCAGAGATGATGTAATGTTAACGGCAACATCTGCCGATACGGTAACAGCGTTGCCTCCGGAGTCCGTGCCGTAAAAAGTTCTCCGGTAAGTAAGCTGTCCGTCAGGGAAGCTGCTTCTTATCCTGTCGGGTATATACATCCTGTCGCTGTACTGGCTCTGGCCGCCCCCTGTGATGGTAAAATTATTTGATATGTTTTCCTGCGCCACAATAGAGTTGCTGCTGTTTAAAAAGTCCGCGGTTGACCTGGTTATTGTTACACTGCGCCCGGTGGTCTCCGTGAATATATAGGTGGCTGCTATGGGCTGGTCTACGGCAATGGACGCGGTAGAAGGCGTTACCGTAAGATTTATGTTCGCAGGGGTATTTAATGTCTGGAACCTGAAATTTGTTGTTCCCGTTAAGGTCTCGGCTCCCGCATTAAAGGTTGTGCCCGCCATTTCCATTAAATAATTGGTGTTGTAATCTAATCTTGCGGTAGGGGTAAAAGTTGCCGAGGTAGTGCTGGGATATGACCATGCTCCCGCTATGCGCCCGCCAGTATTTGAATTAGTTAAGGGGCTTGCCGGGACGCTTGTTGCGTCATAAGCTCTGTTGAAATTTACCGTTACCGCTTGATTTACAGCAACGCCTGTTGCCCCGCTTGCGGGCGTTGTGCTTGATATAACCGGCGCCGCAACTGTGGTGAAGGATATGGATGTTGCGCCTGCCTGGGAACTCATATCATTAAATTTCACATTGCTGAAGTCAAATGTGTAAGTTGTGTTGTATGACATAGGATAAGTAGTGTAATATACCGTATATCCGGGATATGTGTAGTTTGAAGAATAGCTTACAGTATTTCCCTGTGAATCGCGCAGGACCGCAAGGTCTACGGTTGTAGGAGCTAAGTCATAGTCAAATGTCAGTCTTATTGTGGCTGTTCTTGCGACACCCGTCGCGCCGGTAGCCGGGTCACTGCTTACAAGCTGGAACGCTTCCGCATGCAATGCGGAAGCGGCGAATAAAAACAGCAGAACAACCGCTGTGATTACAATATGCCTTACTAGCTGCTTTTTTATAATCATAAATTGACCCTCAAATTATTTTCGCTTGGCTTTTTCTTTTATCTTAAAATAGAAAGCCTTGCTTCTTTCTCCGGCTTTATTATCAAGCCCTATGTTTTTAACCGCCCAGTAGTATGTACCGGGTGATAATTTCTGCCAGAAGTCCACAGACGGCACCCATCTGTTGTTTTTAACTTCTATCCATTCGGCCTTGTCAAAATCTTTTTTATCTGTAACAATCGCAATCTTGTATCCTAAACTGTTTGATGCCGCTGACCATGTAAATGCCGGCACAGTATCTCCTTTTTCAAAGGTTTTGCCTTTCGCGGGCGTGCTTAATACCACAGCTCCCGGAACTCCATCCGTAACGGAATAATAAAGTTTGTTTGAATCAAGGGGATTGGGAGAGACTGTTCTTATCCATAATTTATGAGTGCCGTAGTTTGATGTGAAAAGTTTATTCTGGGTAAATACCTGTAAAGTTACGCCGTTTGTCATATGGCTGTAAAAATAATCAAGCGGTATATCATCCATATACCAGTATCCTTCAACTATCCCGCTCCCGGTACCCTCTATAAATGCCCTGCCTGAGAAAAATTCATGATGGTTATACAGTGAATTATTGGTAGGAACATCTATGGTAATCTGGGTCACGGTAAACTTAGCTCCTAAAGACGAAGTAACCGTAATGTTTACATCCCCGGAAACCGTTATGGAATTCCCGCCCGCATCGGTGCCGTAAAAATACCTTCTGTAAGTTAATCTTCCGTCGCGCAGGCTGTTCTTTGCATTGTTCGGGATATAAACATGGTCGCTGTAGCGGCTCTGCCTCCCGCCGGGAATGCTGAAATTTACGGGAATGTTTGCCGTTCCTATAATGTTCATACTGCTGTTTAAAAAAGAAGCGCTTGAGTTTGTAATATTTATATTTACTCCGGTATGCTCCGTGAATATATATGTTGCCACTATGGGCTGGTCTATGCCTATATGCGTTGAATCCGGCACCACGGAAACATTTACGCTTGCGGGGGTGTTAATTGTCGTAAATGTAAAACTTGTTGCGCCTGCGAGATTTTCAGCGCCCCCGGTAAAAGTGGTTCCCGCAACGCACATTGTATAATTGGTATTAATGGATAAGCCGGAAGAAGAGGTAAATACCATAGTTCTGTTGGCGTCCGCGAAGCTTACCGCGCCCGGCACCGCACCTCCTGAGTTTGTATTTGTTAAAGGATTAGCGGGGACAGAAGCAATATCACATGGCTTATCAAAGGTTACCCTTATTACCTGGTTAAGAGCAACTCCGGTTGCTCCGCTTCCCGGGGTGGTGGATGTTATTACCCCGTCTGCCATTACTGCGGAGAATGAAAAGAACAGGAATAAAAGCAGAACTATAATATAAATAATGAATAATTTCCTATTTAAAATCTTCAGCATAATAAGACTTCCTTTCGCAAATTAATACAATAATTTTGCTTTTCTATGTTAAAATAAAAAATCCTTGAAAATTGTAGAAAATCTCAAGGATTTTTTAAAATAATTTTAAAATTAAAACTTTTATAAAGAACTACTGTCAATTATCCTGAAATAAGAGACTTTGCTTAAGGGATATTCATGATTATCCGTACCGATGCTTTTAACAGCCCAGTAATATGTTCCAGGGGAAAGTTTTTCCCAGTATTCTTTAGAAGGTGTCCATGAATTTGCGGGTACATCCTGCCAGTTAATCTCGTCAAAATGGTCCGTGTTTTCAACAAGCGCAATTTTGTATTTAAGCATATTGGGGACAGGTGTCCATTGAAATGAAGGGGGAGGATCTTTTCCGGCAAATACGGCTCCCATTTTAGGTGCGAATAGTTTCGCCGTATTGGAAGAGGCTTCGGTTACATTATAAAAGACGGTGTTTGAGACCGTGTTGTCGGGGCTTATTATCTTAATATAAAGGTTATGCGACCCCCCGTCAGATGTAAAGAGGTTGTTTTTTGTTGAAATCTGCACAGTCCTTCCGTTTGTCATATTGCAGTAGAAATAATCAAGAGGTATGTCATCCATATACCAGTATCCCAGGATTGTTCCTGTGCCTGTTCCCTGTATGAAGGCGTGGGCGTGAAAAGGATCTTTGTATTTGAATAGATTTCCGTTTGTCGGACTGTCAATATTTATATGTGTCAGGGTAAAATTTGAGCTAAGATCCGCGTTTGCGTAATTACAGGCAAGCAAAAGAAAAACAACCAGAATGGCAATTTTATTTTTTTTAATAAACATTTTTAACTTCCTTATTATAATTTTTACCGTTAAAGTTCTATATTTTGCGCAGTTCTCCTTTTGTGAAAGGTTTTTATTGTTTTATGATGAAATAAAACATAAAATTATGACATAAAATATTTAAGAGGCGGTATTATGATTAAATTGTCCGGCTCTCCCTGGAGCAGGCCGTGGGAAGATATAGTTAAGGAACTGGATGTTTCTGTGGATACGGGTTTATCTGAAGAGGAAGCAGGGAAGAGACTGCAGGAATACGGTCCTAATGCCATACGCGAAACCAAAAGAAAAAGCGCGTGGATAGTATTTATAAGCCAGTTTAAAAGTTTAATCATAGCTCTTCTTGCGGCGGCCGCGGTTGTAGCATTTGTTTTCGGGGACTGGCTTGAGGGTGCCGCTATTATAGCAGTTATCATTATAAATACACTTATCGGATTTTTCACCGAATTAAAAAGCGTGCGGTCAATGGAGGCGTTAAGGAAGCTTACCGTTGTTAATACAAAGGTAAGAAGGTCAGGGCAGGTAAAAGAAATTCCCGCCCAAGAGCTTGTGCCGGGAGATATTGTAATACTTGAGGGCGGGGATATTATTACCGCTGATATAAGGCTTGTTCATGCATCTAAACTGCAGATTGACGAGTCTACCTTAACAGGTGAATCTCTCCCTGTGGGCAAGAGCGTAAACCCGGTTAAAGAAGATTCTTCCGTTGTTGACAGGACAAATATGCTTTTCAGCGGTACTGCGGCAACAAGGGGCTCCGCTCAAGGTGTTGTTGTGGCGACCGGTATGGAATCAGAGCTGGGAAAAATATCCGCGCTTGTTGAAGAAGCGGAAGAAGAGGTTACTCCTTTAGAGAAGCGGCTTGACCAGCTCGGGCGCAAGCTTATATGGGTAACTCTTATTATCGCTTTCATAGTGGCAGTTGCCGGTATTCTCACGGGCAAAAAACTCTTTTTAATGATAGAAACAGCAATAGCTCTTGCTGTTGCGGCTATACCGGAAGGCCTCCCGATAGTGGCCACAATCGCGCTCGCGAGAGGCGTCTTGCGGATGGCACGGCGCAATGCCATTATAAACAGGCTTTCCGCCGTTGAAACCCTCGGCGCTACAAGCGTGATATGTACCGACAAAACCGGTACCCTCACAGAGAACAGGATGACAGTGACAAACATAATCACGCCTTCATCGGATATATCGGTATCGGGCGATGCTCTTGGGTCTTCAGGAGAATTTAAAAAAGACGGAAGACTTGTTCAGCCCGCGGATGATAACGGGCTTAAAGAAATTTTAAAGATAGGTGTCTTATGTAATAATGCGTCATTTGACAAAGGCAAGCCTGTCGGCGATCCTCTGGAAGTCTCCCTTATAATAGCGGGCTTAAAAGCCGGTATGGACAGAGCCGGACTTATTAAGGATATGCCTGAAGCAATGGAAGAGCCTTTTGATTCGGATATTAAGATGATGGCGACTTTTCATAAAAACAGTGACGGATATTATGTCGCGGTTAAAGGAGCGCCTGAGTCCATACTTAATGCGTGCAGCTCGGTTTTAACCGATAAAGGGGTTGCGGAAATAACCGGTGAGGATAAAGCAAATTTTATAAAGGGCAATGACACAATGGCGGAGCAGGGGTTAAGAATTCTTGCTTTCGCGTATAAAGTTACCGGAAATAAAGATGTTAATCCGTATGAAGATCTGGTATTTGTCGGTTTTGCGGGGCTTCTTGACCCTCCGCGCAGTGATGTTAAAGGCGCGATAGAGCAGTGTAAACGCTCCGGCATAGAAGTTGTTATGGTAACGGGAGATCAGTCTAAGACCGCGAAAAATATCGCGCTGGTTCTGGGGATTATTGAAGATGAAAGCAGGCAGGTCGTTGAAAGCAGGGAATTTATATCCCCCGAAGAGATGACTCAGAGCGACCGGGAAAAAATCATCGAGACAAAGATTTTTGCAAGGGTTACACCGAAACAGAAGCTTGATCTTATAGAAATCCACCAGAAAAACGGGTCTGTTGTGGCGATGACAGGGGACGGAGTGAATGATGCCCCGGCGCTTAAAAAAGCCGATATAGGCATCGCGATGGGCCAGCGGGGCACGCAGGTTGCCCAGGAAGCTTCGGATATGATTTTAAAAGATGATTCTTTCTCTACCATTGTCGCGGCCATTGAACAGGGGCGCATTATCTTTAATAATATCCGTAAATTTGTCTTCTACCTTATATCATGCAATGTAAGCGAGGTTATGACGGTTTTTCTGGCTTCTGTTTTAACGCTCCCCCTGCCCATACTGCCCCTTCAGATACTGTTTCTAAATCTTGTGACCGATGTGTTTCCCGCTCTTGCCCTGGGGGCAGGAGAGGGCGATCCTGATATAAAATATCAGAAGCCGCGCAAGAGTACCGAACAGATTTTAACAAAAAAACACTGGTTGGGTGTGGCTTTATACGGTTTTTTAATAACGGTTTCGGTGCTCGGCGCTTTATTTATCGCGATGAATTTTTTAGGTATGCATGAGCGCGGTGCCGTAACCGTTTCTTTTATGGTTCTGGCGATGAGCCAGTTATGGCATGTTTTTAACATGCGCGATAACGATTCAAACTTTTTCGTTAATTCCGTTACTAAAAATATTTATGTCTGGGGTTCAATAGTTTTATGTATCGGGCTTCTGCTCTGCGCGGTTTATGTGCCCGTATTGAGCCGGGTTTTAAAACTTACAGGTCCCGGACTTAAAGGATGGATGCTTATTCTGGGGATGAGCTTAATTCCTCTTGTTGCCGGGCAGATTTTAAAGCCGGTAAGATTTAAAAAATTCTCGGACGATACTTTTTAAGTCTAAACTTGACAAAACTAGATGTGTAGGTATAATAAATTTGTAATCGTTACAATATTGCAATCATTGCAAACAGAGAGGGTGCCCCGTGAAAGACCTAAAAGAGCTTATGGAATCAAAAGGGATAAGTTATTCCTACCAGAGGTGTATTATCCTTAAGAACATTACGGGAAGAAAAGATCACCCTACGGCAGACAGAATATATAATGATATATTAAAACAGATACCGGGTATTTCAAAAACCACTATCTACAATACTCTTAATACATTTGCTGAAAATAATATTATAAATGAATTGACTATAACCGCCGATGAGGCAAGGTACGATCCTGATACATTAACCCACCATCATTTTTTATGTAAAAAGTGCGGAAAGATAATAGATATAGATATACCGTGTCCCCATATTAAGAAGAAGGCGATAGAAGGAAATAAAATAGAAGAGATTCACGGCTACTTCAAAGGCATATGCAAAAAATGTTTATAAATATGTAAATCAAAAAAGGAGAAAATAAAAATGTCAGCTGTAAAAATAGCGGAAAATGTTTACTGGGTAGGGGCTGTTGACTGGAATATAAGGAACTTTCACGGACATACCTATACTACAAGAAGGGGCACTACATATAATTCATATTTAATTATGGATGAAAAAATTACATTGATAGACGGCGTGCACGCGGGTTTTAAAGAAAAGCTCATTGATAGTATAAGGCAGGTGGTTGACCCTTCAAAAATAGATTATGTTGTCGCGAACCATGTTGAAGACGATCACTCGGGAGCGCTCCCCCATATTATGGAGCACTGTCCCGGCGCGAAAATTTTCTGCACGGCGAAATGCAAAGAAGGCCTGTATAAACATTATTTTAAAGACTGGGATTTTAATATCGTAAAATCCGCAGATAAGTTAAATTTAGGAAAAAGAAACCTTACCTTTATTGAAGCCCCAATGCTTCACTGGCCTGACAGCATGTTTACATACATTGCCGAAGACCAGATACTCTTTCCCAATGACGCGTTCGGCCAGCATTATGCTTCATCCGGAAGATTTGATAATGAGGTTGACCAGGGCGCATTAATGGAGGAAGCGGTAAAGTATTACGCTAATATTTTATGGCCTTTCAGCGGTCTTGTTTTAAGGAAAATAGAGGAGATTAAGAAATTAAACATCCCTATAAAGATGATTGCCCCGAGCCATGGCATTATATGGAGAGCAGATCCGTTAAAGATAATAAACGCGTATGCCGGATGGGCTGAAAACAACCCCCGGGAAAATATCGTGGTTATTTATGAAACAATGTGGGGCGCCACAAAGAAGATGGCCGATAAAATAGTAGAAGGCATAACCGCCGCGGGGGTAAGCGTAAAGCTTTACGATATAAATGTTTCCGACAGGACGGAAGTAATAAAGGATATGCTTTTAAGTCGAGGGTATATTGCCGGTTCGTCAACCCATGATAACAACATGCTCCCTAATCTTGCGGGATTTTTGGAGCTTGTAAAGGGCTTTAAGCCAAAAAATAGAATAGGAGCATCATTCGGTTCTTACGGATGGGCAGGGGGAGCGGTGAAGCAAATAGAAGAATTTTTAAAAATTGCCGGAATAGAGATTATACAGCCCTCATTAGGCCTGCAGTATGTTCCGGACCGGAACGAACTTGAAAAATGTTATGAATTCGGGAAGAATTTCGCGGAGAATGTAAAAAATAAAACTTACGAAATGCAAAAACGATAAAAAATATACCAGGAGGGAAAATGGACAAATATTTATGTACGGTATGCCAGTATGTGTATGACCCTGAGATAGGGGATCCTGATAACGGAGTTAGTCCGGGCACGGCTTTTGAGAGTCTCCCCGATGACTGGGTTTATCCCGTGTGCGGGGTCGGCAAAGACATGTTTGAAAAGATGTAGGAAGGAGACACTTTTATGCGCGCAAAGGTTGACTGGATAAAATGTGTGGGATGCAGGACATGTGTCTCTATATGTCCCGAAATGTTTGAGATAGAGGGCAACAGGGCGGTGGTCCGCTTAGATGCGGTTCCTAAGGAGCTTGAAGATTGCTGCAGGCAGGCAGCAGAGGAATGCCCGGTTGTTGCGATAATAATCTAAGGAGATATTGTTATGGATATTTTTGTATGCAAGGTATGCGGTCATGCCGTTTTTGGTGAAGTGCCCGAAAAGTGTCCGGTATGCGGGGCGAGAAAGGAAAGTTTTGTTCTGACCCCGGATGCTTTTAAAAAACCCGCAGATCCGGATAATTTAACCGAAGGAGATAAGAAGCATATACCGGTTATAGACTTTAAGACTGATGCTCAGATAAAAATAGGCGAAATTATACATGTTATGGAAGAAAAGCACTATATAGTATATATAGATATCTACCATGATTATAAATTCATGGCAAGATACCATATGGCACCGGGTGCTGCTTTAAATCCGGAGCTTTCAATCCATCTTAAGGTTGAAAGCGGAAAATTTACGGTTATTGAGTTCTGCAATGTTCACGGCAGATGGATGAGCGAGGTCCAGATATAAAAATAAAGGCAGAGGTGTAAATATGTCTAAAAAAGTTAAGATTTATACGACCCCTACATGCCCTTACTGTATAATGGCCAAGGAATTTTTAAGCCGGAACAATATTGATTTTGAAAATAAAGATGTTTCTTCGGATCGGGAAGCCGCCAGGGAGATGATTGAAAAATCAAACCAGCGCGCTGTGCCCGTTATAGATGTAGACGGTAAATTGATCGTGGGCTTTAATAAAGAAGCTATATCCCATGAGCTCGGGATATAGCAAAATCCGCGAAGCGAGGATTTTATGAAAAAAATACTTTTTACGGTATTAATTATAACGGTTTTTTTGTGTTTTATAAGTACGGCTTACGCCTCTTCGGGGCATTACCGGCAGTTGTATATAGATGATAAGTATGAACTTAAAGGAAAATATGAGGTTGATGAAAATACGGCCTCCAAAACAGGATGTTATGAAATTGCATTTAATGAAGAAGGAAAACCCGTAAAAATTAACTATTTTCACAACGGCAAGCCGAGGCCGGATCTGAAATTCGGAGCTGCCTGTATAAAGATAGAATATTCTCCCGCAGAAGAGAAGTGGATATATCTGGATTCAAGCGACAGTCCGGTTTATAATTCCGACGGCGTGTATTTTCTTACCATAAAAAGGGATCCTGTCAAGCATAAGCTTCTTGTAGCCAATCATGACAAAAACGGCGGAATAATAAAAGACAGGTACGGTGTTGCCCAGTATTTTTATATAACCGATAAAGACGGGCGCAGGATAAAATCCGTAAGGATGGACCCCTCCGGGAACAGGATAATAGACAAGAACGGCTTATATGAGCTTGAATATAATTATGATAATGACGGCAACATAAAAGAAGTAAGATATCTGGGCATGGATAAAAAATTAAAAGAAAATATCCAGATCGGCATTGCCAGACAGTCCTATAAATATGATAAATACGGTAATAAAATTGAAACAAGTTATTATGACGAAAATAACAAACCAAAAGAAGATACCGTTTACGGGGTTGCAGTAATGCGGGTTAAATACGATGCTAACGGCAATGTCGTGGAAGTTAAATATTTCGGCGCTGACGGGAAGCCCAAGCTTGATAAGATTCACGGTTCCGCCGGCATGGTTTGCAAATATGACCAGTTCGGCAATCTTACGGAAGTTTCGGCTCTTGATGAAAAAGGCGGCTTAAAAGAAGACGAGGTTACCGGCGCCGCGGTGGTTGCTACCCTGTACGATAAAGACGGCAATGAGATAGAAAAGAAATTTTTGGGAGTTGATAAAAAGCTGAAGGAAAACAAAAATACCGGCTACGCCGTTATAAGGTCAAAGTACGATAAAGCCGGGAATAAAATAGAAGAAAGGTATTTCGGCTCTGATGATAAATTAAAAGAAGACGCTCTCTGCGGGGTCGCCCGGCAGAAGTGGGAATACGATAAAAACGGGAACATAACGCAGGTGGAATTTTTCGGCGCCGACGAGGCGCTTAAGGAAAGACCCGATCTGGGTTTTGCCGTTATGACATGCGTTTATGACGATAAAGGCGATATAACCGAAGCAAGGTTTTTCGGTTCTGACAGAAAACTTAAAGAGTTAAGGTCGTCGGGCGCGGCAATAATAAAATACGTTTATGACGATAAAGGCAAGCCGGTAAAGATGATTTTCCTGAATAAGGAAGAAAAAGCGATAGGCGAGAAGGAGATTTAATATATGTCTTTTTATTCGGATAAAGTTATGGATCATTTCCAGAACCCCAGAAATGTGGGGGAAATACCCGGCGCGGACGGCGTGGGTGAAGTAGGGAATCCCCAGTGCGGGGATATAATGACATTTTACATAAAAGTAAAAGACGGTAAGCTTGATGACGTGAAATTTAAAACCTTCGGATGTCTTCCGGCATCGGAAAAGGTGATAACAAATCCAGTCGGCTTGCAGCAGATAAATAAGATAGAAAAGGGCGACAAAGTTATCAATTCTTTGGGAAAAACTACATTTGTTGCGGAAACTTATGAAAGCAAATTTAAAGGCAAGTTACTTAGAATGTTGCCTTTTGTTTCACCTTATAACGCATTTTCTCTAACTGCAAATCATCCCGTATTGTGCATTAAAAGAGAATGGGTGAAGGGGGCTCGTTATTCCAGTAAAAAATGTAAATGGTTAAGAGTAAAACATAAGAATCTATTATTGCAAAAACCTGATTTTATTCCGGCAAAGGATGTAGAAAAAGGAGATTATTTGATTTATGGCTATAATATCCAAACTAAAGATATTAAATCTTTTGATTTAAAACTAATGCGGCTTTTGGGTTATTATTTGTCAGAAGGATATATGAGTGCAAATAATAGTGTAGTATGTTTTTCGTTTAATAAAACAGAAAAAAAATTGATAAATGAAACAAAGAATCTAATATTTTATTGTACAAAAAAGAAAGCCCAAGAACGCATACGAAACAATGTTTCTGAAGTCTATGTATGTAGCAGAAAATTGGCAGATTTTTTAATTGAACATTGCGGAAAATATGCCAAAGCCAAAAAATTATCGCGAGATGTTCTTTATTTGCCGTTTGCAAAACAATGGGAAATGTTTAAAACTTATTTGCTTGGAGACGGAGATAAATATAAAAGAAGGGGCACGGACAGCGAGACTTATAGAGTTACTACTACATCCGAAATTTTAGCGATGCAGATGCAGCAAATTCTTGCGAGGGGAAAAATTTTTGCTTCAATAAGGGAAATTTGGAAGAAGAACTGTGTTATAGAAGGAAGAAAATTATCCGATTCGCACCAATTTTTAATATCATTTAAATTAGACAGGAAGCATAGGTTTGTTCATTCAAAGGATAGTTATTTTTTAGTTCCTGTTAAAAAAATTGATACAAAATCCTACTTTGGGAAAGTATATAATTTTCAGGTTGCTTTTGAACCAAATACATATCTTGTGAAAGGATTTGCGGTGCATAATTGCGGCGCCGCTATTGCCGTCTCTTCAATAGTTTCGGAGATGGCAATAGGAAAAACAATAGAAGAAGCTCTTAAGATAACAAAAGATGAAATAGCGAAAGCCCTGGGAGGGCTTCCCCCGCAGAAGATGCACTGCTCCAACCTGGGCACTGACGCCCTGCATAATGCGATAAGGAACTATCTTGATAAAAATAAGGAAATTAAAACAGATAAGTCAGAGGAAAGCACCTTTACCGAATGCGGGCATCCGTGCGGGGACGGGGACAAACCTTGCCCGCGCCGAGCTAAGAGTAAGGAGTAAATTTATGGATTCCAGCGTTCTGCATAAGATAAGCTACGGCATGTATATTGTGGGTTCTGTAAGTGACGGTAAAATAAATGCTCAGACGGCGAACGCTGTTATGCAGATAACCTCAGAGCCGCAGGCTATAGCCGCAAGCATAAACAAACAGAATTTAACTCATGAGTATATAAAAGAAAGCAAAGTTTTCTCCGTGTCTGTTCTTTCAAAAGAAGCCCCCTTAAAATTAATAGGGCAGTTCGGGTTCAAGTCAGGAAGAGATACCGATAAATTCAAAGATGTAAATTATAAAATAGGGAGTACGGGTTCCCCGATAGTTTTAGACAATGTAATAGGATATATAGAAGCAAAGGTTGTAAACAGTTTTGACGCGGGTTCTCATACCGTATTTTTAGCAGAAGTAGCAGAAGGCGAAATATTAAACAGCGAAGAACCCATGACTTATGCTTATTACCATGAAGTGAAAAGGGGAACTTCCCCGAAAACGGCGCCAACCTATATCAATAAGGAGGGATAGAATATGGGAAAGTATGTATGTTCCATATGCGGTTACGTGTATGATCCTACACTGGGTGATCCCGAGAGCGATATACCCGAGGGAACGCCTTTTAGCGAGCTTCCCGCGGACTGGGTTTGTCCCGTGTGCGGGGCAACGAAAGATCTGTTCACAGAACAGGAATAAATTATTTTTTTTAAAAAAAACAGGAGGCTATTATGTTAAAAGAAAAAATGGGACAGGCTTTAAATAAGCAGATTAACCGGGAGCTTTATTCGGCTTATCTTTATCTGGCTATGGCCGCGTATCTTGATTCAATGAAGTTGAAAGGCTTCTCGCATTTTTTGCGCGCGCAGTTTTATGAGGAACTTACCCATGCCATGAAAATTTACGATTATCTTGCGCAAAATGATTACAGGGCCATAATGATGGAAATTCCCGCTCCCCAGGCGCAGTGGTCTTCACCCTTAAATGTGTTTGAAGAGGTATATAAGCACGAACAGAAAGTTACCGGCCTTATAAATGACCTGGTTAAGCTTGCGGATGAGGAACAGGACATAGAAACAAGAAAATTCTTAGACTGGTTTGTTAAAGAGCAGGTAGAAGAAGAAGAGTCCGCCTCGGAAGTTATAGAGATGATAAACAGAAACGGCGAAGAAGACGCCGGTATTGCTATTACAGACAAAGAGCTTGCCAAAAGAAAAATACATCTTTCCGCAGGAGCATAATAATGGAGGTAAAAGTGAAGTCATTAAAGGGCACAAAAACAGAACAGAATCTTCTCAAAGCTTTCTCGGGTGAATCCCAGGCCCGGAACCGCTACACTTATTTTGCCTCACAGGCGAAAAAAGAAGGGTATATTCAGATTTCCAATATATTTACCGAAACAGCCGATAACGAGAAAGAGCACGCGAAAAGATTCTTTAAATTTTTAGAAGGCGGTGAAGTTGAGATTACCGCCGCATTCCCCGCTGGCGTTATAGGAAGAACCGCGGAAAATTTAAAAGAAGCCGCGGACGGTGAAAACCTTGAATGGACTACCCTTTACGCGGAATTCGCGAAAACCGCCGAAGAAGAAGGATTTAAGGAAATAGCGGATGTTTTTAAAGCCGTATCCGTCGCGGAAAAACAGCACGAGAAAAGATACAGAGCTTTTCTTGCTAATATAGAAAAGAATACGGTGTTTAAGAAAACGCAATCCGTAAAATGGAGATGCGGTAACTGCGGGTATGTATATGAAGGAGCCGAAGCGCCTCTTGTCTGCCCCGCATGCGATCATCCCCGGGATTATTATGAAATTTTATGTGAAAATTGGTAGGTATTTATGGTTATAGGCATAACCGGCAGGAACTGTTCGGGTAAGGGCGAGCTTGCCGAATACCTGAAGAAAAAAGGTTTTATATACTATTCCCTTTCTGATGAGATAAGGGAGGAATTAAGCCTGCGGAATATTCCCGAATCAAGGGAAACTCTTATACAGATGGGCAATAAGCTCAGAGGCGATTTCGGGCCGTCTGTTCTTGCCGACCGGCTTCTGAGCAAGATTAATAAAGATAAAGATTATGTTATAGATTCCATAAGAAACCCCGCGGAAGTGGCTTCGTTAAGAAGTATTGATAACTTTACCCTGGTGGAGATAAGGGCGGATGATAAAATAAGGCATGAAAGAATGTGCAGCCGCCACAGGCAGGGAGATGCCGTTAGCTTTGAGGAATTTACGGCGTATGAGAAAAGGGAAATTAATAATACAGATCCGGTTAAACAGCAGGTAGATAAAACAATAGAGCTCGCGGATCATGTCATAGAAAATAACTCGGGATTAGAAGAGCTTTATAAAAAAATAGATTATTTTTTAACGGGGAAGAAATTATGATCAAAAAAAGGCCTTCATGGGACGAATATTTTATAAATATAGCAAAGGTAGTGGCGGAACGCTCCAACTGCATGAAAAGGCAGGTTGCCGCCGTAATAATAAAAGACAAGAGAATTATTTCAACAGGCTATAACGGAACGCCGAGAGGCACGAGAAACTGTGATGAGGGGGGATGCCCCAGATGCAACAGCATGGCTCCTTCGGGTTCGGCGCTTGATGAATGCCTGTGCTCGCACGCGGAAGAAAACGCCATAACCCAGGCGGCTTATCACGGTGTCAGCATAAAAGATTCCATATTGTATTCCACTTTTTCACCGTGTCTTATGTGTACGAAAATGATAATAAACGCGGGTATAAAGGAAGTTATTTACAGCGATGAATATCCTGTTTCAGATGCGGTTAAAAACCTTTACCATGAAGCCGGTGTGAAGTTAAGGAAATTAAGTTTAAAAGAGAGTACCGTGTGTTGATTCTGCCGGAAGTTAAACTATCTTATTAAATGTTTCTTCAAGTTTTAATATTTTTACCCATTTTGTTATATAGTCTAAATTTAAATTTTCACTATTTAATTTATATATGCTTTCGCAGTCCTTAAGTTGTCTTTCTGATCCGCCGGACAGTCTATTCCAGATAAGCTTTGAAATAATAAGATCCTCCGGGCTTATTATGAATATTTCTTTGCTTTGAAAATTAATTTTAACTTTATTTTTAAATTTTTCTTTTTCATATTCATCTTTTTCGTTTAAGGGGATAATATCTATTTTAAAACAGCTTTTATTGAGAATGATATTAAACATTTTTTTATCGCGAATAGATTTTTCGGCTTCATCAATATTAATATATGCTTCGTTTTCAAGGCCTTTCAAAAATTGTTCAACCTTTTTACTTTGAATTTGAATTATAATATCAATATCCATTGTGGTTCTAATGTATCCCCAAAAGCCCACGGCAGAACCGCCTGTAATCATATAAGGGATATCAGAAGTTTCTAATTTGCGGCATATCCATTCTAAAGTTTCAAGGAATATATTTTTATCATTTTTGTTTTCAGGCATTTCATAAGCTCCTCGTCATCAATCCCGGGATTTTTATATTTAAGCCCTGCTTTCATGGCTTCAAATTGTTCTTCAATTAATTGTACCATTAATTGAAATCTCTCAGAAGGTTTTTTCTTCTTAAGAAAATTTAATTGATGTATTTCTGAAGACGATAAATACATTGTATTAATTCCTTTTATTAATAATGCAAATATTTCTTAATTTAAAGAGATTATCCTCTTAACGTTATTATTCCGCCTCCGAGGACCTCATCGCCGCCGTAAAATACCGCAGACTGCCCGGGGGTTACGGCTCTTACCGGGTTTTTAAATTTAACCTCGGCTTTATTTTTACCCGTAGGCTTTATAGAGGCATCCTGTTCTTTCATGTTATATCTTATACGCACTTTTGCGTGGATTTGTTTGTCGGGCTTATCAAAGCTTATCCAGTTTATATCCCGAACGCATACAGTATCGGTAAACAGGTCTTTATTTTTACCCGCGATCAAAGTATTTTCTTTTGCGTTAATTTTTATTATGTAAAGGGGTTTATCCGCTGATATACCCATGCCGCGCCTCTGTCCTACGGTGTAATTTAATATCCCGTTATGTTCGCCCAGCTTAACTCCGTTTTTATCTAAAATGGCGCCTTTCGGGGATGTTATTTCCATATCTTCAAAGAATTTTTTGTAATCCGCGCCGGGTACAAAGCATATTTCCTGGCTTTCTCTTTTTGATTTTGTGGGCAGGTTCTGTTCATGTGCGGTTTTTCTCACGTTTTCTTTTGTCATATCAGCCAGGGGGAATAAAGTGTTTTTAAGCGCTTCCTGACTAAGGCAGTAAAGGAAATAAGACTGGTCTTTTTTAATATCCTTTCCCTTATAAAGTTTGTATCTTTTGGTTTTTTCATCATATATTATTTTGGCGTAATGGCCGGTCGCAGTTTTAAAGGGGGAGAGGTGTTTTAATTTACCGGCCGGCAGGTTGAATTTTATAAATTGATTGCATCTTACACAGGGATTGGGAGTCAGCCCTGTTTTATAATTATCAATAAAATCTTTGACTACTTTATCGTAAAAAACCTCTTTAAGACAGATATTATAATGGGGTATCCCTAGCTGTACGGCGACTCTTTTTGCCACGAGCGCGGTCTCCGCGTCACAGCAGTTTTTTTCACCGCAATCAGAAACATTACCGGGCTTCCATACGCTGAATGTTACGGCTATTACATCATATCCGGATTCTTTAAGAAGGTATGCGGCAACGGAGGAATCCACCCCGCCGCTTAGTTCTACAATTACTCTTTCTTTTTTCATAATAAAATCCAAATTAAAAAGGCCATGCTTTTTTAAGGCCTGACCGCTATTTCTAGTTAATCCATTTTGACTTTATATTGTTGATAATACAGTGGGATTAGTCAGTTTAAAATTTTTCCTGCCGAGTATGTTTGTTATATCTCTTTTTGCCAGTTTGTATAAGTTGATCAACGCGTTCCCGCATCTTTTATGACGCAGCCGCACTTTTATTTCGGAGTTTTCGGTAACATATATACAGGTATCCTTTGATAAAATTAAACCCAGCTTGGAATTTTCTTTTGTCATTACAGACGAATCCAGAGGAAGTACGGTTGATTTGTTTTCAAAAGTTTTCCATCCGCAGGAGTTCGGGCATTTATAAAGGCAGGTTCCTTTTATAGGACAGGCTACAAAGCTTTGTGATTTAATGTTTTTTTGGTATTTTAAAGGAAATAAAAGAGCTCCCCCTATTACAGCCAGTATGAGTATTATATATACCGCTTTGCTGAGATTTTTACTGCTTTTATTCAAGCAAATCTCTCCTTTTAGGAGACAACGTTGAAGCTTTATTTGCAAAAAGACTGTCCTAATTCTTAATTGTATTTAAAAAAATAGTTTTGTCAAGGCTTTTAGCAAATAAAGCTTGATTTATCAATATTTTAAGGCACGTAAGTTATACATGTGGGGTTTTTGCCAACGTAAATATTTTCCATGACTTTATGGGCAAAAGTGTCAATTATGGCGATATTTCCGCCTTCATTATTAACTACCCATAAGTAATTAGGCTTTATAAAAAGCATGTCAACAGGCGTCTTGCCCACATAAATTTTTGTTTTTATTTTTTTGTCAGCCAGATCCATTACGGATACATCGTTACTCGCGCTGTTTGCCGCGTAAAGAAAGGCGCCTTCTTTATCCAGATAAATAGAAGATGGCTTTACGCCTTCGGTATTGAGATAAGCCAGCATTTTATGCGACATGTTTTTTTGATAATCATAGTGAATCTGGTAAATATTTACGTCATTGGATTTGCGGCATACCGCGAAAAGCATATTTTTCTTTTCTTCTCTGACCGGCAGAAGAAAGTAAGGCATTCCCGACGCGGGGATCAAGTCTACCTGTTCTTTTTTTTCCGTATCATATATTGATATTGTGTCCGAAGCCGAATTGGCCACATAAAGGAACGGCCGCCCCGGACTTTCCTTTATGTCAGACGGCCTTTTCCCGGTGGGCAGGATCCCCGTCATTTTATTTTCACCAAGATCAACTACGGATATATTGTTGCTTTTTCTGTTTAAAACATACAGAAGGTTTTTTTTATAATTTATAAGTATGTTTTGCGGATCAATATCCACCTTTATCTTAATATCCGGATCCGGCTTATTATCTAAACAGTTTATCTGCCGTATTTCATTTATGTGAGTGTTGTTTGATACGGATAGGTATAGTTTTTCCTTTAACACGTCGCTTTTAATAAAATTTACAGGTAAATCCAGTTTAATTTTATCAATAATTTTTTTGGTCTGCGCGTCTATACAGACTATCTCTTTGCCGCCGCATAAAACGTAAACCGTCTCGCTTTTTTTTGTGTAATTATATGAAGGGTTTAGCGTTATATATAAAAATACCGCAAGAAAAATAATTCCGGCGGCTTCAAACACTATATAGAGAGGTTTCTGTTCGGAAACTGTAAAAAGCAGGTTGTCCAGTTTGATTTTAATTTTTTCACTTATTTTTTTAAACTCCCGCTTTGCCTTAACGGTTGCGGTATCGGGCACAAAGGGCTTCGGGATAAGATTTTCTAAAATAATTTTTATGTCTATAAATGAGGAATAAACCATAAAAGCTTTAGGGTTTGAAAATTGTGCTATGTCTTTCTTCATTTGGTCGGATATCGAATAATTTTCCAGGACGGATATATCTGTTGTTTTTTGTTTTGTAGTTAGAAATATTAAAAGGGACGCGAAAGAGTTAAGTTCTTTAGAAAAGTAAACGGTATCTTTGGAAAAGATAACAGGTTCTATTATCCCGAAAAGCCGGCTTAATCCGTAGTTTAAGAGCCTAACATTACCGTTGTTTTCAACTATTATTCTTGATGGGTCAAGAATGCCGAATACATACGGGACTGGACGGTTATTTAAGTATTCTAAGCCGTCGCATATCTGGCATGCCCATTTTACTATTTGTTCTTCAGGGAAGTATTCCAGAGTTTTTTGAGACAGTTCTTCTAAAGTACGGCCTTCCAGGTATTCCATTACTATGTAATCTTTCTGGTGGAATACAAAATAATCAAGAATATTGGCCAGATTTTTATGTTCATATATCCGCAGGGCTTCCACTGCCTCGGCTATTTTCTCTCTGCGTTTTTTTATATCTTCTTCGGAGAGTTCTTCGGCAAATGTAAATTCTTTCAGTATCCATAATTTTGCCGTTACCTTTTTATCGTAAGCCAGGTAAACGGAAGCTATTTCGGCACTGGAGATTATATCTTTTATAACATATCTGTCTTTTACAATTGAACCGATACGCAGTTTATAGCTCATAACCTGAAAATTCTAATTTCCAGCCGACTTTCCTGCAGGGAAAAATTTATTTATTTTACAGTATTTTTAATTTTAAGAATTTTTATAATATATTTTTAAAGGAAAATTATTGCGGAAGTGCAATATAAAAAGTTAAGATGGGAAAGAATGAAAATAAAAAGGGAGCGTCTTTAATTGAACTTATGATAGCTCTTGCCATTCTGGCAGTGGGTTTCCTTATGATTTTAGGTGTATTTCCCGTTAGCATGAAAAGCGTAAAGCACGGCAAGGATATGTTATTCGCGACGCACGTGGCACAGCAGAAGATGGAGCAGGCGATATATAATGATTTTGACGATTACGGCTTGAGCTTAGCTTCAGGGACAGCTACTTTAACAAGCATAGTGAATGACGCGAATACCACGACAGAGTTTACTTACAGCGTTACTTTTACTCCTGACACTCAGGCGGCGGTAGTATCCGCTACCACAAAAAATATAGTGGTCATTGTTTACGTGACAAGCAGGCCCGAGAGGTATGTGAAAATTGAGACGGATGTTGCAAGAGAAGAATAAAAAAAGAAAAGGCGCGACTATTGTTGAGATGCTGGTGTACGCGGCTTTATTCGGTCTTGTGTTTACCGGCATTTACATGGTGTTTAACGCGTCAATTAAATATTACCATGTCACGAAATCAAATATATGGGTCCAGCAGGCATCCCTTAACGCCATTAACCAGCTTTCCAGGGAGCTTTTTGAATCCAGTCTGGACTCGGTTATTCTTTACAGTTCATCACCTAAAGGCGTTGTGTTTATGTCTCCCAGGAAAACCGATAATACCGTAGAATATAATTCTACCTCAGGATATGAAGGCCAGCCTTACTGGCAGAAGTTTATATGTTATTATATGTATGCGGACCCGGAAAACCCCGCTAAAAACATGATATACAGAAAAGAAATAGCGGTTACCCCGGCGAGCGCTCCATACAGTTCTTCCACTTACACTACAAGCTATTTTGCAACCGGAGGCGGGTCGGGTTTATCTCATAAAGTTATAGCTAATGATATAAGCGATTTTGATTTATACTGGATGGATGGTTCAATCAAAAGTTATGGAACTCCGTCAGACAACCCGGTTTATATAAGTGTTACGGCCGAAGACGAATCAATCGGCAAAGAAAACACCATGACTACGGTAAGCAGTGTTGATGTGCTTAATTAAATATGTTCTCAATCTTTAACTTTATTTTATATGTTTTTAGAAAGAATATGCTGTTATGGAAAAGTATAAAAGAAGAAAACAGAAAGGTATCGCGCTGGCGGTTACATTACTGCTCCTATTGATTTTAGTTGTTCTTGTTGTATCAATAGGATCTATAGGCGTATACAATTTAAAAGCGGTAAGCTACCACAGGGATTCTACGGTTGCTTATTACGCCGCGAAAGCAGGGATAGCTCAGGCATTAGACGCTATGCATTCGGACTCTTCGTGGACAACCGGTTTCAGCAGTGTTTCTCTGTCCAGCGCTAACGCGACTTACAGCGTCTCTTTCGGTTCAGGGGTATATGATTCCACAAACAATTTAAACGGCTCAACATCCGTTACAAGAAGTGACGGAATAACCGTTCCGGCCGCCCATGCTTATATAATAGGTACGGGCGACTGCAACGGGGTTGTTCGCAGGGTCGCGGTTATGTCTATGAACTCGAGCGGCGGCGGTATTCCCTGGCTTTACGCTCTTTTCGGGTATAACAGCGTTTCTGTCGGCGGCACATGCGATGTCGTCGGCGATATAGGGACAAATACCACTTCTTTAAGCGTCGGCGGAGCTTCTACGGTAAGCGGCGGCACGGATACAAATGCGGATCAAGCCCAGCCCGCGGTTACAGATCCTTTGGCTTCTTCTCCAAGCGGAGGAGATGTTACCAGTACCTGCAGTATTCCTCCCGGAAAGTACGGTTCAATATCTTTATCAGGCGGCGGTTCTTCCGGTAAAACAGTAACACTCAGCGCCGGCACATATTCGTTTACAAGTATTGATTTACAGAGCAAGGGAAAAATTGCAATAGCTTCAGGCCCTGTTTATATATACGTTAACGGCGATTTAAAATTAACCGGTCAGAGCGTGACAAACACATCTCATGACGCCACACAGTGCCTGTTTTACGGCACGACCAGCTGCACCTCGGTAGATGTCCGCGGAGGAGCGGACGCATATTTCGGAATTTACACGCCCGGCGCTGCTGTTGATTTCAGGGGGACGAGCGACCTTCACGGATCTGCCGTAGGCCAGACCGCGGCGGCCGGCGGTACCGCTCAGATAATTTATGATTCCAATCTTGCTACTTTAGTAAGCGGCGGCAGCAGTTATCTTGATGTAATAACCTGGCAGAATATATATTAGGACAGAAGGATAATTTATGAAAAAGAATCAAAAAGGCATAGCTCTTGTTGTAGGCCTTCTTATACTGTTAATCTTAATCGTAATTGCCGTATCAGTAGGCTCAATAGGTATATTTAACTTAAGAACCGTAAGCGGCTACAGGGATACCGTAATTGCCGGCTATGCGGCAAAAGCGGGCATCGCAAATGCTATGGATAGTTTAAATTCAAACCCCGCATGGACTACAGGTTTTAATAATGCGGCTTTATCCGAGGTCAGTGCCACATACACAATTACATTCGGGACAGGCGCTTATGATTCTACCAATAACTTGCTTGGTTCAGCGGCTGTTACAAGAGCAGACGGCGTGGTTGTTCCGGCCGGATGCGCTTATGTAATCGGCACCGGCAAGTGCGGCGGCAGAATAAACAGAATAGGCGCGATGATAAAGACAGATATCTCCAGTTTAACCCCTCCGTGGAATTACGCTCTTTTCGGGTATAACAGCATATCTATAGGCGGTACCAGCGATGTCGTAGGCGATATAGGCACGAACACGACTTCTTTAACGGTAGACGGTTCTTCAACCGTCACGGGTGAAACAAAAACCAACGCGGGAGAAGCAAAACCTTTAGTTGAAGATCCTCTGGCTTCCTCACCGAGCGGCGAAAATATTTCTACAACATGCACTCTTTCGCCCGGCAAATACGGTTCTATATCGTTATCCGGCGGCGGGAGCGAGGGAGACACGGTAACGCTTACCGCAGGCACTTATTCGTTTACAAGTATTGATTTACAGAGCAAGGGAAAAATTGCCATAGCTTCAGGCCCTGTTTATATATACGTTAACGGGAATTTAAAATTAACAGGACTGAGCGTATCAAATACTTCTCAGGACGCTACCCAGTGTATTTTTTACGGCACAACAGGCTGTGTTGCGGCTAATATACAAGGAGGATCAAACTCTTTTTTCGGAGTTTATCTTCCCAGCGCAACTGTTGATTTCAGGGGGACGAGCGACCTTCACGGGGCGGCTATAGGATTTATAGTGACTACCGGAGGTACCGCGCAGGTAATTTACGATGCCAATCTTGCAAGTTTATTGGGGAGCAGTTCAACCGGTTCGGTTGAGGCAGTAACCTGGCAGAATGTTTATTAATTTTCATCCGCCGGAAGAACCATAAGCTGTGAAGGCTTTATGGGATTAAGCTTGTAAGTTTTTAACACTCTTGAATTTTTCAGGTTAATCTTTTCTACTTCATTTGTCCCGCCGTAATATATATAAACGCAGTATCCTTCGGGGCTTAATGATATAAGGGATGGATTTTGTTTGCCCAGTATGTGTTCTTTAATGATTTTATTAGATTTTAAAATATATAATTTATTCTCGCTTTTATCTATTGCGAATATCAGATCACCGGACTGCCTGCCTTTACCTGTGTCAAAGTCAACAATGTTTGTTCCTATATTAAACTTCTTTTCAACAGCCATAGAGTCTATGTTGAAGATTATAAAACCGCTGCCGGGAGTTAAAATGTATAACTTTTGAGAATAACCGGACGGCAGCATTTTTATAATATCCTTATTCAAAGGTATGTTTTTTATAAATTCGTTATAGCGTACATTAACAATATTTAAACTTTTATCTTTTTCTTCATAAGATACAACTTTTTTATTATTTTGATCGGTAGCGAAATAAGACTGGGAATTTTTAAATTTAAGCCGGTCTATGACTTTTCTTTTAAGCATGGAATAATGGTATATAAAGGGTTCATTTTTATTTGATATATATAAAGTCGCCGGGGAAGTGAAAACACCACTGGCGGGGTTGAAATTCAGCATGTAAGTTGACGGGAATCTTTCATTTTTAAGGTCAATGGAATATATATGCCCGTCTTCAGAGAGAAAATAAGTTTTGCCGGAGAAGGAATTATTAATTATAACACCGGGGGAGTTTGTAAATACATATCTTGGCGCGGGGTTTTTGTCGTTTAATATTAATATTGAACTGGGCACTTTGTTAAAGAGTAGTATATATCTTTCTTTTCCTGCTTCAAAATTAAAGCTTTTTATGTAATTCAGACTTAAAGAAATTAAATAAATAAGTAAAATAATAAAAATAATATAAAAGAATATGAATCTTTTAACAAAAATACTTTTAAATTTACGTATATATTCCCTGTTGAATAGTTTATTTATATATGTTTTAATAGTAGAGAGCATAATAATAAAAAATTCTATCAGAATAACTATTATCCTTTTATTTAAATGTATACATAATAAAAGGAATAAATACAACAAACAAGAAAAGATTATTTTAAAATAAAGATCCAAGGAAAAAACATGTTTTTAGAAAAAGCTTACCTGACATCGGATATTATAAGGATGCAGCTGCCCAACGGGGTAACAATTATCACAAAAGAAATATATCCGGCCAAGGTTGCCTGTTTCGGGGTATGGATAAGATCAGGTTCAATTGACGAGCCGGAAGATCTTAAGGGGATTTCCCATTTTGTAGAACATATGCTTTTTAAAAGAACTCCCAAAAGAGGGCTTGGCGAGATATCGCGCCAGATAAACGCCCTGGGCGGCTATCTTAACGGATCAACTTCTTATACGTTTACCAACTACTGGGTTGTTGTCCCGAGCAAGTATTTTGACGTGGCCCTGGACATACAGACAGACGCGGTCTTAAATCCCATTTTTGATGATTACGACATAGAAAAAGAAAGAAAAGTTATTTTAGAAGAGATAAAAATGGGCATGGATTCGCCCTCTAATTTCCTGTTTGACAAGCTGCTGGAAGAAGCGTATAAAAAACATCCTTTAAGGCATTCAATACTGGGATACGAAGATATTCTGAACAAGATAGATAAAAACACTTTAAAAAAATATTATACGGAAAAATATGTTCCGAATAACATAGTAATAACGGCAGTGGGGGACATAAAAAGCGAAGAAGTTATAAAATCAGTAACCAATTTATACGGGGGGCTTAAAAATGTTCCGTTATCGGTAAACTTATTTGACGCCGACGAACCCCGCCAGGCAGGATTCAGGTACAAAGAATATACAGGGGACGTTAAAAAAGCTTACCTTATGATGGCGTTCCATATACCCACCCTCCTGCACAGGGACATATACGCTCTTGACCTTCTCGCTGTCGCCATGGGGGAAGGATTAAGCTCGCGCCTTAATGTGGTTCTGAAAGAAAAAAAGATGCTTGTTAACTATATTTATACCGGGATTTTATCGGGTAATTATCCGGGGCTCTTTTTAATAGAAGCCAACCTTGATAAAGAAGACGTTAAAAAAGCCGTAGAAGAAATATTTAAAGAAATTGATAAAGTAAAATATAAGCTTATACCGAACCAGGAATTAAAGAAAGCCAAGAATCTTTTTTTAAGCGACTATATTTTTTCCCAGGAAGCGGTTGAGGAGCAGTCCGAGAACATAGGTTATTACGAGATAGCCGGCGACTGTATGCTTTCCGAGGAGTTCCCGAAAAGAATGCTGGAAGTAGAAGCAAAAGACATGCGCAAAGTGGCTCAGGATTACCTGAACAGGGAGAACTGCTCTGTCGCGGTATATCTGCCCAAGTAAAAAAAACATTAAGGGTTTGTAAATGCAGAAAACAGTTGTTAAAAAACGCAAGCTCCCGAACGGCATAAGGCTGATTTTAACGGAAGATCATTCTTCCCCGATTATTTCGGTTTCTTTGTACGCTAACGGCGGTACAAGATACGAGACTTTTAATAACGCGGGGGTGTCGCATTTCTGCCAGGAAATGCTGCTTAAGGGCACAAACGGAAGAAACAATATAAAACTTTCAAAAGACCTGGAGTTTTTAGGCGCGGACATAGAGCCGTTTACCAGTAAAGATTCCATGGGGCTTTCAATGAATATTCTGTCAAGAAATTTTATTGAAGGATTTGATATATTTCTTGATGTTGTCGCGTCTCCCGCCTTTAAGCAGGACGAGATAGAGAAAACGCGCAAAATTATTCTGGCGAATATATACAACAGCATGGATAACGTTACCGAATTCTGCAAAGATGAATGCGATAAAGCCTTATTCCAGAACCATCCCTACAGCATGCTTATCTCGGGTTCATTTGAATCGGTTGCCAGAATTAACAGGAGAAACCTGGTTAACTGGCATAAAAATTTTTACAGCCCCGACAACCTTGTTATAAGTATAGTGGGCGATTTTAAGACTGAGTATGTTGAAGAGCATATAGTTGAGAAATTAAAAATGACAAAATTAAGAAACGTGGAAAGGCCGGCATCACCGTTCGCCGAACTTCCGATAGGCAAGAGGCAGGTCATTATTGAAAGGGATAAAAAGCAGGTTGTTATGTGCCTGGGATTTTTCGCGCCGGACATAAACAGCGATGATTATCCGGCATTTGAAGTTCTGGAGCATCTTTTGTCCGGCATGAGCTCAAGGCTTTTTATAGAGCTCAGGGACAATTACGGGCTTGCGTATATGGTGGATGCCGATTATGAAGCGTATCTGGATACGGGAGTTTTTAAAGTTTTTCTGGGAACAAGCCCCGATAAGCTTGAGCTTGCCGAATCAATTCTTATTCAGGAGTTAAATAAATTAAAATACAAAGAATTAACAAATAAGGAACTTGAAACTTACAAAAGATACCTGCTGGGTCTTAAAAGTATTCAGGAGCAGAGAAAGGCCAGTAAGGCGTCGGATTACGCCTACCATGAACTGGTAGGGAGGGGTTTTAATTACTCTTGTGAGTTTTCTGCGGCCGTGAATAAGATCACGCCGAGGCATATACGCGAGATCGCGGATAAGTACATTGACATGGAAAACTGCGCTTTTGCCGTTATAAAACCAAAAGCGTAAAAATTTTTTTTGGGGGGATTTTCAAAAAAGAACCATGTTTTTTCTTAAAAAACAGCTTAAAATAAGGAAAATATCTAACTTTTAGCCTTTTTTTGCACTCAAAAAAAAAATTAAAAGGGCCGAAATGTTAACAATTTGTTAACATTTTTGTAACAGAATGTTAATATAAATGTTGTATTATATAGACAGAAGAAAAGAACACCTCTCTCGGGAGGGGTAAAAGTTGTGTATTATTACATATATGTTTGTACTATAAAAGTACAAAAGGTGGTGTAAAAATTATGGATCTTTTCAGCAACATGAATCTGGAAATATTAACAAAAGCGCTGGACGCGGCAAGCCTGCGCAATGATGTTATATCAAATAACATTGCTAACATTAATACGCCTAATTATACTTCACGCGCGGTTGCGTTTGAAGATATTATGAAAGATTATATCGCGCAGGCGGAAAACAATAACGGCTGCCAGCTTGCCTCATATAACGGAGGAATGATTCTCAATGATCTGGCAAGCATCCAGCCGGCCGTTTACTCCACAGGCGGTAAAGTTAATATTAATACAGAGATGTCAAATCTCGCGAAGAACCAGATATGGTACCAGACTATAGTTTCACAGGGTATTGGAAAAATGTTTTCTAGATTAAATACCGTACTTAGCATGTTCCAGGGTTAATGGTGTTTAAGGAGGAATCTTATGGGTATATTTAAATCATTTGACGCAGCGGCACAGGGAATGAATGTGGCCCAGACCCAGATGGATGTTATAAGCCACAATATAGCTCACGGCAATGTTCCCGGAAGCAAGAAGCAGGTTGCGATTATAAGGCCTGAAGGGGCCCCGACTTTCGCGCAGTTCCTGCCTCCTTTCGTGCAGGCATCCATGGGCTCCGGTCTTTCATCCGGTTCGGGCGTCGAAGTTGCAGGTATTACGGAAGTAGATTCAGAAACTAAATATGTATATGATCCCGACAACCCGCTTGCGATAACAGAAGGCAAGTGGAAAGGGTATGTTGCGAAAAGCAGCATTAATATAATAGAAGAAATGACAAACCTCATAACGGCAAGCAGAGCTTATGAAGCAAATGCCGCCGTTGTTGACGCTACAAAATATATGGCAATGAGAGCGTTAGATATAGGAAGAAACGCGTAAGGAGGGGGATTTAATATGAGTAGTCCGTTTTTACCGATACAACCGATACAGCCGTTAGGCGATTTTTCGAGTATCTTTACACAGAATTCAACGAGTCCCGTTGCTTCGGGAGAAGGCAGTTTTGCATCATTCTTAACGAATGAATTATCCAAAGTAACGGAAGCCGTTGCGGCTCCCGACAAACTGGCGGGAGATCTTGCTACGGGAGATATTGACAATCTGCATAGAATTTCAATTGAAAACGCGAAAGCAGATGTGCTTTTAAAACTGGCAACGAAAGTCATGAGCTCATTGGCGATGGATTTCAAAACGCTGATGCAGATGCAGATATAATTTAATTTATTCATAAAGGGGCGTGAATAATTATGGCTACTAATATCAAAACAAATTTAAGAACGGGCGGACTGCCCACCCAGGGTCCTCAGGGCGCGGGTTCCTTTTTCGGAGGGCTGCTTGATAAACTCAAGTCGCTTACGCCGAAACAGAAACTCATAGGCACCTCGGTGATAGTGGGGATTATAGCATTGGCTTTAATTATCAATGTATTTATTAAAGTCAACACTTTTGTTCCTCTTTATTCCGAGCTTAACCCCAATGACGTTAAGGCTATAGCGGATAAACTGGGGACAATGAAAATCTCTTATGAGATTGATACTACGGGAAGAACTATTTTAGTTTCTCCCGGGCAGTTAAATAAAGCCAGGATGGACCTTGCTTTATACGGCCTGCCCAGGACTCCTGTTGCGATATCCGCGCCAAAAGAGGGTTTTATGCCCCAGTCTCCTCAGGAACTGGAGCAGAACAATAAAGAAAAACTGGAAGCCCAGCTTATATACGGCATAAGAGAGATACAGGGTGTCGCGGACGCCATAGTTAAAATCACTACCCCTAAAGAAGTACTTTTCGGAAATGATAATCAGGCAACAGCCGCGGTTATGGTAAAACTCCAGCCCGGTTATGAAAGATTAAATCCCGCTCAGGTTGCAGGTATTGCCCACTTTGTGGCAAACTCAGTACGCAACCTGCCGGTGGAAAACGTTAAGATTATAGGAATGGACGGCGTTCCTTACGCCGTTGACACAAAATACCTCGGCAAAGAAGGCATGGCAATGCAGCCGGTTGGGGAGGAGAAAGCGATCGCCTACGAGAATAGACTCAAGGAAAAAGTAAGAGAAGCATTAAACGGCGTGCTGGACCCCAACAAATATACCGTAGCTTTAAATGTTGAGTTTGATAACTCACAGAGCGATATGACATCAGAAACATACGGCGGTCCCGCCAATGTAGAGGGCACGGTAAAAGCCAAGGAAGATACTTCCGAGGAATCGTTCTCCAATATGCCCGAAGCCAAAGATGCTACTCAGATAGGAGGAGCAACAGACTTAAAAGGATCTCAAGGTCAATATGTGAAGAAGTCCGATAAGTCTACATACGCTGTAGATAAAGTTACAAAAAGAACTGTAACGGCCGCCGGGGAAATTAAGAGAATAACGGCAAGCGTAGCGGTGGACAACCTCCAGCCGAGCGAAGCAGGCAATATTAAAGAATTAGTGGCAGGCGCTATCGGCATAGATGAAGCAAGAGGAGATAAAGTAGCTGTTGTAAGCATACCTTTCTCATCTGCTTTATTCCAGAATATGAGAGAAAATCTGATAAGCGGCAAAGTACCCGCTAATCCGGTAAGCGCGAATCCCGCGTTAAACAGCGCACTGCTCCTGACACTTGCTTTAACACCGATGTTAATGCTGATAATAATAGCGGCATACTTCATGCTGAGACAGAGAAATGTTATACCCGAAGTAAGGTTTAACACCCAGAACATACCCTCAGCTACACAGATAGATGCGGGGAACCGCGAGAATACAGGAACAAGTACCGCTTTTAAGTTAGAAATGCTGGCAAAGGAGAAACCCACTCGAGTTGCTGAACTTTTAAAGAGCACCTGGTTGGCCGATAGAGAGAGGTGAATTTAAAATTAATAAGGATAATCTTACGGCCAAACAGAAAGCAGCTATATTGCTGACAACTCTGCCTCCTGAAGTTGCGAATCAAATCATGGAGGATCTGGGCACAACCCAGAGCGAGATACAGGAAGAATTAAACAAACTAAAAAATATACCGGAAGAAGTAAAAGAAAGCATTTTAAACGAATTCTTGGAGACCTCTAATATACTGGAAGTCGGAAAAGAAGGCACAGTTACTTTTACTAGTCCGTTTACTCAGGGAGCTTCACAAGATTCTGCTTTTGAAGCTTCTTCTATTAATAAGCCGCTGGGGTTTTTATACAAAATAGACCCGGCTCAGCTGGCAAGGGTGGTAAGGAAAGAACACCCGCAGACCATAGCGGTTATACTTTCCCAGCTTGATTCTTCAAAAGCCTCGTCTATTCTGGCGGAGCTTCCGGGTTCATTACAGAGTGATGTTGCAAAGAGGCTTGCCGATATTGATAAAATACCTCCGGATATTTTAGAGGAGATAGAAAAAGTCCTGGAAGAACGCGTGCTAGACATAGTTGAAGGAAGAGCGGATTTTAAAGAAAGCAAAGAGCGTTTGGTGGATATATTAAGCGGTACGGACAGGCATACCGAACAGAAGATTATATCAGGCATAGTTAAAGAAGCGCCCAAGCTCGCGAATGATATTGAAGGAAATCTCTGCGTGTATGAAGACATTGAAAAGGTTGATGAAGCTTCTTTAAAGCAGGTATTAAGACTCGCGGATATTAAGGACATAGCGATGGCAATTAAGGGTTCTTCGCTTGTTCTGTCCGAACGGATATACAATGTTCTGCCGCCTGATACGGCCAAAGCCCTGCGCGGGGATGCCATGAGTCTTGAGAGTGTTTCCCATGACAGGATTATAGCCGCGAAGCAGCAGATAAGAAATATATTAAGAGGGCTGGTCGCCTTAGGTAAGATAAGGTTTGTGAAATAGGAATAAAGTTTCATGGAGGTCGTCTCGTGTCAATTATTAAAGGCGTGGGCGGTACACCGGAAAAGCCGGATGATATGAAAAAGTCCGCGATTAAAAAAGATATCGATGTTAAAAAAGCCGAGTTTACGAAGATTCCCGTAACCCCGGAAGAAACAAAGCAGGTTAAGGAGAAGCTTGACGGGATAACCAAAAAGGTTCATACCCCGGAGAAACAGGCCACCCAGGACGCGCAGAAAATAATGGAGCAGGCGAAAGTAAAAGTCGCGCAGCTCTACGCGAACGCGAAGCAGGAAGCCAAAAGAATTATTGACTCTGCCAAGCTGCTTGTGCATGAGCGTTTTGAAGAAGCTCAGAGGGAAGGCAGGAAGCAGGGCATAGAAGAAGGAAAAGCCGAAGGCCGCAGGGAGCTTGCGGGTCTTGCGGATAATCTTAAAGACGTATTTAATAAGCTTATAGAAGAAAGAAACCTGATAATGGAGAACGCAAAGCAGGAGATAGCAGACCTTACTCTTGCCTGTGTCAAGGAGATTCTGGAAGAAGAGATTAAAATAAATCCGGAAGTTGTTCTTGCCGTGGCAACCAAAGCAGTTGACCTTGCCAAAGGGTCAAGCACAAAACAAGTAACGGTTTATGTAAACCCGGAAGATAAAAAAATAGTGGAAGAAAGAAAAGAAATTTTCGCAGGCATGGTGGACCTTGAAATATTAACCGTAAAAGGAGACCCTTCTATGACGCGCGGGGGATGCAGGGTAAGCACTAACCTGGGCAATGTGGATGCCACTATAGAAACCCAGTTAAAAGCACTTGAGATAGCTTTTGAAGAAGCGAGCAAAAATTACGATGAAGAATCCGAATGAAAAACAGCTTGATTTAAGCAAGTATTATAAAGCCCTCCACAGTTCCAAACTTATAAAAGTACACGGCAAAGTAAGCCAGGTGATAGGCCTTATCGTGGAATCAGAAGGCCCGGAAGTAAGGGTGGGGGATCTTTGTAATGTTTACCCCACAGAGGGCAAAAAACCCATCCACGCGGAAGTCGTGGGGTTTAAGAATAATAAAGTGCTTCTTATGCCCCTTGGCGAGATGTCGGGCATAGGTCCCGGGTGCGAGGTGCGCACTACCGGAAGGCCGCTTCTTGTCAATGTGGGTAAAGGCCTTCTTGGAAGAGTTATTGACGGGCTGGGGAATCCCATTGACGGCAAGGGCCCTATAGAAACGGAAGAAGAATATCCCATATATAATTCACCGCCCAACCCCATAACAAGGCCCAGGATAAAAGATCCTATAGCAACCGGCGTAAGGGCGATAGACGGACTGCTTACCTTCGGCAAAGGCCAGAGGATAGGTATTTTCTCGGGAAGCGGTGTAGGAAAAAGTACGCTCCTTGGCATGATAGCGAGAAATACAACCGCAAGCGTTAATGTGATAGCGCTGGTCGGGGAACGCGGCAGAGAGTTGCGTGATTTTATAGAAACGGATCTCGGAGAAGAAGGATTAAAAAGATCGGTAGTGGTCTGCGCCACAAGCGACCAGCCCGCTCTTGTAAGGATGAAAGGCGCTTATGTGGGAACCGCGATAGCCGAATACTTCAGGAATCAGGGTTATGACGTGATGTTTATGATGGATTCGGTGACAAGGTTTGCCATGGCGCAGCGTGAAGTGGGACTTGCCGTGGGCGAGCCCCCTGCAACGCGTGGCTATACGCCCAGCGTGTTCGCGCTTCTGCCTAAGCTTTTGGAACGCAGCGGCACTTCTACAAAAGGATCCATAACCGCGATATATACGGTGCTTGTGGAAGGCGATGACATGAACGAACCCATTGCCGATACGGTAAGATCAATACTTGACGGCCATATCGTACTGTCAAGAGGGATTGCGGCGCAGAACAGGTATCCGGCGATTGATGTTCTTGAGAGTGTGAGCAGGCTTTTCCCGGAAGTTGCACAGGATGAACACCAGGACGCGGCAGGGGACTTGCGGAAAGTGCTTGCCACTTATAAAGAAAAAGAAGACCTTATAAATATAGGCGCCTATAAAGACGGGTCTAACTCAGATGTGGATTACGCGAAGAAGATGATAAAGTCCGTGCATGAATTTTTATGCCAGAAAAAGGCAGAGCCCAGTGTCTATAAGGAAACAATAGATAAACTTATAGATTTAATGGATCGGTAATTTGATAAAATATTAAAATTTAAAAGAGATGATTATATAATTATATGAAATCAAAGAAATTTAAATTTAAATTAGAAAACATATTGATACTGAAAAAGAAAAAAGAAGACGAGGAAAAAGAAAAACTCGCGGCCTGCTTCAGGAAGCTTGAAAAAGAAGAAGAAAAACTGAGAAAGCTTGAGGAAGACAAGAGAAACAGCGTTGAATATATAAAAAAGAAAAAAAGCAAGGGCGGTCTTGACATAGATGAACTTAAGATGTACCAACTGCATCTTGAGAGACTGGAAGACAGGATAGAACACCAGAAAATATGCGTCCAAGACGCAAGGCGCGCCGCGGAAAAGCAGAGAGAGATACTTATTAAAGCCGCGCAGGAGCGCAAGACTTATGAAAGATTGAAAGAAAAGAAAAAAGAAGAATTTGATAAAGAAGCGGACATGGAAGAAAGAAAGTTTATAGACGAGCTGGCTACAATGAAATACGCGAGGAAAGAAAAGAGGGAGGAATCATGAGCATATTTGAAAGAATGAGGCAGATTAACTCAAAGATTCAGGGCATACAGAACAAATTCGGCGGGTTTGAACAAACAACAAAGCCCGTTGTGCCCACATCAGGCATTAATTTTTCATCTATATTAAACAGCGTTAGCCAGATTGAAGGAGTCGCAAAGAAAGAAGAATTCGTTCAGGTTTCCGGCGATTTTGCCGATATTATAAACGAAGCATCAAAAGAGTACGGGGTTGATCCGGCTTTAATAAGGGCTGTAATAAAACAGGAATCCAACTTTAAGCCGACAGCGAGATCATGGTGCGGGGCAATGGGTTTAATGCAGCTTATGCCCGAAACCGCCAAATCACTGGGCGTTAAAAACGCTTATGATCCCAGGGAGAATATATTCGGAGGCACAAGATATTTAAAAGGCCTTCTTGAAAGATTTAACGGGAATGTTAAACTGGCCGTTGCCGGCTATAACGCCGGACCCGGCGCAGTTAAAAGATACGGCGGGGTGCCGCCTTATTCCGAAACAAGAAATTATGTTGTCAAAGTAATAGGGTATTACGAAAAATTTAAAAGCGAACAGGGTTAAGTATTATTATACAAGGAGGCATTATTATGCATAACAACAGAAACGATATTACATCTTTACTTTTTTCTCTGCAGAACGAGAACAAGATAAAGTTTGAAGAGAAAAATCAGGTAAAAGACGACAAACAGTTCTCTTCTCTTTTAAAAGAGAAGACAGAAGATGCATCGGGAAAAAAAGACACGAAACAGGCGGATAAGCTTATCCATGATGAGTCCAAGGCAAAAGAAAACCAGGAGAAGGTTGAAAAGCTCGCAAAGTCAATGCAGCAGAACGATTTCGGGCTCTCATCTCTTTTAAATTACCTATACCAGCTCATAATAAAAAATCCCGACGCATTAAGCATATCGGAAAAACAGATGATAGGAATAAAAGATTTAGATACAGGCAAAGTAGATACCGCGAAATTAAGAGATATGCTCTCTGCCCGCGGTTTGAATATCAATGACCTTAATTCAAAAGAAGTTGAAAAACTTATTAGGATGCATGATGAATCACAGCTTGGAATGTTTCTTGATAAACTGGCAAGGGAGAAAAAAGGAATAAAGACCTCCGCCTCAACAATGGAATCAAAAGAAAAAGACACCGAGAAAATGAATGTTTTTGAGAAAGTTAAAATTAACAAAGACTTAAAAAGAGAAGAAGTTATAAAGCAGGTTATAGACCGGATACTTATAAGAAGCGTCGGCGCGAAAGATAAAGAAATAGTAATAAGGATGAACCCGGAATACCTGGGCCAGTTAAAAGTCATACTTGAAGTAAAGGATAACAAAGTTTCGGCTAAATTTGAGACCACATCAAAAGTGGTAAAAGACATAATATCAGGCAGTGAGAAAGAGCTTTCAGAGGCTTTAAAGGGCCAGAATTTAGTATTATCTGGCATTTCCGCCGAACTGGTGGAAGAAATAGCTTGAAATAAGGATTATATAAAGGGTAAAATGTTAACATTTTGTTAACATTTTGTTAACATTTTGTTAACAAAATCACGCACCTTTAATGCTATAATATAATCAGAAGAAAAGGCATATATTCCTTATCTGGCTGTGTTTTTCATACAGACAGGTATCCGGATGTAGGGCTTACTCCTTATCATAAAAAGGGGGAATTAATTATGTTTAACGATGTAATTTATAACCAGCAGGTTTACAGCCAGCAGGAGATGGAAGCATATTATGAAAATATGCAGAACATGTATACTCCCGGCGCAAGAGCTGTTAACACTCAATTTGTAGATGTTTACAGCGAATATGTTCCCGTCGGCGGAACTGCGCCCAGACACGCCGTTACCGAAGTTGATTTTTCACAGGGCAAGCTTACAAAGACAAAATCTCCTACGGATCTTGCAATAGAAGGAAACGGTTTCTTTGTTGTCACTGACGGAACAAATGATGCTTACACAAGAAACGGCAAATTCTCGGTTAAAGACGGTGTCTTAACAGCCCAGAACGGTTTAAAAGTCAAAGGATATAAATTAGATGAGAACGGCCAGCTTGCAGGCGACCCGGTAGCGATAGAGATGGGCTTAGATCCCGAAACAAAATTATATTCCGGAAGATATACAGGATATAAATTTGATGAAGCCGGAATACTCTACGGCACAGAGACAATGGTTGATCCGGTAACTAAAAACGCGGTTACGACCGAAGTTCCGATTTACCAGGTAGCGATCGCGTCTTTTGCGAACGCATCGGGCTTAAAACCCGCGGGAGCGACTACATTTGTGCCTACCACTAATTCAGGACCGGCAATTGTCGGCTACGCGGGAGAAGGAGCATTGGGATCGGTAAAGCCCAGCCATCTTGAGATGTCAAATGTTGATTACATACAGCAGACTTACCACGCGAGCCGCATAAAACAGCAGCAGTCAACAGGCATGAAGATACTGCAGGTGCAGGATGAGCTTATAAAAAGCGCAACTAACATGATAAGATAACCCCTTAATTAAACAAATTACAATAGCCGGGAAGTAAAATTCCCGGCTATTTCTTTACCCGCAAGCATATTCAACCCGCATTTTATTGATATTATCAATACTTTTAATAGTTAAACTATACGAGTGATATTATTTAATAAAATAATACTTTATAGCAGGATTTTTTATTATTTTAAATAAATTAATTAATAATTAGGAGGAGTATATTATATTAAACTCCGTCCCTTGTTCCTTATTGTTAAATTAAGGGGGCCTTGTGACAGATTACAAGAAAAAAAGCAGGCAGAAAAGCGTAAGCTCTTATGACTTAAGGCAGACTGTTAAATTTACATTTGACCAGCAGGATTTCTTAAGAAAGATATTTGAAATTTTCTCGGATAAGTTCAGCGTGAATGTAAGTTCCCTTATTCACGGAAAAGTATCAATGAAATTAAAGCAGGTCAGGGTCTCATCTCACAGAGCATATTTTAATTCTCTTTCCGATCCCAGCAATATGATAGAGTTTAAAATTGATCCCGAGACCAAAGGGCTTATCTTTATGGATTTCGCGTTAAGTTTCGCCCTTATTGACCGGCTTATGGGAGGCAGGGGCCAGACAATTGACGAGATAAGGTATTTTACGGAGATAGAATCCGCGGTATTAAAAACGGCATATAACAAAGTTATGGAAAGCTATAATACCGCGTGGAAAGACGTAGTTGAAGTCAATGCCCAGTTCGCAGGGACAGAGTTTAATCCCCAGGTGGTTCATATCGCCGACCCCGGCGAGCATCTTGTCATCGCTTCTTTTGAGGCCACGATAGTAAAGACAACCGGCGTTGTTGAGCTCTGCATGCCTTATTCCTACCTTAAGAAAATTCTGCCCAAAGAAAGTTTTGACGAATACCTGCTCACGAAAACTTCGGTAAAAGACGAGTCGCAGACCTCAATACCCATGTTCGCCAAGAATCTTGAAGTGGCAAAAGTTCCGCTTGTGGTGGAACTCGGGAGGGTGGAAGTTTTCTTCCAGGATATACTCCAGGTAGAGCCCGGAGACATAATAAAGCTGGAACAGGAACTTGGGAGCGATATGAGGATAAAAGTCAATGACAAAACAAAATTTTTAGGCCGGCCCGGATTAAGGGAAGACGGAGTGGCCGTACAGGTTACAAAAGTATTAACGGAGGAGGATGAAGAATTTGAAGAATGAAAATGAAAAACAAGAAAAATCCCAGGTAAAGGCAGTGCAGTTTTCACAGATCCAGGAAAAGGCGCCTTCAAACGTACCCAGCTCCATAGATCTTTTAAAGGATGTACCGTTAACCGTTACGGCCGAGCTCGGAAGAACCAAAATGATGGTGAAAGACATCTTAAAACTCGGAGTAGGCGCGGTTATTGAGCTGGAAAAAGAAGCGGGTGAAGCCGTTGATATTCTGGTTAATAACAAGTTAATAGCCAGGGGCGAAGTGGTTGAGATTGACGGCAACTTCGGCGTGAGAATCATAGAAGTTATAAATAGATAGCGAACGGTGAATAGTGAATAAAACAAAAAATATTTTACTGTTTTTAATTGTGATTGCCCTGGTTTTGAACTGCTTCTGCGCGTGCTGCGCGCAGGAGAAGAGCGAGGGTTCATATTTTGATAAAGCCGAAGTCGGGTCAGAAAGGTTTAACCCTGTGTCTAAAATCCCGGTAACGGTAATATCCCTTATACTTGTAGGGCTTCTCGCCTATTTCATATTAAAATTCATGGGCAGTAAGAATATGCTGCCTAATGTGATGCAGGGCAGGAATATTAAAGTTATTGACAGGCAGCTTTTATCCCAGAAGCATTCATTATACATAATAAAAGTTCTGCATGAATATTTATTGATAGGCGTATCGGATAATAATATAAGTACTTTGAAAGAATTGAATAAGCACGAAGCGGAAGAGTTTCTAAAAGAAAAAGAAGAATCTCAGACAGCTGATCCCAAAAAATACTGGTCAAAATTCTTTTCAAGCAAGATTCCGTTTATGAAAAGCAAAGAATGATTTCCTCTGTGAGGTGTGGGCATGAAATATTTTAACTTAAAAAATATTTTAATTTTACTTCTGTGCGCGGTATTGTTTTTATTTATTAAAAAAGCAGTCGCCGCTCCGGTTCCGCAGATTACGTTTCCCGATATTAACATAGGAGGAGAGGTCGCTAAAGGCCCGCAGGCAGTGGCTATGCCGCTGCAGATACTTTTCCTTATAACGATATTAACGGTCGCGCCGTACATCTTAATAATGACAACGGCGTTTATAAGGATAACGATAGTTCTGTCTTTCATAAGATCGGCTTTAGGCACCCAGCAGGTCCCTTCAACCCAGATCCTCATAGGGCTGGCGCTTTTTCTAACGCTGTATGTTATGATGCCGGTGGGCTCGCGCATGAATACCGAAGCCCTCCAGCCTTTTTTAAAGGGACAGATTAACCAGACACAGGCATTTGAGAAAGCGATGATCCCTTTAAGGGAATTTATGATGAGCCAGTGCAGGGAGAATGATCTTCTCCTGTTCGCGAATATGGCGAAACTTGATACAAAAAAAATAGAAAAACCCGAACAGATACCCATGTATGTTGTTACCCCCGCTTTTATAACAAGCGAGATAACAACGGCTTTCCAGATAGGGTTTTTAATATTTCTGCCGTTTCTCATAATTGACATGATCGTAGCCTCCGTACTTATGAGTATGGGTATGTTTATGTTGTCCCCGATGGCAATATCTCTGCCTTTTAAACTGCTGCTTTTTGTGATGATTGACGGATGGCAGCTTCTCGTAAAAAGCCTTGTTGAAAGCTTTAACAGATAGGAGGGCAAATTATGGATGCGCAGCAAGTACTTAATTTATCAGCCAAAGCACTGCTCTTGATCATATTATTATCTTCACCGATGCTTTTATCGGCTCTGGTTGTGGGCTTGATTATATCAATACTCCAAGCTACCACCCAGATACAGGAACAGACTTTATCGTTTGTGCCTAAAATTATAGCTACGTTTTTAGCGGTCCTTATATGCGGGGCATGGATAGCCGGCACGCTCGGTACTTTCGCCCAGCAGGTTTTCAGGGCCGTAGCGCAGGTAAGGTAGGTAACTATTGACCGTACAGGGGTACATATTATTCGCCGTGTTTTTCCTGATTATGGTCAGGATAATAGGTGTTTTTATTCAAGCGCCCGTATTCGGTTCGCGCCTTATACCCCCTCAGGGTTTAATAGGGCTTGCGGCGCTTCTGTCAATTGTAATTTATCCCCAGATCCAGGTCCCGGCTAATTTTCCCACTGATGTTGTTGGTTTTGTGCAGGTGCTTGCCCTGCAGTTTTTAGTTGGCTCTGTTATAGGGTATATAGCCAATATGGTGATAGCAGGGGCGCAGTTTGCAGGGACCATACTTGATGTCCAGCTGGGCCTGTCGGCCGCTGCCGTGTATGATCCTTCAATGGGCGGGAGCGTTAATATATTAAACAGGTTCCAGTATTATTTCGCTCTTCTCCTCTGGCTTGCGATAGGCGGCCACCATATATTAATACGTGCGATACAGGAGAGTTTTAATATAGTGCCCTTAACGGGCATGAGCTATTCGGGCCCGCTTATGGGTGAGTTTATAAGGCTCACGGGGCAGATATTCTATATAGGGATACAGGTTGCCGCTCCAATGCTCGCGGCCCTCTTTATTATACAGGTCGCCCTTGGGCTTTTATCAAGGGTTGCGCCCCAGATGAATGTGTTTATGCTTTCATTCCCTTTAAACATAATGATCGGCACCATAATGCTTCTTTTATCTTTAGGATTTATAAAGCTGGCGCTTACCAATTTATTTGATAAAAATTTCTTTGACATAATGAATGCAATTAAAATAATGAAGTAGCTAAAAGGCAGGTGAATTTTAAATGGCAGGCGGCGACAGTGATAAAACCGAAGAACCAACCGAACATAAGCTCAGGGAAGCGCGTAAAAAAGGGCAGGTATTCAAAAGCCAGGATATTATAGCTACTGCTCTTCTGCTTGCCACAGCGGGACTCCTCGGCGCCATAGGGAGCTGGATGTATGTAAATATTACGGAGTTCGTGAAAACAATGTACCGGCTGGTGGCCCAGCCGTCCCTTGATAAAATAGGCGGTGCGGACAGGTTCTTTTATGTTATGTTTACTTATGCCAAGATTGTGCTTCCTCTTTTTGCCGTTGCCTTTTTAACAGCCATACTTGCTAATATAGCGCAGATTAAATTCATATTCTCAACAGAATCCATGAATCCGAAACTCAGCAAATTAAGCCCTATAGAAGGCTTTAAAAGAATATTCTCGGCAAAATCATTGATGGAGTTCGCCAAGCAGGCGGCAAAGCTTATTGTGGTCTCATACATATGCTATAAGGTAATAACGGCGGAGATATCAAAACTGGTTTATTCTCCCACATGGGATTTACATATGACCCTGCACCTTTTAGGGAGTATTACGAAGAAGATAATAGGGTATTCCATTATTGCCATGGTGGCTATAGCCATAGCAGACTATATGTTCCAGAAAAAGCAGTTTATGAAGCAGATGAAGATGAGCATACAGGAGCTTAAAGACGAATACAAGCAGACCGAAGGCGACCCCCAGGTTAAGGCTAAGGTAAGACAGCTCATGCGCCAGAGGGCCACGTCACGCATGATGGAAGAAGTGCCTAAAGCAAGCGCGGTTATAACAAACCCCACGCATCTTGCGGTAGCGATACAGTACGTGCCCGGGGAGATGGCCGCGCCTAAAGTGGTTGCCAAAGGCGAGAAGCTTGTCGCGGTGCAGATAAAGATTGTCGCCGAGGACCATGAGGTGCCGATTATTGAGAATATAGAGCTTGCAAGGGCGCTTGCCGCGACATGCAAAATAGGGGATTATATACCCGTTGAACTGTATAAAGCGGTTGCGGAAATACTGGCGTATTTAATGAAGCTTAAAAGGAAAAGGGAGCTTAAAAGAAGAAGGCAGCAGGTCTCCCAGAAGAGAAAGTAAATAATAAAGAACTTACTTAGGAGTAATTGTTATGGTACAGAATCAAAATGAAGGACCGGGAGCGATATTTTTAAAATACATAAAATATTCCGATATCGGCGTTGCGATAGTAGTTGTCGGTATAGTTATGATGTTAATCATTCCCCTCCCGCCGAGCATTCTGGATCTTCTCCTTATACTTAATATATGCTCCTCCATGATAACGATTTTAATGGCTATTTACATAAAAAACCCGCTTGAATTCGCGGTCTTCCCCACAGCCCTCCTTATAGCTACAATTTTCCGGCTTGCGCTGGATGTATCCGCAACCCGCCTTATTCTCGCGCACGGCAACGAGCCGCACGGCGCTGGCCATGTTATCCCTGCTTTCGGCCAGTTTGTCGTCGGGGGAAATATAGTTATCGGTTTAATTATATTTATCATTCTTATCATAATCCAGTTTGTGGTTATCACAAACGGCGCCGAGCGTATAGCGCAGGTTGCCGCCCGCTTTACACTGGACGCTATGCCCGGCAAACAGATGGCAATCGATGCTGACCTTCATTCAGGCCTTATAGACGCTGAAGGCGCAAAGCTCAGGCGCAGGGAGATAGAAAGGGAAGCTGATTTTTACGGTTCTATGGACGGCGCCGGCAAATTTGTAAAAGGCGATGCCATGGCGGCCGCAATTATCATGATTGTTAATATCATAGGCGGTGTGCTGGTAGGCATATTTTACCATAAAATGCCCGCAGGGGAGGCGTTCGGCACATACGCCATTCTTTCAATAGGTAACGGGCTTGTAACTACTATCCCCGCATTCCTAATGTCAACTTCAATGGGTATGGTGGTGTCCCGCGCCGCATCTGATGCCAACCTGGGCGAAGATGTCATAAAGCAGGTAACCGCCCAGCCTAAAGCTTTAAAAGTCGCAGCCGGCTTTATGGCTCTTATGGGTGTTATGGGCCTCTTAAGGTTTGTAGGCGTTGACTGGGGCCTTCCCAGTTGGCCTTTCCTGGTCCTTGCGTTCATGTCCTACTTTATTGCGGTAACTCTTGAGAAACAGCAGACCGTTGCCGTTGTGCATGAAGAAAAGGTTAAGGAAGCAACCCGGCGCGAAGTTAAAAAGCGTCCCGAGACAGTTATATCGCTTATGCAGGTTGACGTACTCTCAATTGAAGTGGGAAGAAATCTTTTAACTCTTTTAGACCCCAACCAGGGCGCTAAACTTTTAGACAGGGTTAATGCCATAAGAAAAGTCATAGCAATGGAGATGGGGATAGTCGTTCCGGGTGTTCGTTTTAAGGATAACCTCCAGTTAAAACCAAATTCCTATGTTATAAAAATAAAAGAAGTGGAAGTAGCGCAGGCCGAGGTTATGGTTAACCAGTACCTTGCATTAGGTATGGAGGAAAAAATAGAAAAACTGCGCGGCAAAAAGACGGTAGATCCCACCTACAAAGTGCCGGGCATGTGGATTACCCCTGATCAGGTAAGGGAAGCGGAAAAATTAGGATGCATGATTTTTGATACGGTAAGCGTCATAGCGTCACAGCTCTCGGAAGTCATAAGGAACCACGCGTATGAGCTCATAGGAAGGCAGGACTTACAGGCCCTTATGGATACGGTAAAAAGAACCCACCCCGCGGTAGTGAAAGAGCTCCTGCCGGATAATTTATCTTTAGGCGAAATATTAAAAGTGCTCCAGAACCTTTTAAAAGAAAAAGTTTCAATAAGAGACCTTATAACCGTACTTGAAACTTTAGCCGATAATGTACATACCACAAAAGATGTTGAGATATTAACGGAATGTGTTAGAAGCTCATTGGCAAGGACGATATGCAAAGACTATATTGATAATGAAAACACGATAAGCTGCATCACATTAGACCCCCAGATAGAGCAGGTAATATCACAATCAATACAGCGCACAGAACGAGGTTCATTTATATCCCTTGATCCCAACATAGGTAAAGATGTTTTAACTGCCCTGGGAAAAGAGATAGCAATACTGGAAGAACAGAACCTCCAGCCCATTATATTATGCGCCCCTACAATAAGGTTAGCCGTTAAAAGGTTAACAGAAAGATCATTCCATAACCTTATAGTATTATCATGGAATGAGATAGCTACAGGCGTGCAGGTTAATTCTCTGGGTATGGTATCTATGTAGAAATCCTTATTTTACAGCATAATTTAGTAATATTTAAAGAGATAAATAAGCATACTTTTAACAGTATGCTTATTTCTATTTAAAGAATCTTTCCATAAGGGATACTTTGTTAACAAAAAATTAACAAAATAGTAACAATTTAGCAACAATTTATTTATCCTTTTGCAATATAATATTTATATAAGAAGCCTCTTCTGGTATTATTTTAATTTAGGGGGATATATGCAGATTAATAGAACCTCATCCGATCAATTCAATACCACAATTTCTAAGCAGGGAACTCAGCCTTTTTCTTCCGCTGCCCCGGCAGATGCCGCTAACAGATTAGGGCAGTTATTTTCTTACTGGGATCCTAATAAAGCCGAAACAATTGAGAAGCCAGCAGAAGAATATTTTCAGAAACTTAAATCATTTGATCATGTAACAGGTTATTTTGATTTCTATTTTAACGAAAAAAGCAATACGACTTTATTGGAGATAAAACCGGATCAGTTAAATAAGATGTTTCTTCTTTCCGCTTACAGGGTGAGCGGCAGTAAAGATGAGAGCTTGGATGCAGATATAATGATGGGCAATTATCCCGTTTATTTTAAAAGAGTAGGGGACAGATTACAGTTTTACAGAAGAAAAACAGACGCGAGGAGCCGGGATATAAATTTGAATAAAGCCGTGGAAAAAAGCGAAAACGATACAATGATCGCTTCTTCAAAAATCAGCATGATTAATGCGGACAATGGAAATATTGTGGTAGATTTAAAAGATTTACTGGTAGTGGAAGCAGATAAAGTACTGAGCCATAGATTTATGTGGCATAACAGGATAGATGAAGCCGAATTAAACAAAGAAGACAGTTATATTGAAAAGCCCAAAAGCTTTTCAAAGAATTCAGAGATAAAAGCTACTGTGGCTTTTTCTCCAAAAGATAAAGACAATAATCCCAAAAATGACCGCACAGATAATCTAAGCATCACCTATAATTTCAGTTTTTCAGAGATTCCCGAAAGCGACTACCGCCCCAGATTAAATGATCCCAGAGTAGGATATTTTACAAACGGTTTTGATGACTGTGATAAGGTGATAACCGAAGAACGCAGAGTTGAATATATAAACCGCTGGGATCTGGGAAGGATTGATCTGAAAACAGGAAAACCGGAAAAACCGATAGTTTTCTGGGTGGCAAATACCGTGTCTAAAAAATACAAGGAAGCTGTTAAGAAGGGAATACTAGCTTGGAATGAAGCTTTTAAAGAAATAGGCATTAATGAGGCTATACAGGTAAATATGCAGCCTGATGACGCGGACTGGGATCCCTCTGATATAAGGTATAATACGGTAAATTTTGTGCATCTTAATACCAACTGGTATTCAGCCATAGGGCCTTCCATGTCTAATCCTTTTACGGGAGAGATTTACGCGGCGGATATTGCAATAGGTTATGACAGTATAAATTACGGGCCGGATGAAATCCGGGCATTTGATGAAAACTACCAGAAATTAAAAGACGAAAAAGCCAAACAGGAATACATAGATAAGAGCATATTGGATAGACTTACATCTCTAACTTTTCATGAGGTCGGTCATACACTGGGCTTAAGGCATAATTTCAAAGGCAGTTTGAGATCTAAAGACGGAGTACCGTATTCGATTATGGATTATAATCCGGAAGATGACGGCGCTTACCAGTTAAAGCCCGGCGAATATGATAAAAAAGCGATAGAATACGGGTATAAGCCCATTTATACTGCTACCGAAGTTGAGGAAGAAAAGAATACCCTGGATCTTATAGTAAAAGATATGTATGATAAAAAAATTCCTTATGGCACTGATGAGGATTTAAATCTAGATCCATCTTGTAATACTGGCGATGCTGGCAATCCTTTAAAATACTGTAGTTCTTTAATAGAAAGAACTAAAAACTACTGGAAAAGATTTGAATCTGACTTTGAGAAAAAGGGCGTAAAATATGAAAAGTTCAGAGATATGTTTTATAAAGGATTCGGCAAGATTACTAAAGGTTTAAATCTTGCTTCTGAATATATAGGCGGTGTTTATTATAACAGGGGCAACATAGGGGATCTGAAAGATAAAACGCCTTATGAACCGGTACCGGGTAAAGAACAGAAAGAAGCTGTAAAATTTTTACTGGAAGAAGTTTTGAATTCCAACCTTTATAATTTCAGTCCTAAGTTTGCAAACAAAATAAATATGAATGTTAAGCAAACAGTGGGCGGTATGCAGAGAAAAGTTTTAGACAAAATCTTCTCCCCTGATAAGCTTAAAAGAATATCCGATAACGAGCTGAGGTATAATAAAAAAGAAGATGCATTCAAACTGACAGAGTTGTTTGAAGAAGTGGAAAAAAGCATAGGGTCGGAACTGGACAGTAAAAAAGAAATAAAGATAGGCGATTTCAGGCAGAAGCTTCAAAAATTTCATATTGAGAAACTTCATGATATTTCTAAGGGGAAATATCATGAGGAAGCTAATGATGCGGCAAAGGAAAGCATAAAAAGAATAAAAAGCAAAATAGCTCAGGCTTTATCAAATGCCGCTAAAAAAGGCATAAAAATAGATAAAGAGACAATGGAACACCTGAAAGAAATGATAAAGTTGCTGGATAAGTAATTTTATAAAGCAAGTTAACTGTATATCAGAATCAGGAGGGATATTATGCAGATAGATGTTAATGTCCATTATCCTGTCATTTCAAAGAATGCTTCTTTTATTTTTAAAACAAAACCCGCTTATACTCAGGATTTTGAATTCCTTAAGAACAGATTAATAAGTTTTGAAGATTCTATATTTGACGGAAATAAAGATAACTGGATAGAAGAAAGAGAAATAAATAAGGATTTTGCCAAAAACTTTATAATACTGGATGATATAGAAAGAAAAGGCATTTTGCAGGCTATGTTTTCCAGCGCTAAGGAAAAACTAAGGTATAGAATTATCGAACTTTATAAGAATGTGCGTGATGACGGATCCGATAGTGTTAAAAAATGGAAAAAAACGTGTATAGATGCCATGCCTTTTCTTGCAAAAGAAGATATTAATTTGGATAGAATAAATTTTGCAAAGAAGATTTTGAATAATAAGGAAACAGGCTTTTTGCGGGAGGACTTTCATGCGTTACAGTATTTCTATAAAATAAAAAAACAGTATGATGATATGAAAGATTTTCTGGCAAAAAACAATATTCCTTTTGATAATAAATATAAAATTGATATTCTAGAAGACAGTTCTTTTTCATATTCTAAAATGGAAGAAGCCATATTTAATGCCTCTGTTTATATAATAAAATTTATGCCTTCAACAGAAGAAACAGAAACTAAAAGTTTGGTTTTAAATATTCTTAAGTTTATGAATCAAACTTTAAAGGGCAATGAGTGGGACGGGAGAGATAAATGCGCTCTGTCAGGAAAGCAGATACTTGCCGGCGGCAATTTTTGCGGCTGTGGTGAGGCTGCAAGGTGTTTCTTTGAGTTGTTGAAAAAAATAGATCCAAAGACAGATTGTAATTTTATACATTCTTTTAAAAAGGAATGGGCTCTACGTCTTGCACATGTTCAGGGAGAACCTGGAAGACCAAATTTTAAGAATTTAAAAACAGAAGAGAAGAAGATTAAGGCGACACAGGACTGGATAGAAAAAACCAATACTTGGCTTATGAAGACTGGGGTAGATACTGAAGAAAAGAAAAATTTGAATAAAAGTATTTGCAGCGTAGGGGGGCATACTGTTATAGAGGTTTATGAAAAGGAAACCTGGGATAAAGGGGAAGATTCTATATTTATTGTTAATACCAGCAATTTTCAGGAGACCGGTGTGCAGAAAATAGAAGAAGAAGAAACAATGCAGGTGAAAATTAATGGTAGAAAGGGTGCTGTCCGGCAGATTAAATCCGAGGATTTAGATCTGCGCATTGTAAAGATAAACGGCGAATTTTATGTGCTGCATTATAATTACCGCTGTATTGATAAAAAAGAATGCAGGAAGAAATTCAAAGCTTCTACTATTGAAGAAGTTAACGATTATATACAGAACTTTGCTTATAAAGACAAATCTTTTAAGAATTTAAAACCGTCTCTTATTAAAAAAGAAGAATCATCAACAAAGCGAGAAGGAGATAATTCTAACGGAACTTCAAGTAAGCCGGGATACGGTGTTTTTAAATGCGGCGAGGATGAATGCATAATTTATGCAAAAAGCGCTTATAGATTTTACACAGACGAAAAAAGAATGAGAACCGATCATGTGAGAAAAGCTTTAGAATGGCTTAATGATCCCGATAATTATAAGGCGAATATTTATATGAAAAAGCAAAAGGACTTACAATCGCGTATTGGTTATAATTCTTTTATTGCCATTCTCCTATTAATTATATTCCTTTCAGGAGGCGTTATGGGCAATTCTATAAATAACAATATTTATGATTTCCCCCAAACATTTAAGCAGTTTGATAAAAATAACGATAGTAAAATAGGAAAAAATGAAGTTACAGAAGATTTTACCGAAAGGTTTACAGTTGTTAATAAAAAAGACAGGGAAGCTATTTTAAGCAAGATGATTTATGAGGCAAAATCAAAGCTGATCTGGAGCCTGATTAAGCTTAAAAAGACTAGTATTCTTACAAATCCTGCTATTATTTCAAATATGGATAAAAAGCAAAAAGAGGAGATGCTGAACAGCCTTATTAATTTATATTTATGTGCAGGTGATTTTCGCTCAAAAAAACCTCAAGCAGATGCTATGATGGTTCTTTTTAAAGAAGATATATCTAAAATATCTCCTGACTATATTTTAAATAAAACGAGCTTTATGAATGAAGATTTCTTAAACTTAATATATTTATTAAAAATGAAGATATATTATGATGATATAAAAAGCTTCTACGGTAAGAATAATATAAAAATAGATAAAATAACAGAACTTGAAAAGATAAATATTCCGGATATTGAAAACAAAATATTTGATTCGGCTGTTTCTATTATTAAACAAATGCCCAACGAAGGGGAAGATAAGACAAAAGGACAGGTTTTAAATGTCCTTAAATTCATGAATAAAAATATAAATCATAGGGGTAGAGGGAGAGATGCCTGCGAGTGGTCTGCCAAAAAAATACTTGCTTCAGCCAGCACCAACGGGTGTGTTGAAAATGCTAAAGTATTCCAGGCGTTATTTAAAGCCGTAAATCCCGGCATAGAAACAAAATATGTAAGCTCTTTTAAAAAAGACTGGGCTTTGCGTTATAAAAAAATAGGGGATAATCCTGAAAAGCCGGAAAAGGCATCTCAAAAAACAGAAGAAGAATATAAAAAGGAATTAGGCATATGGATTGGAAAGATGAGAGCATGGACAAGAAAAGCCGCGGAATGGTACGGCAATGCCGAAGGGCATGCCGTTATTGAAGTAAATGATTCTCAAAAAGGAAAGTTTATTGTTGATACATCCTCTTTTTACTGGATGGATAGGGAAATAAAAGAAGAAGAAACTATCCGGTCCGAAAAAAAACAAGCCGGGTAAACGAGGCAAAGTGTTGCAGTTTCAGTCTAAGGACTTAGATCTTCGTATTGATAAAAAAGGGAGCTCTTTTTATATTACCTCCTATAAATACGGTAAGGTTGATAATGAAGAATACAAGATAGGGGTTAAGGAATTTTCTAATATTAAAAAACTCAATACTTCTCTAAAAGATTTAATAATGGAAGAACATATTATAAAGAAAGAAGAAAACGGCAGATGCAATTTTGGGAGAGACGAATATATAATTTTTGAAAAAGCAGAAGAATGCCCTTATAAGACAGCTGATAACAGGCCTGATCCCGATAATCCTGATAGCGTACTTATAGGATCAAGCGAGAATACTGTAAGAAAAGCATTGGAATGGCTGAAAAATCCAGATACTTTTAAGCCAGATATTTATTAGAGATATTACTTAAGAATCAATTTTTAAATAATCCTTAAATATAAAGAATTTATTGCCAAATAAATTATCAAAATTTTTCTTTAAAATAACGATTTTTAGCTAATTTTAACTGATTTTCCTTATGTTTTCTATCTATATTATATCCTCAATAGGTCCAAAATGTTAACAATTTGTTAACATTTTTTTAACAAATTTGTAACATAATATTATTTACTTTCCCCCCTTTATATGGCATAATATAGTCAAGAATAGAGTACAAGGAGGTGCTGTAGTATGCAATTCTACGGTCAAACAATTCAGACCCAGCAGTGGCTGGCAGCAGTTACAGATTATTTAACTGCTAACAGTACATTAGTGACAGGTGCTGCAATGTCACACAAATATGCCTATGATAACTGGCAGATGCTGGCAAAAACACAGTTCGGTATTTTAAACAAGCAGCAGGATTTACATCTTGGTTTTGTTAAACAGCAGGATGCTGTTTATAAAAAATGGGAAGGAATTCTCGGTGGTTAATAGCACAAACTAGGAAAGATGGTGATTTAAATGGGAGATAACGCAATACAAACTGCTCACGCTGATTATCATAATCATTATTCAGGATCGGTAGGAAGCTCTCAAAACGGTGACAATGAATATTCAGCTTATAATGATTACTGGAAAAAAAGAGCAGAACAGATGAAGGCAATAAATGATGCTATTAATACCATGAAAGAGGCGGCAATTGCTTGCTTCCAGTCACAGACTAAACAGAATCAGAGTATAGCCGATAAAACCAGATCTTTCCTTGGTTAAAAAAGTATAAAAGCAAAAGTTAAAATCGGAGGTTTTTATAATCTCCGATTTTTATTTTTGCCAGAAAATAAAAAAAGACATCTATTTTAATGGATGTCTTTTTAAGTTATCGATAAATATCGATTTATATCGGTCCCCAGTCAGGGTTATATAGTTCTTCCATTTTCTGACGGTTCTCTCTGTTTATTCTCATAGCTTCATTTATTTTGTCATTGCCTTCTTCTATGATTTCAAATCCTATATCCAGATGGTCTATATTTCCGTCCTGTAGGGTCGCATAAAGCTCATTTATTCCCTGTTCGTATAATGTAATGCCTTCAAGGCCCAGAGCCATCTCTTCCGCGAAATCTTCTTCCATCTCAACAGGAACGTCAGTTGACTTTATATCGGCGAATCTCGCAGCAAGGTCTGCAGATATATTATCAAGGAAACTTTTAAATTCTTCAGCTGTCCATATATTATTTTTAAGATTATTTATGGCATCCCTGAATTTCTGCAGACGTTCAGTTAAAACAGGCTTGGGCGCCTGATAGCCCGCAGGCATCTTAGGCAGAGGAGTTTTACATTTTTCGCAGTTAACGGCTGTTGCCGGATTATCATGTCCGCATTTAAAACAGATCACCTTATTGATTCTCCTGAAATAGTAATATAATTATGTATGATATGATAAAAATTTCTTTAAAATAGATAAATCTCCTTCTTTTTAAAAA
>JBDRKI010000053.1:0-16217 GCA_043814095.1 Armatimonadota bacterium | reverse complement strand
TGTCAAGGCAATTTAGAAATGTCCTATTCTTAGCAATTTAGAAATGTCCTATTTTCGCATAACGCTCCTTAACTTTTCGAAGATATTTATTTGTTTGGTTTTTCAAAAGTCATTTATATTGCCTTGTCTTCTGAAAGCCCTTTGCAGGGCATTTTGCGAGCTCGTTTTTTCTTCAAAGTCCGTCCTTAAGCCGCTTTTCTGCTTGAAGTGCCGTTATTAGCTTTTTTGCCGATTTGAAATTTCTTCCAAGGATGATCCGCGGCGGGAACATATTTTCTCGGAACTGCCGGTTCGGATGGTCGCTTATTTTCTTTCAACGGCTTTACAGCTATCTCCTTATATTTCAAATTAGCTCCGCTATAGGTTACAAACATTGAACCGTTAGTCCTGATCTCCACCATGACTTTTTTGGCGTTTATTTTGTCCTTTATCTGATATAGCTTGCCCTCATAAGAAATCGTAAAGTCATTCTTTAAAACTCTTTCTGTCTTTATGCAAAGAATTTTATCAAGATTTAATCCTTTTGGAACAGGCCTGTGCATGTTTGCTTTTTCTCTTGGCTTTACGGCGAATTTTTTATTATGTTTACTTAAATACTCAGGCAGAAACTTGTTTGCTTCTTCCGCAGAGTTTATTTGCTTTAAACGCATTTCTTTTATCAGCCGGTTCTGCTTGGTTCTAAATGACCTTTCGATCCTGCCCTTGGCTTGAGGTGAATTTGCGTGAATGACATCAACTCCCAGCTCGTTTAACGCTCTTTCAACCTGACTCATCGGTTCAATGCCGTTTAATTCGTCCTCTATCGACGGTTTCGCCGCAGATTTATATGTTGAGTGCTTGTCTATGTACACGCTTAAAGGAATTCCGTTTTTTCTTATGTAGCACTTAAAGCTGTCCATAAAGGGCAGAGTGCCTTCATATCCGTAAAACCTCCCGAATACTTTGCTTGTTGCATCGTCAATGTAGCCCATATATACCGACCAAGGGCCTCTATCCTCAAACCAAGCATGATGTGAGCCGTCTATCTGAATCATCTCTCCAAAACAAGGCTTACGCTCTCTCCATTCGCGATGTGTCCTGTTTTTACGGATCCTTTTCCAATCACCCGATTCGATAAGCCATAAACGCAAAGTTTCATGATTTATCTTAATTTTATCTATTTCAAAGAGCTTCTCGGAAAAAAGTGTGGGGCTAAAGTCATTGTATTTAGCCCGATAAAGCTTTATCACTGTGTCTTTTAACTTTTTTGTAAAACCTCTGTTAGAAGGTTTGCCTCGAGACTGGTGAATTATGCCGGCGTCGCCTTTCTCTTTTACCCGCTTAATTATCCTGCCGACTTGCCTGTAGCCCAACAAAAGCAATTCACATGCTTTTGTGCGCTTTATTTTCTTTTCTATCACCTGATTAATTACATAAAGCCGCTTTAACTCAAATTTTCTAGCCATGATAATGTCCTTTCCTGTCATAACACCCTCCTTTCAGGATGTTTATGACTTCGTGATTTAGGACATTTCTATTTTGTTCTATTAGGACATTATCATTTTGCGGTTACAATCCCAATATCCTTTTTTTAAACCGGTAAGCCGTAAAGGCGGTATTAATATTTAAATTAATATTAGGAAGGAAAAAACAAATAAAAGATAGAAAAAAAGAGATTACATATTTATATACTACTTAAGAGGCAGGCAAATTGGAAAAAGTTAAAAAGAAGAATAATGCAGACAAAACAAAAGCCGTTAAAAAATCTGCGGTAAAATCTAAAAAAACCGAAGAGCAGATTAAGGTTTTTATAGATGATCTTAATAAATTAGTTGATTTGGATGATTCTTTAAAATATTTAAAAGGCAGGGTTGAGAAGCTTGACAAAAGCAGTGATTACAAAACAATCGCTCAGTTTTTCAGGATAATAGCCCTTTCTTTACAGAGCAGTTTAGATAAGGTTAAAGATTCTTCTTCTAAAAAGGATAAAGAGTATGCGGGCAGGCTTGAAGAAAAGAATAAAACATTGAAAACAGAATTAGAAGGCAAAGAAGAGTCTGTTAAGAAGCTTAATAAAGAAATAGAAGATTTTAAGGCTGAGTATGTTGAGCTGAGAGGGAAGATAACCCGTACGGGGCAGGAGATGCAGGAAAACATGAAAAAGAAACTGTTTTTAATCCTGCTTTCCGTTATGGATAATTTTACCTTAGCGGTAAAATCAAAAGACAGTACGGATGACATACAGAAGGTATGTGACGGTTTTGTAATGATCCATGACCAGCTTAAAAAAGTTTTAGAGACCGAAGGTTTAAAGTCGGTAAGTTATCTCGGCCAGATATTTGATCCTAAACATCAGGAGATTGTCCAGCAGGTGGAAGATACTTCGGTTGAATCCGGCAGGATAACAGAAGAGATAAGACAAGCTTATTTTTATAAAGACAAGTTAATAAGACCGGCGATGGTTAAAGTAGCAAAGTAGGAGGTAGAGAAGATGAGCAGGTTAATAGGTATAGATTTAGGAACGACAAACTCGCTTGTGGCGGTGATGGAGAGCGGCAAGCCAGTTATAATCCCGAGCTCGGAAGGGGAATACCTTTTTCCTTCGGTTGTGGGTTTTACAAAAGACGGAGACCGGCTTGTGGGGTCTTTGGCAAAGCGTCAGGCGGTGAGCTTCCCGGAACGCACAATATCATCCATTAAAAGACATATGGGCACTGATTATAAAGTTGAGATAGACGGGAAAACATATACTCCTCAGGAAATATCGGCTATGATCCTGCAGAAGATTAAGGCTGACGCTGAAATCTATCTAGGAGAGCCGGTTGAGAAAGCCGTAATTACAGTTCCCGCTTATTTTAATGACAGCGAGCGCCAGGCAACAAAAGATGCCGGCACCATAGCCGGGCTGGAAGTCGTGAGGATTATAAATGAGCCTACTGCGTCTTCAATGGCTTACGGATTTGACAAGCTGGATAAAGTTGAGACTATTCTTGTATGGGATCTCGGCGGCGGAACTTTTGATGTTTCCATACTGGAGATAGGAAGCGGTGTTTTTGAAGTTAAAGCGACCTGCGGAAACATGAAGCTGGGAGGCGATGACTGGGATCTGCGCGTAATGAACTGGATAGTTGATGAATTTAAGAAACTTCATAATATAGATCTTAAGACCGACCGCGTAGCCATGCAGAGAATAAAAGAAGCCTCAGAAGCCGCTAAGATTGATCTGTCTTCCGCGCTTGAGACAAGAATTAATATGCCGTTTATATCTTCCGACGCGTCGGGCCCTAAACATCTGGATATGCTGCTTACAAGAGATAAGTTAAACGCATTGACTAAGGACCTGGTTGATATGACCGAAGAGCCGGCAAAAAAGGCCATGGAAGACGCTAAATTAAGATCCGGCCAGATTAATAAGATTATAATGGTGGGCGGCGCTTCTCAGATGCCCGCTGTAATATATAAAGCGAAAGAACTCTTCGGAAAAGAACCTTACAGAGATGTAGATCCGGAGAAAGTGGTCGCCCTGGGAGCGGCAATTCAAGCCGGTGTCTTATCCGGAGAAGTCAAAGACCTGCTGCTTCTTGATGTAACGTCCCTGTCTCTGGGGATAGAAACCGTCGGGGGGGTATTTACCCGATTGATTGAAAGGAATACCCAGATACCCTGTAAAAACAGCAGGGTTTTCACTACGGTAGCTGACGGACAGAGCGCGGTTAAAATACATGTTCTGCAGGGAGAAAGAGAGATTGCCTCGCATAATAAAACACTGGGGTATTTTGAACTCCAGAATATTCCTTCGGCGCCCAAAGGGGTTCCCCAGATAGAAGTGGGGTTTGAGATAGACGCCAACGGCATAGTTAATGTTTCCGCTACGGATCTTTTAACGAAGAATAAACAAAAAATCAAGATAGACACTCCTACCAATTTGACGCAGTTTGAAGTAGATCGCCTGGTTAAAGAAGCGGAGAAATACGCTGTTGAAGACAAACTGGTTAAGGGTCAGAAAACCGTAAAGGTTAAAGCTCAGATAGAAATAGACCTGGCCGTAAAGGCCATAAACGATCTGGGAGAAAAAATACCATCTCAGGATTCTACGCAGATCAAAGAAATTTTGGAGAGTTTGAAAAAATTCATGTCCAAGGATGACTTAGATCAGATAGAAGCACATACCAGAAAATTAAAAGACCGGGTTTACGCAGTAACTTCAAGAATTTATGACGAAACAAGGAAGAAAGAGGGCGCAAAAAAGGATTCTCATAAAGAAAAAATATCCAATATATCGGACAATGAAGTGCTGGACTGGTTTAAAAAATAAAAAGATAAATTTCGGATGATTTTATAAAAACCGCACAGCACAAGGGCATGCGGTTTTTGTTTTTTTAATTAAAAGCGCATCTACCTGAGTTGTTTATAAATTAAAAAAATCACAAGCAAATATTTTCGGTAATTACGGGATTTTTTATGTAATTTATCTTGCAAAATTTAAAATTTTGTGATATACTAATCTAAGTTTTTGAAAACTTATCCAACGAAGGGAGTGAAACATCTCAAGCTCCATGAAAACTGAAGTTAAATTAAAAGTAAAAGAGCTGAAAGACTTCAACATAAAGGTGGATGGAGATGTTTTTTGTACTTTCAAAACTAAATATGATTTAAAAGAGGTAGAAAATATGTCTAACTCTGAACTTTATTGGAACATTTTTCAAAGCACGGGTTCGCCATTAGCATATTTGCTTTACAAAGAAGAGGCGTCTTCTAGTTAGATTAAAGGATAATTATATATATTAAAAAATAAGCATCCAAAAAGAAGGAATTTTCATTTTGGTATAGAAATGTATCTTAAAATTCCCCGATAAGCTTTTCCCCCAAGAGCTTAGATGGGGAATTTTTATATTATAAACAAAAAGGAAAGAATAAAGTCTTAATAGAATAAAAGGAATTTAAGGTTTTTTAACGGAGGAAGCATATTGGAAGCTGTAATACCTGTTGTTCTGGAGAATGATACATTGATACTTTTCCTTATTGCGCTCAGTATCCTGTTTGTCGCGTTTTTTTCCAGCTCGGAAGCGGCTTTAATGAGCGTTAACAAGCTTAAGATAAGGCATTTAATAGAAAGAAAAAATAAAAAAGCAGCCGCAGTTGACAGAATAATATCAAGGCATGATAAATTATTCGGGACAATCCTTACCACCGAAAATCTGTTTATTATTTTCGCGTCGTCTTTAGGGACTGCTCTTGCTTATAATCATTTCGGCCCCAAAGGCGTATTTATAGCCACGATTGCCATGACCGTAATAATAGTTGTTTTCGGGGAGATAACCCCTAAAACGCTTGCGGCGCTTTTTTCCGAGAGGGTTTCTTTATTTGTCGCGCGCCCCATGGAGATTATAATAAAGATAATGAACCCGGTTATATCCGTCTTTGCCTTTGCTTCCACGGTTATCGTTAAGATGTTCGGTAAAGATATAAAATACAACCCTTATTATCTAACGGAAGATGAAATAAAAACGGTAATAGACGTGGGAGAGAAAGAGGGCGTTTTGGCTCCTCACGAAAAGGAGATACTTCACGGGGTTTTTGAATTCGCCGATACCCTGGCCAAAGAAATAATGATCCCCCGGGTAGAAATGGAATGTGTGGAGGTTAACCAGACGCTTTCCAGCATAGCGGATCTGGTTAAAAAGACAGGCCATTCCCGTCTGCCGGTGTATAAGAAAAATCTTGATAATATAGTGGGAATGGTATATTCTAAAGACCTGCTTACTCCTTTAAAAGAAGGCAAACTTGATATTACGGCGGATCAGATTAAAAGGGATGCTTATTTTGTGCCTTTTAGCCAGAAGGTAATAAAGCTTTTTTCCGGCCTGCAGAAAACCAAGAACAGCATGGCTATACTTCTTGACGAATTCGGGGGCACGGCAGGGCTTGTTACCATGGAGATGATATTAGAGGAGATAGTGGGGGATATCGCGGATGAATATGACTTAGAAGAAGTGTATTTTAACAAAATATCCAGTAGTTCGTATCTTGTTGACGCAAGGTATGATATATATGAGATGAACGAGAAGCTGAATTTAGAGATACCGGAGGGGAATTACCAGACAATAGGCGGTTTTATTATAAATAAACTCGGTAGAATCCCCAAACTGGGCGAGAAAGTACAATTAAAAGATGCTGTATTATATGTAGATAAAGTGTTCAGGAACAGGATAGATATTATAAAGATAGAGTTGATTGACAGCGGAGAAGGGAAAGCAAAGTAAAACTAAAAGGAGCAAATTATGCTGCAGGAACTGGATAAGGTGTTAAACCAGGCAAAGGAAGAATTAGATAAAATAGCCAGTCTGGAAGAGCTTGAGAACGCGAGAGTTAAATATCTGGGAAAAAAGGGGGCTCTGACGCAGTTTTTAAAGTCGCTCGGCAAAGCTTCTCCGGAAGAGAGGCCTGCACTGGGCCAGAAATGCAATACCGTTAAGGATATAATAACCGGGATTATAGAAGAGAAGAAAGATGTCCTGGTAAAGGACCAGATAAATGAAAAGATAAAGAAAGAATCGGTTGATATAACATTTCCCGCACGTACGGTTTCCCCGGGTTCGGCTCATCCCTTAACTATTATTTCCCGTGAGCTTGCCCGTATTTTTATAGGTCTGGGTTTCAGCATTGAAGACGGACCGGAGCTCGAAGAAGATTACTATAACTTTGAGGCTTTGAATATACCTTCTGACCATCCCTCAAGAGATATGTGGGATTCGTTTTATGTTAAAGAAGGACTGCTTTTTAGAAGCCATACTTCCCCTGTTCAGATAAGGGTTATGGAGAAAAACAAGCCACCCCTGCGTGTTATATCATACGGGAGATGCTATCGCAGAGACGCTGTTGATGCCACTCATTCATGGATGTTTAACCAGCTTGAAGGCTTTATGGTTGATGAGAACGTGACTTTTGCCGATCTTAAAGGCGTATTGAATCTGGTTGCTCAGAAGCTTTTCGGACAGGCCCGGCGGACAAAATTTCTGCCCGGGTATTTTCCGTTTACCGAGCCAAGCGCCGAAGTCTATATAGACTGTTTTAAATGTGAAGGGAAAGGGTGCGGTTTCTGTAAAGAAAGCGGCTGGATTGAGATTTTAGGATGCGGTATGATCCATCCTAAAGTTCTTAAAAACGCGGGGTATGATCCCGAGAAATACACGGGGTTCGCGTTCGGTATGGGGATAGAAAGAATCGCAATGTTAAAATACGGCATTGATGATATAAGGTTGTTTTTTGAGAATGATAAAAGATTTCTGGAACAGTTTAAATAAAAAGAGAGGTAGTTATGAAAGTACCGTTAAGCTGGCTTCGCGACTTTGTTGATATTGATATTACCGCGGAAGAACTTGCAGATTCGCTCTGCAGTGTCGGCATCCTGGTTGATAAGATTGAATATCCGGAAAAAGTTTCAAATGTTTTTGCGGGAAAAATAGAGAAAATTGAAAAGCATCCCGATGCCGATAAATTAAGAATCGCTCAGGTTAACGCGGGCAATGAAACCGTCCAGATAGTTACCGGCGCTTCCAATGTGAAAAAAGGCGACACTGTCCCCGTGGCTCTTGTTGGAGCCGAGCTTGCGGGAGGCATTAAGATAAAGAAAACCTCCCTTCGCGGTGTTGATTCTTTCGGTATGATGTGTTCGGTAAAAGAGCTGGGGATAGAGCTTAAGGACCTGTCTGAGGACCAGCAGACAGGCGTTATGATATTGCCTGAGGGGTACGCTCCCGGTCTTGATCTTGTTTCACATCTTAATCTTTCCGATCCGGTTTTCATCATTGAGCCTTTTGCGAACAGGCCGGATTGTTTGTCCGTAGCAGGAATCGCGCATGAAGCGGCCTGCGTGCTCGGCAAAAAAATGAAAAGAAAAGAATTTAACTTAACAGAAACTCAGGATATCTGTTCACAGATTGTTAATATAAAAATTCAGGACTACAAAGACTGTCCAAGGTATATAGCAAGGATAATTAAAGATGTCCGGATTAAGTCTTCCGATTTAAAAATGCAGTTAAGGTTAAGTTCGGTGGGTATAAGGCCGGTAAACAATATAGTTGATATCACGAACTATGTTATGTGGGAAACGGGTCATCCCCTTCACGCGTTTGACCTGGATAAGCTAAAGGGCAGGGATGTTATCATAAGAAGGGCAAAAAAAGGCGAAGAATTAACCGCGATTGACGGCAGTTGCTTGAAACTTGATGAAAATACCCTGGTTATAAGTGATAACTCAAATGCCATTGCCGTTGCGGGTGTTATGGGAGGCATTGACAGCGAAATTTCTGAAAGCACAAAAAACGTGCTCTTAGAAGCTGCTTTATTTGATCCGGTTATTACAAGGCGCGTTTCTATAAAACTGGGACTTCCTTCCGAGAGCGCGAAAAGGTTTGAAAAAGGACTTGATTATCATAATGTAGAGCAGGCATCAAGGCAGGCTGCTTATATGATATCGGGCGAAGGCGGCAACCTTGCAAAGGGGCATTCAGAAGACGCCTCTGCCGCCCCCAAACCCGTAAAAGTTTCTTTAAGGCCTAAAAAACTTAACGCGGTTTTAGGCTCAAACCTTAAAGTTGAAGAATTTGCCGGGCTTCTTTCTAATCTTGGTTTTTCAATTGAGAAGCAGGGCGATAAGTTAAATATAGAAGTGCCTCAGCGCAGGAAAGACATTAAAGAAGAGATAGATCTTGTTGAGGAAGTGGCAAGGTTAACAGGTTATGAGAATATAGGTTATACCCTTCCATACGGGAGGCAGGCATGTGCCGATTTTGCCCCCGGTCTTGTATTTGAAAACCAGCTGCGCGAAGCTTTAGAAAAGCAGTCGCTTATGGAAGTTAACACATATACCATGCTGCATCCGGATATTTTAAAAAAGTTCAATCTTAAAGAAGAAGAGCATCTTAAAATCCTTAATCCTTTATCGGCCGAGCAGGGATTTGTAAGAACAAGTCTTGCCCCGTCTCTGGTAAATGTAATTGACTATAATCTCAGAAACAAGAATGAGGATCTTAAAATATTTGAAGTCAGTCATATTTATAAAAAAGATTCTTCAACCAGGCATTTTGCAATTGCGCTGTGTCCTCAACCCGGAGAGAAAAATGTGGATTTTTTTGAATTAAAAGGCATATGCGAGAATCTTTTAAAAGGTTTTAATCTTGAGTTTGAATATAAAGAGAATAAGGATTCAAAAATATTTCATCCGGGCATAAACGCCGATGTTTACTGTAAAGGAAACATTATAGGTCATTTCGGCAAACTGCATCCCCAGGTGCTTGAGAATTTTGATATAACCAGGGATATATTTTTAGCCGAGCTTGATTTGAATAAAATATTCAATCTAAAAACGGATAAAAAATACAAACCGTTCTCGCGTTATCCCGCGCTTGACAGGGATCTGGCGGTAGTGGTATATGATGATATAAAATGCGCCGATATTGAAAAAATTATACAGGCCTCAGGCGGCGGTATTCTTACGCAGGTAAGGTGTTTTGACGAATACAAAGGGGATCAGATAAAACAGAATTGTAAATCCCTTGCGTTTAGTCTCAGGTTCCAGGCCGAAGACAGGACTTTAAAAGATGAAGAGATAAATACTTCCCTTGAGAATATAATAAAAGGTTTAAAAGAAAAGATAAACGCGGGTATCAGAGAATAAAGCAATCAAGAGGATACCCGGAAGGAGTGGATGCATATAATGAGCTGGCTGGATATATTTTTAGTATTATTCATCATACTTGTCACTTATATAGGGTCCAAAAGAGGGTTGATTTTTGAAATATTTGACATGCTTGTCCTGACCATAGGTCTCGGGCTTACGCTTCACATTTACAAACACTTAGCTGATTTTCTTAACTCGGTATTTAAGCTGAATAAAACATCAAGCGCATGGGTCTCGTTTATCATTCTTTTCCTTATTATAGCCGGGCTGCTTATGTTTTTAGCCGTTGTGCTTGATAAATTCGTAAAGTTAGCCGTTGTTATGAAGCCATTACATACATTCGGCGGCGGCGTTCTTGCTTTTATAAAATCTTTTATTCTTATATGGCTTATACTTCTTCTTATTCTTGTTATGCCGGTAAAAGAGGAATCAAAAAGAAAAGTTTTCAGTTCTGCCGTTGCAAGATCGGTATGGAATGCCACCCCCATAGTTGTGGAGGTTTTTGATATTGTCAGCCCTTCCTTCGCTCAGGAGAGCTTAAATAAAATCATCAAAAAATCGTCAAAAATTACAAAATGATAAAAAAATATTTTTTCACCTTTATATTTTTTATCCTTCTGTCGGTAGCTGTATTATTTGCAGATATACCCGCATTTAAGGAGTATGACATAGCTTCCTCAAAGAAGATCATGCAGGCGGAAGAGGTTCTAAACAAAACAATTGAGCTCGTAAACGGGTTTTTTGAATCAGATCACGCCTCCCGGCAGGAGATTTTAAGCAAGATACAGGTTCTAAACGAAAAAATGTCACTTCTTAACGCGGGAGTTGAAAATTTAACCGTAGACGGTTCGTTGGAAGATATTCATAATGTTGATGTTAATGTGCTGGCGAATTATTTACATGCCGTTTTCCTGGCAGGGGAAACGGTTAAAGATTATAATTCAGAGTATGTTGAAGATTATATAAAAGCTTTGGAAAAACTCAAAGAAATATCCCGCATTATATATCACACTAAAATTGCAAGAATTAAAAAACAGTCCGAATACATTGAAAAAACAAAATTTGAGGGAGAAGCTTTAAAATTTTATGCGTATTACGGGCAGGTGCTGGATATATTAAAAAGTTCCGTCAAAACCTCACTGGATGTAGACCTTTATTCTTTCCAGTATTTAGGCGGGGAGATTGAAAAATATGAACTTAAGATATTAATTCAGGATAATCTTGAACAGGCAAAGAAAGATTTAAAAAAATGCAGGGAGATTAAACCCCCTGAGAATTTCAAAAAAATACACGATATTTTATCCGAGGCGTATTACAAAAACTATATAATGCTGAAGATGTTCAGCGATTATCTGTCAGACGCCAAAAACATTAATATGCGGGATGTTAACGAACTTTCAAGTCAGGTTAAAGAGCTTTTCGCGGAATACCAGTTTCAGCGTTTCAGGTATATGGAAAATATATAAATAAAGTTATCCGTAAAGAAGGATAAATATTTACATAATAGAACCTTATTATATCTTACTAAAACTGCATAATAATTTGTTATTGGGAGGGGATTATGCAAATAAAAACGCTTAAATCGTTTCTGGCCATTTTATTTATAGTTGTATTTGTACTTGCGAGTACACCCGTTTATCCTGCTTCAGCGGACTGGAAACTGGTTGTAAGGGTTAAAGGCGATGTCCAGAGCCAGAAGTATAAGCAGTCTCAATGGGATAATATCTGGCAGTCCAGAATGCTTAAAGACGGTGACAAAGCAAGGACATTAAAGGATTCAAGAGCCAATATACGCCTGGCTGACGGTTCTGTGGTTACAATCGGTCAGGATACAGTTGTTGAAATTGCCCAGTTCAAGCTTACCAAAGAATCAAGAATTGTTAATCTGGAGCTTTTAAAGGGCAAATTAAGAGTTAATGTGGCAAAGTTTTTCGGGAAAAAATCAGAATTTGAAGTTACGACTCCCAGCGCGGTATTAGCCGCGAGAGGAACGGACTTTTTTGTTGAGGATAATTCAAAGACAGAAGTAGCATCTCTTGTTTCTCAGGCGGCGGCGCCTTCTTTAACACTTATAGTTTTCTCCGGTTCTGTTGACGCGCAGATAGGAGCTCAAAGTTTTAATGTAGGTCCCGGCCAGATGCTTACTGCCGGTGTGGGCGGTGTTATGATGGCCCCCCTGCCTCAATCAGGCGGCCCGGGTCCCGGTGCGGCCGGCCCCGGCGGCGGTGAAGGCCCCGGCGGCGGTGAAGGCCCCGGCGGACAGCAGGGCCCAGGAGGACCTGGCGGTGATGTAGATATGTCGTCATCGGGCTTTGGCGGACAGCAGGGTCCAGGTCAGGGTCCAGGATCGGGCGGAGTTAAGCCGTCACCTACCGGAACTTGCGGAGTAAAGCCCGGAGGACCACCTCAGGGCGGCGGTACGATTTACAACCCGAGCGCCAGCGATACGGGTACACTGCCTGTTGTGATACAGTAGTATATACTAATTTTATTTATTTATAAGGGATGTATATAAAAGTATGTCCCTTATTTGTTTTTATTTAGAAAATCAATTAAAAGTAATAATGCTTGGCAAAATAAGTTTTTGTAAAATAAAAGGAGTTTTTACCTATATTAAGAAATAAGTTTTTTAATACCAAAATTTCAGATTTTTAATTATCATATTATACCAGGGGGGTAAAAATGAAAAAAGAAAAACGCGGTTTGTCGCACGCAGCTTATGAGATTATGCCTGGGGAGGAATATGTTCCTTATATTCCCGATGAAGTTAAAATTAAAGAAGTCACCGTTATTGCGGTTATTATGGGTATTATTTTAGCGGTGATATTCGGCATGGCTATGACTTATCTTGGCTTAAAGGTAGGTATGACGGTCAGCGCTTCAATACCAGCCGCGGTTATTTCAATGGGTATTTTAAAAGGCATATTTAAAAGAGGCACCATCCTGGAGAATAATTTCATACAGACAATTGCGTCAGCCGGCGCCTCTTTGGCCTCGGGTTTAATTTTTACTTTCCCCGCATTATTTATATGGAAAGCGATTCCTGAACTTTCACCGTATGTGGATGTAAACTTGACTCACCTTATAGTTGTGAGCATAATAGGCTCAATAATAGGTGTTTTATTCATGGTGCCTTTAAGGAGATATCTTATTGTGCAGGAGCACGGCGTGCTTCTTTACCCCGAAGGTACGGCTTGCGCTGAAGTGCTTGTGGCAGGCGATGTCGGCGGAACCCCTGCTAAACTTGTATTTATGGGTATCTTTGTAGCGGCTCTTTACAGATTTCTTATGAGCGGATTGAAATTATGGACGGAATATCCCATATGGAGTTTCTGGAAAGAAAATGTTGAAGGCAAAGTAACGGGATTAAAGAACGCGGTTCTTAGTTTTGATATCCTGCCCGCTCTGCTGGGCGTCGGCTTTATAATCGGTTCAAGGGTTTCCGCCCTTATGCTGGGCGGCGGTATTCTGGGTTGGTTTGTGATTATACCTTTGATATCGATAATAGGCGAGAATTTAACGGTTCCTATATATCCGGCAACGGAATTAATTAAAAACATGGGTCCGTTTGATATATGGAGCAATTACCTGCGCTATATAGGCGCCGGCGCCGTTGCTTTCGGAGGCCTTATAAGTTTAGGCAAGGCAATGCCTACAATCTGCAAATCATTCGTTCTGGCAGTGGAAGAGTTCAGCCATATGGTTAAAGGCGTTACAGTTGCCACAAAAAGAACAATGGATGATATCCCGATGTGGATTATAGCGGTCGGTGTTATAATTATGTTCTTTGTGATGGTATTTGTACCGTATATACCTATCGGCTGGATAGGCGCCGCTATGGTTGTATTTTTCGGATTCTTTTTTGCGACGGTATCCTCAAGAATTGTCGGTATAGTGGGTTCAAGTTCAAACCCTGTTTCCGGCATGACCATAGGCACATTGATAATAACATGTATCATATTAATGGCATGCGGGTTCAAAGGCCCGACAGGCATGATCGCGGCCATATTTGTGGGCGCGCTGGTCTGTGTGTGTATCTGTCTTGCCGGTGATACTTCACAGGACCTAAAGACGGGATTCCTTGTAGGTTCAACTCCTAAATACCTGGAAGTTGGTATGATGATAGGAGCCCTGTCATCGGCTTTATTTATCGGATGGACAATATCTAAACTTAACGCGGTATATGTTATAGGGTCCAAAGAGCTTGCCGCTCCCCAGGCGACACTTATATCCATAGTCATAAGGGGAATTTTTGAGTCCAACCTGCCCTGGGGCCTTATATTCGCGGGAGGCGCCATAGCAGTGCTGGTTGAGCTTCTGGGCGCTTCGGCGCTCCCTGTCGCGGTAGGATTATACCTTCCATTAGAGCTCTCCACCCCTATTATGGTGGGCGGACTTTTAAGCTACCTTATATATAAATTTAACAGTGATAAAGGTGCTAAGGCGAAGATTGAAAGAGGCGTATTAATTGCTTCAGGACTGATAGCAGGTGATGCCTTGATGGGGATAGGTGTTGCCGTCATTGATTCGCAGAAAATTAATCTTCCCGGCATGTTGGGGATAACAAAATGGATTCACGCGGAGAACAGCTGGGTAGCTATAGGCGTATTCGCGGTACTTGTTTACTTCCTCTGGAATTATTTAAATAAAAATGAAGATGAGGAAGGGACAGAAAACAAGAATAAGAAGAAAAAATAGCGTAATTTATAGAAAATAATCAAATAATGGCTTGCGGGTTATACCTGCAAGCCATTATTTTTCCTTATTTTAAAGGAAAATTTGTTAACAAAAAGTTAACAAATTGTTAATAATTTGGCAACATCTGCTATATTATATAATGTTATAATAATAATAGAAAATGTTTTGACAAATTTATTTAATTAAGCTAGAATTGAAAAGTTAAATTATTTATTATTTACAGAGGGGGAGACAGCTGTGGAAATTAAAGACGAAAAAATCACAAAAAATATGGCTGTAATTATAGGTGTTGCTGTTGTTCTTGTCGGCCTCATATTATATTTTACTCTTGATATTCTTAATATCAAATGGCCTTCAAGAGCTAAAGATGCGCATAATGCCCAGGTAGAAATTTACCAGCCGATTAAGATAGAAAAGACCCCCGAGGTAGAACCTCATATGGTAAAAGATGTTGTCTGCTCTAACCTGGTTGACGCGAATAAAACCGAATATTACAGCAAGTTTCTTGACTATACCTTTTATTTTGACACTAAGGAATGTTTAGACAAATTTGACGCAGATCCGCTTAAATACCTGCCCGGAAAAATTAAAGTTAAGATAAAATTAAAAGAAGAACCCAAAGAGACCACGGTAACCAGACCGAGAGTTATACAGTCACAACCCAGACCTAAAATACAGGTTGAAAATGTTCCTATAGATGTAGGCGATTATCCTCCGGGAACCGTTGAAGTATCACCTGATGATCAGTGATATAAGAGAATAAAAATATATTAATTAAAGAAGGGGCTGTTTATAAGAACAGTCTCTTCTTTAACACTAATAGTATAAGTAGTTTTTTCGCCTTGGTTAACCTCATTTCTTATTGTTTTATTTAAGGACATTGTATGCCTTTAAATCTTGTTTCAGGGAAGCATCTTTTTCCTCTTCCCGCCATTGCCATATAAGTTGGTAGTATTATATATAAATAATTTTTATATGAAGAGATACATAATGATTATGCCTGTAAATATAAATAATATTGACACTCTCCTGAATAAATTCAAGGAGATTCTCGGGCTACGCTTGCGGCAGTCCGCTGCGTTAATGCCCGAAGGTTCTGCCCGAACCTAAGAATATTTATTGCGGCATTTAAATCTCTGTCTAATTCTATACCACAGAAAGAACAATGGTGCACACGCACTGACAAATCCTTGGATACATTCTTTCCGCACTTTGAGCATTTTTGACTTGTACCATGGGGCCTTACTTTAATTACTATTCTACCAGCCTCTTCCGCTTTATAGCATAGCAAATTAAAAAACATACCCCATGAACAATCAGCAATAGACTTACTCAAATGCCTGTTTCTAACCATACCTTTGATATTCAGATTTTCTATGTATATTATGCCAAAATTCTGAATGTAGCTATTGGCCTTTTTATGCCAAAAATCTTTCCTTTGATTGGCTATCTTCTCATGAGTCTTCGCTACAATTATACGGACTTTTCTTCTGCGATAAGAACTCTTTTTTTTGCGGGAAAGGGCTCTTTGTCTGCGTCTTAAGACTTTCTCGGATTTCCTAAAGTTCTTTGGATTATCTATAAAATTACCACAAGTATCTACAAGAAGGTTCTTAACGCCTGCATCAATTCCCACTTCATCAATAGATTCAGGAAGTTTTCTTTCAGGAACATCATCACATGAAAAAGCAACAAACCATTTCCCGGAAGATGTACGCCGAATAGTCACAGTTTTAATAGTGCCGGAAATTGCTCTGGAAAGGAATAATTTGAATCTACCAATATTTTTGATATATAGATATCTACCATCGAGTTTCCATCCTGCTTGTTTTAGAGTGAAAGAATCATATCTGTCTTT
>JBDRKI010000052.1:0-47129 GCA_043814095.1 Armatimonadota bacterium | reverse complement strand
ACCTTCTGGTCGGCATTCTCTCTTACACAGCATGTGTTAAATATAATAATATCCGCGGCTTTTACATTCTCTTCCGGGATAAAACCAGAGGACTGCATCTGGTGCTCTATAACCTGGGAGTCAAATTCATTCATCTGACATCCGTAGGTAAGGATGTGATACGACCTAGGTCGTATGGAATTTTTTTCATATTTTTCTGACATAATTTGTAATTTTTCTATTTGCATATCAACAAAAAACCTGCCATAATAATTATGGACGAGCAAGTCCTTATGCGTGGGCTTCCGGAATGGTTGCTCGTAAATAGCGCATAGGGTATCGTCTTTTTTAATTAACAGAGCGCTGCTCCAAACAACAATCTGCCACGCCATTACAAATTAAGCTCTTTTGCATATTCATAAGAGATCATTTCTCCGTTTTGAGTTAATTTATATGCTGGTTCTTCATGGGAAAACTCACTAATTTTCTTGCTGCCAAACGATGAAAAATAGTTTTTTATTTCAATCAAGGTTTGAATTTCTGAATCAGAAAAAAGGTTCAGGTCCGAATTAACCATACTATTAAATTCTTCGCCAAGAACTTCTTTATTATGCTTATCATGGCCGAATTCAACCTCATCAATGTCAATTAATTTATTTTCAATTAAATACGCCAGTAAAAAACTGTAAAGCTTCGGTACGGGACCATAAGCAGCATGTATATACTGGATGCCGGAAATACTTTTCTCGCAATTCTTAAAATGCTTGAAATCGGCATAAAACAACAACTTATTAAGTTTCGTTTTAAATATCCCTCCTTTACAAAAAAACAATACCATATTAATAAATTTCTCAAAAGAAAAGGCAGAAAACCCGCTAAACTTGTCTCCGAAATAATCAAAAGAGGTTTTTATTAAATCTTTTTCAAATTCTTTTTCAATGCAGGCTACTAAGTAATTTTTCAACTTATTATATTTTTCCTTATCAACAGATTCCGGATTTTGCTTTAAAAGCGCGTAAACATTTCTTGGTTCAGTCAAGAATTTCAATGCCTTATCGTGGGCATGATCCTGAAGCGCTCCTTTTTCATATCTTGCCAGAGTTACATTCCCCCACCCAAGAAGCTTTGCCATTTCTGTTTGAGTTAGCTCATATTTTTTTCTTAATTTTTTAATACCTTCCGGCTGAATCATATCATGGCGCTGACGGTATTTTCTATATGCAAGATCAAGATAATCATTTTTATCATCAAGATTTTCAAAATCCACAGCGCATGAATTACAATGACAATAGATTACTTCTACGGGAATTTCTTCGCCCCTTACATTAATCAATTCTGTTTTACGTATTTCTTCTAAAGTTTTTTCTTGCCCGCATTCTTGACAAAATTGATTTCTATTTTTTTTCATTTTAGCACCGCCTTTTAAATATATGGATATTTTAACGAGATAATCTATAATTCCCCGCTGTTCGTTATTCGGCGGACAAGGTATTTTAAGAGTCCTTATAATATCTTGACTAATGTTGGGTTGACCTCCGCCAATGCTAAGACTAATAATATTTTGTTTACTTACAATGAACCAATAAAAAACAAATTTATTTTTGCAATAATCGCTTTTGCTCAAAACGCAACATGCTTGGTTGCAATATCCTACAAAATCAGCAATAGCAACTTTTCCTATCGTTGCACCATACATAGCAATCAAAACAGATCCTTTAGGAAACTGTTTAAGCGCTGAAAAGTTTTTTAATGCCAGTTCGGTAATTTTTTTAGATGATTCTGTTAATAATCCATCGTTTAAATCTCCCGTTACAACCCATTCAGCCGTTCCGCCATTATAATAGTTTCGATTTGCAGTATCTGGTGTAGTTCCACTGCCAATATAATCAAATGCCCTGCTTACCTTCCTCATCTCCCAATGCCTTGGTATTTCCCCAATCCACTCAACGCCCGAATCTTTATATGCTGGATATGGTTTCATTTTTTGCGTTCCTTTTTTGTTTTACGAAATAACTCCGTCTCTAATTCCTTAACGCTGGGAAGCGATGATCTGTACTGTTTTGGCAGTTTTTTAACCAGTTTTGTCTGCCAGCCGGCAACGCCTATGGGCGTTTTTATATTCCTTAAAGCATACTCGACTTCCAATGCCTGTTTGGTGCGGCAGAGTATTAATCCGATACTTGGATTATCCTGCGGCTGGCGTATTATATCATCCACGGCGGCAAGATAAAAATTTATCTTACCGGCATGTTCAGGTTTAAAGGGCTCTGTTTTTAACTCAATAACAATAAAACATCTAAGTTTAAGATGATAAAATAGTAAATCTATATAAAAATCCTCTTGTCCGACCTTCAAACGCACCTGCCTTCCAACCAGACAGAAACCGGCGCCTAACTCAAGTAAAAATTGCTCGATATTTTCAATGAGCGCATTTTCAAGTTCTTTTTCTCTGTATTCCTTATCCAAAGAAAGAAAATTAAAAAGATAAGGGTCTTTAAGCGCCTGTTTAGCTAAATCAGATTTTAGCGGCGGGAGAGTATGTTTAAAATTGGTGAGGGCTTTGCCTTGACGCTGGCATAAGCTTGTTTCTATTTGATGCCACATTACATCGCGGCTCCATCCATATTCAAGGGTTTTTTGAGCGTACCATATTCGAATTTTTTCATTTTTAACTTTTTCCAACAATAAAGCGTGATGCCCCCATGGAATTTCTGCCACAACTTGTGGCAGAAATTCAAATGATTCTGCCGCAGATTGCGGCACTTCTTCGCGATATGCGTTATAAAACGCTTTCATTCTCCAAAGGTTGCGCGTAGAAAAACCTTCAATATCAGAAAACTCTTTCTTAATATCCGAAGACAACCTTTCAATTATTGATTCACCCCATCCTAGCCGTTCCTGCCTGCTAACAATTTCACGCCCAATATTCCAATATAAGGCAAGCAACACCCTGTTTGCGGCGCTAGCCGCCCTGATACGCGATGAAATAATTTTTTCTTTATTATTATTAAGAAACCGTACATATTCTTTTGACAGTAAAGGCGCGTCTTTTCTATCTATAACCGACAAAGAGGATTTCTTTTTTTTCATTTAAGTACCTCCGTTAATAACCCTTCAGTTTCTTTTTCAAGAGCAAGTATATCTTTGCGGATTTCCTTAAGCGTTCTTAACGGCTTATATTTATAAAATTCCTTGGTAAAATTAATTTCATAACCAATTTTGTCTTTGCTTCTGTCCATCCACGCGTCAAACACATGGGGCAGAACTTCTCTTTTAAAATATTCTTCAATATCTTCCATAAGCGGAACATTTTCGCAATCTCTTAAGTCAGCATCCGGCTCAATTTTGTCATCTTTATCCATGCAAATTTCCGCCGTTTCGTCTCTTTCCGAAAGACATTTAAGAATCGCCTTTAAAACCGGCGCTTTCAGGATTATTCCTTCCCTCTTAAACGCCGCCTCTAAAATTCGCGTAAACTCATCTCTGCTTTTATACACAACTGAGGAATCTAAACCCGAAAGAATCTCTTTTATTTGTTGTTGAAGATTTTCTCTCCCTTCAGATTCTTCCAGTCCGTTCCGGCCTTTTTTGCTTGATTTAGATAAATTTTTAAACGCCGCTTCGGATTCCAGCCGCTCTATGCGTTCTATTGCCGCTTGAAAATTAAGCCGAAGCGTCCGCTCTACGGTCACGCGCGTATAACCGAAATATTCGTTGGAAAATATTTTACAATATTCATTTTCTTTAAATTCGCCGTAAATTTTTGTAATTTGTTCAATATGCCGATCGCCAATTTCATTGCGCTTGTTGCCCAAACTGCGCGGCATTTTTTGAAAGAAATCAACGGCGTTAATAAGTTGTATTTTTCCTTTTCGGTCATTTTCTTTGCGGTTAGTAACAATCCATATATAAGTTGAAATTCCCGTATTATAAAAAAGCTGGTCGGGCATCCCAATAATCGCCTCAAGCATATCATTTTCTATGATCCATTTCCTGATCTCGCTCTCGCCGCTTCCCGCTCCTCCCGAAAAAAGCGGCGAGCCGTTAAATACTATGCCTATGCGGGAGCCGTCGTCTTTTGATTTCATTTTTGAAATCATATGCTGTAAAAATAAAAAAGATCCGTCACTAATTCTTGGAAGTCCGGCGCCGAAGCGGCCGTTAAATCCTAATTTTTCATGTTCTTTTTTTATTTCGTCTTCTATCTTTTTCCGCTCAACGCCGAAAGGTGGATTACTGAGCATATAATCAAATTTTTCATTAGGCAAGCCGTCTTGAGTAAAAGAATTTCCAAATTTTACATGATCGGTATTTTGTCCCTTAATCAACATATCGGAATTGCAAATAGCGTATGATTCGGGATTAAGTTCTTGCCCAAACACCCTTAAATCGGCATCCGGATTAAGCTCCCTTAAATACTCTTCGGCAACGGAAAGCATGCCGCCCGTTCCACACGCTGGATCATAAAGCGTTTTCACTATGCCTTTTCTTGTCAATATTTCTCGGTCGTTTAAAAATAAAATATTAACCATCAGCCGTATGACTTCGCGGGGCGTAAAATGTTCTCCGGCGGTTTCATTGGAAAGATCGGCAAATTTTCTTATCAATTCTTCAAAAATATAACCCATCTCAATGTTGGATATTTTATCAGGGTGAAGGTCTATTTCCGAAAATCGCTTAACAATCTTATATAGCAGGTTAGATTTATCAAGCCGTTCAATATGATCATTAAAACTAAAATTTTCCAATATTGCGCGGGCATTCATTGAAAAACCATTTATATAATTCCGCAGATTGCCCGCTATGTCGTTAGGATCGGCTGTAAGTTTTTGAAAATCAAACTTGCTTTTATTAAAAAAAGAAAGATGCGCTTTTTTCTTCAACACCATTTCCGAGGCGTCAGGCGATAACTTTTTATTTTCAGACAAATAATCCAAAACTTGTTTTTTGGTCGGTTCAAGCACGCAATCAAGGCGCCGCAAAACCGTAAGAGGCAAAATAACTCTGCCATATTCGGACTGCTTATAATCGCCCCGCAATAAATCGGCGATGCTCCATATAAAATTCGCGTGTTCTCTAAAATTGTTCATTTTTTTCTCTCCGCCATCTGATTTTTAGACCATGTATCTATATCATCTTTTCGAAATCTCCATTGCCCGCCGAGCTTAAAGCAAGGAATTTTGCTTTCCCGACATAAACGCCTTACGGTATAAGGATGAAGCTTAAGAGCCACGGCCAATTCTTCTACAGTATAAGAATCTATAATTTTTTCCATAATTGTTCCTTCATTTGTATTGGTTACATTTTATTACATATTGTAACATTTGTTATTTCTTTAATCAAGTAAAATTATAAAGAAATTCAAATAAACATCCGCGCATATTTTTAAAAAGTTTTTAAAAAACTTGTTATTATTTTCTCGCCCTCATTTACCACTTTATCGCATAACCCAAGCACATCAATAAAAGTATCTTCAAAGGTAAATATCGTATATATTTCTCGTACAGGACTAAATTTAGGATCGATTTTACCCAGAGGAGTATGTTTACTAAGTTTTAAATTTTTTACCTGAAGCGGAAAAAGAAGAGGCTTAAGTAATCTGTATAAAATCAACCAGGGCAAATGTAATATTAATTCTTTTAAAGAACACCTCAATAACAGCTTGTTATCGGGCTTTCTGCTGTATTGCAAAATATTAATATAATCTGATAAACTATATATATGAAAAGCCTGCCTGCAGAATTTAAAACATCTATTAGAAAAGCAAAGCGTCTTCTTCCTCAAAAATTTACCGATACGCTGGGATTAATTTTAATCGGGAGTTGTGCCGAAGAGTGTCTTTGTAAAAATTCCGATATAGATATGGTATGGATTAAAAAAAGAGGATTGAACTTTAAAAAGCTGTGCAGAATAAAACAAGATTTTTCGGAGAAAACAACTGTTATATGCTTCAGCAAAAAGCAAATTTTATACCATTTTAAAAACTCAACCACCATGGCCCATTCAATAAAAAACGGAAAAGTACTGTACAAAAATAACAGCTTTATCGATAAGCTTATGGATCACAGCATATCAAAACCGAGCAGGAAATGGATGAAAGGCTGGTTTGAACACTGGGTAAAGCTCTACAAAATGGGTGTATGGCATTACAGGCGGAACAAAAGATTTCATGAAAAACACTGCAACAAAAAATGCTTCTGCGACACATCCGATATTCTGGCAAGATCCGCGGTGAATTTTGCCATACTATTTCTGGAGTTATACGGATATGTCCCTACAACAAAACATAAAATACTGAAATATTTTACAAAAATAAGTAGTCCGGAACTTATTCCCGGACTAAAAATTTCCCTTAAGGTAAGTCGCGAAGGTCGTAATTTATCATTAAAAGAAGCTGAGTCGGTTTACATAACGGCTAAAACTTTAAAAGAAAAAATACAAAGAAAATTAAGGAATAAGTAATTAATTCCATAATTTAATTATAAAAAGGAAACCCACGCTCAAAAGAGAATTATGTTAATTAATCAATTTATAGAGTGAGGTTTACTTATGAAAAAAACATATTCAAAGGTACTCATTTTTATCATGCTGGTGGTGTTTTTATCATCAAGCTGCGTGTATGCCGCGCCGAAAACCGTAAAAGAAATCATTAATTACGCTAAATACGGTACTGTTGTCATAGAAGTCTTTAAAAACGGGAAGCCGCTGGGCAGCGGATCCGGCTTTTTTATAAGCAATGATGAGGTAGTAACAAACTATCATGTCATTGAAGGCAGCGATGCCATCATTGTTAAAACCTACAACAAACAGGAATACAGGGTTAAAAAAATCATTGCCTTAGACCAATCTTATGATATAGCAGTTTTAAAACTAGCAACCCCGGCAACCGGTATTAAAATACTAACAATGGCAGACCAGCTTCCCGAACAGGGAGATGATGTCCTTGTAATAGGAGCGCCTCTCTCTTTTGATTATACCGTTACAAGAGGTATAGTCACCGCAATAAGGGATATGGAGAGAAACGGTACCTGTATCCAGATAGACGCAAGCATCTCTCCGGGCAACTCCGGCGGTCCCGTATTGAACAATAACTCTGAAGTTATCGGCATTGCCACCTTCTTTATACCGGGAACCAAAGAGGCCCCCGGGCAAAATTTAAATTTTGCCGCATCGGTAGGTTATGTAAAATACCTGCTTAATATGGGTTACAAGAAGTTTGTAACCGATGAAAGCTATAAAAGAGCGCTTGAATATTACATGGCAGGCGAAGACGAGAAAGCCCTCCCTCTTCTAAAACCATATGCAGACAGCCATCCCGATAATGCAGATGCATGGTTCTATACAGGAGTATGCTACTACTATACCGGCAGATATGAAAACTCAATCGACTGCATGAACAGGGTTCTACAGCTGGATAAAAACGATTATACGGCATATAACTATATTGCCTCAAACTTAATAAAACTGAAAGAATACAACGAAGCCATTAAATACTGTGATAAGAGTCTTGCGATAAAACCTTCCGGCCAAGAATCGGCATCTGCCTATAACAACAAAGGGCTCTGTTATTACGAAACTCAGAGATATTACGATGCCATTGATTATTACGAAAAAGCCCTCCGGCAGAAACCCACAAATACCCTGTTTATGAATAATATGGGGCTGGCGTATGAAAAACTGAAAGATTACAAAAAGGCATTAAACTGTTACGATAAAGCTATTAAAGTTAATCCGAATGACCCCAGCGCTTATTACAACATCGGGTATCTTTATTATCTGGATAAACAGGACGAAACAGCCTCAACATATTTTACCAAAGCTATTAAATTAGATCCGGGTTTCAGCCTGGCATACTATTATATGGGCAACATATTCTACGATAAGAAAGATTATAAAAAAGCCTATAATTTATACCTGGCTACCATTGAAACCAACCCGTACTATGACCTGGCATATACGGGCGCGGGATTATGCTTAATGCAGTCAGGAGACAATGAAACAGCTATAAAATACTTCCTTAAAGCAATTGAAATATATAAAAACAATCCTGAGGCGCTATATTCACTCGGGGTTGCCTACCTTAATCTGGGAGATAAAGAAGCGGCATTAGAAGTATACGGTTATTTAAGAGGTGTAGATAGAAAATCCGCAAATGCTCTTTATGACTTAATAAACAAACCTTAATTTAAAGGAGGAATAGATGTTTTTAAATTTTAAAAAACCCGCAAAAATACTTGCTTTTTTCTTATTGCTATCTTTTTTCCTTATTCAGGTTATAACTTCCGTTAATGCCCAGACAAAATCTACCGGAACTTACAGCTTAAAAATAAACGGGGTTACCCGCTGGAAAACAGATTATATTACAATTAAAAAGATTAATTCAAAAACGGTAGAGGGCGTAATCGGTATAGACTGGAGCATCCTGCAGGAAGCGCGCCTGCCTGCTGATTACGAAAAAATGCATGAAATACCCTTTACCGGTAAAGTTAAAGAAAACGGAAACTGTATTGAATTTACGGTAAATGTCGCGAATGTAAAAGAATACAAATTTACCCTTTACCCCATGGAATGCTTGGGGAAACCCGCACTTGTAGGCCATGTAGAGATTGAATCCCTGCTCTCCGGAGGGCCTCCGTCAATAGAAACAGGCGTATTCGCAGTAATGAAATAATCTCTTTTAAACAATATCAGGCATATCAACAATCCCTGTTCCCCCGCAGGAGGGGCAAAGGATTATCTTCTTCCCCTTGCACTGGGGGCAGGATTTCTTTTCTTTTTCAGGCAGGTCTTTACAGTAATAGCAGTCCGTTTTTCCGCTGCCCTTGCATTTTTTACACTTTTCAAGCATTAAACATATCCCCTTGCTTACCCGGCTTCGGGAGTATCTATCTGTCCCTTTCCCGCGCACTTCGGACAGACAACCATCTGTTTTCCTTTGCACTGAGGACAGTTCTTGGAGAAATATTCCGGTTGAGATCTTCCCGATTTACTGGTACAGTAATCACATTTTATTCTTCCTTTGCCGTGGCATTTTTTGCATTTTTCCATCATAATAGCTCTCCTGATTCTATTAAAGTGTACAATCCGCCGCTTATGAGAGAATGGCCCCCTAATACAACCGGGATACCGGCCATTTCCGCTTCATAAGTCAGCTCTTTTGCATACTTTTCTTTTATTTTATTATATTCTCCCATATCGGAATAAAACCTGTCCGCTCTTGATACTTTTAATTTCTTATGCGCGAACAGCACCCTTGTGTCAATAAAAGCGGCTTTGGAGGTCTTGGACAGGAATTTAAAAAACTTTCCAAAACCTATCTTTTCTATTAGCTCACCTAAGTAAGAGAATACTTCGCCCCTTGATTCCCTGCCCCATGCTCTCATGCCGCATTCTTCCGATAAAAGACGGAACCTGCATTTTGCTTTCTGTATAAGGAAATTAGGGATTATAGAGCCTATCCTGCCTGATATAAATACCTCGGAGAAAGGATCATAAAAAAACGGTAGGGTTTTTTTAATTTTCTTTATTGGCAGATCATACTTATCTAAAAATTCCTTAATAAATTTTCCTTTTTCGGGATGCATCTTTAAAATCGTAAGATCTACCGGGCTGTCTATATCCAGAAAAGTGCCGAGAGAAGGCTTTACCTTTATGCTTTCAAGATTCCCCGCCTGCTTTAATTTATAGGCAAAAGGATTATCCATCCCGGGGAGCGGGCTTATCTTATTCCATTTTTTCGCGGGGCTTACCGCGAAAAAATCGCTTGAATAAAAATTATTGGCGATTATTATATTTTCTTTCTTTTTAATTTTTTGAGCGATTGAAGCCAGTTCTTTTTTTGTTATAAGGGGAGCGGCGCCTGCGCCTATATAGAAAAGCTTCTCCCATTTATGCTTATTAATTAATCTTTTAATAACTTCTCCGAAATTAAATCTCTTATCGGTATTTACATATTCCGTGCATACGGGAAACTCTTTTTTTACATCTTCTAAAAAATTTTTATTGTTACTGACAATAAAATAATCATCAATATCCTTTAGATTAACCGCTTTGGATATTGTATCCTTAACAATATTTCCCAGAGCGTTAACAAAGAAATGTTCAATATCGGTATTGTATTTAAAACTGCCGTGGAGGTTTAAAAGGGTAAGTTTTTTCATCCATTCTTGTCCTGTATAAATTTTATAGGGGTTTGATTAATCAAACCCCTATCTTATTATTATTTTCTAATTACTATTCTTTTGTTTTTTTGTTTTTTCCTAATATCTTTTTACTATACAACTGGGTCAATAAGCCCGAATCCCTGTTTTCTTTCATAAACCACGTTAACACGTAAATTTTCGGCATTTAAAAACACGAAGAAATCGTATCCCAATGCCTCGGATTCTTTTATGGCTTCAGAGACTGTCATGGGTTTGCCAAGGTCAAATCTTTTAACTTTTAAGATCTGGGGGTCAAGCTCATTTGATCCCTCTTCATAATAAGCTTCTTCTGCTTTTAAGGGTACTTCTTTTAATGATTTAACTTTATGTTTTTTATTGCTGTTTTTTTCTTTTCTTTTCTTAATTTGCTTTTCCAGCTTATCAATAACCTTATCAACGGATCCGTACATATCGCCGGTTTTTTCTTCTCCTCTTAAAATCTCGCCGTTTACATGTATATTCACTTCTATTATGTGCATCTGCCTCTCGGTTGAAAAAGTTATATCCGCGGATGCAATCTGATCAAAATAGCGGCTTATTTTCTCGATTTTCTTGGTCGCGTAATCTTTTAAACTCTCCGTAAGGTCAATGTTCTTTCCCTTGATTGTAACTTGCATGTTTTAATCCTCCTATTTTAAAACCCTTTTGTTCAGGGCTTTTTACGCTCTCTGTTTATAAAAATATAACATCTTTTAAGACAAAAGTCAAAAACTATCCCTTGACCGCTCCTTTGGTTAATCCTTCAACCAGGTATCTCTGAAGCGAGAAGAATATAACTAATATCGGTATGGCGCCAAGGACGGAAGCGGCCGCAAACTGTGCCCAGTTTGTGCTGAAATTATTAAGGATAAAAGCCCTCATTCCTACCGCGAGAGTGTATTTACTCTCATCCATAAGAACAATGCTGGGGAATATAAAGTCGGCGTAGGGAAGTATGAAATTAAATACCGAAACAACTATTAATATCGGGCTCATTAAAGGAAATATTATCTTAAAGAAAGTCCTCCACGGGGTGCATCCGTCTATATACGCGGACTCCTCCATCTCTTTGGGTATAGAATCAAGAAAGCTTTTTATGAGCCATGTATTAAAGGGGATGCTTCCCCCCACATAAACAAGGATAAGGCCCGTAAAAGAGTTTATGCCTATGGCGCCGCCCGTTGCCTTGCCCAAAGTCAGTAAAATCTTAAATATGGCAACCATGGCCATTGCGGCAGGGAACATCTGCAGGAGAATTAAAACCATAAGGCCTGTCTTCTTGCCGTAAAATTTAAACCTTGAGAAGGCGTAACCGGCCGTAGCCGCCGCCAAAACCCCCAGAAAACTGCACATAACGCATAAAAACAGGGTGTTTCCCATCCACCTTACAAAATTCGTGGTGCCGAGAAGCTCTTTATAATTTTCCACCGTCCACCCGAAAAGATTTAACGAATAAATATTTCCCTGAACCCTGAAAGAAGCGGCAAGCACAAGTACGGCCGGAACGAGTATAAGCAGCACAATCACGGGAACAACTATGTTCAACGCAATAATATTAGAATTGCTTCTTTTCTCCATAACACACCTTCTTTATTTGGCTTCTTTAAACGTGCCCGTTGCTTTAAAATTAATGCCGCATATAAGGGCTATAACAATAAATATAATTACCGCATATGCACAGGCAAGACCGTATTTAAACAATGTAAACGCCAGCTTGTATGAATAAGTTACAAGTATGTCCGTAGCCCCGGCGCGGCTTCCCGATACGGGCGGGAGTCCCGCGGTTAAAAGATATATACTTAAAAACTGGTTAAAGTTAAAAGCAAAACTCATAACCGAAGCGGGGAGAAGTGTCGTGCTTAGTATGGGCACCGTAATTTTGAAAAACTGGCTGAACTTTGAAGCGCCGTCAACGCCAGCAGCTTCATAAAGATCAGTCGGTATTGACTGCAGGGCTCCCAAACATAAGGTCATAAAAAACGGGAAGCCCAGCCATATGTTAACCATAAGAACAGAGAACCGGGCAAGGTTCGGATCCCCCAGCCAGTTAACCTTTGTGCCCAGCAGGGTATTCAACACCCCTGAATCCGGCCAGAGAAGTCCCTGCCACATAAGCACTGATATAAAAGCGGGTATCGCCCAGGGCACAACTAAAAGAGTCCTGTAAAAATTCTTTAATTTAAATCCTTTTGTATTAAGCATTATCGCGAGAGCAAGCCCTATCGTAAGCATGCCTGCAACAGAAACAATGGCCCATACAAATGTCCATCCGAAGACCCTTATAAAAGTATTAATCTCTTTCTGGGTGAAGATCGTTATAAAATTCTGGATGCCCACAAAATCATATTTTGTATAATGGTATAAACTGTAATTGGTAAATGCCAGATAAAAGCTGTATAAATTCGGGAGCATGCTGCAGAACACAACTACTGTCATTGCGGGGAGTATAAATGAATACGGCACTTTCCATGATGTGGTTTTTAACATAATCTATACCCTCATAATTAATTTTAATCTTATTCTATCATGCAGTTTATATCTTCTTTTATAACTTTAACGGCATAATCAAGAGCTTTATCCGCGGGCTCTTTGCCGTCAATAACAATTATTATTGTCCTGCTCATATGATCCCAGACAGGATTCATTGCCGGATGGTTGGGAATTGGAGTTCCTGCTTTTGCCGATTCCATAAACCCTTTGGCATCTTTATTTTTGCTTACTTCCTCATTTAACTCAACCCTGGTCGGGATTCTTCCCGAGGCGTTGAAAATTCTCAACTGGTTATCGGGTTGGTTAAAGTATTTCATAAATTTTAATGCCAGCTTCCGGTTGTTGGCTTCGGGATTAAGCATAAGAGCCCAGACTCCCACAAAAGGACCGGGCTGTTTGCCGTTTTTAAATTTCGGGAAAGGCATAACACCGTAATTAATATTATTTTTTCTTACCTCGGAGAGCGCCCACGGCCCGTTTATAATAAAGGCGGCTTTGCCCTTGTTAAAAAACTCACGGGAGGTGTCGGTTCTTACCGACATCGGCATTATTCCGCTCTGCCTTAAGTATTTAAGATAATCTATCGCCTTAACCGCTCCTTTTTTATCAAGTCCTATATCATTTATATCAAGCTTGCCGTTATCATTATTAAATATATAGGCTCCGAGCCCCGAGAATATGGGCCAGCAGAAATAAAAATTGCCCGTGTCGTCCATCTGGTAAAGAAATCCGTACTGATCGTCTTTTGTAAGGTTTTTAGCCATATTTACCATATCTTCCATTGTTTCGGGAACATAAGGAACAAGGTCTTTATTGTAAATAATGGCTATGGATTCCATGGAAAAAGGCATGCCGTATATTTTATTGTCAAATGTAACCGAATTTACCGAAACAGGGGCAAACTTTTTCCTTAATGAAGCGGGGAATTCTTTCTCCGATAAAGGCGAGAGTATTCCCGCAAGAGAAAGACATCCTATTATATCATGTGGCGCGGTTATTACATCCGGGCCGAATCCGGCGGGAGTGGCAACCTGGTATTTAAGAACAAAATCCGCCATGGGAATCTGAGTAACAACAACATTTATGTCTTCTTTTTTCGCAAAGTCCCGTGTTATTTCTTTAAGAGTTTCAAGCTCTTTCTGTTCTAACGCGGTCCATACCGTTAAAGTCTGCTTGCCGTCTTTCTTTTTGCACGATATTAAAGTAATTAAAAAAGAAAACATCAAAACAATGATTACAAAAGACACAAAAACAGTTTTAAATTTTTTCATAAATATCATTCAGCTCCTTAATTTTTTGAGCAAAACTTCTAACGGTCTTTTCATAAGTATCGTAATCTTTTCCCGTTACAACAGCCCCTATGCCTATTCCCTGGGCGCCTGCCTGCATAAGATAATCAAGCTCCCCGGGTTTTATGCCTCGCTGTGTGGGCACAACCGCGGGTATGGATATTTTTTTAATAAGGTACTTGTAATAACTTAGGTCTTTAGCGGATAATAACCTTCCGTACTCATCGGGATTTATTATGGAAGTTTCCAGAATTTCCACTCCCAGATCTTCAAGCTCGGGAAGGCAATCAAGATTATATTGATAATTTACAGCCATCATTTTTGACATGTTCTTTAAATTAAAAAGATAAGATGGTGCGTGATGGGCGAATATATCCCAGAAATCAAAACCGGCGGCCTCAATCTCCAGCATCTCTTCATATGATGCAACCTTATCCTCCCCGCCGGGGACTATGCCCGCGGGTATATTTACATTTTTAACAATCTCCGTAATCTTCTTTTTTTCTTCAGGCCATGACTTAAAATTGGTCTTGCTCGCGTGGTGAAGTACGTTTATGTGGACCTTAACGGCATCCGCGCCGCAGCCCTGCGCAATCTCGGCAAGTTTGGGATCATTATCGTATAAGCTGACAAGCAGGACGAATTTCCGGCTTGCCTTTTCTATAAACCTTTCCATATAAGTATCTCCGTTTATTTTTGGGGGCTTTCTACCTCTTCCCAGAATTTATCATAAAATTTAAATACGTCAAAATACGCCTTCGCCGTATATGACTCGCCGCGGGAAAGGGTCACCTTCGCGCTTACTGTCCAGTAAACCCTGAAAGTATTCCATAAGCCCGAAGGAGGCGCGGTATCGGGAATTGCAAAAAAGAAATTATCTCCGGATGACTGGGTGACTCCTGGTTTTATATCAATAGCTTTCATGCTTTCCCATATCTTCTCCGTAAAAGGAAAGTCTTTGTCCAGCGAGACTCCTTCCGCCTCAATCTTAAATTCAATACTGCGCAGGGGATTATCTGCCGGATATTCAATGTGGTAATTGCCCCTTAAATTATCGCCAGTGAAGAAATATTCTTTTTCCAGAAAACATCTGAAAAGAATATCATTATTGCTTACGCCGAATTCCACTTCGTAATTTTTAGGATACATAGCCGCGTTCGGCACAACCGTTATATGATTTTTTGCGGATATATGCTTGCCGAGCCCCAGATCCAGTCTCGCGTTTAAAATATACTCGCATCCGAAATCAGCGCTTTTAAAAGAAGGTGGGCTGTTTGAGGGTACGGTAAAACCAAAGGGGTATTCTCCCGACTTTACCGCCACATCTTCTTTTTCTTTATTTGTGGCATAAAGAGCCCTCTCTTCATCCACTATGGGGACACTGAACATATACCAGAAATTCTTTGTCCCCAGAACCTCGGTTCCCTTAAAAGAAATACGTATGTTGTCAATTTTTATAAAACCGGGAGAATCAAGAACAACTTTGCCGGTTATCTCTTCTCCCGGCAAGTACAGCTGCCTGTCAAGTTCTATAAAAAATACAGGTTTCATAAAACACCTTTTCTTTTTCTAATTAACCGATGCCGTTTCTTTTCCCTCGGAATAAGAGTACTCTTCCTGAGCTTCTTCAAGCCGCACTGCCAGTATTTTTGAGACACCCTGCTCTTCCATTGTCACCCCGTAAAGCATATCGGCCACTTCCATGGTTTTTCTGTTATGGGTGATTATTATAAACTGGGATTCTTTACTGTATCTTTTTATAAGATCCGCAACCCTTACAATATTTGAATCATCCAGGGGCGCGTCAAGCTCGTCCATAATGATAAACGGGGTTCTGCGCACTTCAAGCAGCGCGAATAAAAACGCGACAGAAGTTAAGGATTTCTCGCCTCCAGAAAGAAGAGATATATTCTGCAGTCTTTTGCCCGGTGGTTGCGCTTTTATATCAACGCCGCTTTCCAGAATATCTTCTTCATTTGTCAAAACAAGCGAAGCTGTCCCCCCCCTGAATACTTCCGTAAAAATCTCTTTAAACTTTTCGGCAACAGCGGCAAATGTCTCTTTAAATTTAACTATGCAGTTTTCATCATACTCTTTTATCGCTTTAAGGAGAGATTCTTTGGCATTTTCAAGGTCCTGTATCTGCTGTGATAGAAACTCCTGTCTTTCTTTAAACTGCTTGTAATCTTCTTCCGCAGCAAGGTTAACACCGCCAAAATTATTAACAAAGTTTTTCAGCCTGTTTATCTGCTTATCAAGAGCCGTAAAATCCGGAATCCGGACTGATTCCCAGTCAACTTCCTCAAAATTTATATTATAATTTAACAGCTGGCTCTTATAATCGGAGTACTTGGTTTCATATTCAACTTTTTTCATCTCAAGCTTATAGTACTGATCATGGTAGTTATCTTTTTCCTCTTTTGTGCTGTTTATGCTTGAAAGCGTTTCTTTATACTGTTTCTCAACGGAAGCTGTCTCCCCTGAAAGAATTTCTTTCTCCTGCAGAAGTTTTTCCATATTTTCAGATATTGTTTCCAGCTCTTTCTCTATATTTATTTTCGTCTGCATGGACTGTTCCGCTTTTTCTTTTAAAACTTCCGTCTGTTCGTCTATATCGCTTAATCTCTGCCCGGCTTCTGAGTTCTGTTTTGTAAATATCTCTATTTTCTCGTTCAGGTCCGTTTCTTTCTGCTTCATCTGAGCCTGTCTTACCAGAAGCTCCTCTATGCGGGAACGCACTCTTTCCAAATCGCCGTCTATCTGGCTTGATACATCTTTTTGGTCTCTAAAGCTTGTTTCCACAAGGATATGTTCCTGTTCTTTTGTTATGAGGTCCTGTTCAAACTTGCCGAGAGTATCCTTAAGAAGAACTTCCTCGGTTTTTAAATCAGAAAGCTGGTCGCTTATCTGGCTCTGTTCAATCTCCATGGCGTTAAGCTGGTTAATTAAAAACTTTTCTTTTGCTTCAAGGCCGTTAAGTTTGGATGTAAGGTCAGTGCAGATTCTTTCTTTCTCTTTTATTATACGGTCTGTTCTAAGGCGGTTGTCTTCAAGGTCGGCTTTTTCTTTAGCCGCGGTCTGGAGCCGGGCTTTCGCGTCCTCAAGCGACCTGCTTATTTTATCATATTCTTTATCCCATGAAACAATAAGGGGTTGTTCGCCCTGAGCTCCGCCGCGTATTGCTCCGTTAGGCATAAATATATCGCCTGACAGGGTTACAATGGTAACGGGGGCGCCTTTTGATTTGAAAAATGACCTCAGCTTCTTGGCCGTATTTATATCATTAACCACTAAAACATTGTGAAGCAGCGACTTAAATATTTTTTCATACTTTAATTCAACCTGGATAAGATCAGAGGCCCACCCAGTAATTCCTTCATCAAACGAAACCTGCGCCTTAAAATCAAGCTGGTAATCAGTCCCGTCGCACGGCCAGCAGGTTACAAAGCCGCCTTTTGTATCTTTCAGGTAATTAATACAGTCTATAGCGCTGGATTCTGTTTCAACTATCACGTCTTCCATGTGGAAGCGGAGCAATGACTCTACGGCAAACGCCAGCTTTTCCGGAAAATTTATGGCATGGGTCAGAAGGCCCAGAATCCCGGGAATTGTTTCTTTGCTCTCTAAAATCTTTTTGCTTGCGCCTCTTCTGTAATTTACATCATGCTCAAGCTTCTTTAACAGCTCGCCCCTGGCGCTTAAAGCGCCGATTTCCTTATTAATTTCCGTTTCCTGGCTGTTAAGATAACAGATTTTTTCCCATTCGTTTAAATAAACATTCTCCAGTCCTGCCAGTATTTTTTTGTTCGCGTCAAGCGCATCTTCAATTCTTGTTTTTGAAGCCGCATTTTTGGTTGCCGTTCTGGCGCATCCGTCAAGTTTTAATTTTAACTCTTCAAAACGCCCGGAAAGCCTGTAGATTTCCTGTCCGGCGTATTTGAGCTTTTCCGTTATGGAGCTTACCTGCCCTTTAAGATGCGAAACTTCGCTTATAATATTCTGGTATCTTTCGCTCAAAACCGCGTTTGGAAGACCTCTTTCCTGCTTCATCTTTTTTTCGCATTCTATCTCTTCTTTGAGACCGGCTTCTATCTTTTCCTGTTCTTTTATGCACTGCTCGATAAGACTTTTATACTCGCCTATTTTTAAATTACCCGTATCTTCCAGATGCTTTATATTCTCAATCTCTTTCAAGAGCTGGTTCTGGCCGTCTATATAGTTGGTAATTCTTTCTTCTATTAATTCTTTAAAATCGTTCTGCTTCTGCTTCTGGAGACGCGTCTGCGTTATGGTTTCTTCCATGTTATTAAGCTTTTCTTCGTTCTCCCATAGAAGCTTATTCTGCGAATCTTTTACTTCCTCAAGCTGTCTTAACTTGCAGGCCAGGTCGTCTTCCTGCTTTTTGACCTTTTCTATCTCATCGTTTATGGGCTGGTAGTCCTCGTCAAGCTTCTTAATTTTAGCAAGTAAAAATTCCCTTTCCAGCTCGGTAAGCATTACCTTGTATTTATTATATCTCCTGAATTTTCTGACCTGGGATTCCAGTGATTTCAACTGGTTGTTAACTTCGTTTAAAATATCGTGAAGGCGGGACAAATTCAAATCGGTATGGGCAAGTTTTCTCGCGGCTTCTTTTTTCCTGAATTTATACTTATTCGTGCCCGCTACCTCTTCAATAATCATCCTGCGGTTTTCTGAGCTGGAAAGAACAAGATCCGCCTCGTTCTGGCTTAAAAAAGCAAGGCCGCCGGAACCTATGCCCGTACCCATAAAAAGTTCTTGAATGTCTTTTAAGCGGGTCTGTGATTTATTTATAAAAAACTGGTTCTCGCCTTCCCTGAAGATCCTGCGCTTTATATCAATCTCCGCAAACTCTATGGGCAGGGTCTTATCCGAGTTATCAAAAAGCATCTCCACTTCACCCATGCCGAGAAGTTTTCTTACGGCAGAGCCCGCGAATATAACTTCTTCAAGGCGCTGCGCGCGGAGACTTTTTGTGCTCTGTTCTCCCAAACAAAAACGGACCGAGTCCGCGATATTGCTCTTTCCTCCGCCGTTGGGTCCGACTATACATGTAATGCCCGGAGCAAACTCCAGCGTAGTTTTATCTGCGAATGTTTTAAAACCTAATATTGATAATTTCTTCAAATACATAGTACATTTCTTCCTTTGTTATAATTAAAATTTAAAATAATAGTTTTTTTTATTATTTATATATATTAAGTTAAATTCCTTCCCTTTTTCTTAAGTATATTATATAATTAATAAGATTAATAGCAAGCCTTCGTTAAAGAAAGGTTTAACCCAATGAAAGTCGGATTTTATCAGTTTAACCCGGAGTTCGGGAAAAAACAGGAAAATATCAATAAGGTAAAAAAAACTTTTGAAAAAACAGAAGCGGATCTTATCGTGCTGCCCGAGTTTTTTAATACCGGTTATCTTTTCTTAAGCAAAGAGGAGGTAGCAAATCTTTCTGAAAATATACCCGGAGGCCCCACAACAGAAGCGCTTATACGCCTGGCGCGGGAAAAGAACTGCCATATAGCGGCAGGCCTGCCCGAAGTATGTAAAGATAAATTCTATAACAGCGCCGTACTTGTAGGACCGGGCGGATATATTGATACTTACAGGAAAATACATCTTTTTAACGAGGAAAAATTATATTTCTCTCCCGGGGACAAGCCTTTTAAGGTTTATGATACAGGTATGGCGCGCATAGGTATAATGATATGTTTTGACTGGTATTTTCCGGAAGCGGCAAGAACCCTGGCTTTAGAAGGCGCGCAGATAATATGCCAACCGGCGAACCTGGTTCTCCCGAACTGTCCCGATGCCATGATAACAAGATCTCTTGAGAATAAAGTCTTCTCAATTACCGCAAACAGGACAGGAACCGAAAAAAGAGAAGAAAAGTCCCTGACATATATAGGCAGGAGCCAGGTCGTGTCTCCTGACGGAAAAAGACTTCTCTCTGCGGGGGAGCGAGAAGAATCATTAAAGGTCTGTGATATTAACCCTGCATTAAGCGATAATAAAAAAATGCTGGGGCATAATGACGCTTTTAAAGACAGGCGTCCGGAATTTTACAAAAAACTTACAGGTGATTTATGAATACAAAAAGGATAGTTTTTTTAATCTTAATACTGCTTGTCCTTTTTTCCGGTTGTATCTATAATTGTCACGCGGAAGAAAAAAATAATGCCTCTTCGGTGTGGAACGCGTATTACACAACGGTAAAATATTATAATCCCTCACTATCCCAGAACGAAGTTGCCGATATCGTGAGTAATGTAATCTACCGGAGCTACCAGCACCGGTTAGACCCGAGATTTGTGATGGCAGTAATAGCCATTGAATCCACATTTAACCCTAAAGCCATATCCCCCGCGGGAGCAATGGGACTGGGCCAGATCATGCCCGAGAACCTGAAAGCCCACGGAGTAACCCGGCCGTTCACGCCCAATGAAAATATAGCTCTTATGGTAAGGCTCCTGAAACTGAACTATGACAGGTTCGGCCACCTGCCCTATAAGCAGAGGGTACACAACACCCTTGCCGCTTATAACGCCGGATACGGGGCTGTTATAAAATATAACGGTATACCGCCGTATAAGGAAACGCAGAATTATGTCAAAAAAGTCATCGTCCTATGGAGGAAATTCTGCGGCTTGAAATAATCCTTTTAAAAATGCTACTTAATATTTTAAAGGGATTTACTTGAAATGACTAGAAAAAAGCTTTATAATACTATAATACTTATTATAAATTAAGAATTACTTTAGGAGTATCTATGAAATTAAAAATGATTAAAAACACGGCTCTGGTTTTAGTTCTGCTGGCTGCGGCAATATACATGCTCAGCCCTGGAGCTTCTGCTTCCAACATGGATGAAGGCATCCAGCTCTTCTACCAGAGAGACTGGAATGCGGCTGCCCAGAAATTTGAAGCATCCCTGGTTGAAAACCCGTATGACAACCTTGCCGTACTTTATGTTCTTGACTGCTATGAGAAAGAGAAAAACCTCTCGGCTATCTCAAATAAATTTGAGCAGGAAGTCATGGCAAAACCTGATGACGCACTGGCAATATCAAACCTGGGCATGGCGTATTTCGCCAGAAGCCTTATTAACTCCAGCTTTGAAGTAGAAGCCATTGAACAGTTTAAAAAAGCGCTGAAACTTGACCCCAAGCTCGGATCCGCTTACACAGGACTGGGTCTTGTCTACTACCAGAAGAGAATGATACCGAGAGCCAAAGCTTATTTCTACAAGGCGTTTCAGCTAAACCCGAACGATGTTGTAGCCGCGGAATTTATCGGCAATATTCTTCTTGTTGACGATAAAAAACCCGATGAAGCATTAATATACTTCCAGAAAATAGCAGAGCTTGTTCCCAATTATCCCGATGCATACTATTATATAGGATCGTCATTCTATGATCTGGGCCAATACAATGAATCTATAAGTTATCTGAGTAAATGTTCAGAGCTTGATCCCCTGGGAGTTACCCAGGGCTATTATTCACCCCAGCTAATCGGGGATATTTACTTAAAAGAAAAAAATTACCCGGCGGCGGTATCGGCTTTTGAACAGGCATTAAAAATAAATCCCCAGAACTCTTACGCGAAATATAAATTAGAAAAAGCCAAAAACCCGGGTAAAGAAGATAAAAAACCAAGGAAAGAAGCAAAAGAAGAAGACAAAACCGAGGAATAATAATGCCTTACAAATATACAAATAAGTAAATAAATAATAAAAATGCCCGCATCGCGCGGGCGTTTTTATTATTTATAATCTCTTAAATTTAATCCCCGAATTCTACACCTATACTTCTTGATGCCAGAAGCATTGGATTATCCGACCTTACAAGCTTTAATTTGCCGACAGCAACAGCAAGCGATGCTGATGTAAATTCTCCTTTATGAATTGCTACCATCTTGCCGTAATCTTTTTTTGCCGCAAGCTCAACGGCCATGGCGCCGAATATTGTTCCAAGAGTCCTATCTCTTGCCGAAGGCGAACCGCCGCGCTGAATATGTCCCAGAACGGTAGTGCGGGTCTCAAACCTGGTAATAGCCTCTATTTTATTCCCCACTCTTTCACCGATACCGCCAAGCACTTTATTTGCCCCCGGATCCCCTGCGCCGGGCTTATATACTCTTTTGCCGCTCTTAGGGTAGGCTCCCTCTGATACAACGACTATACTTGATGTAAGGCCCTGCCTGTGCCTCTGTTTTATATGCTCACAGACTTTATCAATCTCAAAAGGTATCTCCGGAATAAGAATTACGCTTGCCCCGCCGGATATGCCTGAATGCAGGGCTATCCACCCCGCTTCTCTTCCCATTACTTCAACAACCATAACCCTGTGATGGCTCTCACCCGTTGTTCTTATCCTGTCGATTGCCTCCATGGCGGTATTTACCGCGGTATCAAAACCGAAGGTTACATCCGTAAAATCCAGATCATTATCAATGGTTTTAGGGACACCCACAACATTAACCCCGAGATCAAAAAATTCTTTGGCTATTTTTAAGGTACCGTCTCCGCCAATAACAACCATGCAATCTACTTTTAATTCTTTAAGTTTGTTTATAACACGTTTTGAATAATCGTGTCTCTCAACTTTATCCCCCTTTACAACCCTGTAGGAAAAAGGATTTCCACGGTTTGTCGTGCCGAGTATGGTCCCGCCTTCCGATATTATGCCTGATACATCATGCGGGGTCAGTTTCCGTATCTTGTCCGGCTTAATCAATCCGTCAAACCCGTCCTCTATGCCAAGAACCTCAGCCTTATATTTTATATGCGCCGTTTTAAATACCGCCCTTATAACCGCGTTTAAACCGGGGCAATCTCCCCCGCCTGTTGAGATAGCAATTCTTTTCATAAGCCCTCCTTGACCGATTCTTTAGCTACTTTAAAAACAGCATAAAAATTATAAATGTATTTAAATTCCATAATGCATGTGTTACAAAACTTGCCCTTACACTGCCTGTGTATTCATAAACAATACCCAGAATAAAACCTATGCAGAAAATAGGTATTAAAGCAAACAAGTCCCCGTGTATAAACGCAAAAAGGAAAGAGACGAGGAAAAGTGAAAACACAAAACCGAAATGCTTCCTGAACGCGGTAAACAAACAGCCCCTGAAAACTATCTCTTCTACCAGAGGACCCAGGATTACAACCATAAGAAAAAGCAGTATATTATCCAGAGGGGTATTATTGCCTCCCATGAGTTTAAAAACAGGGTTAGATGATATATCCATACCGCTGAAAATAATATAGTTTACAATCGCGGCGGCAAGCATAACCGGAAGAATCGCGCAGTAACCGCCGAACCCCCACAAAATATCCCTGAAAAGACCGCCTTCTGTCTGCAGAAACTGTATCCCCATAGATTTGAAAATTAGAAACAGCACAAAAAACGATATTACGGCATAAACCGCAACGATATTAATAATAGTTATGCTCTTTAATCCCATAACATAAAGGGCAAGACCCGCGCCTATATGGAGAAAATCCCATAATATGAATATAAGGAAGGCTTTTCTTAAAGATATTTCCTCGTTAAGCTTTTCTTTGAGAAGTCTCGGGTTTTTATAAAGTTTAAACGCAAAAAGAAGCATAAATATGGTACCGAGCGAAAATACAAGCATAACGGACAGGCCCAGAAGAGATATCTTTACGAGAAGACTTCTTCCCTCGTTTTCATTTTTATAATCAATCAGATTTCTTTCTTTCGCAAAACCGTTAGTATCATAAAAGTTATAGAGAAGCACCGAAGCCGCATTCCTGGAAAATAAGGCTTCAATACGCTCTTCCGTTGAATTAATTTTATTTGCAGGAAACTTTTCTTTTTTTATAAGAACAGATTCAAGCAGGCTTGCTTTTTCGGCTTCCCCGCGCTTTTTTATTTTATTAATATAAATTTGGGGTTCTTTAGTTTTTTTCAGCTCATACGTTATAACCGCACAGCTTGATAAAATATCCGTGTCTGAAGGATTATTCAAAAAAGCCTGTTTATATAAACTTAAGGATGTTTCCAGAAAATCCGTCCGGACATTCGCAAAGGCGGGATCGTTATCGGGGATCGCCCATGCGCATTTTAAAAACACTTCCGCGAGCTTCAATTCCCTGCCTGCTTTATCCTGAACAGGTCTGTCAAAATCAATATTAAATTTAGACAAAACCACAACCAGCCAGAATATAATTAAAAGGACTAAAAGTATATAGTTAATCTTTTTGTTGTTAGATTCCCTTATCATTAATTCCCCGTATATTATTTACCTGATTTCTGCTTTAATTCTTTCAGTATATCTTTAAGTTCATTTATTTTATTTCCGTATAAAGCCCAGTTCCCGTCTTTCTGTGCGTTTACCGCGGCATTATATGTATCTGAAGCTTTATTTATTAAGTCCTTTACCGAATCAGGCTCCTTCGCCGCGGAGCTTTCTATTTCTTCATCAACAGCCTTAATTCTTACGGTTTTTACAGGAGATGCCTTTATCCCCTTAAATATCTGCCTTAAGGCCTCTTCAAGATTGTCCTCCATTACGACATTATCTTTATAGGAAACAATTATTCTCTTAAGTTCCGGGAGCTGGCCCTTTTCCGCGGAAAGGTAGAGAGGTTCGATATAGAGCAAGGATTCTTCTATGGGTATAACAAGCAGTGACCCCCTCTGAACGCGCGAACCGCCCTGCCCCCACAGGGTGAGCTGCTTTGATATATCGGGATTCTGGTCAATTCTCGCGTCAATCTGGCTGGGACCGTAAATAAGCTTCTTTTTGGGGAACCTGTAAGTAACTATTCCGCCGTAATGCGGGAAATCACACCTTGCGGCCATCCACGCAATCATATTATTCTTATTTACCGGAGAAAACGGTATCATTAAGATAAACTCTTCTTGGGTGGCATTGGGAAATTTCAAAATCGTATAATACGGCTCCATGGACCCGTTGCCGTCACCGCCGGAAGATGTTCTTGAGATTCTCCAGAGATCTTCTTTATTATAAAATACCTGCGGGTCTGTCATGTGGTACAGGGAATAAACTTCAGCCTGGATCTTAAAGAGCTTGACGGGATATCTTAGATGCGCCTTTAAGTGATCCGGCATCCGGGAAAGCTCTTTAAATGCGCCCGGGAAGATTTTGCTCTGAACTTTTATAATAGGATCATCAGGGTCGCTTACATAATAATCTATTTTTCCGGTATAGGCGTCAACAACCGCCTTAACGGAATTCCTTATGTAATTACCGTAATAACTGCCTATAAATTCGGCCGGCCGCGAATAAGGATAATCACCGGAAACAGTAAACCCTTCAACTATCCAGTAAAGTTTGCCGTCTTTGCCCACAACCATGTAAATATCATTGTTGTCAAAATAAACCAGCGGAGCACATTTTTTCACTCTGTTATATACCTTTTTATGATACATAAGCTTGCTGTCATTTGTTATTGAATCAGAGAAAAATATATTAGACTGGGAAAACTTCAAGGCAAACAACAGCTTCCTTAATATGGATCCGACTTTTATCTGCCCGTCACCTTTATACTCGCAAAAAATATTTTTATTGCCCGAAGGATAATCAAATTCGGGAGATTCTCCCTTGTCATTTTTTGTGTTTACAAAGCTGTATTCGTTTGAAAGCTCCCCGAAATATATCTCGGGACGCGTGATATTTATATCATCCAGGGTTACCGGCGGTATATCTTTCACAAAGAAATCGGGGAGACCCTCGGGAGTTGCTTTGTTAACGGGGCCCATACAGAATCCGTAACCGTGAGTGTAAACAAGATGCTCGTTAATCCATTCGCGACTCTCAAGTTCATTATATGAAATCTCGCGCGGGCTGAGCATTGTCTGGGTATACTGCCCGTTTATGTAGTATCTGTCATTATCAACATCGCTGAATTTATAATACTGTCTTATCTCCTGAAGCTGTTCATAGGTGGCAAGGATGGGTTTATGATCCCAGAGCCTTACGTTTTTTATCGTGGCATTGTTGTCCTGTATATCTTTATACGTTATATCCTGGATGGAAGGAAAGTCTCTTTCTTTTATCGTGTTAAGTTTATATGCGTCCCTTGTGTGCTTTATGCTGTATTCTATAAACTTAGTTTCCTTGTCTATCTCATTCGGCTTAACCACAAGCTTCTGCAATACCGTCGGATACACGGTACCCAAGAGCGATACCGCAATAAAAACAATAATGCTCCCTGCGAGTATTTTCCAGTTCTTTACAAAAATGCTTACAACGGCAACGGCCGCGCATATAAATGCCGCTACTTCGAGTATATAAAACAGCGGCAGGTATCCGTATATATCAATATATGTGGCGCCGAAAACAACTCCTTTTGTGGAATACAGAAGATCATACATATTAAGGCGGTATCCCAGTCCTTTTAACGCAAGAAGAAGCGCCAGCAGAATAAAAATATGGGCTTTGGCCGCTTTGGTGAAATAAACTTCTTTCCCTATATACTGCAGGGCTCTTGAGGAAAAATAAATAAAACCCGCCGTAATAATATTTACAAAGAGCAGAAACATAATCCAGCCGTAAAGATACTTAATAAGAGGGAGCTTAAATATATAAAATCCGATATCCTTTGAAAATACGGGGTCGGTCTTTCCGAATCCCACCGCATTAAAAAACTGCAGGAACATCTCCCACCTGAGGCTTACCTCATAAGCAAAAAGAAGGGATAAGAGCGCCGCGGCAAGGATTATAAAAAGACTGCTGAACTTTTTTATGCGTGTATTTCTTAAAAAATTCTCCAGCGGATCTATATTTAAATCCGCTATCTTGGGCTTTAATCTGTTTGCCATATATATATTAAGGTAAAGTATGAGGAAGAATATAACGGCAAATATTAAGAATAAGAAAATTCTTGTAAAAACAACTTTATATAACACGTCCTGGTATCCCACAGATATAAACCATATCCATTCAACAAGAAAATCAACTATTTTCTTCCCGAAATATATAATAAAAAACAATACTGCCAGCAATACCCAGAATATTTTTTTCATAACAATCTCCCTTTTATCCTAATGTTCTTGCTTTATAAACCCTTATATTCTTCTTTCGTTTAAAATAACTATATGCCCTGTTCTGCATATAAGAAGTTTTAAATAATCCGAAAACCGCGGACCCGGACCCGCAAAGAAGAGAAATAACGGCGCCTTTTCCGATCATTTCATCCCTTATTTTTTTAATGCCCGGATACCCGGGATAGATGACTTTCTCAAAATCATTAACCGCGTATTTTTTAATTGCCTCAAGATCGCCTGCCCGCAGGGCTTTTATAAGCTTTCCGGCGGATTTTAACACCTTCTTTTCAGATTCTGCGGGTAAATTTAACTTATCAAATTCTTCATAAGCCCGTTTTGTCGGAACGCCTTTATCCGGCTTAACAATAACCAGCTTGTAGATTTTGGTATTTTTATAAAACTTTAACTTCTCTCCCCTGCCCGTTCCTATTGCCGTGCCGCCTTTTAAGTTAAAAGCGACATCCGCTCCCAGACACGCGGCCTTTTCTGCCAGTTCCGGCTCCGGCAGGTTAATCTTCAACAAAATGTTTAATGCATTTAAAGCCGCCGCCGCGTCCGCGCTGCCCCCGCCCATTCCCGCCTGATGTGGTATTTTTTTGTCTAAAAATATTTCCGCGCCGGCATGACCGGATAAAGCCCGCGCCGCCTTTAAAACAAGATTGTCATCTCCCCGGGGAATGCCTTTCGCGTTCGTCTTGAAAATAAAACCTTTTTCTCTTTTTTTGAATTTCAACACATCTTTAAGCGATACTGACTGAAAAACGGTGCATATATTATGGTAGCCGTCTTTTTCTCTTTTTAAAATTTTCAGATGCCAGTTTATCTTGGCATACGCATTAACCTGCATAAGAATATCCCGTCACTGCTTATCCGCGGATTTATTTTTCAGTACAATTAATCCCCGTTCTGTCGCAACCGCCGCTTCTATAAGATTCCTTAAATACTTGTAATCCTCTTGCGAAACTTCTATTTTGTCTATCCGCAGGGAGGAGGACGCGGTTATCCTGCCGCCCCTGAAGGAGTTGGAATATTTATAAAAGCCCACAGGATTGTTTATCTCTATTGGACTGGGAAGTCCCATGGGAATAAACCCGTCCGGCAGGGTTATGTTTATATCCTTAACCGAGAGTATGGTTGAGCTTATCACAACGGGATTAACCCTCTCGCACGGATCCTCTCCCGCGACATCCAGAAGGTTCTGAAGCGGAAACATCGGGAGCGTAAAATACATAAGCTCCGAATCCGCGTCAATAAAATCAGGCGCCTTAAATATGAAGGAAATATCGTACGGATCGTTTATTTTATTTATATCGGACAGATACGCGTCCATAATAGAGGCATCCGGATGAATTGTCCTGGCAAGCAGAACGATTATAAGTCTCTGGTAAAGCTTATCAAATTCGGAAATAAAAGTACGCAGCATGGCGCTGTTCGCGCCCGACTCCCTTGCCTTAACCGCCTCTTTTATTGAGCCGTCTTTTTCAACCAGCGCTTCCACAACAATGTTTTCTTTGTTGAAATCTGCGCTTTTTACGGGAATATCGCGAAATTCCGCTTTCCCGTTCACGGATACCAGGGCCGTCTGACCCTGTATGCCTGACGGAATATTATCAATAGAATTATACTTTGACGTAATGTCCACGAATAAATATTCATCCTTTAACGGGACGGCGGCAATGCCCAGATTAAACTGTGACGGATCCACGATATCTTTGTTCAGCTTTAAATAGTCTCTGGTGCCCACCAGGGCCGGATATGCCTTTATGTTGCAGGCCCTGAGCATATTTACAAAAAGCGCGGTAAGGTCCTGGGAATTTCCCGCCTTATATTTTATAACTTCATCCACTTTCCTGGGAGCAAGTCCTATCCTGTTAAAATCAATGTCTATATGGCGGTAATTTTTAACTATATAATCATGTATAACCCTTATTTTTTCTTTCTCGTCTTTTATCCCCGAGGTAATTTCCGTGACCGTATTGTTAATTGTAAGATATACGGGCTTACTGAACCTCATAAACTCGGCATATCTTTTGGCAACCGTATCCCACGAAGACAGAGTTGAAAGGCGCACCTGCGCTACACTGCTGTAAATAGAAGGCGCGGCGGGTTCTTTCACAAAGATAGGGTTATTAAAAGACTTCCACTTATATACAACGGTATCTCTGGTCTTTTCCACGGACGGTTCTACCTTATACTCTCCAAGGGATTTATAAAAAAATTCTTTTCCGTAAGGGACTTTCGCCGTTAGAACAGATTCCAGCATGGGTTCAAAATTCTGGAAATAAGAAACTCCCCAGAAGTTATCTTTTATGTCCGGCTTTTTTATAATCATTTTTGTCTTATATTCTATAATGGATCCTTCCGAAAGACCGGTAAACTTTATCTTTTTTATCCTTATACTGCCAAAATGGGCAAGATGCTCCCCGGGCGCTATATCATCCACCTCGGCCTTTGAAATCCTGCCGTCAGGAGCAAGGAATGCGGCTTCTTCCACCAGAAGCTCGGTTGTGGCAGAATCATACACATAATTTAATTCATCAAATTTCTCCACCCCTGCGGAATTTAATACCTTTACCACCTCGTCTTCAGTCTGAATAACCGTGCCGTTGTTATTATATTCATAGCTTATATAATCTTTTAATATTAAAGCGGTAGCTCCCGGATAATCCAGCTGGCCCGGAGCCGTTCTGCTTATCTTCTCCAGATCAAAAGCAAAGGATGTCCCTGCAAAAAAACATAAAAACAAAAAAATAAAAATTGTTTTTCTCATAAAAAACCCTCGCGTTAAAACATTTAAATACTATATGGCGTTAAAGCCCTTGTCTAAATCCTGTATAATATCGTTTATATCCTCAATACCGACCGAAAGACGCATTAAATTGGACGTGATACCCAGCGATTCCCTGATTTCCTTAGGAAATGCGGCATGGCTCATATGATACGGGACAGATACCAGGGACTCAACTCCGCCGAGACTCCCCGTAAGAGAGAAGAGATTTAATCCTTTTATAAACTTATTTACCGCCTCTTCATCTCCGTTTAATTCAAAAGACACAATTCCTCCGGAACCCTTCATCTGTTTCGCCGCCACTATATACTGGGGGTGATCGGCAAGTCCCGGATAATAAAGCGTCTTAACCTTCGGGTGTTCCAGAAGATAATCCGCTATGGTTTTGGCGTTTTTCTCGTGCGCTTCCATGCGAAGAGGCAGTGTTTTTATGCCCCTTAAAAGCAGGAAGCAATCCAGGGGGCCGGGCACCGCCCCTACCGCGGACTGGTGAAATTTCATTACCTGGTATATCTCGTCATTTGAAGTTAGGAGCGCTCCGGCAAGAAGGTCGCTGTGCCCTCCCAGATACTTGGTACAGCTGTGCACAACAATATCAATGCCCCAGCTTAACGGATTCTGGAAATAAGGGGTCATAAAAGTATTATCCGCCACGGTAACTATTTTGTAATTCTGGGCGCATGAAACAACTTTCTCAAGGTCAGTTACGTACATAAGGGGATTACTCGGAGTCTCAACCCAGATCATCCTGGTATTTTCTTTTATATGCCTTTCAAGATTATCCGGGTTTGTAATATCAACAAAATCAACCTCTATATTATATTTAGTCGCAACTTTCGCAAAATACCTGTATGTCCCGCCGTAAAGGTGCTGTGAAACAATCACATGACTGCCGGAAGTCAGAAGATAAATACAGTTATTTATAGCCGCCATTCCGGAAGAAAAAGCAAGGCCGTATTTCGCGCCTTCAAGATCGGCAATACAGCTCTCCAGGACAGCTCTTGTGGGATTATCATTTCTGGAATAATCAAATCCGTGCCTGGGTTTATCAAAATCGTTTAATTTAAATATGCTGGTTTGATAGATCGGCACGCTGATAGAACCAAGATTTTTATCGGGATTATATCCTGAATGTATGGCCCGGGTGGCAAAATTATATTTACTGGACATAAATATACCTCCAAAATTATATTCCCTCTCTAATTAACTGCTATTCCATTTTCTTATAAATTTTTCCTTTAATTGCTATATTTAATTAATATATTTTTGTTTTAAATAAGATAACTTAGTTATATAAAACAAAAAACCGGCTTAAAATTAAAACCGGTTCTTTTGTTATATCTTTATCTTTTATTTATCTTTTAAACACAAATAAGCCTATCAGAACTGATAATACGATAAAACCGACGGCAATATACGCGGTTATTTTTGTCATTTGTTCTTCCACGGATTTCTTGCCCTTAAAAACGGACTGTGTTGATCCGCCGAGCGTGCCCATTAATCCTTCGCTCTTACTGGTCTGGACAAGCACCAGGAAAACCAGGGCCGCACATACGGCAAAATAAACAAAAAGTATTACATACTGGAGCGTGCTCATGGCGGAAGTGGCCTGCGCAATAGGAACTTCAATAGGCATCGGCGTTGAAACAGGGACAGAAGCTTCCGGAACTACCGGGACTTCCGCAGTTTTAGCGCAGAAATTAAATATATTGAAAAATACCCCGTACATATAATTAAACATCTTTTTCTCCTCTTGCAGTATCTATTATTATGCTGAGTATTATATAACTTTAAGCATTCTTAGTCAATAAACACTCTTTTTACTGCTGTTCAAAATAATAAAGCGGATTCCTGTACTTAATAATTGTACCGTTTAATCCTACCGCATATACGTTAAGGGGGGATGTCCCCCAGAGCCCCAGCAAGAGGTTCTCGGTGGAAGAATACATGCTTGTCCATGAACCGCCGTCATAATGAAGAATAGTACCCCCAACTCCGGCCGCAAAAACATCCGTGCCGCTTGTTCCCCATACCGCCCAGAGATTATTTGCAGTACCCGATGTCATAGCTGTCCAGTTATTACCGTCATAATGAATAATTGTGCCGGCCGCACCAACCGCAAAGATATCATTTGAAGATGCACCCCACACAGAATAAAGAACATTAGCTGTGGGAGATGTCATTGCGCTCCAGCCCATACCATTATAATTAAGAATCGTGCCGGCCGCGCCCACAGCTATAACATTATTTACAGAAGTCCCCCATATTGAATAAATTATCTGATCTGTAGTGGAATTCATAGCTGTCCAGGCAAAACCGTCATAGCTTATTATTGTACCGGCATTGCCCCCTGCGAAAACCCTGGAACCTATACCCCAGACCGTCCAGAGCGTATTTGCCGTGGGAGATGTCATTGCCGTCCAGGCAGAACCGTCATAATGAATTATATCGCCGTTACCGCTTACAGAATAAACATCCCGGGAATTATTGCCCCATACGCTCCTTAGATTATTCGCGGTCGGGGATGTCATAGTTGACCATGACCGGCCGTCATAATGCAGTATTGCACCTCCGGTACCAACCGTAAATATATCCCTTTCTCCCGAACCCCATACGCCGAAAAGCCATGATCTTGATCCGGAAGAGAGCTCCGTCCATTCAGCCGAACTGTATTTAAATAAAACACCCGCATTGCCTCCTATAAAAACCGTGCCGTCTGAGCTTTCCCAGACAGCATAAAGGTTTTCAGCCGTTCCGGGAGTCAGCTGGTTCCAGTTGGCTCCGTCATAAGAAAGCACTGTTCCGGCAAATCCCACAACATAAATATTATTTGCGTCTATACCGTGAATTCTCCATAGAGTTTGAGCGGTACCTGGAGCTTCCGCTGCCCATACAGCGCCGTTATACTTAAGAAGAGTACCGGTTTCTCCCGCGACATAAACATTATTTGCCGCAGTACCCCATACGCCTTTTAAGTCATTTGCCGTGCCCGATGCCATTGCCGCCCAGTTAGCGCCGTCATAATGAATAATAGTCCCGTCGTTGCCAACAGCAAAAACATCATCTGATGCAGAACCCCACACGGCAATTAAGGCCTGTGTTGTATTTGAAGTCATTCTTGTCCATGCAGAACCGTCATAATGAAAAACTATGCCGCTAAAACCAACAACAAAGACATCGCTTGCAGAAGAGCCCCACACACTAGTAAGAAAATCACCGCTGCTTATAGTGGTCCTGCTCCATGTAGAACCGTTAAAATGGAGAACCTCTCCTTCGGAAGTTGTTGCGAAAATATCGCTCGCGGAAGAACCCCATACCCCGTTTATATACGAATCAGTCCCGGTATTTACGGTCTCCCATACACTGCCGTTGTAGCGAAGAAGCCCGCCCTGATTAACCGTCGCATAAACATTATCCTTTGATGTACCCCATAAATTATTAATAACATTACCGAGGGGGGACGGATACTCAATCTCCCACGGACTTGTCCCCAGACTGCCCGTATCTGTTTTTGCCCCCGTTGCGGTTGATGTACACCCGCCGGAGAAAACTATGATGCTAAAAACAAGTGAAAAAACCGCAATAGACCATATTATATTTTTTCTCATGCAGCCTCCTTAAATAATAACTGTTATTTCCACCTGAAAACCCTAATTTTTATTATTCCCTCGTTTTCCTGCCAGTTAAACCCTCTTGATTTTAAAGCAAAGACTTCTGACCTTATGTCAGCCCTTCCTGCAAGACTAAATATTGATTCCTTCGGTTCTGTTATTTCATCATTTATGATAAACACAAAACCCATTATGTTTGTCGTGGGCAGCAAAACAAGTTCCGATTTTTCTTTGTTGAACAATACTATATTGGGCGGGTTTATTATTAAATAAAAATCCTGCTCTTCGTTTTTGATTTTTATGCCCCTGTATGTGTAAATGCTTTTTTCTTCATAAAGAGGCATGGAATCTAAAAAATCCAGGGAATCTTTTATGTCGCTAAGATCAAAAATGATCCTTACTTTGTCCAGAGCATCCTTTTCTATATCAATTTTTTCTTCTTCTTTTTTACCTGCGCCCGCATCCTCTGAAAGCTCCTCAAAAGATATGTCTAAAACGGGATATTGCTTGGCATCTTTATAATTAAAATGCCACCATTCATTTTTATACTGAACAAATCCTTCTTCTTTAAAAACCTTTATTAAAAGATCCCTGTTTTTAATTATATCTTTTGATAGGTTGTTATAATCAGGGCTTGCCTTTGGGGAAAAATCGTCAAATTTGGTAGGCATGGGAATTTCGTTCCCGTTTTTGTCCGTAAGGGTCGCGTCAACGGCGCAGCCCCTGTTATGATTGGAGCCCGTTGCCGGGTTTGCCACAAACATGGAGTCCGGTTTTATTTTCCAAATTAATTTCTGAACGGATAAAGGTCTGTAAGCGTCCCATATTTTTAAGCTGTAGCCTTTTTTGTTCAGTTTCTCCTGGATCTTTATAAGTTTCTCCGCTACCGGCTTCTGCAGATAAGCTTTGTTTGCCGGGTAAATGATTTCGCCGAAAACATTATCCCCTGAGGCATATTTCAAATCAACCTGAATACTGGAATCCAGACTGCTTATATCAACCAGTTCCGTTTTATTGTTATTGATTTCTTCCGCTTTTGCCATAAAAGTAAAAATAACCGTTAAAATAAAGAGTAGTATGAATATATTCTTTAATTTTGCCATTTTCACCTCTAAATTAATTTATTTTAACTTAATTTTTCTATAAATATAAAGAACCACCTGCATAAAACAGATGGTTTTTTTAAAAAAAGCTCAAACAGTTGTGAGCGGCAGCTCTGTTCTTAAGATTTATCCCCTTCTTTAAATAATTCGTCCATAAAAGCGTCAAACAATTCTTTATTTACATTCTGATCTCTGGATTTTATTCTGTCATTCAACATATTATCAAAATTATTATTTGTATTGTTTATATTATTTATACCGGGATTCTGTATCGGATTTATTTCTCCTGACATTTCAATCATCTCCTTTTTTATGTCTTTCCCCAATATAATTATCTCATATGTATTCAAAGAAGAATATAGGTCAAACGGAGTATTTTTTTAAAAAAAGAGAAAAAACTTCTTAAGATAAAAAAAGAAGAGAAAGAAGAAAAACAAGAAAAATCGTTACTTTTGACCCGATTTCTTAATTTTTCTTATCTCTTCCTGCATTGATTGAGGAAGGCGGACCTTGCCTTTACATTGATAACAGTTCATTATGCCGTCATCATCAACATTTTCTATGTAAATATCGTAGAAAATATACCCGCAGTGGGCGCATTTTATATATGTATCAGGATGAATATTTCCCAGTTCGGCCATTTTTCATATCCTAATTCTTACTGGTATTTAACGATTCTGGCGAAAGAATCAGCATTTAAGCTTGCTCCGCCCACTAACGCTCCGTCTATATCGGATGTGGCCATAAAAGCGTCAATGTTGTCAGGTTTTACACTGCCGCCGTAAAGTATTCTTATCTTTGATGCGGCTTCTTCTGTAAATATATCCGCAAGCTCCGCTCTTATCATTTTTATTATATCATTCGCGCCTTCAGGGGTATCTGTTTTTCCCGTTCCTATTGCCCATATCGGTTCATACGCTATAACAAGATTCTCTATCTTAACGCCTATCAGCTCTTTTAATCCTTCCCTTATCTGACCTTTAACAAATTTCTGCGTATCGCCTTTTTCCCTTAACTCTAAACTTTCCCCCACGCATACTATAGGATTTAAGCCGTAGGAAAAAGCGGCTTTTACTTTCTTATTAACGGTTTCGTTAGTCTCTCCGAAATAAGCTCTTCTTTCCGAATGCCCTATAATAACATAAGCGCATCCAACATCTTTTATCATCCCCGGAGAGACTTCTCCGGTGAACGCTCCTTTTTCTTCCCAGAAAAGATCCTGCGCCCCCATCTTTATATTTGTATTCTCAAGAGCCTTACTTACGGGATAAAGAGAAGTAAAAACGGGACATACAAGTATCTCTCTGTCTTTTACATTGCTTACCTGTTTATATAAATCCTCAACAAGATTAACGCTTTCCCTTACATTATTATGCATCTTCCAGTTGCCTGCCATTAGCGGTGCTCTCATAAATATCCTCCAAAAAATTAGTCAGCTTCTTTATTTCCGCAATAGGTTCTTCTTTTCCTTGTTCACAATCCTTATTTCTGATACAATTATTATATGTATTACATGAAAAACTTACTAACAAAAATACTTATAATTCTTACGGGCATCATTTTAACAGTATCTGTTTCGGTATCCGCCGGAGAATTTAAATTCAGCAAAACAATTATCTATCCGTTAGAGAAAGACGGCCTTGTTGAAGAGGTGGAAGTTTCAACCCCAAACGGCTTTATCTATATCCTGCCCAACAAAGAAAAAAATTACAAGGTTACGGTATCCTATAAAATTACGGGTAAGAACAGAGAAGAAGCGGAAGAAACAGCCGATACCATAACAAAAACATCAAAAATATCAAACAGGCTTTATTGCGGAATAAAACATCCCAAGAGCAACATTAAAATATTTAAATTCTTCAACAAAGATAAAAAGAACATAGAGGCATCTGTAATTGTTTATCTTCCCCCTAAATACTTATACCGCGCAAACATCAATATTGTGAATGGCAGTTTTACCGCGGGTGAAGTAAAATTAAAATCCATAGAAACCAACATAGTGAACGGGAACTCTATCGTTAATTCATCCTTTGAAGAATTAAATATAAATACGGTGAACGGAAATATAGCGGTAAGCCCTCCAAAAATAGCCAAAGAAGCATATGTTGATTTAAACATTACAAACGGAAAAGTAATTATACTGCTGGAAAAACAGAAAGATCTGGGAATCAATGCAGATGCAAGCACGCTTGCAGGCTCGATAAATACTAATATACCCGGGCTTTCAGACAAATTAAAAAAACGGTTCTGGATAAGCCCTGTCTTAAAAGGAGAAACAGATAATTTTCACAATTCCGCAAATAAATTATTCATAAAAATAAACTGCCTGAGGGGGAAAATAAGCGTAATGCAAAAATGAAATCATCTTAATATTATGGGTTATTATTTTTTGAGAGCATTAAAGGAAAACTCAAGATATATAACGAAATTCAAACTCGAGGTGATGAGATTATGTTATTAAAATTTGAAATTTATAATGATAAAAAAAACTGGTGCGCAAGGTGTATCGGTGAAGACATTTTTACTCAGGGCAGAACCCTGCAGTCTTTATACAAAAATATAAGAGAAGCGGTAAAGCTTCACTGCGAAGAAGAATTAAATACCAGACACCCTGTCGTATCTTTCTTTTACAATGCTTAAAAACTTCTCTTTTTCGTTATTGGTTAAATGAAGATCTTTCCGTATAAAGTCATTTATAATATTTATTTTACTCAGGATTCTTTCGCAGCTTGCCTTAGGGTTAATTTTTAATGTTTCTGCAAGCTGTTCAAAATCCTTACCCGTTATTTTATTTCTCCTCCCGTTCATTGAGAGGGCAAGATCTTCTTCATCAGGTATAACCATCTTAGATGATACGATATCATAAGCAGGGGAAAGCCTTATATGCCCTTCTTCATCATAAAGAATTGAAAAATTCTTCAGGTGCGCGTCCCCGTTTCCTATTATAAAGAAAAATAAAATCCGTTCAAAAAAAAGCTGTACATCAAGTCCTGGAACTTCAGAAATCTTCCAGAGCCTGTTTCCGATTTTCTCTAAAGACCCTTTATATTTATCTTCTTCTCCCAAAATCTGGGAAAAATCTTCCTGATGAATTTTCTTTCCTTTTATTCTGTCAAACCGCTTTACTATGTATGCCGGGCTATTATCTTTTAACAGGATAAGTCCGTGAGGCGGAACATCAATTTTTAAACTTAAAGCCATATTCATACATAAATTTTCATTCTGCGGGATATTCGGGAATGTATCAATCTGCGGTTTTAAAATATATTCTCCGCCCTCAGGCGCAATTTCCAGTTTTTTACAGGACCTGTTCAGTCTCATAGAAAGCTTGGGCTGCACGCCGGATATAGATAGCTTGCCGGCCATTTTCTGAGCTTCTATATAAATTTCACTCAAAGTCAATTCTATTCCGGGCAGATAATTCACTCCAAAAATCTTTTTCAGGCACAGTTCGTGGTAATTGTTTTTTTCTTCGGTGTATCTTCCGCAAAAAATACAGTGATTCATTTTATTTTATCTCCTCTATCGAAACAGCACCGGTTGTTTCACCGCATGTAGCCAGTAGAAGCCCGAAAAGATCTTTTTTGTCTATTTTTAATTTTTTAGCAACTATATCGAGATACCAGCCCTCGGGAAGAAGCCCGAGAAAAAACGGGAAGAGGTCCGTGCTTTCATAAACTTCCACTGCCGACGGCAAAGAAACAGAAATCGGTTTGTTTTTTTTCATAAAACCGTCATCGTAAGTAAAGCGGTATCCTTCATCCGTTTCTTCTATTATGCCTGCTTTCTCGCCATGAAAATTAACATATGCTCTTCTGAATTCATTCTTTTGCATCTCTAGAAACCTCAATATGATATCCAAAAAATTCAAGAACCTGATTTACCTTATCCATCCTCACCGTGGATTTACCTCTTTCAAGCTCTCTAATAAACCGCAGACCCACACCCGCTCTGCCGGATAATTCTATCTGGGTTAACTTTGCTTTTTTTCTTAATTCTTTAATTTTTTTACCTATATCCATTATACCATTCTCCCTTTTGCAATTTAATTATATACCCTTTAAGGTATAATGTCAATATGAAGTGCAAAATAATATACCCTAAAAGGTATATTATTTGACAATATCAATCAAATAAAACCCTTTAGGGTATGATTTTATAAATAATAATACCTATCGGGTATGTTTAATTAACTACAGCTGTTTTATCCATCAATGCGGCAACACCCGGAAGCTTTAACCCTTCCAGGAATTCAAGGGAAGCCCCGCCTCCTGTTGATATATGGGTAAATTTATCCTCAAGTCCCAGCTGTTTTATGCAGGCGGCAGAATCACCGCCCCCTATAATTGATGTCGCGTCTATGCTTGCTATGACTTTTGCGAGCTCTTCTGTCCCTTTCGCGAAGGGCCTTACTTCAAATATCCCCATGGGACCGTTCCATACGATTAATTTCGCGTGTTTTAAGACATGGGCGAACTCTTCAACTGTTTTGTGACCTATATCAACACCCATCTCGTTTTCCTGGATCCGGTCCGCCGGAACCGTTTTATATGGTTTTGTGCCGTCAGGAGATTCCGACACGACAATATCAACGGGCAGCTTAAAATCTATATCTTTTCTTTTCGCTATATCCATAAGTTCTCCGGCAAGATCTATATCTTTATCCAGAATTGACTTACCTATCTCATATCCTTTGGCCTTTAAAAAGGTGAATGCCATGCCACCGCCTACAAGTATGGCGTTAACTTTAGTTAATAGGTTTTTTATAACGCCTATCTTATCGCTTACTTTAGCGCCGCCCAGAATCGCAACATAGGGATGCGCCGGTCTATCTGTTGCCCTGGAAAGATAATTTAATTCTTTCTCAAGCAAAAACCCGGCAACAGAAGGAAGATATTTTGTAATGCCTTCTGTTGAAGCATGCGCCCTGTGCGCCGTACCGAACGCATCATTAACGTAAACTTCCGCTAAAGACGCCAGCTTTTTCGCGAATTCCGGATCATTTTTTTCTTCTTCGGGATGAAAACGGAGGTTCTCAAGCAGGATAACATCTCCCGGATTCATATCATTACATGCTTTTTCCACATCAGGCCCGGTGCAGTCATCTAATTTTTCAACCGGCTTATTAAGCAATTTTTCAAGGTCTTCCGCCACCGCATCCATCTTAAATTCAGGGACAGACTTTCCCTTCGGCCTTCCCAGATGGCTCATCAGAATTACCGCGCAGTTTTTATCTAAAAGATACTTAATTGTGGGAAGCGCAGCGCGAATCCTGAAGTCATCTGTTATGACTCCGTCTTTCATGGGGACATTAAAATCCGCCCTTACAATAACTTTTTTACCTGAAAGGTTTATGTCTTTTACTGTAGCCTTATTCATCCCCGCCTCCTCATTTTTAAGGGCAGGCTTAAGGGCCTGCCCTGTTTTACTCACTCACTCTTTTGTTTGTGTATTTATTTTTTCTTCTCCATATAGCTTATAAGGTCGCCGACCCTGCAGGAATAGCCCCATTCATTATCATACCATGAGACTACTTTTATCATGTTGCCCATTGCCTGGGTAAGGGCCGCGTCAACTATTGAAGATCTCTCGTCTTCCTTGTAATCCATGGAAACAAGCGGTTCTTCGGAAAATCCAAGTATGCCTTTTAATTTACCTTCGGAAGCTTCTTTCAATATGCCGTTGATTTCTTCAGCTGTTGTATCTCTTTCAAGAACCGCCACAAAATCCACAATAGAAACCGTGGGGGTAGGCACCCTTAACGCGAAACCGTCAAATTTACCTTTAAGCTCCGGTATAACAAGGGCAACCGCTTTTGCGGCGCCTGTTGTCGTCGGTATAATGCTTAACGCAGCGGCTCTTGCCCTTCTTAAATCCTTATGCGGGAGATCAAGTATTTTCTGGTCGTTTGTATACGCGTGGATTGTTGTCATAAAACCTTTTTGTATTTTTATCTTGTCCCCGATCGCCTTTACCGGCGGAGCAAGACAGTTCGTGGTACATGAAGCATTAGATATAATATGGTGGTTTGCGGGATCATATTTATCTTCATTAACGCCCATAACTATTGTTATGTCTTCGCCCTTTGCCGGTGCGGATATTATTACTTTTTTGGCGCCTGCCGCGATATGGGCCGAGGCCTTCTCCTTGCTCGTAAAAAGACCGGTTGATTCTATAACATATTCAACACCCAGCTCTTTCCACGGGAGCTGGGCGGGATCTCTTTCCGCCAGCACTTTTATAACCTTGCCGTTTATAACAAGGTCATTTCCTTTTACTTCCACCGTGCCTTTAAATTTACCGTAATTTGAATCGTGCATAAAAAGATGAGCGTTTGTCTTTGTATCCGTTAAATCGTTTACGGCCACAACTTCTATATCGGGATGGCGCTCCATTATGGCTTTTAAAGACTGGCGTCCGATTCTTCCGAACCCGTTAATTCCTACTTTTACTCCCATTTCTACCTCCATACCGCCTTACACAGCGGGTTAATTATTTTCTTGTTTTAATTTCTTCTGCTATTTCTTCAATTCTTTTGAGCCTCCTGCTTACCGTAAGCCTTGTAATACGGGGCTTTGTAAGCCGGCTGAGCTCCCTTAAAGAATATTCGGGGTTTTCAAGCCGCAGAACGGCGGTCTCCTGCAGGTCTTTGGGTATAGCGCTTAACCCTACTGCCTCATTAATAATTTCAATGGATCTTATCTGTCTGAAGGAAGACTCCATGGTTTTATCAATATTTGCAGTCTCGCAGTTAACAAGTCTCTGTACCTCGTTTTTTGTTTCTTTTATTGCTCTTTTTTCTTCAAATTTCAAAAGAGCAGGATGCGCTTTAACGATATTTAAAAATGTTGCAATATCATCCGCTTTTTTTAAGTAAATTCTTATGAATTCTCCGCTCTTATAATATTTTGAATCAAGCTTCTCCTTCTTAAACAGATTTAATATAAATTTTAGGGCGCTTTTCTTCCTTATAATAAACTCCATATGGTATCTATTTTCCGGAAAGGAGACCGCTCCCCTCATTAAAAAAAGACCGGATAGAATTGCCTTACTGCAGCATCTTTTTTTGGCCATACTGTTTAATCCGGCCTGTATGTCTTTATCCGATGCCAGCGACTTTAATTCTTTCTCCACATAATTATGCGGAAGAAAAACAACATACCTGTATTTTTTCCTTTTAGTGTCTTCCTTAAAGCCCCACAAGCCCTTCTGTTTGGAAAATTCCTTGGCAAGTTTTAAGATAAGCCGTACCTGCGAAGCGGAACCGGATGAAAAAATAAGATCCGAACCCGAAAACCTGTTAAAAAACACGCAGGAAACAAAGAGCGCTTTCCTGCAGCACCGTTTTGAAGGTTCATTTTTAACAATCTCGTTTTTTACTTCTGTTGTAAACGATACTTTTCTCGCCAATGCGCCGCTCCTTATAATAATATGCCGCAGTCAGTTAATCTGCCGCGGCATATTATTAATCCTGGGATAAATTATTTCTTTTTCTTTTTTGTTTCTTTTTTATCTTTTTTCTCTGTTTTTTCCTTTGCGGATTTTTCTTTTTTTATTTCCTTTACTTCTTTTTCCGCTTTGGTTTCTTCTATTAAGGGAGTTTCTTCATCGTCCTTCTCGTCTTCTTTGCGTATAAGCCCCACGCTCGTAAGTTCGTCGGCCTGATCAAGTCTCATCAGTATAACGCCCTGGGTTGCGCGGCCAAGCTTGGAAATCTCGTTAACTTTTATCCTTATAATGGTTCCCTGCCTGCTTATAAGCATAAGCTCGTCGTCATCAACAACGCCCAGCGCTGAAACAATATGCCCGTTTTTCTTGGCAACGGTAAGGGTTTTTATGCCCTTGCCGCCTCTTCCCTGCGGCCTGTACTGGCTTATATCAGTCCTCTTGCCGTAACCCCTGTCAGTGGCTACAAAGACGTATTTTTCGCTGTCCAGCTGGATCATTGCAACAACTTCGTCATTCTTCTTCAGGGTTATGCCTTTTACGCCCCTTGTCATTCTTCCAGTAGGCCTTACTGCTCGCTCGTTAAACCTTATAGATAAACCGTTTTTGGTAATAAGAATTATGTCTTTTTTGCCTTCGGTCAATCTTACATCCACGAGTTCGTCATCTTCATCCAGTTTAATCGCGAAAATTCCCGTCTTCCTTATATTAAGGAAGTTCCTTAACGGAGTTTTATTAATCACGCCTTTTTTGGTAGCCATAAGCAGGAAATTTTCGGTGTCAAACTCTTTTACCGGGAATATGTCGGAAATCTTCTCGTTATGGGAAAGATGCAGTAAATTAATAATGTTTGTGCCTTTTGCCTGACGGCCCGCTTCAGGCACTTCATAAACTTTAAGGCGGTATATTTTTCCGGTATTGGTAAAGAACGCGAGATCATGGTGCGTTGTCGTTATAAACATATGTTCAAGATGGTCTTCTTCCCTGACAGTCATGCCCACAACGCCCCTGCCGCCCCTTTTCTGGGATCGGTAAGCTGAAAGCATCTGCCTCTTTATATAGCCGGAACTGGTTACCGTTATTACAACGTCTTCCTGCGGTATAAGATCTATAACTTCAAATTCCGTGTCTTCGGCCGGCTTTATCTTTGTTCTTCTTTCATCGCCGTACTTTTTCTTGATTTCAAGAAGTTCGTCTTTTATGACTCCGTAAATCTTTTTCTCGCTCTTTAAGAGTGTTTCCAGATAATCTATCTTCTTTAATATTTCTTTGTATTCTTCTTCTATCTTTTCCCTTTCCAGTCCGGTAAGGCGTTGGAGTCTCATATCCAGAATGGCCTGCGCCTGAATCTCGCTGAGACTGAATTTTTTTATAAGGGAAGCTTTTGCTTCTTCGGCGGTCTTGGACGCGCGTATCGTCTTTATGATTAAATCTATTTTATCAAGGGCTATGCGCAGTCCTTCAAGTATATGGGCCCTTTCTCTGGCTTTTTTTAAATCATACTGGCTTCTTCTTACAACAACTTCTTTTCTGTGTTTAACAAAAATACTGAGGGCTTCTTTAAGATTTATTACCTTCGGGGCTCCGTCTACCAGCGCAAGCAGTATTATCCCGAAATTACACTGCATATCCGAATGCTTAATAAGCTGGTTCATTGTAAGCTGGGGATTGGCATGGTGCTGGAGCTCTATCACGACTCTCATTCCGCGCCTGTCAGACTCATCCCTTATATCGGTAACGCCAGTAATTTTTTTATTGTTTACCCCTTCGGCTATTTTCTCAATTAATCTCGCTTTATTTACCTGATAAGGTATCTCGCTTATTATTATCGCCTGGCGGTTTCCTTTTCTTTCTTCAATCTCGGTCTTGGCTCTCATGGTTACCGAGCCGCGGCCTGTGTGATAAGCGCTTTTTGCTCCCTCCAGCCCCATTATGGAGGCGCCTGTCGGAAAGTCCGGCGCTTTAATGTGCTTCATTAAGTCTTTTATCTCTACATCGGGATTATCAATCAATTCTATGGTGCCGTCTATCACTTCGCTTAAATTATGCGGAGGTATGTTTGTGGCCATACCGACCGCGATACCGGTCGCCCCGTTTATAAGCAGGTTGGGTATCTGGCTCGGGAGGACTTCCGGCTCTTCAAGCGATTCGTCAAAATTCGGACGGAAGTTGACTGTCTCTTTCTGTATGTCTTCCAGCAGTTCTTCGGCCATTTTCTGCATCCTGGCTTCAGTATACCTGTATGCGGCAGGCGGATCTCCGTCAATGCTCCCGAAGTTTCCGTGCCCGTTTACAAGCATATAGCGCAGGTTAAAATCCTGCGCCATCCTTACCAGGGCGTCGTAAACAGCCATATCGCCGTGTGGATGGTATTTACCTATAACGTCACCCACGATCGTCGCGCTCTTTTTGAAAGGACGGTCACTCATCAGATTCTGCTTATACATTGAAAACAGAATTCTTCTGTGTACCGGCTTTAACCCGTCTCTCGCATCAGGCAGGGCGCGCGAAACGATTACGCTCATCGCGTAATCAAGATACGAATCTTTCATTTCATCTTCAATCGGGCTCTGTATTGCTTTTATTGCATCCGTCATTTTCTTTGCTCCTTATATGCTAAATATCTAAGTTTTTCACTTCTTTAGCGTATTTCTGTATAAATTCTTTACGCGGCTCAACCTTATCCCCCATTAAAGCCGTAAATATCTGGTCTGCTTCCACCGCGTCTTCAAGCGTAATCTGTTTGAGAATTCTCTTTTCGGGATCCATTGTCGTATCCCATAACTGTATTGCATCCATCTCACCCAGACCTTTGTACCTCTGTATATTTATGCCTTCCTTGCCCATATCCCTCAAGCCCTGCTTTAGTTCTTCGTCATTGTAAGCGTATATTTCTTTTTTTCCTTTTTTAAGCAGGTAAAGAGGAGGCTGCGCTATATATATATGGCCGTTCTTCACGAGATCTTCCATATACCTGAAAAAGAACGTAAGTATCAGAGTTTTGATATGAGCGCCGTCAACGTCCGCATCGCACATAATAAATATTTTATGGTACCTTAATTTGTCCATATTAAACTCATCGGCAATGCCCGTACCCAGCGCGGTAATCATTGTGCGTATTTCATCATTATTAAGCATCTTATCAAGGCGGGCTTTTTCCACGTTTAATATCTTGCCTTTTAAAGGAAGTATTGCCTGGAAATGCCTGTCCCTGCCGGATTTTGCACTTCCTCCGGCACTGTCGCCTTCAACGAGGTAAATCTCGCTCTTTGAAGGATCTTTCTCGGAACAATCCGCAAGCTTTCCCGGAAGCGAAGATACTTCCAGCGCGCCCTTGCGCCTTACAAGCTCCCTTGCTTTTCTCGCGGCTTCTCTGGCCCTTAAAGCGTTTAAGCTTTTTTCGATTATGCCCCGGCCCTCCTGGGGATGTTCTTCAAGGTAACCGGTAAAATAATCATCCATAACGCTTTCTACCGCGGCTTTCGCCTCGGCATTGCCCAGTTTTGTTTTTGTCTGCCCTTCAAACTGCGGTTCGGCTAATTTAACACTGACAACAGCGGAGAGGCCTTCCCTTACGTCGTCCCCTCCCAGATTTGACTGGCTTTCTTTTATAAGGTTCATTTTCTTCGCGTAATTATTTAAACACCTGGTAATGGCGGTTTTAAATCCCGTAAGGTGCATGCCGCCTTCCTGGGTATTAATATTATTGGCGAAAGAATATATATTTTCTTTATACCCGCTGTTATACTGGAGCGCGATCTCTATGTTGATATCGTTACGGACACTCTCAAAATAAACGGGCTTTGACTGAACAACGTCTTTGTTCTGGTTTATATGTTCAACGAATGAGACTATACCGCCCTCATATTTAAATTCGTGCTTCTTTTTATTTATCTCGTCTTCCATGTAAATTCTTACGCCCTTGTTTAAAAACGCGAGCTCCCTTAATCTCTGGGAGAGATAATCAAAGCTGAATTCCGTGGTTTCTTTAAATATCTGCGGATCGGGTTTAAAGATAACCTTGGTGCCTGTTTTCTTTTTGGAGGCATTTTTATCATCCATAATTTTTAAAGAATAAAGCGCGTCACCTTTTGAAAATTCCTGCTGGTAATGCTTGCCGTCTCTTTTAACTTCTACCTTCATCCATTTTGAAAGAGCGTTAACAACCGATATGCCGACCCCGTGAAGCCCGCCGGAAGTCTTGTAGCCCTTACCTCCGAACTTTCCTCCGGCGTGCAGTTTTGTCATAACGACTTCCACTGCGCTTTTATTAAGGCCCGGTATGATATCAACGGGGATACCCCTTCCGTTATCTTCAACGGAAACAGATCCGTCTTTGCATATAATAACTTCTATATTATTGCACTGCCCGGCCAGCACTTCATCAATGCTGTTATCAACGGCCTCAAAAACCAGATGGTGAAGCCCTTTCGCGCTTGTCGTGCCTATATACATCGCGGGTCTTTTTCTTACGGCTTCTAATCCTTCCAGAACCTGTATGTCTTCGGCGCTGTATTCGTATTTTTTATCTCCCTGTAACGCTGACTGAATAATTTCTTCATTTTTGTTTTCTTTTTTTGCTGTTGATTTTGTTCCCATATTATTTTCCGCCTTTTTTATTGTTTTTTTGTCTTCTTTTTTATTAATTTTATCTTTTTTAGGCATAAAACATTCACCTTTAAATTTAATAAAAATTTTTCTTTGCGCCTTAAAATCAGGGCTTTGCGGAGCCCAAACCATTATATTTCATATATTAAGACAATACAAGACGTCAAACTCTTGATTTATTTACCTTAACAGCCGTTCCGCCGCCCCGGATAATACATTGAATTTGGCAACGGATGAGGCTTCTATATACACTCTTACTATGGGCTCGGTGCCTGAAGGGCGCATAAGCAGCCATGAACCGTCTTCAAGAACCATCTTGATTCCGTCTATTTTATTTACGCTTTTAACCTTAATTCCTGCTATCTCTTTAGGCGTATTTTCCGACAGTTCCTTAAGGATTTTTTTCTTTTTGTCTTCCGGTATATGCAGGTCTATTCTCTTATTATATACGGTACCGGTTTTCTTCATTATGCCCTTAAGTATCTGTTTGAATGTCTTCTTCTCAAAAGCCCTCACCTCTGCCATTAAGCTTACGGCAAGAACCCCGTCTTTCTCGGGAATATGCCCTTTTATTGA
>JBDRKI010000051.1:0-7364 GCA_043814095.1 Armatimonadota bacterium | reverse complement strand
GGCGAGCCCCTTACAAGAAGCGATCTTTTCCATCTTGCTTCCTATGCCGGGAGCAAAGGATTAAAATACGTTTTATCAACTAACGGTACATTAATAAGTAAATCCACCGCACAGAATATTAAAAAAACGGGATTCTCTTATGTAGGCATATCATTAGACGGCATGGAGAAAACCAATGATTTTTTCAGGGGCAGGAAAGGCGCATTCACGGATGCCCTAAGAGGACTTGAGAACTGCACGGAGATAAACCAGAGAGTAGGCCTGCGTCTTACCCTTACAAAACATACCTTGAAAGATCTTCATAAAATATTTGACCTTATAGAATCACATAATATACACAGAGCATGTTTTTACCATCTCGTTCCTTCAGGAAGAGGAAAAAATATATTAAATACCAACCTTACACGCGAAGAAACCCGTACTGCCCTTGATATTATTCTTGAAAGAACAAAAGATTTTATAAGCCGGGGACTGCGTAAAGATATACTTACGGTGGACAACCATTCTGACGGGGTATATATTTACCTGAAACTGAAAAAAGAAGACGAGAAAAAAGCAAGGAAGACTCTTGAACTTTTAAAAATAAACGGCGGCGCTCATCACTCATCCGGAGTGGGGATAGGATGCATTGATTACAAAGGGGATGTGCATCCCGACCAGTTCTGGCAGGACTGCTCTTTCGGGAATGTCAAAGAAAAGCCGTTCAATAAAATCTGGACAGACTTAGACAATCCGCTTATGAAAGGGCTGAAAAACCGGGCCGCTAATCTCAAAGGAAGATGTTCATCCTGCGGATGGGTTAATCTCTGCGGGGGCGGGATGCGCGTAAGAGCGGAAAGAGCTTCTGGCGATCCTTGGGCAGAAGATCCGGCATGCTGTTTAACTGATGAAGAAATAAAATTATCCCGCGCGGGCACCCTAACCGTGGAGGCATAAAATGGCAAAAGTATATTTCAAACCGGTAAATAATTACAAAACAAGAAGAAGAGAGCTTGCGGACCTTATAGATAAAAGCAATATTTTTGCTGATATAAAAGAGGGGGGTTATGTCGCCGTAAAACTCCATCTAGGGGAGATAGACAACCCTAATTATATAAACCCCATGCTTGCCGGTGTAGTTGTTCAAAAAATAAAAGAAAAAGGCGGGATACCGTTTTTAACTGATACCAGCACCCTTTACCTGCACCAGAGACATGATGCCGTAAAACATATAAGCACCGCGTTAAAACACGGTTTTACATACTTCGCTGTAGGGGCACCTTTTATCCAGGCCGACGGGCTGGGTTTTGAAGAAGGGGTAAAATTAAACTCCCCCGGCCTTCTTAAGGAAACCTATATGGCTTCAATTTTAGATGAATCCGATTTTCTTGTAGTATTAACCCACTGCAAAGGGCATGATCTTGCTTCATACGGGGGAGCCATTAAAAATATCGGCATGGGATGCGGCACAAAAAAAACAAAACTTGCCGTCCACAGACTGGTTAATTTTGAAGTAGATGAAAATAAATGCATAGGATGCGGGAAGTGTGTTACAAGCTGCCCCGGGCATTATCCTAAAATAATTGATAAAAAAATGGTAAATGATAATCCTTTATGCATGAGATGCCTTATATGCTCTGAAAGCTGTCCCGAAAAAGCGATAAACCTTCCTAATATTTCCGATATGCAGAAAGGGCTCGCAAGCGCTACCAAGGCGGTACTTGATAATTTTAAGGAAAAATCCGCATTCATTAACCTGGGCATAGATATATCGCATTCATGCGACTGTCTTGGCGCACCGGGCAATATGATATCGCCTGATATAGGGTATTTCGCGTCAAATGACATAGTAGCTGTCGATAAAGCTTTTATTGATAAATGCGGGGCTGATATTTTTGAAAAAGAACTGAAAATCAACCCCTTAATCCAGATAGAAGAAGCGGAGAAACTGGGCGCAGGATCATCTAAATACGAATTAATTGAGACATAAAAAGAGGTTGATATGGAACAGATACTTAAAGTCCTTATACAGATTACAGAAGCCATAATTACAAAGCTGGGATATCCCGGCGTTATGATAGCAAGCGCTTTAGAGAGCGCGTGCATACCGCTTCCCAGCGAGATTATATTCCCATTCTCAGGTTATCTTGCCTATAAAGGAGTATTTACTTTCTGGAATGTTATTATATGGGGTATGATAGGCCAGATACTGGGCTCTCTTCTTGCATATGCCGTAGGCTACTACGGAGCCATACCTTTCTTAAAAAGATACGGCAAATATGTATTTATAAAAGAACACGAAATAGAAAACGCACATAAATGGTTTGAAAAATACGGAGATATGGCTATTTTCTGGAGCAGGCTGCTCCCGGTAATAAGAACTTTTATATCCCTGCCGGCGGGAATCGCGAAAATGAATATATGGAAATTCCTTATTTATACCACAATAGGATGCCTTCCGTGGCTGATAGCGCTTACTTACGCGGGTGTATATCTTGGAGCAAACTGGCTTAAAGTAAAAGATTTCTTATTCAGCTTTAAAGAAATAATAATCGTTGTTTTAATAATCGGTATTGTGTACTGGTTCTATATACATCTTAAAAAGAAAAAGAACAGTAAAAATGTGGAAAATAATTTAAAAAATCAGAATAATAAGGATTAAAATTCCCTTGTAAGATACTGGTAGAGATCTTCTCCCATATGCCTTAACAAATTAACTTTAGAGATTAAAAAATCAATCTGCGCGTTATAATAATCCGTTTTGGCGGAGTTTACGTCTTTCTGAGCATCCATAACATCTTTATTGTCCGCAAGGCCCTTCTCCCATCTTTTATTCGCAAGATCGAGATTCTTCTGGGAGAACTTTAAATTTTTGGCGTTTATTTCTATCTTGGAAAGCGAAGTTGAAATATCGCGCATTGAATCCCTGACCTGTTCTGTTATGGTTCTGGTATAACTGGAAATATCTTCCAGTTTTAAATTTATCTGCCTTTGCGCCGTCTTCATGTCTTCTTCTGCCTCAAAATCCCTGAAGTAATAAGTTGTATTTAAATTAATGGACCAGGTCGGCAGAAGATATGACTGGGAAAGCCCTAAATTATTGCTGTCGGGGTTGGTATTATAACTGGCCAGAAGGTTAAGTTCCGGCATGTACTGATTTTTATAATATTTAAGATCCAGATTCTTCTGTTCAAGTTCAACGTTCTTTTTTGCAAGCCCCATTCTTTTATCAAGGGCTGTTTCAATAAGCTCGTCTTCTTTCAGATACGGGATGCTGAATTTACGGCTGTAATCATATTTTATGTCTATATCATCTTCGGGTTCAAATCCTATTAAGGTCGCGAGGGCATCCAGAGATGATTTCCAGTCCTTCTTGGCGCCGACCAGTGAATCCTGGGAGCTTGCAATAAGAATTTCGGCCCTTGTTATGTCTATCTGCTTGCTAAGTTCGTCTTCTTTTTTCAAGAGAGCCATTTTATATGATTCTTCCGCTACCCTTACCGACTCTTCATATACAAGTATAAGGTTCTTGTTCTTAATAACATTGTAATAAGCGGTCATGACATCCTGGATTAAATCCTGGCGGGCTATCTCATAATCAAGTTTTGACAACTCAAGACTTTTCTCCGCTGTCCCTATATTATAATTCCCGTAAGCAAAGCCTCCGTTTTTAAAAAACGGCTTTAAGTACTGTATGCTGAACTGGTTATAAAGATAGGGATGGTTTCCGGCACTCTGTGTAAACGCGTTATTTACAATTGAAATCTGGTCTCCGGTATTTAAATCCTGGAGAAGATTAAAAGTTATGCTTCTTGCGGTAGTCCTTACACCCGTATCTTCGCCCATAGTGGCGGAGCTCTGTATGTTCGGCTGGGAAAGGTTCTTGTTGACCCGCAGACTGGCTATAGCTTCAAGCAGGTCTTCCCTTTTTTCCTTAAAAGAATAGTTGCCCAGAATAGCAAGGTCAACACAATCCTTTATAGACAGCCTGTTTATATCTATCTCGCGTATTTCAGAGGATGCTGAGACTCCTGCAGTAAAAATAAATACTGCCAACAGGATCAAACATATATATCTTTTAACCATTTCTTTCTCGCTATAAGCCATTTTTCTTATTTTGACACTATTTTTATTTTGCCTGCTGATGTCCAAGCTTTAATTATTATTTTATTCTTTGCTTCGGAAAAATTCTTGGTTTCTCCTTCAAGGAGAGTCTGATCTTTTAGATAATATTCTTTATTTAAAACAACAAAATCTTCTATCTCTGCTTCTGCCTTACTAACAGAAGTTGACGCCTTAACAAATACTCCGACATCTTTGTTCCGCGGAACAGATATATCTATCTTCCCTGAAGAAGTATCTAATTTATATACAGATTCTCCCCTGCAAGAGAGTATATGGGCTGCTATATCCGCATTAGAAGTATTAAGCTTTGCAACCCTTGCCTCTCCTTTAAATTCTATATTGCCATTTGACGTATCGGCCCTTATGAAATCAGCATTTACATTGTTTAATAATACATATCCATTGCTTGTTTCTGCCGCAATTTTTTCACTCTGTACATTATCAAAACCTATATTTCCGTTGCTTGTATTAAGGTTAATCTGTGAACATATTATATCCTTAGCATTCATATTGCCGTTTGATGTATCACAGATAATATCGTATTTTATCTTTTTAGGAAGATAAATAAGCACTGACACCGAAGGTGAATATTTCCTGAAAAAATCTGCTTTGCCGTCATAGTAATCAAACAACTCTTCCGGCGATATTATAAGCCGGCCCATATGAAATTTAACCCTGGTTTTCTCTCCGGCAAGCGCCTGTGCTTTCTCCCGTGATGCCTCCGGAATTTTGTAATAAATCTCCGCGCGGCACTCCGGCTTATCCCATCCGCAGATTTTAACAAACCCGTTCGAATTATTTAACAAAATATTAACTGCCTGCAGGTCTTTTTTAAACTCAATAGTATGAATTTTCTTAAATGTATAATGGGCTTCCTGAGCCAAACAGGCCTGAGAAAATATAATTAAAAGTATTATAATTAAAGAAGATATTAAACGCTTTCTGTTTGTTTTCATAATATCATCTCCTAAAAAATATTACTTGCCGTAATAAAGTATATTGCCGTAGTTCCCTACAATAAATATCTCATGACCGGACAGACCAAAAATGCCGTAAAGCTTGCTGCCTGTACCGGAATTAATCTTTTCCCACTTTTTGCCGTTATAATGAATTAAACCGTCAATACCAACAGCATATACATTATCTTTCGATGTCCCCCAGACCGAACTAATATCCCCGGAAACACAGCTTATCATCTTGTCCCAGTATTTCCCGTTATGGCAGAGTATAGTGCCGTCTTCGCCTACTGCAAATACTTCTCCGGTCGGCGCGCCCCATACGCCGTACAGTTCTTTTGCTGAACCTGATCTTAATTTTTTCCAGTATTCCCCGTTATAGCGGTAAATAGAGCCCATGCTCCCGACCACATAAATTCTCTTAGGCCCGGAACCCCATATACTGTTAAGGTTCGCAAAATCTCCCAGATTAAATTTTCTCCACTTATCACCGTCATAATGAATTGCTGTGCCGTAATCGCCTACAACATAAATATTATCCGGGCCAAAACCCGTAATATCCCGGAAATTAACAGATATATCTGTTTTTCCCGGCTCCCATTTTTTGCCGTCATAGTGCATGATTGTACCGTATTCCCCTACAACATACACATTATCGCTGTCTGTACCCCAGACGCCTGTAAGATTATAGGCAATTTCTCTGTTCGAACTTTTCCATTTTTTGCCTTTATAATGAAGTATTGTGCCGTTGCCCCCTACGGCAAAAACTTCCTTTTTTGACAGAGCCCATACATCAGCCAGGCTCTCAAGGCATCCATTTATATCGGTTCTCCACTTTTTACCGTTATAATGTAAAATAGGCATCCCTGCAAAATAAATATTATCCCTAGAAAATACAAGCCCGTCGTTAAGCCGTACAAAATACGGGGTATCCATCCTTATCCAGTTCCGCCCGTCATAATTAAGAGCTATAATCATGCCCAGTGCGTAAATATTTTTAGCAGATGTGCCCGTTACCCCGAAAAGATCGTTTACGGTGCCTGATTCCATAGTATCCCAGAACTTGCCGTCATAATGAAGTATCGTACCTGCACCCCCAACAGCAATTATGTCTTCGGGATCAGGACCCCAGAGCTCAAAAAGATCATACATTGTGCCTGTAGTCATACTTCTCCAAGCCGTACCGTTATAATAAAGAACATTACCGTACCCGCATGCTGCGAAAATATTACTCCGGTCAAAACCCCATATATTATGAATTGAAGATTTTATTCCCACATCCAGCTTACTCCATTTGGTCCCGTCATAATGGAGCATACATCCGCCTGTCCCGCCGGCATAAATATTGCGCGGGGAAGTCCCCCATACGGTATAAAGCCATTCAGTCTCAGATCCCAGAACTTTCTTCCATTTTTCGCCGTCATAGTGAATTATAATGCCGTTCTGCCCTACCGCATAAATATTCTCAGGACTTGAACCCCAGATACCCATAAGAGCTTCGGTTGTTCCCGAATGCATTGTATTCCATTTTTCACCGTCATAATTAAGCACTGTGCCGCAGGCTCCGACTGCATAAATATCATCGGGGGATGCCGCCCACATATGGTTGATAACATTCCCCTGTGGGAGGGGATTCATCCACTGCCACCTGTATTTTTGCTGATCCGCACGGACAAATCCTGACAAAAATGCAAGAAGAGCAAAAATACAAATTAAGAGCTTGTTTCTCATAATCTCCCTCTCGGCTTTTTAACTAATCAATTAAATTGACGGGGATTATATTTTTAAAACTCCTTATTAAATTCCAGAGTATAAAGCATTTTCGTGTAACCCCAGTCATTTATGTTTGATATAAGACTTCTTTTGAATATTCCTACATTTACGTTCCAGTCCTTATAGAAATCGTGCTTGAACTCAACACCGTACACCTTCCAGAAGGCGTTCCCCGTTGTTCTTTCAACCGGCCAGTTTTTGTACCAGTTATTCTGGTTAAGATATATAAGCTTTACTGTATCGTATTTTGTAAATTTCTGATTAATACTTAAACCTATCTCCTTATGATTATATGAGTATAAGAAATTGTCAGAATCCTGTGAACCGAAATTAAAATTTAAAGATGCCATGAGACTCTGTTTTGTTAAAGGATTGCTCTTGGGGTAAATAGCTCCGATCTCCAGACTACCTGATCTTCCCCGGGAGTTAAGATTTAAAAACTCCTTGTAATTCTTACTTGTATCTAAATATGCTCCCCTGGCATAATAATTATTGCAAAATTTAACTCCTATGCCGGCAGAAGCTTGTTTG
>JBDRKI010000050.1:0-2177 GCA_043814095.1 Armatimonadota bacterium | reverse complement strand
TCCAATATTGTGTTCTTTAAATAAATTTATGTTATTAATTACCGGTTGCGCATATTTTTCCTGTAACGCAAGAAATGAGTAATGTGAGAACCACTTATAACGATAGGCCTGATAAAAACCTCTCTTCCAATTGCTGATTTTTGCTTCAACTGCAAATAAATTATTCATACATGATTTGTAAATATTGTTACCAACCCAGTAAGATTCACAACTGCTTATTGATTTATTGAGATAGTTATTTTGAAGAAGATATTTAATAACCTTATTTTTAATGATTTCTTGGTTAAAAGGAAGGTTCTCCCGTAGAAAGGATAACGTTATTTTCTTCTTGCCCTGAATAAGTAATAAGGTTCTGATTATTTCTTTTGAAAGTACCGGCTGTAATTGATTCTGTATCCTTGCATTGATAACATTATCGTCAAAATTATAAAAAAGCAAGTCTGGAATACCGTACTGTGATCTGAACTCCTCACCAACGCTATACTTATCAAGTACTACTTTTTTATCAAAAACGCTTAGGAGAAAATTATCCTTTATTATTGGTATTAGGTATGCTTCAGGTACCGCAGAAGAAAAGGTTCTCATAGTTTCATAGTATCATAATTGGAAATACAAAACTGTTCTTTTGTGGTGACAAAATAGGTTCTAACTTCATCCATAGTTCACAACATTATATCAACCCAATCTTAATCACTAATGAATTTGCTGAATTTTCAATATCCGTCTGAAATCTAGTATCGGTTCTAATTCCGGTTGACTCAACGGCTAACTGAATAGATTTCATAACCTCTCCCGGGGTTAAACCTTGCCTGATTAACGGATGGCGCTCGTTTAGGCTCTGCTTCAGGTCATCAATCAAATAATGGCTATACACACTGTCTGTAATCGCCACAGAGGCGTGTCTCATCAGCCGGCTGACTATCTGAAGCGGAACGCCCTTTTTGAGCAATGTAGTGCAAAAGATATGCCTTAAAGTATGAACTCTAACTCTGGTTTTAACGCCCAAACGCCGGGACCCGCGCGTTAGACAAATATTTAATCTCTCTGCCCGTAGATCCGGGAATAATTGACCGTTATTAGCTCGTTGGCCAATCTCTTTAATCATATCCTTAGGCAAAGGTAGCCGGTCCAGATTGCCGCTTTTGCTTCGGACCAGATAAGTTTCATCTTCTAGGTTAATATCGGAACCTCTTAGACTTCTAGTTTTCCGGTTTCTCAAGCCAGTCCGGAGAATAAACTTCAAGGCCACCCGATATTCCTGTTTGCGCTGACGGTTAATACAATTATCTCCCGGGCCTGATTCGGTCCCATTGATTATTATCTGTTCTGCTAATTCAACCGGAACCAATTCCAGAGGCCGCTTAGGAACTTTAGGGGAGGGGATCTCTAAAGCAAAATCCTGCTTAATATATTTTTTCTTGTATAAGAAACGAACCGCCGCCCTTAGGATCCGGGCTTCATGCTTAATAGAGTTAGGCATTAACCCTTTAGTCTTTAAAGACATAATCCAGGCTTTACAGGTATTCGCGGTGAACTGTCTATCTCCCAACCAATATAAAAAGCGCTTAAGAGTATCTCGTTTACCCCGGACCGTCTCATTTTTTAATCCCACTTCAAAAGAATAATCCTCAATATAATCTTTGAGTAAGAGAGCCGCTAGTTGTTCTCCGAACAATATGCACATTTTCCATAGAGAATTGGACTATATGCGGCAAAATAGTAATAAAAATCTCACTTATAAAGTGTAAAATACTCAAGAAGTAGAAGCATTATTCCGTCTTCAACCCTTTTGAGCGGGAAACGGGATTTGAACCCGCGACCTTCTCGTTGGCAACGAGACGCTCTACCAGCTGAGCTACTCCCGCATGGAGTGGCAGGGATTGGAATCGGACCAATATCTGACGTTTTTCAGACGCCCGCCGTGACCAACTTGGCTACCCTGCCGTGACCGCTGCAGGGCTCGAACCTGCGACCCTTGCGATGTAAACGCAATGCTCTACCAACTGAGCTAAGCGGTCCTATTATACTGGAAAATGTTTGTGCCGGGAAGAGGACTTGAACCTCCACGCCATTGCTGGCACATGCACCTCAAGCATGCCTGTCTACCAATTTCAGCATCCCGGCCCGGATATAACTTTACCACAAACTCCGAACTTAGTCGAAGGACTGGGAGAGCC
>JBDRKI010000049.1:0-46979 GCA_043814095.1 Armatimonadota bacterium | reverse complement strand
ACAGCCATCTGAGAGAACATATGCACCCTCTGCGGATCATCCATGGAAGAGATTTCCAATAACCAAAAATACGGCTAAAGCCGGAGAGGATAGAAAGGTGGCCTAGATGTGAAAATGTGACATTTCTAATTTGCTAAGAATAGGACATTTCTAAATTGCCTTGACACTATCTATCATCAATATTGACAAAAGCCTCTTATTAAAATAAAATTTTAGTTAATAATAAATATTAAGCATTTTTCCGCAAAAATGCTTGTATTTTATTTATTATACTTTTATTTTGGGGATATTGCATTGCTCGGGATAATAGAACAATATTTAACAGATAATAAGATAAGGCTTTTTCCGGATTTATCATCTGATACCGGTTTTAGTTTAATGAAAGTAGCCTCAAGACCGGGAAAGTATTCTTCGGTCTTGTTTTATTTATTTGTAAATGATGAGGATACCCCCAGATTTTTATTGAAAGTAAACAGGACCCCCGGTTATTTTACCGCAATAGAGAATGAATATAATAATTTGAGGTATGTCTACGGTAAATTTAAAGAAGGTTTGCCACAGCCTATATTCTGTGAAAAGAGTGCGGACAATATTATTTTTTGCGAAACCTTTCTTAAAGGGGAACAGCAGAAAAAGAAGATAAATAGCAGTAATGTAGTTAACTGGGAAGATATATCTTTTTATCTTGAAGCAGGATTAAAGTGGCTTTTAGAATTTCAGGAAGCTACAAAGAATACAGGTTTTGTTATAGATGATGCATGGATCAAAGAAAATATTTTTAATGAGCTGGATAAGTTTTTGAAAGAAAACCCTGCAGTTGATCTGCTGTTAAGGGAGAAACTTATTAATATTGCAGAACTTATTTATAAACATAAAGGAGTTACGGTACCCCGGGCTGTGAGCCAGGGAGATTTTGACCAGTGGAATATACTGGTTGACCGTAGTAAAGTAAATGTTGTTGACTGGGAGGAATGTGTAATTAAAAACTCAGTCTATGATGATTTCTTTATGCTGGTCTTTCATTTTGCGATGCTATATAACTCCGGTCGTTCTGAGAAAGATAATTTTAATGAGTTTTTTACCCCTTCGGGAAGAGGGTATAATATATTCTCAAAAATGCTTAATACATTCTCAAAGCAGCATAAATTACCCACAGAACTCTTTTTTGTGCTGGCTCCTTTTTATGTTATAAAAGCTGTTAATAAAAAGTATCCCGAATACAGGGATCCTGTTTCAATGCCCTTAAACAGCCTTAAAGCACTTGGTTTTGTGACTGATCTTTCATGGAGAGAATTAAATGCCGGTAAAAACTAAAAATATACATGAGATATTCTGCTGTCCATACTGTGGTGGCAGCTTATCTTCCTCATCAGATATTTTATCTGAATGTGTGGAATGTAAAGAAATCTTTCAGGTAAAGGAGAATATACCTGTATTTAACAAGCAGGATCTTTACTGGTGTAATTTTCCAAAAGAAGTAATGACTAAGCTTAATAAAAAAGCAGAAGAGGAAGGTTATGAGAAAGCCCTTGAAGATGTTATAGAAGATAAGGATATAAGGGAGTATATGGTAGAAGAAGGCAGGATTGATCCTCTGTTTTTCCTGCCTGTAACTAAGGATAGTGTTGTTCTAGATGTGGGCTGTAAATGGGGAGGTTTAACAATCCCTGTTTCCGGGTACTGCAAAACTATAGTCGGTATAGATGCAACTTACGAAACGGTGAAGTTTCTTGATATAAGAAAACGCCAGATGAAAAAAGATAATATTCACCTGGCTTCTGCTTCAGCATTGGAGATGCCTTTTAAAGAAAACAGTTTTGATGTAGTTATTTTAAACGGTGTGCTTGAATGGCTTGGATACGGTACCAGTTTTGATGCAACAAAAGATTACGGTACAAAAGTTAGTAATCTTAAGATTCATAATGAAAAACCGGATAAGATGCAGAAAAAAGCTCTGGAGAATATTTACAGAGTATTAAAGCCGGGTGGTGTGCTTTTAATAGGGATAGAGAACAGATTCGGCCTTCATTACTTCTTTGGTATGCCTGAAGATCATGCAAACCTTAAATATGTGGGTTTGATGCCGAGAGGTATCGCTAACTGGTATATGAAAAAGAAGCTTAACAGGGAGTTCAGGACATATACGTACTCAATGCCGGCTTTAAGGAATATTTTAAAAAGTATTGGCTTTAATGATATTGAGTTTTTTGCATCTTTCCCTTCATACAGAGAACCCGATTATATTTTCTCTTTAGGGAAGCCGGAACTTTTAAAATACTTTATGAAAAATCATAATAAGAGTATGAGTAAGAATCCTGTAAAGAGAGCCATATGGAGTTTTCTGGTTAATACGGGATTATATAAGTTTTTTGTGCCGTCATTTTTAGTTATTGCGGGAAAGTAAAAAAAGAGGTGAATAGTATTAATATTACACTGGGAAACATATTAAAAGACAGATTAAGCGCTTATCCTGAGCATACAAGGTTTAAGTGGTATTCTTACAGTGATTATAAAGCCAGGTTTTATGTTTATGTTTCCGTACCACTTATTTATGCATTCCTTAAATTAAGGATACCGCCTAATGCGATTACCTTTGCATATATTCTTTTCGGTATTTTTGCAGGGGTCTGTCTCTGTATTAATAACAGTGCTTTTGTCTATACAGCCATTATTATATTCTTCCTGCGTCCTATCCTGGACTGGTGTGACGGCGCAGTTGCTAAATATACAGGCAAGGGCAGCCTGGAAGGGCACTGTCTTGATGTATACGGGGCTTATTCCGGCTGGATTGCACTCTGGACGGGGCTGGGGTTCTATGCGTATTATAAAACAGGTTTTGAGTTTATAATATATATACTACCTGTTGTACCACTTATATTTGCCCTGGATATTAAAGCTTTCAGCTTAGGAGTTCTTCTTGACAGGGAAGAACCTCCGCCGATAGGTAAAAATGAAGATAATACTGCCTCTTCCGGAGGGGTAGAAGTACAGTGTGAAGTTAAAACAGAAAAACGCACGGGATTAGTAAGCAGGATAATGAATTTTATTACAAAGATATTTTTTACCCACCGTGCAAGAACAGTGGATCTGATATGCCTTATTATCCTTATAGAATTAAATTCAAGCTTAAATATTATGTGGATATATTACCTGGGGTTTGTAGCCTTCCATTTGCTACAGCTCGTGGTTAATTATATACTATTTTTAAGAGGAAGCTTTTTGAAAGAACAGATTGATAAAATACGTGATTTTGGAAGAAATGTTTAGATGAGGTTTTTATGAGAAAAAGTGAAAAATTAAGAAAAATGTTAAATGATCCTGATAAGCTCATAACCGTTATAGGGGCTCATGACGGGTTAGGTGCAAAACTTGGTGAGAAAGCAGGTTTTGATGCCCTATGGTCAAGCGGGCTTGAGATATCAACATCTTACGCTGTACCTGATGCCAATATCTTAACAATGACCCAGTACCTTGAAAGAGCAACCGAAATGAATAATGCTTCATTCCTGCCTGTTATAGCCGACTGTGATACAGGCTACGGCAATTCAAATAATGTAATTTATATGGTTAAGAGTTTTGAGTCTGCCGGTATAGCCGCGGTTACCATTGAAGACAAGCTCTTCCCGAAAATTAACAGCTTTATCCCCGGGCGCCAGGAACTTGCACCCATAGCGGAATTTGTAGGTAAGATTATGGCTGCTAAGAATGCGCAGGAGAGTAAAGATTTTATGGTTTTTGCCCGCACTGAAGCACTTATTGCGGGATGGGGGATTGAAGAAGCTTTAAAAAGAGCAAATGATTATGCTAACGCAGGAGCTGACGGGATACTTATACATTCTAAAAGCGGTAAATCTGATGAAGTATTTGAATTTTTAAAAAGATGGCAGAGAGAGGTCCCTGTTATAGTTGTTCCTACCACTTACTATAACGTAACAAGGGATGAGCTTAAATCCGCCGGTGCCAAGATGGTTATTTATGCAAATCACGGTTTAAGAGCTCAGATAAAAGCTGCTGAAGATACTTATAAGCAGATTATTGCCGAAGGCACGACTAAAGGTGTTGAGAAAAAAATAGCGCCTCTTGCGCAGATTTTTGAGCTCCAGGGTATGACAGAGCTTAAAGAAAAAGAGAAAGAGTATCTTAAAACAGGTACAGAAAGCTGTAAGGTAATAATTCCCGCGGCGGGAAAGCCTGTTTACCAGGAGTGCATGGAAGACCTTGTAAAAGATTATCCGGTATGCATGCTGGATGTTAACGGGAAAAGTCTCCTGCAGAGAAACTTAGAAACTTTAAACAAGCTTAATATATTTGATATAGATGTTGTGGTGGGCTACCAGAAAGAGAGAATATCTCTTGACGGTACAAAGGTAGGGGTGAACTTTATTTACAATGATGAATTTGATAAGACGCATATAATGCGTTCTTTGATGCTTTCTAAGGAAACTACTCCTCCTGATAAAGTAATTATATGTTATTCAGATATACTCTTCGGGAGTGAAATAATTGAAAAACTTAAAAACTCAAATAGAGATATAGTTCTTGTGATAAATAAAGCGGACAGGTTGTCCCAGTTTAAAGATAATAAACTGGACCTTGTAACTGCAAAAAAAGATCCATTATCGGCTAAAAGAACCATAGGGAACTTCAGGGATAATGAGGTACTTGCTATAGGCAAGAATATACCTAAAGACAAGTCCCAGTATGAATTTATAGGAATAGCTGCTTTCTCTGCCAGAGGGTACAAACAGTTTAAAGAAACCTATCAGAAAGCAAGGTCAAAATATAACGGTAATAAGTTTTATGAGGCCCAGAACATAGATAAAGCTTCATTTACCGATCTTATACAGGAGATGATAGCAGAAGGCATAAAAATTGATGCTTTAGAGGTAGATTCAGACTGGATAGAGATACATAGTTTTGAGAATTACAAGCAGGCATGTGCTTTATTGAAAGAATAAAAATAAATAAATGAATAAACTTAAGTTTTTAATAGGTATAAGATGATAAAAACAGCAGATTTTTATAAAACTTTAATTAAGAATAAAATAGTACAAGCTACAGGTGTACCCTGTACTATTTTAAAAAATATTCTTAAGGTTATAGAAAAGGGCAAGGGTATTGAGTATATAAATTCTGTAAGGGAAGATAGTGCTCTTGGTATCGCAAGCGGTGCTTATCTTGCGGGGAAAAGAACCGCTCTTTTTATGCAGAACTCAGGCCTAGGTAATATAATTAATCCTTTGACCTCTTTTAACCTTATATATAAAATCCCTGTTCTTTTATTTATTACATGGCGTGGATATAAGGGTAAAGATGCCCCTGAGCATATAATCATGGGCAGGAAAACTTTAAGTTTGTTAAAGGAATTAAATATACCTGTTAAGGTATTGAGCAGCCCTAAACAGGTTGATGAAGCGGTAAAGTTAATGAATAAGAAAAAGACCCCCGTTGCAATAATAATTAAAAAAGGTGTTATAGTGTAGGAAATTACTATGAAAAGGTACGAAGCTATAAAAACAATTTTAAAAAGCATCGGTAAAGATGAGCCTGCATTATTCACTACAGGCTTTATCTCCCGTGAAGCTTATAATATATGTGACAGAGACTTAAATTTCTATATGGTAGGTTCAATGGGGCTTCTCTCTGCTGTTGGAACAGGTATTGCCTTATCCTGCCCTGAGAAAAATGTTTTTATAATAGAAGGCGACGGCTCGGCTTTTATGTGTCTGGGGAATCTTGCGTTAATAGGAAGCCTTAAGGTTAAGAATATAGTTCATATAATTCTTGATAACGGGGAATATTCTTCAACAGGCGGCCAGGAGTGTATATCATCAAATACAGATATAGCTTCCATAGCAAAAGGATGCGGGTATAAATATACTGCAGCAGTTAAAAATTCTAAAGAGTTTTTAAAGTTGCTCAATAGTAAAGTTGTGGAGCAAGGCCCTGTCTTAATAAGAGTTAATGTTTCAAAAGATTATGATAAAAATATATCTAGGGTGAAATTACCTTGTGAGAAGATAAAGAAAAGATTTATGAAAGCATTAAACTTATAAAAATAAGAGCCGGGAGATAGTATTATGAGAAAAATAGATTATAAGGTCGTTATTATAGTGATTCTGCTTTTATCTGTTTTTCTGTTCTGCGGGTGTTCAAAAAAGCTCAGCCCCGCCATGCAATCAATAAAAGGGGAGTGGATTTATAAAGATACAAACGGGCAGGAATGGATTTATAAATTTGATAATGACAGGACAGTATATTTTGCCATAGATAATGACAGCAGAAATTTTAAGGTTATAACTGCTAAAGAGGCGGGTAATTTTGTTTCGATTAAAGTTACGGATTTAGGTGTAGGTATTATAAGGGTTGAGAAACTTTCGGATAATGCAGTTTCTATATCTTCGAAGCTTCATCCATCAATGATATTTAAAAAATATTAAAAGAACGAGGGAGTTATTATGTGGAAATATCATATGCCGGTCAAAATCTTTTTAGGATTCGGCACGCTCGGTAATATAACGGATGAGATGGATGAGTTTAATTTTGTCGAGAAGGTTATGATTATAACGGGTAAGACTTCGGCTGAGAAATACGGGCATCTGGATATTCTTTTATCTGCATTAAAAGGGCGGAAAGTTAAATTATACAACAGGGTTGATTCTAATCCTGATATAGCCCTGTTTAATGAGGCAGCTAAAGAAGTTAGAAAATATAAACCGGATGTTATTATCGGCCTTGGTGGAGGATCGGTTTTAGATGTAGGCAAAGCTGCCGCGCTTCTGGCCACCAATAATCTTTCCATAGAGAAATGTCTAAAAGACCGATCAAAAATAAGGTCATTACCGGTACCTTTTATAGCTGTTCCCACGACTTCCGGCACGGGGAGCGAGCTCACCCCGTGGTCTACTGTATGGGATTATAAGAAAAAGAAGAAGATGTCTTTAGAACACCCGTTTATGTATGCAGAAGCTGCGGTTGTAGATCCTTACCTTACAATGACCATGCCTTCTGATATAACTGCATCAACCGGGCTGGATGCTTTATCTCATGCTGTTGAAGCATTATTTTCGCCGAACCTTTCACCGGTATCGGCTTATTATGCGCTTCTATCCATAGAACTTATAACTAATAATTTTAACAGGGTTCTTGATAAACGCAGTGACAGGACTGCAAGATATGATATGAGCATGGCTAGTTTATTCGCGGGGTTAGCATTCAGCAATACAAAAACAGGAGCATCTCACGCTCTTTCTTATTCCCTGACAATGAATTATAATATACCGCATGGTGTAGCTTCTGCCTTAACTCTGCCCGCGCTTGTTAAGTTAAACTACGGTGCTGACAAACAGATAGCTGGCCATATTTTTAAGAGCATGAACGTGAAAACTGCTTCTCAGGCGGCGGAAAAAATAAGAAAGTTTATTAAAAAAGGCGGTTTTTCCTACAGGTTAAGAGATTATGGTGTGACTGAGAAAGGTATAAAAGAACTTATTAAAGATGCTTTATCCACTGACAGGATAAAAAATAATGTTAAGAGATTAACAAAATCCGATATAAATAAGATTTTAAAGGAAGTCTGGTAGTTATGAAAGCGATAATTATAGCGGCAGGCCCTTCAAAAAGGTTAAGGCCGTTAACGGATGATACCCCGAAATGCATGCTTGAGATAGACGGTAAGCCCATTATCCGTAATACCATAGATATATTCAGGGATAACGGTATAAATGATATCTCTACTGTTGTCGGTTATAGAAAAGAAAAAATTAACTTTGATAATATAAGCTATTTTGAGAATACGGATTTTAATAATAATAACATTCTCCATTCTTTAATGTTTGCAAGATCCAAGATGGAAGAAGCCGTAAAAACAGGTGAAGATGTAATTATAACTTATTCTGATATATGGTATAATGAGGGCGTTGTAAAGAAACTTTTATCTTCATCTGGAGACATTTCAGCGGTAGTTGATATAGAATGGCATGAATATTATGACGGCAGGACTGATCATCCCATACATGAAGCGGAAAATGTTATTCTTGATGATAAAAGCGCTGTTTTGAAAATAGGCAAGCATATCTTTACAAGCCATATTCCCAGTACAAAAGAAGGCGAGTTTATAGGGTTATGGAAATTTACCTCCCGTGGGGCGGAGGCTTTTCTTAAAACTTTTGACCGCCTGGATAAGTCTTTGAAAAAAGACGAGCCATTCCAGAGAGCTTCACAGTGGCAGAAAGCCTATATAACGGATATTTTTCAGGAAATGGTGGATAAAGGCGGGAAGATATACGGGGTTTTAATAAAACAGAACTGGAAAGAATTTGATACCGTACAGGATTATATGAGAATTAAAGACAGCTGTAATGTAAATTAAGTTTATTCTCTAATTATATTTTAAAAAAGGTGATAATTATGAGTAAAAAATATTTCAAAGCTCCTTTAAGAGAACCGGATAAAAATAATAAGGTTTACCGGCTTACAGATGAAGATATAAACGAGATAGTAAGGTTAAGGGAGTTAAAAACAGAGCTTGATCCCGGGATGGGCGGGGTAAGCCCCAAAGTTTTAACTGATCTTCTTGAGACTTCAAGCGAGCTTGTATCTGTTGATATAGCTCTTACATCGGCATGCAACTTAAGATGCGTTCACTGCTACAGGCCCAGCGAAGAATGGGATAAATTATTAATTGATTTTAATACCGTTACAAAGATTATAGAGCAAAGTCTTATGCTAGGCGTACGCTTTTTCATATTGACAGGCGGGGAGCCTCTTATGTATTCAAGTAGTGATAATACGGGAAAAGAATATTCATATTTTGATGTTGTTGATAAAATACAGGAAGTTTACGGTAGAGCGGGAGTTCCTGTAAAAGTGCTTACTTTTACCGATGTTGCTTTGATTGATGAAAATGCCGCAAAGATGCTTGCGGAAAGAAAAGTAGGTTTGTGTCTTAAAAGAGATACTTTGGATCATGATATACAGGACGGTATCGCGGGAGTTCCCGGCGCTTCAAAAGATATAGAGAAAGGCTATGAGAATCTTTTTAAAGCCGGCTACGGGAAAGATCCATCTCTTGCAGTCAGTGTTAACCAGGTTTTAAGAAAAGGCAAGTTTGATACTTTAAAAGATTCCATAGAGCTTCACAGATGGGTAAGAAGTAACGGGATGGAGCATTCCGTGGTACCGATACATTACTGCGGTGAGGCAATAGATGAGGCGCAGGAAGACGGGATACATCCTTTAGAGGTTAAGGCATTATACGATATAATGGCGGAGATCGACAGAACAGAGTTTAACGATCAATGGACCGTATATTCGGCATTTCCTAAGAATAAGACCTGTAACAGACCCGGCAGGGGCGTACATATAAGGGCTACTGGCAAAGTTACGGCGTGTTCGGAATCGCCTTTAATAGATCCGTATGTGTACGGTGATATTAATAAAGAAAATCTTACGGATATAGTGAACTCCGAAAGGTTTAAAAAATTCAGGTCTGATTTTGATAAAAGAGAAGGAAAATACATCTGCAATGCGGATACCTGCGACCTTAATAAAAACTTTTTATGCAGGGGAGGGTGCGCCACAAGAAGCGCCTTCTCAAGAATAAATCCGGATACCGGATTGATTGAGCAGAATACGAACATGCTTGCTTACAGTGAAGGAAGAGAAGACCCTCTTTGTCCGGCATGGGTTGTTCTTGCGCAAAGACAGGGCATACTGGAAGAAGGCTTGTATGAAGAAGTTGTTGACCGTCTTTTAAAAGACTCGCTTCTTTCTGAAGATGCTATATGGAAGATAAAAGATAAAGTTGTCGGGGAATTTAATAAAATTAATACGGCGGTATTAAAATGAGCAAAGTTATCAGCGTGCAGAAACCTTATTTAGGCAAAGATGAACTGGCTAGCGTAAGCAAAGTTTTTGAAAGCGCCTGGCTCGGTATGGGCGCTGAGGTTAAAAAGTTTGAAGATGAAGTCGAGAAATACTTAAACGCTAAATATTTTGTTGCGGTTAATACAGGTACATCTGCTATACACCTCGCTCTTTTAACCTCCGGAGTGGGGGTAGGGGACGAGGTTATCGTTCCGTCACTTACTTTTGTGGCTTCAATTCATCCGATAATTTACTGCGGGGCCAAACCTGTTTTCTGTGATGTTGAGCCCGATACTTTAAATATAGATGTAAAAGATTTTGAGAAAAAGATAACTTCTAAAACCAAAGCCGTTATTCCGGTACATTACTCCGGACAGCCGGCTGATATGGATCCTTTAATCAAACTTGCAAAAAAACATAAAATAACCGTAATAGAAGATGCCGCTCACGCTTTCGGTTCAAAGTATAAGAACAAAAAAATCGGCAGTTTCGGCGATATGACCTGTTTCTCGTTTGATCCTATAAAAAACATAACCTGCGGCGAAGGCGGCGGGATAGCAACTTCAAATCCGAAGTGGGTAAAGCAGATAATTAAAAAGCGGATTATGGGCATAGATAAGGAGACCTGGACCCGCTATAAAAACAACAGGAACTGGCATTATTCGATAGATTCTATAGGCTTTCGCTACCATATGAGTAATATTAACGCAGCCATAGGGATTGTACAGCTGAAAAGACTTAATAAAATAATTGACGGTAAAAAGAAGATAGTAAAAAAATACGATGATGCTTTTAAGAAGATACCGCAGCTAGAGATTACAAAGAAAAATTATAATGAAACAGCGCCTTTTAACTATATCTTAAAGGTGAAAGTAAGAAGGCAGGAGCTAATTGATTACCTGAAGCAGAAAGGCATAGATACCGGCATCCATTATATTCCTAACCACCTGCAGCCTTTCTTTAAGAAGTTTAAAACAAAACTGCCTGTTACGGAGAAGCTTTTCGGTGAAATTTTAACACTCCCTCTTTATTACGGCATGACCAATAAGGATATTAATAAAGTTATTGACGGGATTAGGGGTTTTTATGCCTAAAGTAAGTGTTATTATACCCGTGTATAACGCGGAGAAATACATTAAAAGAACGATCCAGAGCGTTCTGGACCAGACTTATACCGATTATGAGATTATTGTGGTTGATGACGGGTCAACTGATTACTCAAAAGAAGTTTTATCCAGTTACGGGGATAAGGTAAGGTATTTCTATCAGAAAAACAGCGGGGTCTCTGCTGCCAGGAACAGGGCTATAAGAGAAGCAAAAGGCGAATATATAGCTCTTCTGGATCAAGACGATCTATGGTATTCCCAAAGACTTGAAAAGCAGATTGCTCTTTTAGACAAAAGACCGGATACGGGTATAGTTTATGCTGATTGTAATTATATAGATGCTGAAGATAAAGTTCTATTAAGGCTGTTTGAAAAAGGGAGGTCATATTCAGGAAAAGTATTTGAACAGCTTGCCATAGATAACTTTATACCGATTCCCACCGTGCTTATTAAAAAAGAGATCCTTGATAAAACGGGACTTTTCCTTGAAGATTATACTTTTGCCGAGGAATACGATCTATTTTTGAGAATAGCGCGTAATCATAACGTAGAATTTATAGATGAGGTTCTGGCAGGGTACCGTATCCATGACACTAACCTGAGCAAAGATATTGAGAATTCTTTAAAAGAAGATATAAAAGTTACTGAACATATTATGGATAAATACCCGGATGATATAGAGAATATATCCGGCAGGTTAAAGAAAAAACTTGCTGAGCTTTATTACCGGCTTGGCAGGGTATGTATGCAGAAAAAAAATAAGGTCCAGGCAAGGGATTATCTTGCAAAATCAATCAAAGCATCAAGTTACAGTTACAAACAATACATCTTTTATATTTTATCCCTTGTATAGCCTTATATAACGTAAATAGTATCATAAATATAATAATATAGAATTAAAAAAGGATAAAGAATGAGCGAAATCGGCGTTAATAAATTATTTTTTCACCCCGATAAGGTAAATAAGCTTCTTGCTATAGCCAGGGCTCCTAAGTTTAAGTTTGATACTTCATATCCTGTATCTGTGGAGCTTTCTCTTACAAATAAATGCAATCTTAAATGCATATGGTGTGTTGACTGGCACCTGAGGAAAAGTAATAAGAAAGAGATTAAATTTGAGATATTAAAAAAACTCATACTTGATCTTGCTCACGGGGGGACGCGCGGTATAACGATAGAGGGCGGGGGAGAACCCACAGTTTATTCTCATTTCAAAGATTTAATGAAGTTTATTAATAATGTTGATATTAAATTCGGCCTTATAACAAACGGGGTTCTCATACCTTACTCTGACTCGGTAGAAAAATTTGAATGGATAAGAATATCCCTTGATGTGGATAATGCGGAAAACTACGCTAAATACAAAAAAGGAAACAAAAAAGATTATAATAAAATATTTTCCAATATTGAGAAGCTTGTAAATCGTTCAAATAAGAAAACGGTTGTAGGCGTAAGTTATATAGCTACCAAATACAACCTCCTGTTTATTAATGATGTCATAGATAGATTAAAAAATATAGGGGTTGATTATTTCTACATAAGGCCGATTGAAGATAATGAAGAACTTCTCCCTTACGGGGATGAGCTTGAGGGTATAGAAGATAAAGCAGACAAAGATTTTAAGGTTCTGGTTAATTATAATGAAAGGCTTGCCTGCGGCAATGCATCCTTGCCTTGTGTTGCGCACAGTTTATCATCGGTAATCACAGCTGATTCTGATGTGTATTTATGCGGCAGGCTCCATATTCATCGCGAATGGGGACCTATAGGCAATTTGAATAAAAATACTTTCAACGAATTATGGCATTCAAAACAAAGGCAGTCCCAGTCTTTAAAAGTATATAATTCCCGATTTACCTCTAAATACTGTCCCGTATGCAGGATGACCAAATTCAATAAAGAGCTGTACGATTTAAAGAATATTAAAACAGTAAATTTTGTATGAGGGTAATATGAGCGTTAATTTTGTTAAAAAAAGCAAAAAAGATTACTACAAGCTACTTGATAAGGTTTTTGAGAGCGGTTTTTTATCAGAAGGCGCAATGGTAAAAGAATTTGAGAAAAAATTTGGCAAATATACAAAAGCCGGAGCCGCCGCCGTAAGCAACGGCGGCGCCGCCCTTTTAGCCATACTTAAATACATTGATGTCAAAGGTTATGATGTTATAGTTCCTTCAAATACATTTATGGCTACTCCTATGTCTGTAAAAGAAGCAGGCGGAAACGTAATTTGGGCGGACTGTAATAAATATGATCTCTGCTTAAGTTATGAAGATCTTAAAAAGAGAGTTACCTCTAAAACGAAAGCTGTTATTGTGGTTCATATAGGCGGCCATATCGCTTTTGATATATTGAAGATAAAAGAATTCTGTAAGAAGAAAAAGATATTTTTAGTTGAAGACTGTGCTCACGCGCACGGAGCCGAGTTTAAAGGCGTAAAACCGGGTTCTTTCGGCATTGCCGGGGCATATTCTTTTTATGCCACAAAAACAATGCCTCTGGGCGAAGGAGGCATGGTTGTAAGTAAGGATAAAAAGCTCATAGAATGGATAAAGAAGTTCCGCAATTACGGCAAATTTGATTATAAAGTTGAGGGTTTTAATTACAGGATGAACGAACTTACCGCAGCTTTCGGCCTTATACAGCTTAAGAACCTGCCTGAGATTTTAAGGTGGAAGAGAAGCTTAGCAAAAAAATACGATAAGATATTCCAAAACAGAGTCACTTTCCCCGGGGGAATGAAGTCGGGCTATTATAAATATATTGTTTTTGAGAAAGATATTAAAGAAAAAACAGGCAAGGTTTACGGCGAGCTCTGCCATGAGATAATGAAAGCCCGCGGGCTTTCATTATCGAACAGTATATGGATAAAAGACAATCATAACTGTCTGCCCATGAACTACGGATGGGATAAAAGCAGACTGTCGGTAAAAGAGCTTAAGGAATATCTTGCTTGCTAAGAGTACTCATTTGCGCTATAATATCATTAGGAAAACATTAGGGAGGGAACATGCTGGATGCTCTGCATTTTCAGTTTTTAGGAACGGACGAGTTGCGCAAAAAGTTAACCGCGCTTCTTAAAAACTTGTCCAAAAAGGAAGATATTGTTGTTACTCAGAAAGGCGAGCCGGTGGCTGTACTGGTGGATATGGATAGGTATCTTGAGGAAAAACAGGCACTTCAAGAACTATCAGATCCAATTTATTTAAAAGAACTTTTGGAAGCCAAACTGGAGATTAGAAAAGGAAAAGGCATGCCCGCTGATAAATTATTTAAAAAGCGGAGAATATAAATGTATCAAGCAGTATTTTCGAAAAGGGCCGCCAGGTTTTTTCTTAAAATTCCGCTTTCGGATGCTAAAAAAATAAAAAAAGCAATCATTAAGCTTCAGAAAAAACCCGATAGTCACGGTGTTATAAAACTTAAAGTTGTCCCCTTGGGGCATTACCGCTACAGGGTAGGGGATTATAGAATTATTTTTGATATTAATAATGAAATGAATATCCTGGAGATATTGGATATATCAAGGCGCAGCGAAAATACATATAAGAAATAATTTGTTTTTAATTTAGGATTATTACTTTGAAAACAAAAAACATGGTTTTAATTTTTAAAATAGCAATAGGGGTTATTCTTTTAATTTTTTTATTTAAAAAAATTAACTTCTCAGAAGTTTTAGCTAATTTTAAGGAACTTAACCTCTCAATCATCATCCTTATTTTTGCTCTTACAGTAGCGGGTCAGCTTCTTCTTATCTTAAGATGGCAGGTCATACTTTCCAAATTAAAAAGCGGGTGCTCTTTTCCGAGACTCTTTAAAGCTTTTTTTATAGGGCTCTTTTTTAATATATTTCTCCCGGCGACAGTAGGCGCTGATGCCGTTAAGGGCTATGTGCTTTACAGGGATAATAAAAAGCTCCAGATATCTTTTTTTTCTGTTTTCGTGGACAGGTATATAGGCCTTTTCTCCCTTATTTTAATGGCTTTTACGGCAAGTTTTTTTGTTGATCTTAAGTATAAAGGATATCCTTTAAGTTTATATCTTTCAGTCTTAATATTAATATTTCTGGTAATGAGTTTTATTGTTGTTACTCCATGGGTTAAGAATATCATAATTTCAAAAAGAGCTGCCCGTTATTTTTACACTATAGCAAACTCAGCTTCAAAAGCGGTAAAATTTACGATAAAGAATAAAGCCGCTTTAAGTATCTGTTTTTTATACAGTATAGCAAGTTATTTTACCGTGGTCGTAATACATTATTTTCTGGCGAAAGAGCTTGGCGTACCGGTAGGCTGGGGACTTCTTATGATATGGATACCTTTAATCGCTCTTATATCAATGGCGCCTATATCTATTAACGGCATAGGTGTAAGGGAGTTTTTGTATATATATTTTTTCTCATCCTGCGGATGGGATGCGAATACGGCAGTAAGTGTATGCTGGATAGTGTTCGGTGCATTTCTCTTAGTGAGCGCTTCCGGAGGGCTTATGTATTTATATGAAGCTCACCTGAAAAGGAGATAAGTTAAACATGGATTTTGTGCCCTTTACCGTAAAGTATAAAGTTTTCATAATTAACACAATAGTATCCGGTTATGTTATTTATATAGGAGCGTGCATAATTTCCTACTTCAGGAGGAAGTCTTGATCCTGCTGGGATTTATCCCTTTTATATTCGGTTATTATTTTTCTAAAGTTATCTTAAAGGAGAAAGAAGCACCTTTAGTTTTTGCTTTAAGTGTTTCAACCGGTCTCATATTTTTCATGACGGGTGTTAACCTTTTTTCAAAGTTTTTATCGTTTAAACCTGCTGTTTTCCTGACAGCTTTTATAATGTTTCTTTTGTCTATAATATTTTATTTCTATAGTAACAAAAAGAAGAGGTCCGGTGACGAAGAAGATCAGTTGAATTTTCCGGAGTTTAAACTTAATAAGACAGAAAGCTTAGCTAATAATATAATGGTTGCTACCATTATAGCGTATACACTTATATTCTTATTTTTGGTAATAGATGATGACTACTTTATCCATTTTCCGCTTGTAAGCCTTATAGCAAAAGGAAACTCCCTTACAAATCCGCTTTTCCCTGATCTTGTTATGAAAGGTCATTACGGGAGAAATCTTATTGTAAGCGGCTTTAAAATACTGGCTAACCTCCATCCTTTTATGACACTATATATATTAATACCCCTTTTCCAGGTATCCACTTACTTCTTAATTCTTTTTACATCGGCAAGACTTCTTAAAAATACAACGGAAGCACTGTTTGTTACTGCCTTTGCTTTTTTTGCGATAAACTCGGGATTTTCCGATGCCATAATAAGGGCGGGTCTTTTTGAGCTTATACATAACAATAACCCTTTTGTATATAATTTCCTGTTCCTGTCGGCATACTTCTTTTTCAGGGCTGTATTTGAGAAAAGCCGGCTTCTTAATATTTTATCTGCCGTGGTACTGGCAGGACTTGCATTGGTATATGAAACTCATTATATAATCATATCTCTTACAATATTATTATTCCCGTTTTTAGCATTTCTTTCAGAAAAGAAAATAAATAAGGAATATTTTAAGAAAGTATTTGTAATATTCATTCTTTCCGTTATTATATGTCTGTTCCAGGGCGGCCCCTTAACAGATATGGCAAGATCAAAATTTGTAAAAGCACCTGCCCGTGCCGAGCAGGTTGATGGTTCAAAGGAGTTGTATCAGGGTGTACACCAGGAGATTAAAGTTTCATTCCCAAAGAAACCGTTCGGTATGATAACAAATTACGCGGGGAAAGATATATCTCTTTTCGGTAAAGAGTTTTTATGTGACCAGAATTTTTCCACATACCTTTTTCCCATGTGTATGTTGTTTTTAATCTTTACGGGGAATATCTACGGTATGTTCTGGGGCTTTTTCGGGCTATTTGCGATTTTCTTCCCGGTTGCGTTTGATTTTGGTTTGTTTAATTCGGAGTCCTTAAGGTTTATATGCGCCGCAGGGTTGGGCTTTGCGATTACCTTAGGCATATGCTGCGGGAAGGTATTGAATTTTATCCGCTTTAAGATGAGAAATGAAGTTTTAAAAATAGCGGCAGTAATTTTGTTTTTAATTTTTTTAGGATTTAACTTTGCTTCTTCGGCAGACAAGATTGTCTATATACTGGGCAGGGCAGTATTAATGCCTCAAGATTTCCAGGTTAACATTAATGAGAAGATAATCTCTTATTCAAAGAATAAGAATTTTACCGGTCTTGATATTAAAGTATCGGAAAAATTAAATAAGCTGGTTAAAAAAGGCGACCGCTTTATATCCAATATCCCTGCCGAAAATAACAGTGAATCAACCATATCAATGGCCAACCTTATAATCACAAGCATCACGGGATGCGCTAATACTGGATCAGGGCTTAAACTCAGCAAAGATAACTGGAGAATGATGGATGTTACTGTAGCTACCGGCTTCAGGGGGAGGGCATTCTGGAATACCCTTGATCCCGAGATTCTGGAAGATATGAAAGTTAAGTGGATTTATCTTTTCAGGAATAATATAGATGATGACCTGTACAATAAATTAAAAAGTAATGATTCATATAAGCTGGTTTATTCATTTGAAGATAACGGGGATCTGAGACAGATTTATGAAGTAATACATAAGGATAAAGATTCAGATGTTAAACACATAGATAAAGAAAAATTAAATAATTTAAAAGTAACGGAATTATACCTGTCTTATGATATACAGCCCGAGAGTTTTTATAAAGGAAGAATTAGTATATCAGGTATTTCATCATTATCAGAAAAAGAGCTTAAAAATACAAAAATATTCTATAAAATATATGATCTAAAGAATAACGCTTATGTTAATTACATGGATAACATAAAACAGAGCTTAAGTTCAGGTCTTAAAAACCTTTATTTTACAACACCATATTATAAAGGCAGTTATAAGGTAAAATTCTATCTTCTTACAGATAGCGGAGAAGTTGTAAAATTGCAGGAAAATAAGGATTTTATTATAAAAATATAATTATCCCTGTTATTTCAAAAAATACTCCTTTTGACCTATAATTTTAGCCAAAATTACCCCACTTGACCTATATTTAGTTATATATAAATACTCTATAATATAAATAGGGGCGGGAGAGATGATTTACCAGCTCTATTATTTTAAGAAATAAGGGTAAAGCTGCTAAAAAAGGAGATTGTCAAAGTGAGAAAACTACTCATAATACTTGCAGCAATAGCATTTTTTACTACATCTGCATTTGCGGGTACTACGGATACGCAGACTGTGTATTATGAGATTGATGCGATTAATGAACTCAGCATGGATGCTGATGCAACTTTAACGGTTGACAGCGCGACAGCAGGCTCAGAGCCAGATTTTTCGGTTATCGACACATTCTCATATTCTATTACCACTAACGAAACAGCAAAAAAAATAACCGCAGCGCTTAATGCAAATATGCCAGCCAGTACATCTCTTCACATAGTTTTAATTGAACCTACTGGTGGAAGTTCACCGGGCTACTTAGCGTTATCTACTACTGCACAGAATGTGGTAACCAGTATTGAGACAGTTGCAGAAACAGAAAATTATGCTATAAGATTTTATTCAAACGTTGCAGCCGGTCTACCTGCAGATAGTTCAAGAGTCATAACATTTACATTATGTGATGAATAAATAAATATTGCATTAAATTATCATTAACAATACAGCTCCTTTCAGGGCTGTTTTTTAATTTATCTAATATAATTTATCTACTTCTTGACAGTTATATATATAAATATTATATTAAACTAAGTTATGAAGAAATATTCTCTTTCAATGGTGGCAACTGCATTTAATGAGGAAGAGCTGATAGAATCTTTTATTGAAAAATCAATAAAAGATCTTTCCAGGGTTTCCGATGATTTTGAAGTTGTGCTTGTAAATGACGGGAGTACTGACCGTACTCTCCCGATTGCTAAGTCACTTGCCGGAAAATACCCCCAGTTAAAGATAGTTAATTTGGAAAAAAACGCGGGAACCGGAGCTAACTATATCCCCGGTTTTAAGGCGGCAAGCAAGGAAATTGTTTTTAATAATACCGTTGACGCTTTTTTTGATACCCAAGACCTGCCCGGGATTCTGCCGTATCTTGATGAATATGATGCCGTAAGCGGGTGCAGGTCAGATTTAAAGGCCAATAACCTTTACCAGAAGATGCTCACCCTTATTAATTATTACCTGATAAAGGTATTGTTTAGGGTGAACTTAAGAGCTTTCCAGACACTGCAGTTTCACAGGAGAAGCTTTTTTGATGAGATTGAAATAGAAGCAAGAAGCTCTTTTTTAAGCCCGGAATTGCTTCTAAAAGCTTTAAAATCAGGAAGAAGCTTAAAAGAAGTTGAGATTACTTTCCACCCGAGGAAGCAAGGGACGCCTAAGGGCGGGAAGTTAAGCAGTGTGGTAAGGAGCTTAAAAGATGTTCTCGGCTTCTGGTGTAAGTGGAAAATTTTAAACAGGTGGTAATATGAGAGTAGTAATATTACAACCCGGATACATACCATGGCTGGGTTTTTTCGATCAGCTCGCAAAAAGCGATACTTTTGTTATTTATGATGATGTCCAGTATGATAAAAACGGTTGGAGAAACAGGAACAGGATAAAGACCCCACAGGGTTCTTTATGGCTTACAGTACCTGTTTTAACAAAAGGGAAAAACTCTCCTTCAAACAGGGAAGTTATGATAGATAATAAACACATGTGGCAGAAGAAGCATATATCATCAATATACCAGAGTTATTACAAATCTCCTTATTTCAAAGATTATTTTTACAGGCTTGAATCTATTTTGTTAAAAGATTATGAAAAACTTTTAGATTTAAATATGGATATTATTTATCTGCTTGCGGATTGTCTGGGTATAGAAACAAAGATTCTTTTTTCATCAGAGCTCGGTGTTGAAGGAGAAAAGGGAGAAAGAGTTCTGGATATCTGCAAACATCTTAACGCAGAAGAATATTTAACAGGTGATTCTGCAAAAAATTATCTGGATGAGGGTAAATTTTCAGAAAACAGCATAAAACTTATTTATCATAACTACCTGCATCCTGTTTATAATCAGATGCACGGTGAGTTCATACCTTACCTTTCCGTGATGGATCTTCTCTTTAATCACGGCAGGGAAAGCCTCTCCATACTTAAGGACAGCGCAGGTATCTGCGCATAAACGGAAATAATAAGCGGGGTAAATTATGGATAATGAAAGAATAAAAGATGCCGGGAATTTTCCTAAGGTTGTGCTTATTGACACTACAAGCTTCTGCGATCTTAAATGCTCAATGTGTGGCCATAAAGATATGAAGCGCAAAAGGGGTAATATGGAGAGAGCCCTTTTTGAGAAAATAATAGATGAGATAGCCGAGAACAATAAAGATGCAAGAGTATGGATGGTATTTTTCGGGGAAGCTCTTATCTTAAAGAAGAAAGATCTTTTCCCGAGAATAAAATATGCAAAGAACAAAGGGCTTACAGATGTTGTATTAAATTCAAACGCGAACCTTTTAGATGAAGAAGCCGCAAGAGGTTTAATAGAATCAGGGCTTGACGCAATCTATATCGGGATAGACGCTTTTAAAGAATCCACTTATAACAAGTTAAGGGTAGGGGGCAACTATGATAAAGTGGTTAAGAATGTTACCCGTCTTCTTGAACTAAAGAAAGAACTTAACTCTAAAAAGCCCGAAGTCTTTGTTCAGTTTGTGGAGATGGATGATAATAAGGATGAGATTGAAGGTTTTATTAATTTCTGGACATCTTATGGCGCGACCGCAAAGATAAGACCTAAAGTCAGCTGGGCGGGGCTTGTAGATGCACCGAACCTTAAGCTTACCGTAGAAGACCGCTATCCGTGTCACTGGGTTATGCAGACAATGTCAGTTGCTGATGACGGAAGAGTTGTTTTATGCGCTGTGGATGTGGATGCCAGGTTTGTTGCAGGTGATATTAAGAAAGAATCCTTAAAAGATGTCTGGAACGGCTCCTTAAAGGAAATAAGGGATATGCATAAAAACGGGCAGTTTGATAAGCTCCCCGATCCCTGCAGGGATTGCGGCGACTGGCAGGCGGTAAAGGCCGAGTTTCATAAGGATAAAGAACTTATAGTTAAGAAGTAAAGGCAGAGTTATGTGCGGTATATACGGTATAGCCGGAAATATAAAAGATTATGATATCTCATCTTTTAAGAAGATGGGAGATTATTTAATTTACAGAGGGCCTGATAATGAAGGCACATTTGTATCAGAGAACGCGCTTATGGGGATGAGAAGATTATCCATTATTGATTTAGAAGGCGGCGGCCAGCCCATATTTAACGAGGATAAAAGTTTATGCATAGTATGCAACGGCGAGATATATAATTACAAGGAGCTCCGGGAAAATCTTAGAAAAACAGGCCATAAGTTTTCTACAAATTCTGATACAGAAGTAATATTACATCTGTATGAAGAATACGGATTTGATTTTTTAAATTATTTAAGAGGAATGTTCGCGATAGCGATATGGGACGAGAAGAAAAACAGGCTTTTCCTCGCAAGGGACAGGTTTGGCAAAAAACCTCTGTATTATTTAAACACAAACGGCAAAATTATATTCGGTTCGGAGATAAAAATTATTTTATCCCACCCGCAGTATAAAAAAGAAATTGACCCGAATGCATTATCCGCCTATTTTACTTTTAAAAACATACCTTCAGGTTTATCAATATTTAAAGATATAAAATCACTGCCTCCTGCGCACTTTCTTATTTATGAAGATAATAAAGTAACCGAACAGAGATACTGGAGACTTGATTTTTCCAATCCTGTTTCCGCGGGTGAAGAAGAAATAGCGGATGATCTTTTAAATACCCTGGAAGAATCTATTAAGCTGAGAACATACTCAAGTGATGTTCCCGTGGGTGCGTATCTTTCGGGAGGTGTGGATTCAAGCCTGGTTGTCGGTATTATGAGCAGATACTGCGGTAAAAACTTAAAGACTTTCTCCCTTTCTTATGAAGAGGAAGAAAATCCCGATATACTTTTCGCCAATAAAGTATCTAAGATGTATAATACCGAACATTATGAGTATAAGCTTTCCATAAAAGAAATAATAGATTCTTTGGAAGATATTGTCGGTCATTTTGACGAGCCGTTCGGGGGTGTGGTATCCAACTACTTCCTTACAAAACTTATTTCAAAGCACGTTAAAGTGGCCCTCTCCGGCGACGGGGCGGATGAGCTTTTCGGGAGCTATCTCGCACACAGGCTGGCATATCCTATTCATAATTATGTTGCCGCCAAGAAAAGCGGGAACTTAGATTCAGTTGACTGGCAGTGCTGTAAAGATAATAAAGAATATGTTATGAGTCTTGCCGAAGAGAATATCTGGGACTGGCGTTCAAAACTTTATCCTTTCAGCGATAAAGATAAAAGCAAGCTCCTTTCTTCAGATACAAAACCCTATAATTCAAATCTGATGATTAAAAAATACTTTTTAGAGTCCACAGCACAGGATCCCTTAAACAAAGTCCTGGAGCTTGACGTGAATACGCTTCTTTCAGATCAGGTTTTGACTTATGTTGACCGGCTCTCCATGGCGCATTCGGTGGAGACCAGAGCGCCTTTTCTTGATCATATCTTTGCCGAGAAAGCCGCAAAGGTGCCGGGAAGCTTAAAGATAAAAGGCGATATTACAAAATATATATTTAAGAAGGTAGCTGAAAATTATCTCCCGGAAGATGTTATATACCGTCCCAAAAAAGGTTTTATACTTCCTCTTCATAAGTGGATGAAACTCCAGATGAAGGATTTTACTTTGTCGGTGCTTTCAACAAGGGCGGAAAGAATTGAATTTTTAAATAAAGATTATATAAATAAAATTTTAAATGAATTTTATAACGAAGGAACGGATCATACCTACCGTATCTGGACTTTAATAATGTTTGTTTTATGGTATGAAAAATATTTTTCATAAAGAAGATTTAAAAAAATGAAGATAATAGATTTAAAAAAAGATAAAAGCTTTATCCGGCAGTATGTTGATCTGAGAAATAATTATGTTGAGCTGCTCTTAACCTCAGCTGTTAATATAACTGAGACTGAGAGATGGCTTAAAAAGTCTGATATAGAAGTGAGGGTTCTGGCAGAAGAAGATCTCTTGCTGGGATCTGCGATTTTATACATAGACAGAGGCGGGGAAGTTGCCTTTTTTGCAAAAGAGCAGGGTAAAGGGATAGGAAGCCTGCTTTTAAATGCAATAGAGGATGCCGCAAGGATGAGAAATTTAAAAAGCGTATGGGCCTGGGTTCTTGCCGGTAATATTCCAGCCAAGAAGGCATTTGAAAAAAACGGGTATATTATGGAAAATATGACCGAAAGAGAGTATAATAACACTGTTAAACAGGGAATTAATTTCAGAAAGGTATTATAAAATGGAAAAAATAGTTCATACAAGAGAAAAATACGGGATTGATAAAGGCGCGGAAGAGTTTCCTAAAATGGTTGTTGTCTCAACAACATATGTCTGCAACGCGAAATGCCCGCACTGTCCCTATACCGAGCAGAATTCCGACTTAAGGTATAAATACCGCGACGCATTATGTATTTCTCCGGATCTGTTCAGGAAAATAGCAGATGAATGCGGAAAATTCAACTCTTTTATAAGGATTACGGGCGGCGGGGAACCCTTACTTCATAAAGATATGGTATCTCTTATAGAATATGCCAGGGATAAAGGTGCCCGTGTCTGGCTGAATACGAACGGTTCAGTGTTTACTCAAGATGTAGCGGACAGATTATTAAAGTGCGGTATTGATTTTATTGAATTCAGCGTGGATGCGGCAGATGAGGAAACATATAACAAAGTAAGGCCGGGTCTGGATTTTAATAAATTAGTTTCGAATGTTAAATATACTCTTTCTGCAAGAAATAAATTAAAATCTTCCACAAGAATAGTAGTGAGTATTGTTAACCAGAAATTAATTGAAGATAAGGAAATTGATAGTATAGCGGATTTCTGGCTAGAATTAGGCGTTGATGAAGCGATAAAAAGAAAATATTTAACATGGGGATCCACTACAAAATTAGACACAAAGGATTCTGCGGACGATACACCTTACCTTATAAAAGAAAAAGGGGAGCCGTGTCCTTATCCTTTCCACAGGCTTAATGTAGACACACGCGGGAAGGTTGAAGTCTGCGGGTTTGATATAGCCGGCAGGACAAATCTGGGTGATGTTAACAAACAAACTATACAAGAAGTTTGGAAGGGTCCGGATTTCGAATATTTCCGGAAGATGCACGCAGAAGGCAGGGGCGGAGAGATATCCCTTTGCAGTGAGTGTCCCGACTGGCAGTACAGGTCATGGAATTATAACTGGGAGAGGGTTTTGGATACAGCCGAAGCCCACAGAAAAGAGGCGGTTGATGCAGGTTAAACAGATAAATAAAAAATTAGCTATAGACGGCGGGAAGTCGTCAGCAGAAAAAATTATTCCTTTTAACAGAGCTTCAATAGGTGAAGAAGAAAAAGCCGAGATGATAGCCACTTTAGAATCCGGCTGGATAACAAAAGGGCCGAGGACCAAGAAATTTGAAGCTAACTTTGCCGGATACGTAAAGGCAAAACACGCGGTAGGTGTATTCTCCTGCACATCGGCGATCCATCTTGCCCTTATGATAGCGGGCATAAAAGAAGGCGACGAGGTTATAACCACCCCCATAACTTTCCCCTCAGTTATAAACGAGATAGTGCACTGTCATGCAGAACCTGTTTTTGTTGATGTTGAACCGGATACATTAAATATTAACGCTGATAAAATTGAAGAAAAGATAACAGAAAAGACAAAAGCCATAATACCTGTTCATTTTTCAGGATATCCGTGTGATATGGATAAGATTATGGAATTAGCTAAAAAATATAATTTAACAGTGATAGAAGATGCCGCGCACGCTGTTGAGACCGAATACAAAGGCAGAAAAGTGGGATCAATAGGGGATATGACCTGTTTCTCATTTTACGCCACTAAAAACATAACAACAGGCGAAGGCGGTATGTTCACTACAAATAACCCGGAATATGCCAAAATGGCTGATATTTTATCCCTTCACGGGATGACCCAGGACGCGTGGAAGAGATATTCCGATGAAGAAGGTTTCAAGCACTGGGATATAGTCTACCCCGGGTATAAATGCAATATGTTTGATATTCAAGCCGCTCTCGGGCTTACCCAGCTTAAGAAGATAGATAAGCTCTGGGAGATGAGAAAAAAGGTTTACGAAAGGTATAATGAAGCTTTCGCGGGCTTCCCTGATATAATAATACCTCCTCCTGCGGAGATAAAAGACATGAAGCTTGCATACCACCTTTATATAATACAGGTTAAAACAGAGAACTTGAAAGCAAGCAGAGATATGGTAATAAATGCTCTTACAAAAGAGAATATAGGGATAGGGATTCATTTCAGATCTATTTTCTCACACCCTTACTTTAAAGATTTCAAAAAAGAGGAATATCCCAATGCGGATTATATAGGCGACAGGGTTATATCGCTTCCTTTATACCCGTCTTTATCCGAGAAAGATCAGGATACAGTCATAGAGGCGGTTAAAAAAGTAGTTTCTTATTACAGGAAATAAGATGAAAATAAACTGGAAATTTCTAGCGGTACTTTTATTCTTTGTACTATTTTATTCTTTTGCGCTTTCTAAATACCCGCTTGTATGGGTAGATGAGCCGTGGCTTGCCGAGCTTTCATGGAATATGGCCCGGCACGGCCAGTTTACAAGTTCTACTTTTACGGGGTATTTCAGTTATGATATTTTAGTGATACCTTATCTGGGATACCATCTTCTGCTTTCTCTGGTATTTAAGCTTTTCGGGTTGGGTGTTATCCAGGCAAGGCTACTCTCGCTTATAAGTAGTTTTTTTATTTTAATAGTCGTTTACCATATAACAAAACTGCTGTATAAGGATAATAAAAATGCCGGTATAATAGCGATGTGTTTTTTAATAGCAAACCCAATTTTCTTCCAGTGCGCAAGGCAGTCCCGCCAGGAAGCATTAATAGCATTATTCATAGTATCTGCTTTCTATTTCATGGCAAGGGGAATAAAGGAACAGAAATTATATAATTACTTTATCTGCGGTGCTTTTATAGCGCTCTCATTTCTTTCGCACTACAACGGCTTAATTGCCGGGGTTACAATGTTCTTAATAATACTTTTCCATAACAAGAAAGCGGTGCTTGTTTACACGGCAGGGGCGCTCCTTTTTGTACTTCCTTACATCCTGTTTATCTTGGTAAACTTTCAGTTATTTAAAGAGCAGATGTTGATACAGTGCGGGGACAGGATATTATTCATACCGTACCTTTTTAAAAACCTTATTAATGAATACATACGCTGGATGCATCCTTCTTTAATAATACCCCTTATTATAGGGGTATCCGCTCTTATATACCTCATAATAACCAATTATAAAAAGCAGTCTCTGCTTATAAATTACATAATACTCTTTTACGTTCTTCTTGCATTAATAGATTCGGCAAGGAAGCCTTTCCTTTACTTAAATTTAATATTCCCGTTCCTTGCAATAGCAGCAGCAATTGCTTTCTTTGAGATTTACAAAAAAAGAAAAGTACTGGCAACAGTATCTTTAATAATCCTCCTTATAGGGAGCGGCATATTCCTACCTTATAAATTATTTAAATACCTTCATTCAGATTATTACGGGGTAATAAATAAATTTAAGAAAGAGATACCGCAGGGTTCTGTAGTTATAGGGATACCTACATACTGGTTCGGTATTGATGATTATTATAAATACAGATCCTATGACCTTATATACCATAACGCTAAAATATATAATACCGATTATGATAAAGCCCTTAAGCTCATAAAGGGAGATTATATAATATATGATGAGAGCTGGGCTCCTTCATATAAAACTAAAGAAACACAAGCTCTTCTTAACAACAGCTGTGAGCTTAAAAAAGTAATTTACGATAAATATTACGGGCAGGGCTATGACGGTATAATAAGGCCTGATAATATAAAAATATATAAAGTTAAGAAGCCCGATAAAGTTAAGAAAGATGAATCCTTATGAAGATATTGTATGTAAGCAGTATTTTAACGGTGCATGACGCAAGGTTTTTAGAAAAGCTGGCGTCAAAATATGATACATATCTTGTAACTTTTATAGAGAATAATATACCTGATAATATAAGGGATATAAAAGGGCTTACGGTATTCCATCTCCCTACAGAATATTTCATATTTACCCCCCGGGATAATATATTCACCAAGATAAGAAAGACAATAACCTACAGGGTTAACATATTAAGAAAAAAAGCATTCTTAAAAAATATCATAAAGAATATTACACCTCAGATAGTTCACGCGGGCTGGGTCCAGGAAGCGGGCTTTATCACAGCCCTTACAAAATTTCATCCTTTTGTCCTTATGCCCTGGGGCTGTGATATATTAACACGCCCTTATACAGGCAAAGAGCAGATGAATATGACTAAATATACATTAAAAAAAGCTGATAAGATTATCTGCGACTGTGATGAAGTAAGAAATAAAATAATTAAGCTTGCAAATATTGATAAGAATAAAATAACCGTTTACAGGTGGGGGGTAGATCTAGATCTTTTCAAACCTTCTCCCAACGGAAATATATTAAAAAAACTTGGTTGGGAAGGTAAAAAGGTAATAATATCCACAAGGCATTTTGAGAAGATCTACGGATTAAACTACCTTGCAGAAGCCATACCCCAAATAATAAAAAATAACCCTGACGCAAGATTTATATTCTGCGGGGACGGGGAAGAGAAAGATAAGATACTAGATATAATCAAAAAAGCAGGGGTATCTGAATATGTTCATTTTGCTGGTAAGGTAATCCCCCAAGAATTACCTTCATACCTTAACTGTTCTGATATATATGTTTCCACATCTTTAAGCGACGGCACATCAATAAGCCTGCTAGAGGCTTTTGCCTGCGGGAAACCTGTTGCCGTAACAGGCATACCTTCCAATAAAGAGCTTGTAAAAGACGGTATAAACGGCTTTATAATGCCTGCAGGGGACCCAAAAGCCGTATCTTTTACCATATCTACCCTTCTTAAGGACTCTTCTCTCAGAGATGCCATGGGCCAGGCAAACAGGACACAGGTAGAAGAAAGATTCAACTGGGATAAAAACTTTGAGATTATAGAGGAAGTTTATAAAGAATTAGTATGATTACGGGTTCTTGAGACATTCATCATGGTTATCAATATTTCTTAGTATATACTCATCCTTAATTATCTGAAAGGTAAACCTGTATTTATAATCTACACTTGCTTCCCATATATTTTTAGTACTCTGCATTTTTTTTATCCGCAGGGATGGGTGTTTTATATTCTCAAAAAACAACTTAATTTTATGATTGAATTTTTTCCGTATATGTTCCGGCAAAGCCCGATAAGCTTCAGTAAATCTTTTTGTTCTTTTAAGCTTCATCTTTTAGATCCTTAAGAAACTCTTCAGCAGTGGAATAAGCCTTTGAAATTCTGCCTGACTTAATATCAAGATCCGCCTCTTTTTCGCCTTTCTGCCACTTTTCGGTCCAGAACCATGCCTGTTCCTCAAAAGCTTTCTTAAGAATATCCCTTATAGCCAGAGAAAAGGAAATTCCAGCTGCCTTGGTTTGTTCTTTCAGCCAGTTGTATAAGGGAATATCGAGAACAATCTGTATTCTGTGATTTTTAGAAGCCATAATGCAACCCCCTCTTTCCATCTATATTATACACATAAGTGGTGATAAAGTCAAATTTAAGCGGCGGTACTTTCATAAGTCTGCTTGAGGCTTTTGCATGCACAAAACCCAGCTGCTATATTGCATTCTTTCCCGAGTTAATTTATAATAATTTAAATTATATTATGTATATTATATAGGGTATTGGATAAGGTATTTGTTTAATATGAAAGCAAAGATAAGCGCTGTAATAATAACAAAAAATGAAGAGAAGAATATCTCAGACTGTCTTGAAGGACTTAACTGGGTTGATGAGATTATTGTTGTTGATGATTTCAGTTCTGACAGGACAAAAGAGATCTGCCTTAAGTTTGATAATGTTAAATTTTATGAGAATAAATTTAAGGATTTTGCATCCCAGAGAAATTACGGTCTGGGGCTTGCTAAGAATAAGTGGGTCTTAAGCACAGATCCCGATGAAGAGATACCTCCTGAGTTAAAAGATGAGATGGTTAATGCTGTAGATAAAGGTAACGGCGCTTATGCTTATTCTATGCCCACAAAGAATATTTTTTACGGTAAGTGGTTAAGATACGGCGGTTGGTATCCCGACTACCATATAAGGTTCTTTTTGAAAGATAAAGCCGGCTGGGATAATCTGGTGCATGAAGGGGTTAAGGTAAAAGGGGTAAGTTCATATTTTAAGAATGCCATAATTCATTACGGCCATAAGACAATAGATGAGACAATAAGTAAGCTTAATAAGTATACCTCTATTGAAAGTAATGCTAAGTTTTCTGAAGGGAAAAGCACAAGCGGCTTTAAGATGATATACGGGGCTGTTTATGAGTTTTTTAACAGGCATATTATAAAGCAGGGGTGGCGTGACGGCGTATGCGGGTTTATAGCTAACGCTTATATGTTTGTATACAAGTTTACAACAGAAGCAAAACTTATGATTCTTAATATCTCAAAGAAGAAGCAGAAATAATTATGAAGACAAAGCTGAAAAAAGTAATAAAATGGGACCAGGGGGATACGGAAGAGTTCGGTTCTCTTAAAAAGCTGTTATCATGGGATATTGATATAGCTTTAAGGTACCATCCTGTAATCTCTTTTATAAATAAGAAAGACGGGCTTAATATTTTAGAAGTTGGCTCTTCATCAAGAGGGCTTGCAAATTATACCGACAGGTATGTTACAGGAGTTGACCTTTGTTTTGAAGGTGTCCAGTTAAATAATCTGAAGCAGGTTTGCGCTTCTTCTTCTGAGCTTCCTTTTAAAGATAAAGAGTTTGATATGGTAGTCTGTATGGATGTTTTAGAACATATAGAGGAAAAAGAGAGATTAGGCGCCATGCTTGAGATGTTCAGGGTATCAGGCAGGTATCTTGTAGTAGGCGCTCCGTGCGGGGATAAAGCTTTATCTCTGGATAGGGTATATAATAAAAAGTTTGAGAAGATTTGCGGGGTAAAGCACGGTTATATAACCGAGCATATTAAGTACGGGCTGCCAGATATAGATAAATATCTGGATCTGGTTAAGGGATATAATTTTAAGGTTGTAAAGGTTATGGATAATGTTCCTCTTTCTTTATGGAAGTTTGTTAATTTGAATTTCATGAGAAGGGGAGTCTTTACAAATCTTTTCTTTAAGAGTGTGTTTCCTTTTGTTAAAGGTTTAAAAGGTAAGGATTATTACCGTAAGATATATTTTATTGAGATAGGATAAATTTATGCTTTCAATTATCATTGTAAATTATAATACAAAAGAAGAAGTAAAAAGATGCCTTACTTCTATTTACGAGAACCCGCCGGGGGGGCATTTTGAAATCTTTGTAGTTGATAATAACTCATCTGACGGTAGCGCAGATGCCGTAGAGGAAAACTTTAAACAGGTTAATTTAATCCAGAATGACAAAAATGTGGGTTTTGCAAGCGCTAATAATAAGGTTCTTAAGGATTTGAGTACTAAGTATGTGCTTTTATTAAATCCTGATACTGTGATCCTGCCCGGCGCGATAGACAAGATGATTGATTTTATGGAGAAAAATCCGAAAGCCGGCGCCTGCGGCAGCCGCCTTGTGAATGAGAATGCGAAGCTCCAGCCTTCATGCGAGATGTTCCCTTCAATGAAGGGCGAGCTTCTGAAGACTTTTTACCTTGATCAGCTCTTCGGGAAAACCAGATATATGCAGAAATATACTCTCATCGGATGGGATCATAACAAAAGCCGTTCAGCTGACTGGATAACGGGCGCTTGTTTTATGTTAAGGAAAGAAGCTTTTGATGATATAGGGCTTATGGATGAGAATTACTTCCTTTACTATGAAGATGTTGAATGGTGCTATAAATTAAAACAGAAGGGATGGGAAGTCCATTTTCTTGCGGATGTTGAAGTAATTCACTCCCAGGGAAGAAGCACAAAACCCATTCTTGCTAAAAGTATTTTGATATCATACCTTTCAAGGTATTATTTCTTCAAGAAGAATTACGGCATAAACAGCGCTAAGATGTTTAAAAACATTATTAACCTGGGGCTCTTTTTAAGGATAATTTCGCTTTCCATTTTAAGCGTTCTGGATTACAAGCGCAGGAAAAGCCACCTCCAGCGTGTTATCGGCTACTATAATTCCATGAGCATAAATCTTGAGAAAAAGATTGCCATGGATGTTTCATCATTCTCAAAAATTAAAGCAGGTGTTGAATTTTACACGAAAAATATATCTCAGGCTATCGGCAGGAGCTTAAACAGCGGCAGCAGCTTTATAATGATAGATAAAAAACCGCCGGCCTCTCATAATAATATCTTTAATAAGGTATACAGGGCGATAAACCTTGTTTACCATTACCAGATAAGGCTTCCCTTACAGGCTTTATTCGGTAGACTTTCGGTGCTTCACCTTCCAGCTTATATTATACCGGTTGTGAAGTTCTGCCCTTCGGTTGTGACGATCCATGATCTTTCGTTTATCCTTTTCCCCGAGAAGTTTATAAAAACGTACAGGGTATATCTGCAGTTTTTCGTGCCTCTTTCAATGAGAAGGGCTGATTACATAATAGCTGACTCCCGTTCAACCAAAGAAGATATAAAAAAGTTGTTTAAAATTAAGGATGATAAGATTAAAGTTGTTTATCCCGGTGTTTCTGATTCTTTCAGGGTAATAGACGATAAAAGCGTTATTGAAGAAGTTAAACAAAAGTATAAATTGCCTGAAAGGTTTATTCTTTTTGTGGGGACTCTTGAGCCCAGGAAAAACGTTTTAGGGCTGATTAAAGCTTTTAATACCTTTAAGAAGACCGATGATAAAAATTACAAGCTGGTAATTACCGGGAGCCCCGGCTGGCTGTATAATGATATTTACACGACGGTAGACGAGCTGAAAATCAAGGATGATGTTGTCTTTACGGGATACCTTGCAGATGAAGACATCCCCAAACTCTATAACGCGGCAGATTTGCTTGTATATCCATCATTTTATGAAGGGTTCGGGTTCCCCATAGTTGAGGCGATGAAATGCGGCACGCCGACAATAGCTTCCAATATATCCTCACTGCCGGAAGTTGTGGGTGATGCCGGTATACTGATTGATCCCAATAATACCGATGAGATTGCGGAAGCTATTTCAAATGTGCTTAATGATGATGAGTTGAAGAAAAAACTTGTTAAAAATGGGATTGAGCGCGCTAAATTATTTACATGGGAAAGATCGGCAGATAATGTTATAGACATTTACAATAAATGTCTGGAGAATAAAAAATTTGTTAAGTAGAAATTAAAGATTATGAGTAAAATCAGAATAGGCATAAATTTATTACCTTTGTTTGATACTATAGCTGGAGCGGAGAGATATGCACAGAGTATAGTTAAAGCTCTTGCTAAAATAGACAGGGAGAATGAATATATCCTGTTTTTAAACAGGTATAATAAAGATTATTATAAGGTGGAACAGGATAACTTCACGAATGTTGTCTGTGATTTTCCCAAGAATAAAATAGCAAGAGTTTTTTACGAGCAGTTTGCGCTGCCTGAAAGAATAAAGAATTACAAGCTTGATATACTATTTTCAACATGCAATATAGCGCCTTTAAGGGCAGGATGCAAGCTTGTTACAATGATGTTTGACGTGCACTGGCTTCTTCTACCTCAATTTTTCGGGAATATGAAGAATTTTTATATAAAAAAGATGCTCTCCGCCACCGCGGAGAAATCCAGTAAGATATTAACTCTTTCAACTTGTTCAAAGAATGATATCGTGAAGCTCTTCGGGGTTTCGCCTGAGAAGGTGGATGTTACTTTCTGCGGATATATGCCTGAGATTAACGGTCATAAAACAGTTAAAGATGATAAATACATCCTGTTTGTAGGGCAGTTTCATAAAAGGAAGAACATACCGTCTTTAATAAGGGCTTTTGAAGTTTTAAAAGATAAACACGCTGTAGAGCATAAATTATACCTTGCCGGCAGGAGCGGGGACGGGGATACCGAGATTCTTAAGCTCTGTGCGGGGTCTAAATACGCGGATGATATAAAAGTGACGGGATATATACTTGATAATGACTTAACTTTATTATATAATAAAGCCGATATATTCGTGTATCCTTCATTTTACGAGGGTTTCGGGATACCCGTAATAGAGGCAATGGCTCATAAAGTGCCGGTTGCCTGTTCAAATGCTTCGTCTTTGCCCGAAGTGGCAGGTGATGGAGCATTATACTTTAACCCGCATAATGTTAGCGAGATAGCGGAGAAGATAGCTGTTCTTGCTAAGGATAAAAAAGTAAGGGAAAAACTTATAGAGAACGGCTTGAGACAGGTTAAGAAATTTACATGGGAAGAAGTAGCGGTTAAAACTTTGGAAGCTTTTAAAGAAGCCGCCGCCCAAAATTAAGGTTTTGTTTTATGAGTGTATTAACTGAGAAGAAAAAAAATAAAGGTTTAGTAGAGGGTTTGTATCCTTCTACCGTATGGCTCTCGCTTACCAATAAATGCAATCTTTTGTGCACGCACTGCAAGCTGAGGCGTCCTGAGAAAGATAATTTAAAGGCCGCGGCTAAACATGATATAAGCGACAAGGTTTTTGAAAAGGTAAAAACGCAGGTTCTCCCCTTTATAAAAAAGATTTACCTGGGCGGGAATTCTTATTCGGAACAGCTTTATGCGGACAAGTGGAATTACTTTTTTGATGAGATAGCAAAATTTCCCGTAGAGATTTATATCATAACAAACGGCACGCTTCTTACAGAAGAAAGAATAAATAAATTCATTGATAAAGAGATTACCTTATCAATATCAATTGAGAGCATAAAACGTGAGCTTTATGAAGATATGAGGGGAAAATTTTACGATAAGGTTTTCAGTATGCTGGAATATGCCTGCAGGCAGAAAAAAGAGAAAAGCAAAGATAAGGCAGGCATAAGGTTCGGGGTTACACTGTTCAGGGATAATATATATGAGCTTACCGAGATGATTGATCTTGCCCATAAACTCGGCATGACCGGTATAAACGCGAGCCACTTTTCCCCGCAGTTTGAGTCCCAGCGGGAACAGTCCCTTATATACCATAAGGAACTATATAATCGCATATATGATGAAGCCATGGAGAAAGCGAAGAAGCTGGGCATAGATTTAGACCTTCCCTATAAATTCAATATCTTAAGAATAAACGAGAAAGAAGTTAAAGTTAAGGAATCTTTGGAACATAAAAATTACTGTCCGTGGCCATGGAAAGGGGCTTCCATAAATCATGAAGGCAAAGTTATGCCTTGCTGTGGATCCGGTTCTGTCATGGGGGACTTAAATAAAAATGATTTTACAGATATATGGAACGGGAAAAAATACCGCAGTTTGAGAGAAACGATAGGGACCAAAAATCCTCCTGATTACTGCAGGGGGTGCATAACAAGGACAAACGGTCAGATCTCAAACGCCAAGATGCTCTCTGCCATAGGTATGGATAAAGACTTTTCATTGAAAAAGATGATGTTTCTCAGTTTAAGGGAGAAGATGGTAAAGAATAAGTTTACAAAAGCGGTATATTACGGCCTGGAAAAAGTGTATAAGAAGATTTTTTAAATATATAATTTTTAATTATAGAGTATAAGGTTTATTATGATTAAGTATCTGAAATATTTAAAAACAGTATTATTAAAACCGCAGACAGTCGGTTACGGGCCTATTCATATACAGTTAGAGCCTACTAACTATTGTAATTTAAAATGCAAGATGTGCATAAGAGATAACGCTTATGTTGATAATAAAAATATGACTCTTCAGGAGTATAAAGAGATAATAAATCAGATAAAACCCTCAAAAGTTACTTTTGCCGGGGCAGGGGAACCCACCCTTAATAAAGAGCTGGGTGATATGATTAAGTATTCAACAGATAGTAATATATCCACCATGATATCTTCAAATATGACGGTTAAGAATTCTTTAGAGCCTCTTGTTGGGGCAGGGTTAGGCGTTATAAAAATGTCCATAGATTCGGCAACAAGTAATACTTATATTAAGGTAAGGGGTCAGGACTGTTTTGACAGGATTATTGACGGGATTAAAAGCGTTGCCGGCGCAAAGAAAAGACTGAATAAAACTTCACCCCAGATGCGTTTTGATTACGTGATTTTAAAAGATAATATAGATGAAGTGCCTGAGATTATAAAGCTGGCGGGAATGCTCGGGATAGATACCGTTTATTTTAGACCCCTGCAGAAAGTCGGTTTGAAAGAATATACCCAGAAGGAATTAACACAGGGCTTTGATTTTAAGAGCTTTGAGAATATCTTAAAAGAATCTAAAACTACGGCAGTTAAGCTCGGTGTAAATACCAACCTTGATGAGATAATAAAAAACCTCTCTTATTATAATGAACTTTATGAATTAATGCTGCCCCGGACAAACAAAGTATGCCTGCTTCCGTGGCTGCAGACATTTGTGGCGGCAAACGGCGATGTATCGCCGTGCTGCGCTCTATACTGCAACGAAAAAGTTAAACTGGGCAATATTTTTAAAGACGGTTTTGAAAATATATGGAACGGCCCGTCTTACGGAAAAGTAAGGGAGAACTTTAAGAATCATAAAATGTTTAAGGTATGTAAAGATTGTAACCCGCGTGATATATGGACATTAATATCAATGACAAAGTTCGTGCCCGGATTTATGAAAAGGAACGCTTCATGGACAAATTAACAAATGAAAAACTGAATAAGCAGGAGACAAAAGAAGGGAAGCTTGTTCTGGAATCTTACCCTCAGGAGCTCTGGCTCTCGGTTACGAATAAGTGCAATTTGAACTGCGCTCACTGCAAGATAGGAAGGCCGGAAAAAGAGCCTTTTAAGGCCGCCGGAAGGGCGGATATGGACAGGGCTCTTTTTGACAAGATAAAACGGCAGGTTTTCCCTTTTATAGGTAAAGTTATTTTCGGGGGGACGGAGTTATCGGAACAGCTTTTCTGCAAAGACTGGGATCATATTTTTGAAGAAACTTCCCGGTTCCCGCTGGATATCCATATAATCACAAACGGCACGCTTCTTACAGAAGAAAGAATAAGGAAATTTGTAGAAAGGGAAGTAGTTCTCTCTGTTTCCATTGAGAGCTGTAAACCACAACTTTATGAATCCGTAAGAGGAAAGTTTCACGGCAGGATTTTTGAACTTGTTAAATACGGTAATGAACTTAAGAAGAAGCTGGGCAAGGATAAAGCGGTTATAAAATTCGGGGTTACGTTATTTAAGGATAATATATATGAACTTCCCGAGCTTCTTACATTTGCGAAAGAGCTCGGTGTTGAAGAAATAAATACCGGCCATTTATGCCCCCAGTATGAATTCCAGAGGGAGCAGTCACTGGTTTATCATAAAGATACCTATAATAATATTTATGATGTAGCTAAAGATAAAGCATCCAAGCTTGGCATATACCTGGATCTTCCGCCTAAGTTTTATATTCCCCGCATAAATGAAGATACTTTCCATAAACGCAAAACAGGAAGCAAATGCTTCTGGCCCTGGACTGCCGCATCAATTGACCAGCACGGGAAGGTTACACCCTGCTGCGGGTCGGGTTCGGTTATGGGGAACATTGCAAAAGACGATTTTACAAAGATTTGGAATAGCAGGAAATATAAGAGTCTGCGAAAGACGGTTAATACGGATACCCCCCCTGATTACTGCAGGGACTGCGCAGTACGTACCGATGGTGTAATATCAAATACGGCTCTTATGTCGGCAATAGGCGCGGATAAAGGGTTTTCCGCCAAGAGAATGCTGCTTCTTTCTTTGAGAGATTCTCTTACGGGGAACAAGATTACAAAGCCTGTTTGCGGAATATTAGAAAAAATTTATAAAAAAATATCTTGATTTTAAAGGAATAAATATAATTATTCAGAAAGTTATTTGAAAAATCTTGAATTTATTATATATATTGTATATAATGATATGATAAAAAGAGCTATGATTTTAAATACGTAGCTTATATTATTATTTATGAGGTCATTATGCGCAAGAACAAAAATAAGATTACGGCCGTAGCCTTATTATTTGTGTTTTTTATTTTGAATTTTGCTCCGGTTATTTCAGCCGATATTTCTATCCCCGAGTTTAACAGCAACTTTAACCAGGACAAGATAAAGATTTTTAACGAGAACATTATTAAGGTAAGCAAGTTAAGACTTACTCAGGAAATGGATAAATTTATTCAGAATGTTGATCCCCGTGATTACGTTGTTGACACCGGAGATAAGATAAAGGTTGATATATACGGACCTCTTTCCGAAGAATTTATACTTATAGTGAACCCGTCAGGGGACCTGTTTATGCCTGAATTCGGCAAGATTCATGTCGCGGGGATGACTTTAAAAGAAGTTAAGCATCAATTAACCGTGTTTTTAAATAAGTTTTACAGAGACTGTAAATATTCTATTGAACTGGTAGGGGTAAGGACATTTAAAGTAAGCGTTACTGGTGAAGTGGTGGTTCCCGGATCATATATGGCAAACCCGTTTTATTCGGTTACGGATCTTCTGGGAGAAGCAGGCGGGATAATGCCTAATGCTTCAATGTTTAACATAAAGATAAAAAGAGACGGTCAGGAACAAAGCTATAATGCTTATGAAGTCGTTTTTCTGGGAGAGGAGTCTGATAAGCATTGTTTAAAAGCAGGTGATATAATTTATGTGCCGCCGTTGCTTCACGAGGTAAGAGTAAGGGGGGAAGTTAACAGGCCCGGCGTTTATGAGATTACAAACGGCGAGACTGTCCAGGATATGATAGATATGGCTGCCGGTTTTACCCACGATTCCATACCTGAAAATGTTTTTGTCGAAAGAGAGGTAAGCGGCACGAATAACCAGGAAGTAATAAGAATTGACTTAAAAGATAAGCACAAAGATTTTAAGGTTATGGACGGGGATATTATCGTAGTTCCCACAAAAGAGATTTACCAGAACTACATTACTATAGCGGGAGAATTTAATACACCCCAGGGAGCCTCTAAATTAACCGAACTGCACAACCAGAAAATGTCGGCGCTTGGCTACACTAATAAGTGGCGTTATGAAATAAGCAATGGCGCGAAAGTATTGGATATAGTAAACGCGTGCGGCGGCCTGACGGATAAAGCAAACTTAAGACTTGCCCAGATTAACAGGATTAATGAAGACGGGACAAGGTCTGTTATAGGCGTGGATATGCATAAATTACTGCATGAAAACGACCAGACACAGAACTTAGAGCTTAAGCAGGGTGACACACTGGCAGTTCCTCCTATTCTGGATAATGTATATGTTGTGGGCGAGCTTAAAGCGCCGGGAGTATTCCCGTATGCGGCCGGCAGCACCGTGAAAGAATATGTGGTATTGGCGGGCGGCCCTTTAATGTACGCTAATATGGGCAATATAAAGATCATCCGCGGCGATCATAAAAAACCGGAAGTTTATACGGTTAACATGGCTAATATGATACAGGGTAAAAAATCTAAACCCGTAAAAATATTGCCCGAAGACATAATTTATGTGCCCAGAACAGAGATTGTGTCATATAAAGATATATTCGGCGTTATTCAAAGCGTAGTTAATGTTTACGCTTTAAAGAAAATATTTGAATAATTTGAGGGAAGTTTATAAAGATTATGAAACTTAAAGAGATTGACATAAAAGAATATTTAAAAGTACTGTACAAAAACAGAATGGTTTTTTTTATAGTGCTTTCTGCTATAGTTTTCTTTACCGCGGTTTTTACCCTGCTTTCTCCGAAGATTTATGAATCCGAAACAACGGTTGTTTTTTCCGGTTCCGGAGGCGGCAGTGTTATTTCTTTCGGAGGGATAAGCCTTCCCATGGGCGGCAGTGATGATAAAGGAGGATCTTCTTCATATTCTTCGTTTACGAATCCCCTCCTTAATAAAATAGCAACCGCCGGTTATGTAAGGATAATTCTTGAAAGCAAAAAAGTAAGACTGGGTCTTGCTGATAAGCTTGGTCTTTATGATATTTACCACATTAAAAGCAAGGAAAGAATGCTGGAATTTTTAAGGGCCAGCACCGGCATCAGCGTTAATAAAAACGGACTGCTCACCATAATTACAAGGGCAAAAACGCCCCAGCTGGCCGCTGATATGGCTAATGCTTACGTGGATCTTGTTAAGGATTATAATGATAATAACAAAACAGGCGCGGCCCAGAGGCGCCGTGTTTTTCTTGAGGAACAGTTAAAAGTTAAACAGAAAGAAATGGAAGATTTAAACGAAAAAATGAAAGCTTTCATAGCAAAGCATAAAATATTTGATGTTGATATGTATACCCAGGGTATTGAGCACAAGAAAGAAAGGCTCGAGATGGATATAGCCCAGACAGAGGTGGAATACGATAAATTTAAAAATGCTCTGGGCAATATGAAAAAAGAACTCATATCGGAACTTAACCTTACACATAAAGATTTTTCACATGTTAATCCTACAATGGACAATACACTTACAAAATTAAGGGAAGAACTGGTAAGCAAAAGAGTAAATCTTCATCTGGCCAGAAAGGGAAGAAGTGATAAACACCCTGTGGTTGTTAAATTAAAGTCAGAGATTGATACATTAGAAAATATCTACCGCCAGCAGGTAAGAAAATATATAGCAAACTTAAACTCCAATTTCTCAAAGGAATTTGTGAATTTCCAGACAAACTTTTTTGTGGTTGAAGCAAGACGGGAAGCCCTTAAAGAGAGCAAGAAAAGGTTTGACAAAGAGATGGCATCTCTCCCTGATGTAATTTTAAAATATCTGGATCTTAAAAGGCAGTTTGAAGGGAAAAAAATGATATGCGCGATGTTTGAGCGCGATCTTGAATCTACCCGGATAAACGAAGCGCAGGAGTCTCCCGAGCTTGAAGTGCTTGATATAGCGGTTGCGCCCGAGAAAAAAAGCTATCCCAGAGTTAAGCAAAATTTAATTATGGGCTTTATGTTCGGGGCGTTCTTCGGCTTAATCGCGGCTTTTTCATGGGACTATATTGATAAAAACCTGCTCCCGCAGATACAGCGTTTAGAATATATAAAAAGATGGAAAAAAGATGGTAATAAATAAGCCTCAAAGCAGAACGGAATATAAAAATAGAATCGCGGATCCTTCAAGTGAGCTGGAAGCTTACTTAGGATGCAAGATCGTGCGGAGAAAGTACAGGATATTTAAAAGAATATTTGATATCCTGTTAAGTTTATTCGGCATTATAGTTTTTTCGCCAGTGGTTTTAATTATATCAATTGCGATTTTAATTGAAGACGGTCCTCCCGTTTTATTCAGGCAGCCCCGGATGGGCCTCCACAATAAAGTTTTTAACCTGTTGAAATTCAGGTCAATGAGAAAAGGCGCGGAGAAAGGGAAGCCTGTTCTTGCCGAGGTAAATGACTCAAGGATTACAGGAACAGGGAAAATTATAAGGTCTATGGCGTTTGACGAGATGCCCCAGCTTATAAATATTTTAAGGGGGCAGTTGAGTTTTGTGGGGCCGCGTCCCGAAAGACCCGAGCTTGTTGAAGAGATTATTAAGAGCTATCCTAATTTTACCATAAGAAACATAGTTAAGCCCGGCCTTACCGGTATGGCTCAGGTTTACGGCAATTATGATTCATGCCCCTATATGAAGTTAAAATATGACCTTTTTTATATACAGAAATGGAACTTCTGGCTTGATATAAAACTACTCTTTAAGTCTTTATGGATAACCTTCCAGGCTTCATGGAATAAAAGAACAAAGAGGGTAAGATTTATAAGGCAGAAAATCAAAAAAGTCAAGAATATTTTGAAGTAGGAGTTGAACTTTGTACGACATAATAGTTATAGGAGCCGGACCCGCCGGAAATTTTATCTCGGGAGAATTGTCAGCGGCGGGTTTTAAAGTGGTAACTCTGGAAGAACATGACCAGATCGGAACGCCCGTGCACTGCACAGGTGTTATAGGTGAAGATCTGTTCCAGCATTTTAACATTCCCTCAAATTCAATTATAGATGAGATGCCTTATTTTAAGGTTTTCTCTCCCAGAGGTGATTATTTTTACCTGCCCAACAGGTTAAAAGCTTATGTGGTTGACAGGGCTAAATTTGATTCAACCCTTTCCGATATCGCGGTCAGGAAAGGCGTAAAGTACGAACTTTCAGCCAAAGCCGTGAAAGTTGAAAATCTGGATAAAAAAGTTATAGTTCATGTGCAGAATAAAAAGGATAAGCAGATAAAAAAAATTGAAGGCAAGTTCTGCATAATAGCAACGGGTGCCATGAGCAATCTTCCTTATGAAAGCGGTATTTCCCGCCCGAGATCTTTTTATAAAAGCGTCCAGACGGAAGTTGAGATTGCCAATCTTAAAGGCGCGGAAATATATACCGGTAAAATTGTGGCGCCGGGGTCCTTCGCTTATGTTGTCGCGACTTCCGGAAGAATCGCCAAAGCAGGAGTTATAACAAGGATAAAAGCGAAAGCGTGTTTTGAAAATCTCTTGAAGACCAAGCAGTTAAAGGACAGGGTTTTAGGGGTTCTGGAATCGGTTAAATACAGAAGGATACCGGTGGGGATACCCAAAGAGACCGTTGTAAACAGGATTGCCGCGCTGGGGGACGCCGCGGCCCAACTTAAGACAACCAGCGGGGGCGGAGTGTATTACGGCCTTATATGCGCGGATATTTTATTTAAGAATCTTAAAGCCGCGTATAACGGCAAAGATTTTAACCTTAAGAAAGTTAAAAAATACGATAAAGAATGGAAAGACAATCTCGGGAGCGAACTGCAGGCCGGGATACTTTTAAGAAGCTTCTTTGAAAATGTGGATGACAATTATATAAACAAAATATTTGAGCTTGTTAAAACCGCTCCGGTTAAGAAGATAATTGAAAACAGGGCTCATTATGAAAGGCATAAAGATTTGGTAGTGGCTCTTTTAAAGATACCCAAAGCCAGAAAACTGGCTTTTGAGATAATAAAAAAGAATCTTCCCAAAAAGAAGTTTTTCTCAAATATAATTAATTACGTTACTTCATTAACAGAACTGTTTTAAGGGTTAGTTAAAATCTGTGTAATCTTACCGGGGGAATATCTATGATTTATGATGCCGTAATAGCGGGAGCGGGCCCTGCAGGGTCCACAGCCGGTTATTATTTAAGCAAAGCGGGACTGAATGTTCTTGTTCTGGATAAATGCGAATTTCCCAGGTATAAGGCATGCGGGGGGCTTGTTTCGAAAAAAATATTAAACCTGACAGAATTTGACTTAACTCCTGTGGCTGAAGAGCAGGTGTCAAACTGTTATGTAACCTATAAAAGCTCCGAGCCCTTCCAGATATCCATGGGTGAGTCAATGGGTTATCTGGCATCAAGGGATAAGCTTGATTTCTTTTTGCTTGAGAAAGCTGTATCTGCCGGCGCGAAATTTATCTCCAGCGAGCGCGTTACGGGTTTTCATAAGAAAGATAATATATATAATGTAGAAACCGGAAAGGGAGTTTATAAAACCAGGTATTTAATAGGGGCTGACGGGAATAATTCTATAATAAGAAAAAAAAGCGGGCTGGCTCATAAAATAAGGCGCTACCTTACTTTAACTGCAGAACTTACGCGCCCGAAGTACGGAAAAGGCATGGATACGGATGCTGTGTGGTTTGATTTGGGGGATGTTCCTCACGGATACGGCTGGATTTTTCCTAAGGCTGATTTTCTCACCCTCGGGATGGGTTTATTCTACAATGTAAAAAGAAAGATAAAAAAAGATCCTAAAATTTACCTCTATGATTTTTATAAGAAAAATAAATTAACAAATAATCTTAATATAGAAAAAGTAAGAGGATGTTTTATTTCCACGTTAATAGATGAAAGATCCAGTATAAGTTCGGGCGGTGTTTTCCTTGCGGGTGAGGCCGCCGGACTTGTTGATCCTTTTACCGGAGAAGGAATTTACCATGCCATTTATTCTTCAAAAATATTATCCGAATTTATTATAAATAATTTTGATCATCCGGAAATTATAAATAAACTTTACAAAAAAAGAATTAAAGATGAAGTATTAAGCGAGTTTAAAATAGCCGAGAGACTGGCTGTCCTTGTATATACTTTCCCCAGGCTATGCTTTAATATACTGCAGGATTACAGGCACCTGGGCAGTTATTACTACCAGCTGCTTGTGGGGAATGTCTCCTATAAAGACCTGTACGCGAGGCTTATAGACAAGGTTAAAAAGAGGGCTAAAAATAAATTAAAAAGCATTATGTCCCTTTCAAGGCAATAGATTTTTTTGGAAAAAAAGCAAAAAATCTATTGACATAATACTTTTTTAATGATAAAATACGGTCGGATTAAGTTTTTCTTATTTTATTCGCTAAAAGCGAATAATTTTTATTTTTGAAGAGTAACTTTTAAAAAGAACAGGAGAGATTTTTATGCCAACGATTAACCAGCTTATTAGAAAAGGCAGAAAGCAGAAAAGGAAAAAAGTGGATGCTCCGGCATTGCGCTTTGCCTATAATTCAAAGAAAATGAAGACTTTTGACGTGGGCGGATCGCCTCAGAAAAGAGGGGTTTGCACCCAGGTGAAAACCGTAACGCCTAAAAAGCCTAATTCTGCTTTAAGGAAAGTCGCGAGAATAAGGTTAACCAACGGCATGGAAGTCTCCGCTTATATACCCGGCATAGGCCATAATCTCCAGGAACACTCGGTTGTATTAATAAGAGGCGGAAGAGTAAAAGATCTTCCAGGCATAAGATATCATATTATAAGAGGAACTTTAGACACGGCAGGTGTTGAGAACAGAAAGCAGGCCAGATCAAAATACGGCGCCAAAAGACCCAAAGCCCAGCCGGCGAAGTAAATTAGGAGGAATTAATGTCTAGAAAAGGACGCACACCCAAAAGAGAAGTACTGCCGGATCCGGTATATAATGATATGCAGATTGCGAAATTTATAAATAAATTAATGTGGAAAGGCAAAAAAAGCACAGCCGAGAGCATATTTTATAACAGTTTGGAAATTATAAGGGAAAAAACAAAAAAGGACCCTATATCGGTATTCCACCAGGCACTGGATAATGTTATGCCTGTTATAGAAGTAAGGCCGAGGCGTGTCGGCGGCGCTACCTATCAGGTTCCGGTTGAAGTAAGACCTGACAGGCGCGAAAGCTTAGGGATGCGCTGGATTATAGGTTATTCAAGAGCTAGAGCCGGTAATACCATGCAGGAAAAGCTTGCGGGTGAATTAATTGACGCGAGCACCGGAGCCGGATCTTCAATTAAGAAGAAAGAAGATACCCACAAGATGGCGGAAGCAAATAAGGCTTTTGCTCATTACAGATGGTAATTCTACTATTATATATATAGATTGTTTAGATTAGCAGGGATAATATATGTCTACAGAGTTAGAAGTATTAAAGAAAATCAGGAACATTGGAATAGCAGCGCACATAGACGCGGGCAAGACAACGACGACCGAGAGGATACTATTTTATACCGATAAGATCCATAGAATGGGAGAGGTAGACGATGGTACGGCTTCCATGGACTGGATGATACAGGAACAGGAACGCGGTATAACGATAACTTCGGCCGTTACCACATGCAACTGGAAAGAACATGTAATAAATATTATTGATACACCCGGCCATGTAGATTTTACAGTTGAGGTTGAGAGGTCGTTAAGAGTGCTGGACGCGGTGGTAGTCGTTTTTTGCGCAGTCGGCGGGGTTCAGCCCCAGTCCGAGACCGTATGGAGGCAGGCTAACAGATATAATATCCCGCGCATCATATATATAAATAAGATAGACAGAACAGGCGCGGATTTTTATACCGTCGTGGAAAAGATAAATGAGAAACTTGAAACAAACGCCGTTCCGGTCCAGCTGCCCATAGGAATAGAGGGCGGTTTCACCGGTATTGCGGACTTAATAGAGTTTAAGGCGTATATATATGAAGATGACTTAGGCAGGCAGATTACCGTTAAAGATATACCGGAAGATATAAAACCAACGGCTTTAAAGTATAGAGAAGCGCTCCTTGAAAATTTAGCGGAGAATGACGAAAAGTTTATGGAACAATTTCTTTACGGAGACAAAGAAACCTCTCCTGAAGATATAAAAAAAGCGCTTAGAAGATGCTCCATAAATTATAAAATTGTACCTGTTTTTTGCGGTTCATCGTTAAAAAACAAAGGTGTTCAGCCGCTTATGGATGCCATAGTGGATTATCTTCCCGCTCCGGTGGATATACCGCCTGTTGGGGGAGTTGATCTAGAAGGCAGTATTTCTTCAAGAAAAACGGACACTGACGCGCCTTTATCCGCGTTAGCGTTTAAGATCGCGTCTGACCCGTATGTGGGGAAACTTATATACGCGAGAGTATATTCAGGTATTCTTAAGGCGGGCAAAAGAGTTTTAAATTCCACAAGAGACAGGAAAGAAAAACCGTCGAGGATACTTAAAATGCATGCCAATCACAGGGAAGACGTAGAGCAGTTAAAAGCGGGAGAGCTTGGAGCGATAGTGGGTTTAAAATTTACGACAACCGGCGACACATTGTGTTCGGAGGAAAACCCGATAATACTTGAAGAGATAAAATTCCCGAACCCCGTTATATCAATAGCGATTGAACCTAAGACAAAGGCTGATCAGGACAAATTATTTGAAAGTCTTAACAAAATTCAGGAAGAAGATCCCACGTTTAACATGAAAACAGATGCCGATACCGGTCAGACAATTATATCCGGTATGGGTGAACTGCACCTTGAAATTATAATAGACAGGCTGCTTAGGGAATTTAATGTTAAAGCAAATGTCGGTAAACCGCAGGTTTCCTACAGGGAATCCATAATGTCCTCATCTTTGGCCGAGAACAAATATTTAAGACAGGTAGCCGGCAGAGGGCAGTACGGGCATGTAACTTTAGAGCTTATTCCCTCAACCGCCGGGTTTACTTTTGAATCCGTGATAGATAAAGAGCTTTTATCTAAGGAATATACAGCGGAAATAGAACAGGGAATAAGAGAAACTTTAGAATCGGGATCTCTGGCGGGTTATCCGGTAATTAATGTCGGGGCCAGATTGACAGGTGCCACATTTAATGAAGCGGATTCAGTTCCGGTAGCGTATAAAATCGCGGCTTCTCTGGCCGTAAGGGACGCTCTTAACAGAGCTGACGCGCATCTTATGGAACCTGTTATGAAAGTGGAAATTGACACACCCGAGGAATACATAGGAGATATAATATCGGATATTAACTCGCGCAGGGGAAAAATCCTGTCCAATGAGCAGGGAGCGGGGAATACAAGGGTTATTAAAGCGCATATTTCTCTTGCTGAAATGTTCGGGTACGCTACGACGTTAAGGTCCCTTTCACAGGGCAGAGCCGTTTATAACATGGAGTTTTATCGGTATGATCAGGTGCCCAAACAGATACAGGATAAGATAGTATCCAGAATGCACGGCGTGTATTAAACATAATTATCATAAATATTGACAATAACCTGATAATGTATATAATTGAGTTTTACTGTAAATTAAATAATTAATATATATAATAAACCGTAAAGGGAGGTGCAGTTTAAGGAAAAATATAGAAACTGAAAAAAAAGAAACAAAAAATATGAATAAGGTTTAAATAATTTTAAAAAATAAGGGTAAAATTTAGGAGGTAAAAAATGGCAAAAGAAAAATTTGAGAGAACTAAGCCCCATGTAAACATCGGTACAATCGGTCACGTTGACCACGGAAAGACGACATTAACCGCGGCTATTACCAATAT
>JBDRKI010000048.1:0-75272 GCA_043814095.1 Armatimonadota bacterium | reverse complement strand
ATCGGGGTTCTTGTTCATAAGTGATTTTTTAAGGAATATATTGCCAAGCACTTTTTTAGCAACAAAAGCTTCTTCCGGAGGAAGCTTCTCTATCTTTTCTATGCATTTAGTTATATCTTCAGGTGTTTTAAGGTTCTTTCTAACAAATGAAGCTATTCTTTGTTCTTCTTCCTGAGGCGTGCTGTAAGCTGTTTTGGGGACTTTTCCTGAATTAAGGTATCTGCCGTATAATCCGGCTAACAGCCTGTAAGCTTTTTTATCAAACTTTTTAAGATTTGTAAGTTTAGGTTCATTCTGCTGTTTATATACATTATGCAGGTTGGGTGAAGCTGTTTTAAGTTTAGCTAAGAATCCGTATCCTGATGATGATGATAATAGCAGTTTAAGGTAATCAGGATCAGTGTTTTCGTTTACGCTTACCGGTTTAGAATATACTTTATCTTTAGCATCAGTTACTTTTTTATTCTCTTTATTGCTTTTCTTTGTGTTTTCTTTTTTAGCAATATGTATATGCTCGCCTTTAGCCCAGAATACCATCTTCTTTATGTATTCTGATTGATGCCCTAATTCAATTTTATTACAACCCGATTTAAAGTATCTGTTGAAAAGATGCGCGAAGAATACTTTAGTATTATCCTGAATCCCGTCATAACCTTTCTGCATGAATCCTTTGTGCAGAACAGGATAATCCTTTTTAAGTATTCTTAAGAAGTTGTATCCAAGGGATGATTTTAGTATCTTTTTACAGTTTGATGCAGAGACATAGGTACCGTAGTTTGAGTTTCTTGCGTGGTACCAGTTAAATAATCTGAAAAGGGTATTTTGTTTCTTTTTAAGATAAGCTTTTTCTTTTCCCTTAAGGCCTGTTAGTTTTCTTTTGTTATTTGCAAGGATCTGCCAGAGGTAGAAATCTTTCTTTTTAAGATGAAGAAGGAATCCTCTTCCTATATCAAAGTTTATATATTTATCAAAATTCTTATTGTCAATAATATCAAAAGTCATCTTCCGCTTTGCGGAAGATGCTCTTGCTGTATTTATAGGACTAATCGCATTTTTAATGCGGTCATATATGCCCAATTTCTCCCCCAATAATATATAGAAAAGATAAATGTATAATATCTGTTAACTTTATCTTAACAAAAGTATGTTGCCAAATTATTACAAAATTGTTAACATTTTGTTAACTTTTTTTCTTATTATTAAATAAAATATTAACTTTACTTAATAATAAATGAAGGTTATTAAAGTAATTATTGTTATTTTTCAACATTTTTTTGTTATTATTGCAATATAATGGAAAAAACAAGGAAAAATTTATATATAAGTGGAATTAATATAGAAATTCCTATTTAAGTAAATAGGGGGGTATGATTTATGAAAGGCTTAAATGCATATTTCTGGGTAGCTGTTGTTGCTATAATTATAGCAGGAGTGGTTCTTTTCAAGTGTCTTTAATATAAATAATGAATAGAAAAGTTAGTATTAATCTATCTTAGGTTCTGTTTCTTCACTGAAAGGATCGGGGTATAACTGGCTTATACCCGAGTATTTACACTTAACTTCATTCTGGTAGCATTCAATAATGTTCTCACAGTATATATCACCGGGTTCGCCTTTATCCCAGTGCCCCTTATAATCAGGGTATTCTTTTAATACAGTAACTTCTTTGCCCAGGATCCTGCAGTGCATCTTACAGGGCTCCAAAGCTTTCTGTTTAAGCTGTTGAGCTTCTTTTTTTTCTCTGTTTACATGTTGATATTCATAAGACATAATTTTGCTCCGCGTGTTCTGATCTTTGCTTTCAGCATAGGTTAATTATTTTCCTGCAAGGGGCGACATAGCCCTTAATTTATCTATTATTTTAGGCAGATGCTCCAGCACATAATTTATATCCTCTTCGGTTGTGCCGGTTCCAAGGGTTAATCTTAAGCTTCCGTGTGCTATCTCTATCGGCACTCCCATCGCTTTTAGTACATATGAGGGCTCAAGAGAATCCGAGGTGCACGCCGAACCGCTGGTTGCCGCTATGCCTAAAAGATCTAAGTTTAATAATATTGATTCACCTTCAACCTGTTCAAATACGAAACTTGCGCTGTTCGGGAGTCTTTTTACAGGATCTCCCGTAAGATGCGTTTTTGTTATAGAATCCATAACCCCGTTTATGAGGCGGTTTCTTAAGTTTGTTATTCTTTTGTTTTTTTCTTCAAAGTCTTTGCCGCACGCGATCTCCAGCGCTTTTGCCATCCCTATAATCCCGGGCACGTTTTCCGTTCCGGCGCGATGCCTTCTTTCCTGGCTTCCGCCGATGTTCTGGGAAACTATACGGATACCCCTTTTTAAGTAAAGGGCGCCTGTTCCTTTTGGTCCGTAGAATTTATGCGCTGATAAACTCAATGCGTCAACACCGAGATCCTGGACATTTACAGGCAGGCTTCCTATGGCCTGTACCGCATCAGTATGGAAAATTATATTTTTTTCTTTTAGTATGTTTGATATCTCTTTTACAGGCTGGATTGTACCGACTTCATTGTTTGCCGTCATAATGGATACAAATATTGTATCAGGCCTTATGGATTCTTTTAAAGCGTTTATGTCCACGATCCCGTACTTGTCAACAGGCAGGTAGGTTACTTCATAACCCTGCTTTTCCATATATTCAAAAGTATGGATTACTGCGCTGTGTTCAACAGAAGAAGTTATTATATGTCTGCCTTTATCTTTATATGCTTCGCATATTCCCTTAATTGCCAGGTTGTCGCTTTCCGTGCCGCCGGATGTGAATATAATTTCAGTTGGCTTTGAAGCTCCTAGTATATTTGCTATCTGCTCCCGCGCTTCTTCTATGGCGGTGCGCGCTTCCCTGCCCAGAGCGTATAAAGTTGACGGGTTCCCGTATTTTTCGCCGAAATAGGGAAGCATCGCCTTTACTACTTCCGGATGAACAGGCGTTGTGGAGGCGTGATCAAGGTATATGTTTTTTTTCATAAATTATCACCTTCGGTTGTATTTTATTTTCCCCGCGCTTATTATATAATAGTTATGTAATTTTTGGCAAGGGATATGAGGCAGTATGAAAGCATATGTAAGTGAAATATACAGCGCCATACAAGGTGAAGGTGAATACCTGGGACTGAGGCAGATATTTGTAAGGTTCTGCGGTTGCAATATTAACTGTTCCTACTGTGATACCGTGAGAGAGGCAGATTACGGCAGGATTGAAAAAAAGGCGGGAAGCAGGAAGTTTGTAAAATTTAAAAATCCCATCACAAAAGACAAACTGTTTAATATAATTAAGCAGATCAATAAAGACAAGCACCATTCCGTAAGTATTACAGGGGGAGAACCTCTTTTGCATGCGGATTTTTTAAAAACCTTTCTGCCCTATCTTAAAAAAGAAAAGCTAAAAATATATCTTGAGACAAACGGAATATTGCGTAAAGAGCTTAAAAAGATAATAAAGCTTGTTGATATAATAGCAATGGATATAAAGCTGCCGTCTGTAACAGGGGAGAAGTCTTTCTGGGAAGAGCATAAAAAGTTTCTTGACATTGCGCTTAAAAATAAAAAAGAAATTTTTGTAAAGATTGTTGTAGGTAAAAATATAAGCTCAGCCGACCTCAAAAAAACTTCCGCATTATGCGCGGGGAGAAAAGTTGTGATTATACTGCAGCCTGTATCAGAGAAGAATGCTCCGTCTTTAAAGAAGCTTGTTCTCTGGCAGAAAGAGCTTCTTAAAAAGCATGAAGCGGTAAAAATTATACCGCAGGTGCATAAACTTATGGGTGAGATTTAGGGATCCTGCTCTTCAGGTAATCAATCCATCCGTCCATTCCGGTACCTTTAGTTGCGGAGACCTCGAACTTCACTGCTCCGGGATTAATGTTCTCAATATTATTATTAAGTTTCTCCATATCAAATGAAACATAAGGCAGAAGATCTATCTTATTTATAACTATGGCTTTTGAAGTTCTGAATATAATGGGGTATTTAAGAGGCTTCTCTTCTCCTTCAGGCGTGCTTAAAACCACTATTTTTTCATCCTGGCCAAGGTTGAATTCCGCGGGGCATACCAGGTTGCCTACATTTTCCAGAAAGATTATATCAAGTTCTTTCAGGTTAAGCTCCTGCAGTGCATCGTAAACCATTTTAGCGTTAAGGTGGCATCCTTTTCCGGTATTTACCTGCACTGCCTGCACCCCGTGCGAGCGTATTCTTTCCCTGTCTATATCGGTTGAGAGATCGCCTTCTATAACGCCTATTTTTAAAGTATTTCCGAGCACCTTTATTGTTTGCTCTAAAAGGGTAGTCTTCCCGCTTCCCGGCGAGCCCATTAAATCTATCATATATATGTTATTCTGTTTAATTAAAGATCTGCACCGGTTTGCATAATCTTCATTTGTCTGTAATATGTTTTTCTGTACTTTAATTTCCATGCTTTCTCCTTATAGAATATTTACCAAACAAAATCCTGATCTTTAAATTAAATCCTTAGAAATTGTAGCATAAGGCGTGAAAGGTAGTCAATAATTATATTAAGGGATAGATTAAGATAGGAAGAAGGAATCCTTCTATCTGGTGGATGTATCCGTAGCCGTTATGCCAGTCGGCCGAGAAATTAAATGACTGGAGCAGGTTCTTTTTTGAAACAGTGCCCGTAAGAAGGGTTTTGCTGCCGCTTGCCTGTCCCAGGTCCGTGATATTTATGGTCACTTTGTCTTTGTTTATCGTGCCCCAGAAAGTTCTGTTTAGCGCGCCTTGACGGTGCAGGAATTTTGAGTGGCATTTTAAATTGATTGCCGTTTTGTGGATTTTGCCGTGGATTACTTTTTCATATACTTTTGTTTTGTCTACTTCTATTGAATTGAATTTTATTTCCAGCGATATTTTTTTTATCGAGCCGTTCTCTTCGCTTACCCGGCCTGCTATGCGCAGTTTTTTTGAACCTTTCTGCCTGGCTTCAACCGACAAAAAACTGTCGCCTATTACTCCGCCGCAGTGCTTCAGTAACTCGTTCTCGGTTATTTCCATATTAATATAGTGGCTGCTGTATAGGCCGCGCAGCTTAACATTACCGATAACCGAGGCGTCTTCAAATGAGAATATTTCAGACACCGTATCCTGCTGTCCGGGAAATTTAGAATACAGGTATGTATTAAAGTCCTGTATTTTTTCTTTATGTGTATTTTTGTTTCCCATTTTTGTATTCCCGTCGTTAAAAATAATTCCCACTAATTAAATTATAGTGCATTTTGAAGTTTTATTTGTTGACAATATGTTAAAAAATTGTTAACAGAATGTTAATTTTTTTTCTTTTTAGAGAGTTCTCTGATATTAAAAAAAGGAAAAATTGAAGATATAACTTTTAATAACTATATTGTCCGGGCAGGTAAAAACGGATATTTTTACCGTTACTTTTAAAGATAACAGGGCCGTCACAGGAAGTAATAAAATGCCTGATATTATTGGATTTTATTGCATTTATTACCCTGGAGTGAGGGTGGTTAAAATGATTGTATCTGCCGGCTGATATAACGGCAAAGGAAGGGCTTACTTTCTTAAGGAACTGGTAGGAAGAAGAAGTTTTTGATCCCTGATGGGCCACTTTAAGAACGTTGCTTTTTAATGCGGGATTATATATAAGGCGTTTTTCCGCTTCTTCCTCTATATCGCCCGTAAAAAGGAAGCTGGTATCTTTATATGCCAGTTTTATGACTATGGAAGTATTGTTTAAATTATCTTTTTTGAGCGGTTCATCATCCGGGAATAAAACAAAAAAGTTCAAGTCATTTTTTATCTTGATAATATCTTTTTCTTTCAAGGGATGCAGGGTTATATTCTTAAGCTTTATGTATTTTAAAGCCTGCCCGCAGGCATGGCTTAGATCTTCAGTGAAGTTTCCCGCTACGGCTTTAACGGGGATATTTTTCAGCAGTGTTGCAAGACCGCCGATATGATCATTGTGCATATGGGTAATAATTACAAGATCTATTTTTTTTATGCCTTCCTGCTTGAGATAGGGTAGAATAGTTTTTTCCGCGCAGTCGTAAACTTTGTTTCCGTAGATGTAGCTTGAGCCCGTGTCTATCAGTATGTTTTTGTTCCCCGGCGTCTTTATATGTATGCAGTCCCCGCCGGGTATATTTAAAAAAGTAACGGTCAGGGTATTTAAGTCAATAAATTTGGAACTTATGAATAAACCAAGGATTGTCAATGCGCAGATTAAATATATTTTAACGGGTATCTTTTTATCGGGTTTATTGTAATGGTACAGGATTGCACACAGGGAAGAATAAAAAAGAATGAAAGTTAAGCTGCCGGGCTTGCTGAAACCTATAAGGGAGAAAGGAACTTTATTCAGAAAATAAATTATTTTTAAAAACATAAATGACAGGGAGTAGCATATAATTGAAGTTAACGGCAGAATACATGGGAGGATGAACCCCAGAATAATATGTATAAGTCCCAGTGGAAGCAGTATTTCAACTATTGGTATAAGCAGAAGGTTCGCGATTATAAATGTGACGGATATTCTGCCGAAATAGTATATAAGAACGGGAACAAGCATAATCTGGGCGCCCAGGGTTACCGAGATTAAGGAATTTAAATATTCGGGCATAAAGTTTAGCTTTTTCTGGAAAACCGGACTTATAAATAATATGCCGAAACAGGCAAGAAAGCTGAGCTGGAATCCGATGTCAAATAACCACAGGGGCTTAAAAAGAAGTATTAATAATCCCGCCAGTATGAGAAGATGAACTGATTCTTTTTCTTTTCCGAAAAGCACAGCCGCCATGGCGAATATTCCCAGAACGGCGGCTCTTGTTATGGACGGGTCGCCCCCGCATAAAAGAGTATAAATTATAATTAATGCGATTGCGGGAACGGCGATAAGCTTCTTTTTAATTTTAAAAACACCGCCCGCTGTGAAGCAGAATAATATCAGAATCGCCACATTGAAACCGGAAGCGGCAATAAGGTGAAGAGTTCCTGTTTTAATAAAAGCGTCATCCAGTTTTCCGGGAAGCAGGTTTTTTTCGCCTAAAACTATACTGTTTAAAAGACTCGCATTCTCACCGTATACCGTAGAATTAAATAAATTTACTATTTTCCTGCGTAGAGCGAAGATTAACCCGCCTATAGAAGTATTTTTGCCTGTTTGTATGACAGAAAGCTCGCTTTTATGCGCGTAGGCCGTATAGTTTATACCCCTGCATAAAAGATATTTTTGATAATTAAATTCTCCCGGGTAAGATGGAGGCGCGGGTTTTCTAAGTTTTAAGTTTGATAATTTAATTATATCGCCGTACCGGAGAGATGATGTTTTTAAATCTTTATGGATAAAAACATTTACAACCTGATTTTGTTTATAAGTTACATTCTCATATACCGCGCTTTGGAGTTTCAGCATAATGGAAAGCTCATTATTTTTTTTCTCGGATACATTTGATATGATACCGGTTGCGGTTATATTTTTATTTTCCAGAAAATCAAGTAACGCCTCCCCGTTTTTTAAAAGCACAACCTGTGTTAGAAAATATCCCAGAAGCAGGTATATTAATATTATGGGAATTAATGCGGTGGAAAAATTTTGTTTAAGCCGCATTTTCAGAAAGAGAAGTATCGCTAAAGCCGCCGGAAATACAAATATAACAGCTACTTTATTGTAACAGGAGACGACGCCGGCTATGTAGGAAGCGGCGACAGGAATTATGAAGGTCACAATGAAAATATTATAACATATTTGCGTGTCTATGACTACGCGCAGGAGGTATATATTGAAAGAAAAAATTGACTTTATATTTAACCGGCATTGCTGTAGAAATTTCATAAAAGGGAAAAAACTTCCGCAGGAGCATATTGAGCTGCTTATGGAAGCATTGAGGGCGGCTCCTTCTGCCGGAAACATACAGCCCTGGTTTTTTTATGTTGTTAAAAATGAAAAAATAAAAAAAGAGCTGGCCCATGCGGCTTTCGGGCAGGGTTTTATTGCTGAAGCGGATGTTGTTTTTGTTGTCTGCGCGGATCCGGGATCTTCTGCTTCAGGGTACGGCAGGCGCGGGGAGGAGCTTTACTGTATCCAGGATACGGCCGCGGCAACTCAGAATCTTCTTTTAGCTGCGTCCGCATTAGGATACGGCGCGTGCTGGATAGGGGCTTTTAGTCCTGAAAAAGCGGCCGTAGCTTTGGATGTACCGGGCAATCTAATGCCCGTTTCAATTATTCCCGTAAGTTATATGAATGAAAAAGCAAGGATTACTTCCAGGAAAGATAAGGAAGATATATTTAAAATAATACAGGATAGAGAATGAATTTATTCTCTATCCTGTTATCCTCTACAAAGCTATTGAAAATCAAATACTTTTAAAGAATATTATTATACTGACTCAACAGATTCTATTTCGGGCAGTTTTTCTTTTATTGCTCTTTCAATTCCAAGCTTTAAAGTCATCTGCGACATAGGACAGTGACCGCAGGCCCCCGTTAATTTAACTTTAACGATATTGTTTTCAACCGATACCAGTTCAACATTTCCGCCGTCGGCCATTAATGCGGGCCTTACTTCTTCAAGTATTTTTTCAACTTTTTCTTTCATTGAAATCCTCCATTATAATTATTTAACATTTCCTGTAAATATTAATATAATTAACTTGTAAAAGTCAAGGAAATGTTTATTTTAGATAAGGAGGAGTTTTATTTATATATGTAAAATTACACAAAAAGCATAATAATACTTAATATAGTAAAGGATTAGAATTTCTTTACGGGATTCGGAGGACAGAATGATTAAAAGGTTCATCGCTCTTATTTTAGTTTTTGCAGTGCTTTTGCCTGCGGCATTTGCCGCTCCATTATTCCCGGATGTCCCGGCTAACCACTGGGGCAGGGATGCCGTGGCCCAGCTTGCGGCCAAGGGTATTATAGAAGGGTATCCGGACGGGACTTTTAAAGGCGACAGGTCCGCTACCAGATGGGAGCTGGCTGTTGCCCTGGCGAGGCTTCTCGCGAAATCAGAGCAGATGTGGGCAACTTTTGCCAGTAAAGAAGACGCCGAAGAGCTTAAGAAACTTCTTACGGAATACGGCGAAGAGCTTCAGGCGCTGGGTGTAAGAACAACAGAACTTGAAAAAGGATATGATGCCATCGGAAAAAGAGTTAATGACCTTGAACATATAAGATTTTACGGCGGGTTTGACAGTATATATGTCGGCCAGCAGTTCGGGGGAGATCTTGCCACAGCAGGGCAGGCCAACGCTTTTACGGTTAATGACTGGTCAAACGGAAGACCGCTTGTTAACGGCAGAGCGGTAACAGCCCTCTATATGCTGGGAGCCGAGTCAAATGTGCCTAACTATAATTTAGGACTTGAGCTGGCCGGTTTTTATTCTTACGGTGAGCCTTCGGTTGATAATTACTGGGGCGTTACTCCTCCGTATCTTTCAAATCCGTTTACCGCGGACTCGGGCGGAGCTAATTTTAACAGTATGAATGCTCCTTTATCAAAGTTAAGTCTTGATAAATTCTGGATCAGAAACCAGAAAAACGATGCCAAGCTGATGCTGGGTTCGTTTAATCCCAAGCTTATTAATTCATCCGTTCTTTACGGGATAAAGAATCCGAATATAAACGCGCCTTATGTGCTGCCGTTTTACGGAGCTAATTATAACAGCTGGTTTACGCTGGGTAAAAGCAACCCGATATATTATGAACTTATGTATTCAAAACTTCCCAGCGCAAGCAACGCGGTAGCTCCTACAGCGAATTTTTATGATACCAATCTGTCTTCCGCCGCTCTTACTTACAATTTTGTCCTGAATAATATAGCCAGGAACGACATAGACGGCAAGATTACCTTCAGCCTTATGGAAGCCGTTAACGAACGCGTTTCAAACGGAACCGTTCAGAACGCGGGGCTTATAAACATACCCGCAAGATCCGACCCGGCAGGCGCCGGCAGGAGCCAGGGATGGCAGGGAAGCGCGGTTGTGGGTCCCCAGCAGGAAGGCGTATACGGGGCAGCTCTCGAGCTTTTATTCCCTAACACGTTTAAACTTACGGCGGATTACGCGAGAAGCAAATATGCGGCAGACAGGACAAATACAAACTTCTGGATGCCGATAGAAGGCGGTTTAGGCAGGATAGGTTTTGAATACAAGCCGAAACAGTGGGATATCACGGCTAATTATATAAGCGTGTCGCCTACATATGATCCGTTCCTGTCGGCATTTCCGAGCGCTCAGAATATACCGGTATTTTTACCTTACTCAACGTATTATTCAAATTACTTCCAGCTGCATGATGACGTAAACTACCCCAATAACAGGGAAGGCATAAAAGCAAGAGTCCAGTATACATTCAAGGACAACAGGACGGTTGCGACATTAACTTACGGTGCGCTCCAGCAGAAAAAAGCTTCCACTCCTTTGAATATATCCATGGTGGGCTTTATTGAGCCGTTCTTTCCTGAACTGCGCACTTTAGGAAGTGACGCGAAAGGAAGCCTCAAGGACGCGGGAGCGACTTTATCACATAGATTTAAAAATAATTTAAACGCGACAGCCGGATATTTTCAGTACCAAATTTCAAGAAGCGCTCTTATAAACGATGAGATGAACCTTACGCAGAAAATCGCCATGCTGAGCTTGAACTACCCGTTTAACAGGAAGTTCACAGTTTACGGCAATATGGTCTATATCTCTTATCACGGCAGGTTTATTGATCAAACCGGCCAGAATTTTAAGCAGGCCGTACCTTCAATAGCCGCCAGCTACCAGTTGAGCGACAACGCCGTCATAATGGCTGCTTACAAATATTATGATTTCCAGAACTTTAATACTTTAAATTCCAACTGGAACGGCCGCCAGACATCGTTAGAGATAAAAATGAGTTTCTAAAAGGTAAAAAAATTAACAAAAAGTTAACAAATTATTAACATTTTGTTAACAAATAAATAAGCTGATTATATTAAAATATAATCAGCTTTTCTTTTTAGGGGAATATTAATGTTTAAGATTGATAAATCAACAAAGATAGTTCTTCTGGTGCTGGCGCTGGTATTTGTTATCGTAATCCTGTTTTATTATTACGAACTTCTCCAGAGCAGGGTAATTATTAAAAAATATTCATCCAACCAGGTTGTTGAGGAAAAAAAAGAACCGGGCCTTATTACGGTTTATGTCTGCGGTCAGGTAAAAAAGTCCGGAGTTTATGATCTGCCCGAAGGATCAAGGGTTAAGGATGCTTTAAATCTGGCACAAGGCCCGGCGGAAGACGCCGACCTTACAAAAGTTAATCTTGCGCAGAGATTATATGATGAAGACAGGGTGTATGTGCCGGAAGCAAAGAAAAAGTCTTCCAAATCTTCAAAAAAAGAAAAAAAACAAGCCCCGAAAACCAAAACCAAACAGGAAAAAACACTTTCAGACAAAGTCGATCCCGAAGAAATAGATGAGAATGACCTTCTTATAGAAGAAGGCATCTTAGAGATAAAAAAAAGCGGCAGGTATCTTAAAAAATAACTAATCTACGGTTATTGTTTTACTTAAATTTTTCGGAAAATCAGGATCATTGCCTGTCTTTAGCGCCAGATAATATGAGAATAACTGTAATGGTATGGTTTCTAGCACGGGCAGAAAGTATTTATTTGTTTTCGGTACGGCAATAAAATCCTGAGAATTTTTTACATAATCATCGTCTTCATCAGAGATTACGATTACCGCCGCCCCCCTGCATGCCACCTCATTTATGTGCGATACTACCATGTGTTTGTAATCCGAACAGGTGCTGAATATGATAGGATAGTTTTTATCAACAATAGACAAAGGCCCGTGCTTAAACTCGGATGAGTACATTCCTTCACAGTGGTTGTAAACGATCTCTTTTATCTTTAACGCGCCTTCCAATGCTACAGGGTGCATTAAACCGAATCCCAGGCAGTACATATCTTTGTAATTATATTTTTTATCGGCGAGCTGTTTGCAGGGTTTCTCGGTTATATCTATGGTTTTTTGGATGAGTTCCGGTAGATTTTCAAATTCTTTGAAATACTCTTTATAATCGTCAAGATAATGCTCGTTGTATTTTAATGCGAGGTATAAGAATATTATTATCTGGTTTAAAAACGTCTTTGTCGCGGGTACTGATATTTCAAGATCGGAACACAGGGGAAGGTTTTTTAAAGATCTCATCATTATGGTTGAACCGATCACATTTACAATGCTTAATATCTTTCCTTTTCCTTCCTTCTGCAGGTAGTTAAGTATATTCATAACGTCTTTTGTTTCTCCGCTCTGTGACACAAGGACGACAACATCATCTTCATTTACGCATTTGCCGTAATTTTCTATGAAACTGCCGGCTATACAGGCCGTAATCTGTTTATGAGCCAGCTCCCCGAAATAATATGAACCGAGAAGGCATGCGTGGTATGATGTTCCTGAACCCACAAAATATATGTTTTTATCGGTGCGCAGCAGGCTTAAAAATTCTTTTGTCAGCTTTGAATCGGTAAGAAAATGTATTATATTTCTCGCTTTTTCGGGCTGTTCGCGTATTTCTTTCTCCATGAAATAATCATATCCGCCCTTATTGGCCGCTTCCGCGCTCATTTTGCATTTTTCGGGTTTTCGGCTTATGATTTTTCCGTCCGAAAGAGAGCGTATGGTAAAATTTTTATCGTCAAATTCAACAAATTCGCCGTCATTTAAAATTATAATATTATCGGTTAAAAATAATATAGATGGAAGGTCGGAAGATGTGCATATAAAATCGGGGCCTACACCCATATATAACGATGATCCGCTTTTTACGCAGTACATTTTTTCGCTGTCTAAGTGAGTTATGACACAGGCGTAATCACCGGTTAGCTCTTTAGCCCCGTTTATAATCCCGAGAACCATGTCTCCGGTCTGGTCAAAATGTTTTTCTATGGCGTGAACCACCATTTCACCGTCATTTTCGCTTCTTATCTTATGGCCTTCTTTTTTGTATAGTTTCTGAAGGGCAAGGGTGTTCACTATATTGCCGTTATGCGCGCCTATCATATTTTCGTCGCAGTCGTAATGGGGTTGGGCGTTTTCCTGTTTGGGCATGCCGAAAGTTGCCCATCTTAGCTGTGTTATGCCGCGCTTCCCGGTCATCTTATCAAGAGCGTATTTTTTATTTACCTCGTCAACGGTTCCCGTGTCTTTTTTTAAGAGGTGTTTCCTGTCTTCTGATATGCCCGCGCATCCGACGGAGTCATATCCCCTGTATGAAAGCCGCCTGCCGGCTTCCACCAGTATTTTTCCCAGGTCTTTCCTGTCTTTGTCAAAAACGATCCCGAAAATTCCGCACATATTATACTCCATATGTATTATTTACCGGCTTAAAGCCAAATCAAGTATTCTATACTTATTTTAAAACCCCTACTTAAAGGATAAATTTGCTGCTTTGAGAAAATAGTGTTACATTATATAAATATGCGTATTGTATCCTAAAATCCTTTAAAGGGGGTTTTTATGGCAGGTTTTTTATCTAAGCTTTTCAGGACCAAATCCGTTGACAGGATAATGAAGGAATCGGCTGATCAGGAGCATACCTTAAAACGCGCTCTCAACGCGTTTGATATAACCGTTATAGGGATAGGGGCTATTGTTGGAGCCGGTATATTTGTTTTAACCGGGGTTGCGGCCGCTAAATACGCCGGACCTGCGATAACTTTATCTTTCGTGTTTACGGCGATAGCGTGCGCTTTTACAGCTCTTTGCTATGCCGAATTCGCGTCTTTAATCCCCATAGCCGGAAGCGCGTATACGTATTCTTACGCGACTATGGGAGAATTTATAGCGTGGATTATCGGCTGGGACCTTATACTTGAATATGCCGTGGGAGCGTGCGCCGTTTCCATAGGATGGTCCAGCTATTTTGTTGATTTAATTCATAAACTTTTTAATATAAAAATTCCGGCTTGCCTGACTGCTGCTCCCGGCGCGATACAAGGAGTAACTACCTACATTAACCTTCCGGCCGTAATCATAATTCTCGCGGTCACGACACTGCTGGTTTTCGGTATAAAAGAAAGCGCGAAGGTTAATAACATAGTCGTTATGATAAAAATATTGATAATCTTATTCTTCCTTTTTGTGGGCGTGATAATAATCAAAGTAAATCCCACAAACTGGAAGCCTTTTATGCCTTTCGGCTGGAACGGCGTAATGGCGGGTGCGGCTGTGGTATTTTTCGCATACATAGGATTTGATTCTATTACAACAACCGCAGAGGAAGCCAGGAACCCGCAGAAAGACCTGCCTATCGGGATTTTGGGATCGTTAATTGTATGCACGCTGTTGTATGTTGCTGTCGCGGCCGTATTAACAGGTATAGCTCATTACACGAAATTAAACGATGCCGCGCCCATAGCCAAAGCCCTTATTGAAGCGGGCAGGGCGAAATTCTCCGGTATTATTTCCGCCGGAGCCGTTATTACTTTGGTAAGCACCATACTCGTCATGCTTATGGCTCAGCCCAGGATTTTCTTTGTTATGTCAAGAGACGGCCTTTTCCCGAAAGGCCTTTCAAAAGTGCATAAAAAATTCGGCACCCCTTATATAACGACCATATTAACGGGAATTATAGTGGCGTTTGCCGCCGGATTTACCAATATAGAAACCGTAGCCCAGCTCTGCAACATAGGAACACTGTTCGCTTTTGTTCTTGTCTGCGCGGGCATTATTGTTTTACGGTACACGAAACCCGATCTTAAAAGACCTTTTAAGTGTCCTGCCGTGCCTTTAATACCTATTCTCGGAGCTTTATCATGCGCTTATCTTATGACTAAACTGCCTATGCTTACCTGGGTAAGGTTCTTAGGATGGATGGGGCTCGGGGTAATCATTTATTTCTTATACGGCATAAGGCGCAGCGGCCTTAATGAAAAAGAAAACAGCACAGATACAGACAGCGGTTAAAGCATGATATTTAAACGATGTAAAGAAGAAGACCTCCCGTTAATAAGAGAAGTAATGGCTGATTCCTTTTCTACATATTTTTATAATGTCAATCCGACAGTTGAAGAATTAAAAGAGCATTTTGAAAGCATAAGCATAAATTACCCCTTAAGCATTATAATGTACATGGATAACGGGCCCGCGGGGCTTGCCGTATGCGGCGCGCGCGGTCAAACGGTTCATCTGGGCCCCATGGGCGTGATAACAAAATACCAGGGACACGGTTACGGGAAAGAACTGCTTAAAAAAACAATCGCGCTCGCAAAAGAAGCCGGCTTTAAGAAGATGGTGCTGGAAGTTGCCTGTGATAATACCGCGGCCTGCGGATTATATAAAAGTACGGGGTTTAAGACAACCAGAAAATTAAAAAGGTTCCAGTATTTTAATATAATGCCGGAGGGAGTTGATCCTTCTTTTACAACAGTTAAGAAAGAACCCGGAGAGATTCTTAAATGTTTTAATGAATTTCATAAAAATGAAAACCCAAGCTGGCTATGCGCTTACGAAACGGTTGAGGAGACAAAGTCTGATTTTGGTTTGACTGTTCATAAGGGAGAAGAAGTTTTAGGTTATGCTTTGTGCAAAGACACTAAGATCGTGGATATAGCCGCTGAAGAATTTGAACCGTTTAAAGCGCTTATTAATGCCGTATTCGAAAAAAGTTCTTATTTATTTATCCTTGACCTCCCCGAAGAAGATATAAGGGTGAAGTATTTTAAAGAACTTGGTTTTATTGAATTTTTAGAACATTACGAGATGGAATATGCCTTATAAAATTGAAGTTTTTAAAGAATTCATAGAAAAAATAAAAGACAGCCCAAGGGTCGTTATCCTGGCTCACGCAAGCTGTGACGGTTTATGCGCAGGGGTTATTCTTCAGAAGGCATTAAAGAAAACAGGAATTTCTTCTGAAATCATTTATCCCGGTAAAGGTGAGGATATAGCATATTACAGTGATACAATATCCGGCACTTCATTAAAGGATAAAATAAAATCATTAAACCCGGGCGCATTGTTCGTCCTTGATCTGGGTTTTAATGAAAATCTGGCAAAAGATAATATACCTGTTCTATTTATAGACCATCATTATGCGGATGCCGCAAGGGATAATAAAAAAAATATCAGCTCCTATTTTGATAAGAATATAAGGCCTACGTCTCTTCTTGTGTATGACCTGTGTTCAAGCATATCTGATGTGAAAGATTTGGGATATCTGGCGGCTGCGGGCACAATAAGCGATCTTGGCAGGGATAACCCTTTCAGTATAATTTCACATATCATAGATGAAAACTCCTTAAAAAGCATGCAGGAAATAGGAATACTTGTTAATTCCGCCAGGCGTTCATCTTCTTATGATATAGCGGCGGCGTTGAAATTACTGACAGAAGCAGGGTCTGCGGATGATATTATACGGGGAAAGCTCCCTGAAGCATATCTTCTGCAGCAATACAGGGAAGAAGTAAATAACGAATGCAAGCGTATCCGCCATACGGCGCCTGTTTTTAAATGGAGGGTTGCGCTTATACCTTTTGAGTCGCGTTCTGATATAGGCGGTCTTATAGCTTCAATGTGGGCGCATAAACTGCAGTCTTATGTCGTTATTGCCGTTAATTTCGGATATATAGAAGGTATGGCGGAATTTACAGTAAAGACAAATACAAAAATAAATGCGATAAAATTTATAGATAGCGTAAAGCCTAAAGATATACGGGATAAAATAGTATCGGGCCATGCGGCATCCTGTGCCGGAATTGTGGATATGAATTTATGGCGGAAAATCGCGCGGAATATGGGATATGATTAGTTAATTATTTCCACAGCTCTTCCAGATTATAAAACTCCCTTTTACCGTCTGTGAAAACATGAACCACAATTGAACCGTAATCCATTATTATCCAGCCCGCTTCCCGCAGACCCTGTATTGACTGCGGGTATATTTTTTCTTTCTTAAGCTCTATTGAAATATTTTCCACAAGAGATTTAGAATGGGTTTTTGATGTGGCTGTTACAATTACAAAATAATCGCACAGGATGCTTTTAGAAGTCAGGTCAACAACGGTAATGTCTTTTGCTTTTTTATCTTTCAGTATTTTTGTTATTGATTTTAATTCGTTTTTAGTATTAATTGCGGCCTCCAAATTATTTATATAATCCTTTTTCATTAATGTATTTAATTACCTTTTCCGGGAGCATTGAAGTTAAGGATTTTCCGTTTTTAATCATCTTGCGTACTTTTGTTGATGATATATCCAGCGCTTCAATGTCAACCGGTTTTATCTTTTCAAAGTTTGCTAAATTTAAATTCTTTAAATTAGAATAAAATTCTTCTTTTGAAGATCCCGGCCTTGTAATTGCCATAAAGCCTTCAAGCATGGCGAGAATATCGTCTAATTTATACCACTTATACTCGGTTAATGCTTCAATACCCGCTATAAAATAAAGTTTATCACCGGGATAAGAATTTTTCAAGCCGGCTATAGTATCATAAGTATATGACCTGCCTTCTCTTTTAAGTTCTATGTCCGAAACCTCAAGTTTAGGATTACCTTTTACCGCCAGCTCTACCATCTTAAATCTGTCGGAACTTTCAATATTAAGCTCTACGAGTCTGTGGGGAGGGAGCCTGTTCGGCACAAAAATTACCTTATCTAAGCCCAGAATTTCAAGTATTTGTTCAGCGGCTTTTATATGGCCTTTATGCGGGGGGTTAAATGTGCCCCCGAAAATTCCTATTTTTTGCATCTGTTCCTCAAAGGGATTTATTTGACTTAACCGAAAAAATACGGTTATATTAACTTATATTTACTTAATTATTTATCCTGCTGGTAATTTATGAAAAAAAGCTTAATTTTTGCAATAATTTTTATACTGGCGGTATCCGCTGTTTTTTCAGAGCAGAAAACAGCGGGCATTGCGGATTATTATGATTTCAGCGCTGATTCAATTCAAGCTGACGGGACCTCTATTACCGCGTCGGGCAATGTTGTATTTAAGCAAAAAGATATAGTTATTAAAGCGTCCGGGATGAAATTTGACAGAAACTCCAATATTCTTACCGCTACCGGCCAGGTTGATATTGAATACAAGACCGACAGGTTTAAAGGAAAAAGACTTTTATATAATGCGAGCCTGCATGAAGCGGTGCTTTATGACATATCCGGCTTTACCCAGCAGTTAAGCTTTGAAGAAGGGCAGATGACCGGTAAATTGTTTTTCTCGGGGAGAAAACTTTTCGGCCAGCCGGAAGAGCTCAATTTTTACAATGTCAAAACAACCACGTGTGATCTGCCGGCTCCCCATTATTTTATTAAAGCCAAAAGAATAATCGTTTATCCTAATAATAAGCTGATTATAAAAGATGCCTCCTTTTACTTTAACAATAAACCCCTTTTTACGGTTCCTTCGGTGGTGTACTCACTGCGCCCCAGGGGCGGGGCACAGAGCTTCCAGAGCGTTATTCCAAAGATAAGTTCTAATAATATTGACGGGCTGACAGTAAAAGAAACCTTAAATTACACGACAGGGGAGAGAGACTACGGAACTATTATTCTTGATTATCACCAGAATACGGGTATGGGATACGGCTTAGACCAGTATTTTGATTTTAAGGATAAGGGAGATGCGGCGCTCCATTTTTACAAGCTGAATTCCACTCTCTCACAGTATTCCCGCCATGAATACAGCGCCAGGTTAAATTATATGCTGCCCATGGATATGAAGCTTAACTATCTTTTCAGCTCTAATTATTATCAGGTACCAAGCGGGGAGAATTACCCCGCCAAAAGCTCTTCTTTTTCGTTGTCCAGATCGGGCGCAAGATCAAGTTTTGTAGCTTCCTCTTCCCTTTATAATATAGGGTTTAACCTTAACCAGGGATACAATCTTTACCAGACATATAATTTAAGCCCTACATTAAAAAGTTTTTTCCATTTTGATTATTCAAAAAACAGGTCAAACGCGGGTGAAACATATAATGTCCATCCCGTGTTAAGATTTTATAATACGGGCAAAGTTTTTGATACGCAGGTTTCATATGAGAGAACAGGGGGTTCCCTTCAGAATGGTCTGGACAGGGAACCGGAAGTCTCCCTTATATCACACAGGATGCCGTTCGGTCCTTTTGATTTCCAGGCAACCGCAAGCTACGGCCTTTTCAGGGAGAAACCCGCTGTTAACAGGATAGCCAGAAGTTTTGTTGAGCTTGCCCTGCCGTATAAAATATGGAAGCTTACCGACAAAAGCTACCTGGATTCGCATACATTCGCAAATAAATACTGGTATGATAATGGCGCTGATTACAGGTTAATAGGCAACCGCACAGGGGTTTTCAGCCAGTTCACGAAATATTCAACCGCCAGGCTTGATTTTTTCTACCAGTCCCCGTTAGGTTCGGCTCCCATAGAACTGGACAGGGTAAGTTATTACAAAATGCTTCTGGGAAGTATTAATGTCTTTGATAATAAAAATTATAATTTAAGCGCGGGTTCTTCATATAATTTAAATACTAAAAAATGGCAGGATATGATATGCAGGTTAAGTTTAACGCCGGGCAATTTCGGTTATTTGAATTTCGGCGCTAATTATGATACACAGACCCGCCACTGGAAGAGTTTGGATACCCAGCTGGATATAATTCTCGGCAAAACGGTTAATTTCAGGTACTGGTCTGAATATGATATAAGGACAAGAAGCCTTATAACACAGGATTATTCTATTATAAAAGATTTTCACTGCTGGGAAGCCCGCCTTGTTTACAGGGGTTTTTCCAACCAGTGGTGGTTTGACGCCGTTATAAAAGCATTCCCATCGGAAGACATAACTATAGGCACCAACCAGACAAAACCCATCCTTCCCGAAGAAGGCTGGCAGAGGTTTTAAAAACCTCCAAAAATACTCCTTTTGGTACCATTTTTCACCAAAAAATACCCCATTTGACCTATATCCGTATCCGCGGGGGGGTATAATATAGGTGGGAAGGGAAAACAAGGTTTCTTATAACTGATATTTTATGATAAGAAAGCCATAAAATAAAACAACAAGAAAGGAGATAAGCATAAGTGAAAAAACTACTTATAGCGCTTGTAGCAATAGTATTTCTGGCATGAGCGGTATTTGTGGGAACAACAGACACACAGACTGTGTATTACGAGATTGATCCGATAAATGAGATTAATCTGAGTGGTGGCGACACAACTTTAACAATTGACACTGCAACAGCCGGATCAGAGCCATCCGCTGATACTTATGGCCCCGGGCAATGTTATGTCACTACTAATGAAACAGGAAAAAAGATAACCGCTGTACTTAACGCAAACATGCCGGCCAATACTACTTTAAGAATGTGGATAGCAAATTTTTCTGGTGCTCAATCCAATGCATGGGTGTCTTTAACTTCAACAGCACAAAATATGATTTATAGCATGGAAACACTTGCTGAAAATTAAAGCTATCAAATAGCCATTACAGCTTATGTTGCAGCTTCCTGCAGACGGATCAAGAATTATAACGCTTACATTAACGGATGAATAAACAGATAACTTAAGTTAGTGTTAATAAAGCATCCTTTGCGAGGATGCTTTATTATAATATATTTTATGAGATATTCAGTCCGCCAAATATCTTTCCACATTCAATTTTTTCCATAATAACGAAGGGTGCTTTTCCAGTTTGGGGATTAAATCGGGGTACTTGTGAAATAAAATATCCGGCTTGTACTCGGCATTGTCCAGATATCGGTCCAGAAATTCTTTTTCCTCTGCGGTAAAATTTAATAAATTTGAAACAAATGGAATCGCTTTTTCAAGAAGTTTTTCTCTGCTGATTCTTTCTTTTCGAGATAAAAGCGGATAAAGGGATGATTCTATATCTCTGTCGGAAATGCTTTCCAGTTTTTCGGCTGTCATTTTTCTAAAATCTTTTTTACGGGAAGCCCCCAGTAGAATAACCGCCTTCCGGAAAAAATCGCAATTGTAAGGTTTTGAATAATTCTGTATATTAACAAGATCATAAATATCCCTGGGCGTGCTTCTGTCCAAAACAGCAACAACTTTTCCCGCAAATAGTTCTTCTGTGGATACAGTTAATATTTCAAATTCCCCGGAATCGTCAAAGGCCTTAAAATTTTTTGCATTTGGCTTTCCTATCGGCACGCGGTAGAGATAATTAATGTCAAATTCTAAATTTTCATTATTACCGGACAAATCAGTATAGACAATGCTCCATTTCCCGCCCGCATGTTCTTCGCCGGGATTTCCTGATATTATATACCCCTTATCGTGTACAATTTTTATTATAGCTTCCTCGGCTTTTAATCGTTCTTTTTTCATGGTTTCCATATCAATGCTTCCAACATAGTTCAAATCAATATCTACCGACAATCTTGATTTGTTAAAATAGCAAAAATTTAAAGCTGTTCCCCCTTTTAACAGAAATTTATTCCTTAGATAGGGATGTCTGAAAATATCTTTCAGCAGATCTTCAAGGCGGAGCACTTTTTCAATTAAATTTCCGCTAAAGCTCGTAAAATTATTTATATCCTTAATTCTGCGTTCTGAGATATTCAAAATTCCTCCCAGCCTTTTTCAATGATTATTTCGGGAACCACCAGATTCCAATTTTCAATCAACTTGCCGGATTTACGTTGAGAATCAAAATAAACTATGGAGGTAGGTTTGTTTTTTCTTAGTTTTTTCAGCAGGTCTTCTTCAACATAAAACTGCTCTCTATGCTGTTCCAGAAAAAATCCTACTTTGGCATAAAGCTTGCTCTTGCCCAGCGCGTCTAAATATTTCAGAACTTCTTCAAAATTAAGATAAGGATATTTTTCTATACAGCGATAGACTTCTTCAATTCCTCCGCCGAACTGAGGCTTATCCAAACAGTCTACAAAAGTACGCTCTCTATTAGTGAATTTTATCGGAAGATTTTGATAGTATTCTTCCTCAACGCCAAAGGCTTCCGCTTTTTTCTTTTTCAGGTTTTCTGGAATTTTTACGCACACAAACTCATTCTCCCTAAAAGAAAATTTTCTTCTTCTAAAACTTGAATAATAAAAAAATCTATGAAAAAAGCTGTGCCCGTAACCCATAACTTCTAAAGCAGAATGAAAAGCTATAACAGCATCTTTACTCTGGCGAGAGGCTAAAAGTATCTTATTCGGCTGAAATACAGAAGCAAAGCTTCCTTCCGGAATAACATAATACAACCCCCGTTTTGCGCTGCAAATTTTATCTTTTTTAAGATAATATTTAAGGTTATCATAAACCGATACTGGCTTGTATTTTTTAAAAACCAATCGAAATTCATCTAGAGTAAAAACAGGGTATTTATTGAAAAAATCCTTGCAATTCATAAATATCTCCTTGCAAAATTGAGCATTTAATGGTAATTATATTACCCATTATAGCACAAATTTGCAATTAGTCAAACAATAGAGCCTGCAACACTTATGAATACTTGCAAATAAATGTAATTAAGGAATATGTTTTTACCCATATTTATACTTATTTTGCATTTTCTCTTGCTTATATACCCAAAAATACTCCTTTTGGTACCTATTTTCACCCAAAATTACCCCACTTGACCTATATCCGTATATGCACGGGGGGGGGGTATAATATAAGTGGGAAGAGTAAACAAGGTTTCTTATAACTGATATTTTATGGTAAGAAAGCCATTAAATAAAACAAAAAAGAAAGGAGGTTAACCAAGGTGAAAAAACTACTTATAGCGCTCGTAGCCATAGCATTTCTAGTAGGAACTGCATTTGCGGCAAGCTCTGATACTCAAACTGTATATTATGAGATTGATGCGATTAATGAACTTACTGCTGGTGCAGATGTAACCTTAACAATTAACTCGGCAACAGCAGGTTCACAGCCGAGTGATGATGATGCTTTCCCTTCTCCTGGTTACGATATTACTACTAATGAAACAGGCAAAAAGATAACTGCAGCACTTAATGCAAATATGCCAAATAATACCAACCTGACAACATACCTGAACCCACCTACTGGCGCCGCAACTAATGGCGAGGTAACTCTTGATTCTACAGCTCAAAGCGTGGTTTATAGTATCGAAACTGTGGCAGAATCGCACCTTACTTATAGTGTGAGTTTAAATGCAACAGTTTCAGCCGGTCTGCCTGCAGACGGTTCAAGAGTTATAACTTGGACATTAACGGACGAAAGCTAAACAGATATTTTAAGTTAGTGTTAAAAAAAACAGCTTCTTTCGGGGCTGTTTTTTTAATATTTCTACCGAAGTAATTTTTTCTTATTATTTGAAATCAAGATACCGGGCTTTAATTAATCCTTACTTCAAAAGTTATTATGTCAAAATTAGGGTAGGGGAAATCTTTATTAAGATTGTCAAATTTTACTATATCATCTATGGGGTCAGACGGATAAAAAGGCCCGGTAGGGGGTATGACGCCGGATCTTTTATTAACATGGATCGTGTTTATTGAGTTATTCATCATATCAGGTCCCTGTCCCAGAGTATCAAACTTATACCTGCTTGTATTATCCGTTGTCACGATATGCGCGTTAAAATTATCCTGAGTAATATACTGATTTAAGAATACGCTTTTATCGTCAACATTGAATGTTACCATAAGCTCCTTATTATCGGGGCTTATATAAATGTTTGTGTTTATGATTCCCGCCTGCTCCCATATAAAGAATGTGGGGTTAACCGGATCTGTTCTTCTGTGGTACCAAGTCGCGTTTACGCCGTTATAGCATATAAAATCGGTGAATGTCCTGTTATCCGTTGCGTTTATAAGTTCTCTCTCGTTATTGTTGAAAAGTATGAAATAAAGCCCGTTTCCCGATCTGTCTATCTCCCCGTTGGGATTTACCGTTATTATAAATTTTATGTACTGAGTAGCGGAAGCGGAAGTGTTTAAAAGGGAAAAGACGGCTAAAAGTAAAATTAAAATAAGTAAATATTTATTATATTTTTGCAATTTTTAAATCTCCTTTTTACGGAATTTTATGAATATATTTAAAAAAACAGAATTCGGTCTTTTCTGGATAATATTAAGCTTATCCATGATGCTTTTAGCATTCCCCATATTAGGTTATTCTCCTTTTGCATGGATAGCTCTTATCCCTTTTATCCTTGTTATATATAACTTAAATGTCCGTAAGATTATATTATATACCATCCTCGGCGGGATATGGTTCTGCGTGTTCGCGCTTTCGGCGTATTTTAAACACATGACGGGCTGGGTAATATTAACCTTGGTTTTCAGCGTTAACCTTACCCTTTTTGCCGTTGTAGCGCATTATTTCTATAAAATAACAAAACCGGAAGAAATTTTCAAGCGTATCTTATTTAATGCTTCTTTATATGTGTTTATGGTTGAATACCTTACAACAGCAGAGCTGTTCGGGATAAAACTGCACATGCTGGCATATTCGCAGTATAAAATTCTTCCGGTTATCCAGATTGCCGATATATTTGGTTCTTTCGGGATAAGCTTTCTAATAGCTTTTATAAGCATATTTCTGGCGGAAATAATTAATCTATACTTAAACAAAGAATCAGATAAAGAAAAGATAAAACTATCATATTTTATAATCCCTGTTCTGCTTATTATTTTATGTTTATCATACGGTTTTTATAAAACAGGCAAGGATTATACAAAAGGGGATAAAGTTAAGATAAGCGCAATACAGCCGGACCTTACGCAGAAGCCCGCGGTATGTAAAAAGTACAGGGTAAAATTTTACACAGAATTTTTAAATAACAGGATTAAAAAGCTTTTGTATCTTACCGGAAAAACATTTAAAGAGGAGCCTGATCTTACCGTATGGCCTGAGGTTGCAGTTCCTGCGAGGTTAAAGTTAAACAAATCCATATCCGAACCTCTTAATGATTTTGTAAATGAGAATGGATTAAATCTTCTTACCGGAGCTGTGGAGCTGGGAAGCGGAGTAATATATAATTCGGTATTTCTTTTAGAGCCCGGCAAAGGCATTACCGGCGTGCATTCTAAAAACACGCTTTTCCCTTTAATGGAATATAATCCCTTAAATTGCTTATTAGCCCGATGTGAAAACAACTTAAGCAGTTTTACACCCGGAAATGACAGGACAATTTTTGATCTTAACGGCATTAAATTCGGAGTTCTTATCTGTTTTGAATCGGTAAATTCAAATGTTGCAAGAAAGCTGGTATTATCAGGCGCTCAATATTTTATAATTCCCGCCGATGACGGGTGGTTTGAGAAAGAAAATATTTTAAAACAGCACATAGTTGAAGCGGTCTTCCGCTCTATAGAAAACAGGGTGTATTCTGTTCAGGCGGCAAACACGGGTTATTCCGCGTTTATAGCTCCTTCGGGGAAGATATACAGGTTGAGCTCTGTTTTTACCGAAGATATATTAACTGATTATGTTTATGCTGATGAAAAAGAAAGTTTCACCATTTTTACAAATACGGGAGATATTTTTGTTTTAATCTGCATGGTAATTGCCCTGGGTATATTTATTTTAAAGAAAGTAAAGAAGTAGTATGAATGTATTTAAAAAAATAGATTTATCTTTCTTTTATATGATTCTAAGCATGGTGCTTTTATCCGTGCCTTTTATTAATTTTAATTGTTTCCCGGTTGCCTTTTTTGCTCTTATACCGTTTATTATAGCTCTGCGGGATATAAGCATTAAGAAATCGTTTGTATATTCCTTGATTGCGGGCGCGCTGTTCTCATTAATTATATCAAAAGATGTAATTTTTAACGTTCACATAATTTTTGTATTTATAACGGTGGTTTACTGCATAAGTTTAGCGCTGTTTACGGTTTTAACAGTATATTTTTATAAGCATACGGAACCCGGGGAGGTTTTTAAGCGCATCTTATTTACAGCATGCGTGTATGTTTTTATTTTTGAATATTTAAGACTTTTAGGCGCTCTCGGTGCCGGTTCCCATATACTTGCTTATTCGCAGTACAAGTTCTTGCCCCTTATCCAGATTGCCGGCATAACAGGATGTTTCGGAGTGAGCTGGCTTGTTGTTTTCGTAAATGTGTTTTTCGCCGAAATGATTTATATGTCTATGCATAAGAGAAGGATAAAGCCTTATCATTGGATGATCCCCCTGCTTATAATCCTCTTATGTTTTCTTTACGGGGTGTTAAAACTTAACACAGATTATCTTAAGAAGGATTACCTTAAAGCAAGTGTCATACAGACCAATCTTATACAGAATATAGAGTGGAATACTCCCCACCTTTACCGTTCATTATGGGAGAATATAAGGCTTTCGTATGAGGCGGTTGAGAAGAATTCCGATATGATTATATGGGCAGAAGGGTCCCTGCCCGATTATATAGAGCACAGGAAAGATATATTGATCCCCTTATATGATTTTGTTGATAAATATAATGTAAATATTCTTGCCGGTTCATACCGGACTTTCTCCGGTAAATATTTTAATTCCGCGTTTTCAATATCTCCCGGCAAAGGCATTATTGATACCTATTCAAAAAACAAGCTTTTCCCGTTCGGGGAATATAATCCGTTTAGAAAATTTATGCCCGGACTTAAAGTTATGAAGGATCAGAGGTTTTACACTCCGGGAAGCGCCCAGACTGTATTTGATATCAAGAATAAGCGTTTTTCGGTTCTTATCTGCATGGAATCCCTTCTTCCTGATTTTTGCAGGAACGCGGTTTTAGGCGGGGCTCAGTTTCTTGTTGTGATAACAAATGATGAATGGTTCACAGGCTCTTCTTTTGTGGAGGAGCATCTCGCGGCTTCGGTATTAAGGGCTGTGGAGAACAGAGTATATTTGATACAGGCCGCTAATACGGGTTATTCCGCTTTTATAGATCCGTGCGGTTATGTTTATAATAAAAGCAGGATTTCCAAAGAAGAAGTCCTGACAGATAATGTCTATATTACAGAAGAAAGATCTGTTTTTACATATACCGGCAATATGTTTATATTAATCAATCTTGGAATTATTATATTTCTGTTATCAGGTATAATTATTAAAACAAATAAAAAAAAGGTAAACAAAGGTAGAAATATATTAAATAAAGAATAATATCCCTATGAATATAATAAGGAATAAAAAGTTAAGTATTTTATGGATGCTTCTAAGCATAATCCTGTTAATACCCGCGTTCCCCAAACTTAACTGGTTTCTATTTGCGTGGTTTGCCCTTATCCCTTTTATACTGGTCCTGCATAATATAGATAAATGGAAAGCATTCTGGTACGGATGGCTTGCGGGGGTATTGTTTACAGGGGTTATATTCCGGTGGCTTTATCCAGTGGCGGCCGAAGGATACCTTGCGGGACTCATTATTTTCAGCTTCAGCTTTGCTCTGTTCTCTTTTATAACCGCTTATTTTTATCAAAAGACAAACCCCGGGGATTACTGGATAAGACTTATCTTTACCCCGTGCGCTTATATTTTAACAGCCGAATACTTGAAAACATTAAAACCGCTGGGTATCGCCTGCGGATTGTTATATTCCTCCCAGTATAAATTTCTGCCGGTCCTTCAGATAGCCGATATAGCGGGTTCTTTCGCGGTATCATGGCTCATAGTATTTTTTAATACATTTTTAGCGGAGATAATACTCCTTATTTATTTAAAAAAGAAAATAAAGCCGGCACATTTAATCATACCGCCTGTTATTATTATTTTATGTATCATATACGGCTTCTTTAAAATGAATGTTGATTACAGGCAGGGAGATCCTTTTAAAGTCAGCATAATCCAGCCCAATATAAGCCAGAACATAAAATGGGATAAAAGATACGCGGACACTACATTGATAAAACTTTTCGGAATGACCACAAGGGCTTCTTTTGAGAAGCCCGACCTGATAATCTGGCCGGAGACCGCGGTTCCCGATATTTACGCCCCCAAAAGCGGTTTATTTATCCCTGTTATAAGGTTTGCTCAGCTTGAGAATATAAATCTTCTTACGGGCGGCCTTTATTATGAGAATAAGGGATTATACAACGCGGCATTTTTAATAGAGCCCGGGAAAGAAGATATCCAGAAATACGCAAAGATGCGTCTTTTTCCCATGGGTGAGTATAACCCGCTTGAAGGGCTTCTCCCCAAAATGAAGATACTTGAGAAAATAGGCAGGTATAAAGAGGGCAAAGACCAGACTATTTTTAAAGCGGGAGAAGCTAAATTTCCCGTCCTTATATGTTTTGAATCGGTATTTTCGTATATCTCCCGGGATGCGGTTTTAAAAGGGGCGAATGCCCTTACGGTGATAACAAATGACGAGCTTTTCAGGCGCACCGGCGCTGCGGAACAGCATATTGCGTTATCTCTTCCGCGCTGTATAGAGAACAGGGTATATATGGTTTTTGCGGCAAATACGGGTTATTCCGCGTTTATAGATCCTGCTGGCAGAGTGTATGAAATAAGCGGGCTTTTTGAAGAAGCTGCGTTAACCAATAACATATATTTACCGAATAAAGAAAGTATATTTACAAGATTCGGAGAATGGTTCCTGTTATTAAGTTTGATTGTAGCTATGGTATTGATTATTATAGTTATTAGAAAATCAAGGCGGTGTTAGAATGAAAAAAATATTACTCACCTTATTTATTATAACAATGATATGTTCAGCGGTATTAGCGGCTCCCGACGAGATAAAATTAAACTGCGACAGTTTCCAGGTAGATGATATAAAAAAGGAGCTTGTTCTTAAAAACTGCCGCATAGAAGGCAACGGCATAATAATAACGGCTCCTTTTGCAAGGTATAATACAAAAACCCAGACCGGTAATTTTACGGGCGGGGTGCATGTAATAAACAAAGATACCGTTATTGACGCCGACAGGATGCAGCTTTTTTACCTTAAAAAAGAGATAATACTGGAAGGCGGGGTAAAGCTTGTTACCACAAAAGTTAACGAGAAAAAGATTAAGGAAAAATATACCTTAAAATGCGCCCAGCTTGATTATTTCTGGGAAAAAGAAGAAGGCATAGCCACAGGTAATGTGCATATAATACAGAAAATGGCCGAAGCTTTCTGCGACAAGGTTAATTACTCAAGAGGCAAAAACGCCGCCCACTTAATAGGAAATGTAAGGTTTATGAAAAAAAGCGGGGATTATATAAAAGCCGATGAGGCATGGGTAGACCTGAACAATGAAACCTTCCTTGCCCAGCGCGATGTGGAAGGCAGGTTCTTTATACCCGGGAAGAAAAAAGAGAAAAAGCCGGCCGAAGAAACCCCGCAGATAAAAGAGATAGAGATAAAGCCGGAGCCGAAGACGGCGGAGTAGGGGTAAAAAAATGAAACCAAGTAAATTATTAATAATAAGCATTTTTATATTTAGCATTATTTTATGTTTAGTTAAATTTGTTTATGCAAAAACCAATGGAGAAACAGCGGATGAATATTATAAAAAAGGGTTAAATTGCGGAACGGTCGGCAATTTTGAGGAAGCCGAACTGAATTTTCAAAAAACGTTGGAATATTATAACCGCTACAATCGCGCGATAATGGTGCTTAAAATCATTGAAGATGTAAAAAACAACAAGGTGAAAAAGGAAACAGCGGCTTTGCTGTTTAACGGGATGGCGCATATTGACGGAGGAAATTTTGATGAAGCCGAAGCCGAGTTTCAAAGGGCGGTAGCCTTTGAAGATGGATATGCGATGGCGCATTTTCTTCTGGGTTTTGTATATATAGGTAAAAATATGCTTGATAAAGCCGAAGAAGAGCTTAAGAAAGCCATTTCTTTAGATTCTCAAAATTGTTTTTTTCACGATAACTTGGGCACTGTTTATCTGAGGAAAGATTTGCAGGATGAAGCTGTTTTAGAATTTAAAAAAGCGATAGAAATTGATGAAAAATTTGACACGCCTCATTGGAGTTTGGGAAAAGTCTATGAAGAAAAAGGCATGATCCCCGAAGCCGTTGCTGAGTATAAAAAAGCGATTGAACTGGATCCCTGCGAAAGCATATATTATTACGCGCTGGGCAGTATTTGCAAAGATAATAACATGACCGACGAATTTATTGCGCAGTGTAAAAAGGTTATATCCCTTGACGGCAATAATGAAGTCGCACACGGATGTCTGGCGCAGGCATATGAAATAAAGGGGATGAAGGATGAAGCCGTTGCGGAATATAAAAAAGCGATTGAACTGGATTCGAGCGGGGGGCATTTAGGCACATATTATAATTCATTATTGGAACTTTACATAGAAAAAAACGATTATAAATTGGCAGCGGAGTATTATAATAAAGCCGTTAAAAATGATATTTTAATATATACTAACATTGAAAATAAGATTAAAGAGTCGGGTGTTTCCGTTACGCCCCATACGGCTTATGATTTTTTCAGGGAAGGGTTAAGGTGCGCGGTAGCCGGAGATTTTGAGAAAGCCGAGGAAAATTTCAAGGAATCTTATAAATACTGGAAAGATGTGAAAAAACTTAACGATTGCCTGGAAGTTATAGAAGAATTAAAAAACAACAAGGTTAAAAAAGAAGCGGCAGTATGTTTCTTTAAAGGAATGTTTTATAATAAAGGTGACAAAGCTATAGAGGAATTTCAAAAAGCCGCAGATACAGAGCCTGATTTTGCCCTGCCGTATTATTATTTGGGCAATATTTATTATGATAAGGATGAATTGGATAAATCGCTGAAAGAATTTAAAAAATTTGTTTCTCTTAAACCCGATGATATTAACGCCCGCCGTTTTTTGGGACTGATTTATTATAAAAAAAATATGCCAGATGAGGCTATAGCCGAATTTAAAAAATGCCTGGAGATAGATCCGGGTTTTCTTATTGCAAAGTTCAATTTGATAGCCGTTTACACCGATAAAGGTTTGTATAATGAAGCTAAGGCTATGGCGCAGGATATTTTTAACCGTCCCAAGCCAGGCGGAGAATCTTATGCGGATTCTTATTTAAGGGTAACAAGGGAATATTTAAGTTTAGGAACATATTCAATTATGGGCAGAATAAGTTTTGCTCAAAGTAAAACACCTGAAGATGCCGGTATTTTATTTGAACAAGCCGTGGGAGGAGATATTGAAAACGCTTCAATAAAGAAATACTTAAGAAAATTGGGCGAAGCTTGTTATTATTATAATAAAGCCGTGGACTGCGGGGCAAACTCGGATTTTAAAGCCTGCAGGGAAAATTTTTTAAAAGCGTTAAAAATGGAGAAAAATGACAAAATGTCGGATTCTTATTTTAGAATAACCGATGAGGCATTAAATGATAAAAATTACGGAGAGTTTATAACTCATTTATTCCGCGGAATTTTATATAACTTAAAAGGCATGAGAGAAGATGTATATTTTGAGATGATAAAAGCGGCTGAAGCGGCAAAAGGCACCGAATTTGCCGGCGATGCCGCAGAGGCTTATAGTTTAATGTTAAGGGCTTATTTTGGAAAGTTTTATAATGACGAAGGCATTGTTAATCTTAACGAAGCGGTTCTGAGAAATCCGGATGATGATAAAGCGCATTATGAACTTGCGAGCGCTTATGATATGAAAGGATTAATTGATGAAGCCATTCCGGAATATAAAAAAGCGGTAGCAATTAACCCCAAGGATAAATATTATCATTCGTCTTTAGCAAGAGCATACGCGGGCAAAGATATGCCGGATGAGGCTATTATTGAGTATAAAAAAGCGTTGGAGATTGACCCGGGGGATTCAAATTTTCACGGGAATTTGGCTAAGCTTTATCATAAAAAAGGGATGCTTGACGAAGCCGCCGCCGAGTATAAACAATGTATAAGTATAAGCCCATATAGTGAGAATTATTATTATGACCTTGCCATGGTTTACCGCGATAAAGGCAGTTTTGACGAAGCAATTTCCGCGCTTCAAAAAGCTTTAAAGACTGTAGATTGGGCATACCTGCATTACCTCATGGCTGAAGTTTATTATGATAAGGGAGATTATCAATCGGCAGTAAAGTACTGCGATGAGGCGGTCAAAAAGGGTTATGAAGCTAAGCCCGAATTTTTGGAAAAACTAAAACAGTATAGGAAATAATAAATAACCGGGAGGCATATATGAATATTTTATTAATCTGTTCGGGCGGGATGAGCACAAGTTTTATCACGCAGAAGATGGTTAAGGCCGCGCAGGAGAAGAATCTTGAATTAAAGATTGATTCTGCTTCCGCTGAGAATCTGGAGGATGTTATAAATAACTATGATATAGTTCTTGTGGCTCCTCAGGTGAAATACCGTTATGACCGCCTTAAAGAGGTTGCAAACAATCACTCAAAACCCATAGCGCTCATTGACGGGAAGCTTTACGGCACAATGAACGGGGAGGGCATATTAAAGCAGGCGGAAGATATGCTGGGAGCGGGCAAGTAGAAGCACGGAGGGTATATGCAGGAGAAATTGAACCTTGTTTCGGAATCAAAGCTTTCAAAAAGCAGGAATATAAGCATGCTGCCGGTTTTGCAGATTTTAAAGTTAATGAATAAAGAAGATCAGAAAGTAGCAAAAGCGGTTTTTAAAGAAATTCCCAAGATAGGTAAGGCAGTTGATAAGATTATAGAGAGTTTTTCCAAAGGAGGGCGTCTTTTTTATGTAGGCGCCGGGACAAGCGGCAGGTTAGCGGTTGTTGACGCGAGTGAATGCCCTCCTACATTCGGCGTTGAAAGCTCTATGGTCCAGGCGATTATCGCAGGGGGGGCTCCAGCCGTATTTAAATCAAAAGAAGGCGCAGAAGATATAGAGAAAAACGGGGAGAAGGAATTAAAGAATAAAAAACTTGCAAAAAAAGATATAGTTGTAGGCATCTCCGCTTCAGGCAGAACTCCTTTTGTCATAGGAGCGCTTAAATATGCGGGAAAGCTGGGATGCTTTACGGTTGCCGTAACGGTAAATAAGGACTCTAAGATGTCAAAGCACGCCAAGGTTTCAATTGTGCCTGAGGTGGGCCCCGAATTTATAACGGGTTCTACGCGTCTTAAAGCGGGAACCGCCCAGAAGCTTGTTCTTAATATGCTTACAACCGTTTCCATGATTAAACTGGGCAGGACATTTAATAATTTAATGGTTGACCTTATGCCCGTTAATACCAAGCTTAAGATGCGGTCTGTGGGGATACTTATGGAGCTTACGGGCTTAGGTAAAGATAAAGCGGAAAAGAAATTTAAAGAAGCAAAAGGGGAACTGAAGACAGCCGTTGTTATGGAATTAAAAAAATTGGATTATTCCGGGGCAAAAAAACTTTTAGATAAGAATAACGGCAGCCTGCAGGAGGTTCTTTCATCTAAATGAATATGGAAAAATATAGAATTAATATAATTTTACTTTCAATTTTTGTAACTCTTATTTTTTTAACGGGCTTTATGAATGCTTCTCCCCTGGTAAATCCCGACTTTAAAGATGAGGTTTACGATGTTGCTCTTTTAAAAAGCGATAATTCTCTCGGGTTTTTCGGTAAATACGGGGACCTTGAGCACGAAGGCGCGGAGAATGCCCTTAAAGATTTAGGATTAAAGTCTAAAATTATATCGGAGTGGGATCTGGAATATTCTCCCCTCCCTTATAAGGTTATTGTCATACCCAATGCAAGATGTTTATCTTTAAAAGCGGCTGACAGGCTGAGGGATTATGTATCAAACGGGGGGAAGCTTTTCCTGTGCTACCAGACAGGCTACCGTGATGACAGGAACAAGCTTACAGGCATTACAAATAATTTTCATATAAGTGATATGACAGGGGCTGATTTTTACAGGTGGACAAATAAGCCTCCTAAGTGCGAGTATCTTTTTATGGAAGATGATATTCCCGGATTTAAGGACAGGTATGTCCAACTTGCCAGAAATACCGCTATGCTTGTAAAGCCGGGTGAGGATACCCGGGTGCTTGCGTATTTTTTAGATGCCGATAAGAAAGATTATTCGGATATTAAGAAATACTCAGCGGCAATAATAATAAATAAAGACGGCAATGTTATTTACGCATCCGAGAATCTGTTCGCTCCGGAGAACAGTTCATCTTTTCAGGTAAAAAAAATGCTTGCGTCTTTGTTTAATATGCTGGTCCCCGGTCTTGTGGATATTAATTATCCGGGCATAGTTGAATCAAGGGTAAGTTATCATCTGCCGTATAAGACGAGTGTTCCTATTGCCCCGCAGGGCGGTATTATTAAAATCCTGGTAGGGGAGAATTATTACAGGGTATGTATTTGTGCGGAAGACAAGATGGTGATGAGGGAAAAAGATAAAAACGGCAATATTCTGATTAGCGCCGATAAAGGAGAACTTTTTTATATAGAACCCGTTTATATTTTTAAAAAGATGCCGTATATAGCCTTATACGATAAAGATAAAAAACTTATCATGCGCACAAATGAGAATATATATATTCAGTCTCAGGGCGCGGAAAAAATACTCAATCTTGTTAAACTTAATGAAAACGATACGTATTCTTTAAAAGCATACAGGGGAGACCTGAAAATAGTACAGGACGAAAATATTCTTGATTGTTATAATTACCTGACGCTTGAAGAATATGTGGCAGGGGTTGTGCCTAATGAGATGCCTTTTACTTATCCCGAGGAAGCCCTTAAAGCCATGACCGTTGTCGCGAGGACATTCGCTCTTTCAAATAAAAACAGGCATTCAAGGGAGGGGTATGATGTTTGCCCTACTGTGCACTGTCAGGTTTATGAGGGCGTTATAAGCGAGACGGACGCGACAAATGAAGCCGTAAGCGAGACCGCCGGGGAATACATAACCTATAGCGGGAATTATGCCTATACGACTTTTCATTCAACCTGCGGGGGCGCTCTTGAGAATGTTATAAACGTATGGCCGGGGCACAGGCCGGTTGGATATCTTATCGCGTCATATGATCAGCCGGATTCCAAACAGAATATTGATTTAAGCATACATGAAAACTTTAAAGAATTTATAGATAATCCGCCTGACAGCTTCTGCAGGGATTACCCCAGATACAGGTGGGAGGAAAAATATTCCAAACAGGATCTTGAGAAACTCTTATCAGAAAGTCTCCCTGTTATTTTAAACAGAAGTTATATTTATCTCGGGGACCTTCTTGATATTCAGGTTGTTAAAAGATCAAAACACGGCAGGATCCAGGATTTAAAAATAATTGCGACAGGCGGGGTTTACCATCTTTATAAAGATGAGCTGCGCTGGATGACATCAGGCGGCAGGATAGGAACCGGAGGGCTTCAGAGCACTCTTTTCTATATAATTAAAAGCGGTGATGATTATATATTTAAAGGCGGGGGATGGGGGCACGGTGTGGGTTTATGCCAGAGTGGAGCCTCAGGCATGGCAAAAGCCGGATATAATTATATTGATATAATAAAGCATTATTATAAAGGCGTTAAGATAAAAAACGCCCTAAGGTGATATAAAATGAAACCCAGAGAATATTCTAAAGTAAAGCAGTTTGCCGTGCAGAGCTTAACTGTTATTATATTGGGGCTTTTAGGTTATATAGGTTATTTGCTGTACAAGTACAACATATTTTATCTTTATGTTTACCTGGCAGTTGTACTGGGATTTTTCACTTATATTATTTTCATAGAACCCGGCAATATCACTTTTCCGGAAAGAAACCTTGTTATAGATAATATGCCGCATCATTTTAAAGGCAAAAAAATTATCCACATATCCGATATCCATTTCGGGCCTCTTTTCGGCAGAAAAGCCGTAAAAAAGCTGGTAAACAGCATAAATAATCTTTCCCCCGATTTTGTTTTTATTACGGGGGATTTTCTTTCCGTTGATACGGACGCGGAGATTAAAGACCTTATTGAAGAGATAAAGTTATTAAAAGCAAAAAACGGTATTTTTGCGGTTATGGGAAACCATGATTATTACGGTGATTCCGAGTATTTGAAAAAAGGCCTTGTAAAGGGAGGCATAAATCTTCTTTTTAATACCGCCGTGGCTGTTGAAAACGGCAGCGATAAAATATGGATTCTGGGGGTGGATGACCCATACCATGATTTTGATAATTTAGACCAGGCGTTAAAAGATATACCCGAAGAAGATATAAAGCTTCTCCTTGCCCATTCGCCCGAGATAATACCCGAAGCGGTTGATAAAGAGATAGATATGGTATTTATGGGACATACTCACGGCGGCCAGGCGAAGTTCCCGGGGTATAAGCTTGTTCTTACCCTTTCATCAGGGCTAAAAAAATACATGTACGGGCTTTTCAGGGAAAACAAGACCCAGTTTTACGTAACTAAAGGGCTGGGAAGGGTAACACTGCCGATAAGATTTTTATCCGCACCTGAAGTTGCGATATTTGTGCTGAAGTAAAAATTGCTTTCATATTATTTTTTAAATTAATTAAAAGAGAAAAAACAGATGAATAGTAGTGAAATAATTATTTCAAAACTTAAGATAGTAATAAATATTCTGAAAAACAAAGTAATTGTTTTTGAAAAATTTGCTAAGAATATTGAAAGTTATCTGAGAAATGAATAAGACTTTAAAAGGTGTTGTATCTATGAAAACATTCCTGAAATTTCTATTCTTCATAGGCAGTTTAACTGTAATCTTAACCCAGGTCTTTACGGATTTTTTTAATGATAAAAGAATTTTAATAGCCGTATTAAGCGTATTTTTTTTACTTCTGGGGATCTGGTTTATTGTAAATCTTTTCTCGGAAAAAATTAAAAACCTGAAATATTATACAAAAATGATTTTCTGTATAATCATTATTATTATTCTGGGGTTGATAGTATGGACAAAGTTTTTTTACTTAAGGCCTAATATGGAACCTGTGTATAATTTTGAAGATGTGGAGCTCTTAACGGAAGACGGGGTTAAGATTCACGCCGAATATACAGACAGCGGCAAAGACAGAACAGCCGTTCTTTTTCACGGTATAACAATGAATACCCGCAGCGACTGTACCGCGAACCTGGCAGAATTCCTCGTAAAAGACTTTAACGTATTAAATGTTGATCTAAGAGGTCACGGGAAAAGCGGGGGAGCCTTAGACGGGAACGAGTACATGGATGTTCTGGCAGGGGTGGATTTTGCAAAGAGTAAAGGCAATGTTAGAGTCGGGGTAATAGGCATGAGCCTGGGTTCTTTTTCATCTTTAAACTCTTTCAGGCATTATAATAATTTTGACAGCTTAGTATTAATAACACCCTGCTACAGTAAAAAGATAATGAATTCAAAGTTAAAACTTTTAAATACATGGTTCGGGAGAACCGGTGAGAGGTTTGCAGAGGTAGAGGTAGGGAATAATGTTGCATGGATTGCCCCTGAGGAATATATAGAAGAAGTTCCGCCTGTTGAAGTCCTTGTTATAGGGGGTAAAACCGACTGGGTTTTTCCCGTTGAAGAAGCGGAGAATTTATATAAAAATTTAAAAGCTGATAAGAAGCTTATTATTATTCCCAACGGCCATCTTGAAAAACTGCTTACTGAAAACAGACACGAGTGTTATAAAGAGATAAAGGAATGGTTTGACAGAACATTGTGAATTCTTGGTGCGGAAGGGGGGAGTTGAACCCCCACATCCTTGCGGATACTAGGTCCTGAACCTAGCGCGTCTGCCATTCCGCCACTTCCGCAGTTAAGATAATGATAATTAATTTACCACTATTTGAATAATTTTTCAAGAGGAATAGATTTCTTGCTTCATTACCCCTATATAGGGGAGGTTCCTGTATCTCTGCTTGTAATCAAGGCCGTATCCCACGACGAATTTATCCGGTATGACAAACCCGTTGTAATCGGGCTGGATAGAAGTTTTTCTTCTTTCCGGCTTATCAAGCAAAGTGCATATTTTTATTGATCTGGGTTTTCTGTGCTTTAAGTGCTCCGTAAGAAAACTTAAGGTCTTGCCGTTGTCTATAATGTCTTCAATTATTAATACATCTTTATCTTCTATGGGCTTGTCCAGGTCTTTTATGATTTTTACTTCATTTGAAGGCGTCATGCTCCCGGAATATCTTGTTACAGCCATAAAATCAATAGAAGTGTTTATCGTAAGGTTTCTGCTTAAGTCAGCAAGGAACATAACTCCGCCGCGCAGTATCACAAGCATAAGAAGGTCTTTATCCTTATAATCTTCTGATATCTGTCCTGCGAGTTCTTTGATTTTAGATTGAATTTTTTCTTCTGTTATTATTATTTCTTTTAAATCAGGATGCATAAGTTTCTCCTTTTACTTCTATCTTTAAAATCCTCTTTGTGTTTTTATCTACTCTATACTTTTCACTTATCCTGTATCCTGTTACCCATATTATATTGTTTTCTGCCGTTATAATGGGTATATTATTTCTTTTTTCAAGGGGTATTTTAAGGTCTATAAATAAATCTTTTATCTTTTTTCTGCCTTTCATGCCGAAAGGAATAAATATATCGCCGTCTTTTCTCTGTCTTAATATCAGGGTATCCGTATTTAATTTATCAAAATCAAAATAGGCGGTATTGCTGTCCGGTTTCGCTTTTATTTTTTCAACTAAGGAAGTTGAAACGGTTATATCCCATCCTTTTATGTTATATCTGCCGGGTACGGTAAACCTGAACTGCTTTAATATATTATGTTTCTTTTCCGTTTTCTTATGAAAAGTTAATTTATTGTAGCTTTTTACGGCAGTTAGGCCGTCGGGCAGGTTTAATTTCTTCTCTCCTTTTTGGTCCTTTAAAAAATTATATATTTTCTCATAATGGTAGTTGGTTATATCTTTAGCATGGCCTAGATATGTTTTAATGGCTGATTTTATTATCCTTTTAATTATAGAAGGATGTTCATTATTTATATCGGTTATATCAATCTCTATTTTGTCTTTATATACCGACGATAGTTTGTTTAATTTTTTCAGTACGGCAGACTGAAGGGCTTCTTCGTCTTCTCCGGCAAGAGATGATAATTTTATAAGGGATTCTTTAATATTGGGATTGTATTCTTCCTCAAGAAGAGGTATTAATTTATGCCTTATCTTATTTCTGAAAAACTTTGTATCTTTATTGGATTTATCAATTACATATTTAATTTTATTCTTTTTCAAATAAGTTATAATATCTTTTCTTTTTACTTCAATCAAAGGCCTTATAATCTTCCCCGAGCACGGCTCCATTGCCGCAAGCCCGGAGGGTGATGTGCCTTTTATTATTCTCATAAGCACTGTTTCGGCCCTGTCATCTGAATTATGGCCCGTTGCGACCTTGTCCGCCTTTAATTTCTTAAGAAGTTCATTGTATATTCTTAATCTTGTATTTCTTGCGGCTTCTTCAAGGGAAAGTTTTTCCGCTTTAGCATATTCAGGGACGTCTTCTTTATAATAATAGAAGGGGAGATTAAGTTTTTTTGCCATGTTTTTTACAAATACCGCTTCTTCTCCGGACTCTTTTTTCCTTATTGAATGGTTAATATGAAGTACATATAATTGAAGGTTGTATTTTTTCCGTATTTTTGAAAAAAAGTCAAGAAGAAAGACAGAATCCGGACCGCCGGATATGGCAAGAATTGTTTTTTCTCCGGGGTTTATTAAATTATATTTTTCTGCCGCCTGAATGATATTTCTAAGCATAATGCTAGGCCATTGTGCTTTTTAAATTGGGTATATCAATATGCCATGCGTTTTTAGCGTATTCTTCAACCATTCTGTGGGTATTGAAATATGAACCTAATGATATGGCGTGCTGCATTCTTTCTATCCAGTTTTCCCTGCTGTTGTAGTAAAGGGGTATGATTTCCGTACCCAGCCTGTCGTATAAGCTGTCCGCGTCAATTGCCGGATCGATTTCCACCATATAATCTTCGGTTGGCTCGGGCCCTATTTCCCAGCCGGCCAGGTCATCCATCTGGTATCCTTCTATCCACCAGCCGTCAAGGGTGCTGAAATTAAGTCCGCCGTTCAGGAGGGCTTTCATCCCGCTTGTGCCGGATGCTTCGCGCGGCCTTACGGGGGTATTCAGCCATACGTCTACTCCGGAGATTATGAGGCGGGCAAGATCCATGTTGTAGTTCTGCAGATATGCGATCTGGATCCTGTCTCTAAATATTTCCTGGTTTCTCATAAGCTCCCTTATAATCATTTTGCCAGGCTGGTCATCAGGGTGAGCTTTTCCGGCAAATACGAGTTGAATTTTTCCTTTAGCTATCTGGGCAAGCCTTACAAGATCGTTAAATATTAAAGTGGCGCGTTTATAGCTTGTTATCCTTCTCGCGTAGCCTATGGTTAATATGTCTTCCTGCATGTTAACTCCGTGGTAGCCGTTAACAAGTTCCAGGAGGTAGCTCTTTGCTTCCATATGGGCTTCCCATACCTTTTCTTTTGGTATGTTTCCCGATTTTTTAAGAAGCACGGGATTTAAAGACCATCCCGGGAGGTATTCGTCAAATAAATTTCTGAAGCTTTCCGATGTCCATGTTAATGAATGGACCCCGTTTGTCACATTCTCTATTTTATGGAAAGGGAACATTCTTTGTGTGACCTGCTGGTGTTTCTTTGATACCGCATTCGCGTAACTGCTTAAATTTAAAGCAAGTATTGTGGTATGCAGGTTTTCCCTTGTTGATAATTCGCCTATATTATCGGGGAGAGAATCTCCCATTATTTTTTTCGCTATCCCGTAATCAAATACGTCATGGCCTGCCGGTACGGGGGTATGGGTCGTTAAGACGCATCTTTTCTTTACTTCCTCTTTGTTGTAATTAAACTCTTTTAAAAGCTCAAGGGTTAAAAAGCTCGCGTGTCCTTCATTCATATGGTATATCTTTATTTCTTCTTTACTGTATCCGAGGGCTCTTAACATTTTAACCCCGCCTATGCCCAGTATCATCTCCTGTGATATCCTGAACTGGGGATTGGAATCGTATAATTTTTTATTTATCATTTTGTTAAAGTGGGAGTTTCCTTCAACCCATGTATCAAGGAAATAAATGGGAACTGAAAATCCTGTCTGGCCCTTAAGATCATACTTCCACGCCCTTATTTTAACGGGTTTTGAATCTATAATAAGCTCAACTTCTATATCAAGCGGCTCAAGCTTGCTTAAAGGATCCCAAGCAACGGGGAGTTCCACCTGATAGTTCGCGCTGTCCATTTTCTGGTCAAAATAGCCCTGCCTGTGAAGTAATGTTATCGCTACCGTGGGTATGCAGAGATCCGCGCAGGATTTTAAGGTATCACCCGCCAGGACTCCCAGACCTCCCGAATAAGTAGGTATCGTAGAATCAAACCCTATTTCCATTGAAAAATATGAAATCAAGTCTTTTCTTTCCTTATTCATAAACATTACCTCATTAATTATGATTTAATTTAAGTAGCTATATTTATTCTTTTTTCTATAAAATCCTTTATTTATTTTAAGATGTCTATATTAATAAATCTTCTAATAAATCTTCAAGAATTTGACAAGGCAATAGCCTGATTGTATACCCCGAGAACTTTTTTTGTCGTGTTTTCTATAGAATACTTTTCCGCTTTGATTTTTCCGTTTATGCTCAAAGCATCTCTTAGTTTCGGCATCTCCAGCACCCTAAGACACCTTAAAGCCATCTCTTCTTCATCAAGGCAGGTAAGATACCCGTCTTCTGCGTCTGTTACTGCGTCTTCCACGCCTGTTGCTTTTACCGCGACGGCGGGGCATCCCGCTGCCTGCGCTTCCTGGATTACAAGCCCCTGTGTCTCTGTTGTGGAAGCGAATACAAAAAGATAAGAAGCCGAAAGCGCGTCTGCGACTTTTTCGGGCGCTAAATACCCGCTGAATGTAACTTTATTTATCAATCCCAGCTCTTTAACGTAATCCATGAGGTTATTTCTCTGCGGACCGTCGCCTATGAAAAGAAGATGCGCGTCGCTATATCCGGCGGAAACAGCCTTAAAAACGCGCAGGAGAAAATATAAATTTTTCTCCCTGCCGAGCCTCCCGCAGTAAGAAAGTATTTTTTTATTTTTAAGTTGGGGATAAAGATTTAAAAAAGAACCGGCGCTGCCTTTGGAAAATTTGTCAAAATTTATACCCGAGGGCACAACCTCTATCTTTGTCTTTACCCCCTGGCAGGCGAATAGTTTCTTTACGCCTGTTGAGGGGGCTATTACCATCCTGCATTTGTTGGCAAAGTTTACGCATAAAGATACTGCTAATTTTACCCGCATTTTTTCAGGCAGTAGGGGCAGGTAATGGGTATATTTTTCCCATAATGTGTGATGGGTAAATACGCACGGCAGGTTATATTTTTTTGCATTTTTCATTCCCATAATTCCCACGGGGAAAGGCGTATGCAGGTGCACCACATCAAGATTAAGTGAAGGTATCATGTTTATGTATTTGCGCGGGAACGGGAAGCTTATCCTGTGTTCTTTCTGGAAAGGGTAGGGAATGGATTTAAACCGGAAGGTATTTTTCTCTGTATCAATTGTATAGCCGGAATAAGAAGGAACAAAAAGATAAACATTATGTCCCTGGTTCTCAAGTTCATTTTTCAATGACCTGATAGAGGATGTAACCCCGTTTACCGCGGGGATATAGCAGTCTGCGAACATCCCTATATTCATTTATGGTACTCTCCGGTTTTTTCTATGTTTATACAAAATTGCCGTTTTTCCTTTTATTCTCTTTTACTTCCTTTCTTTTTTAAAGATTTCTAAAAGGTTTTTTATTCTAAAAGAAGAATTAAGCTTATATAAAATAAAGATATAATTTGTATGGCAGGAATAAGATGAAATCTGAAAAAGGGGCCGCTTTAATAACTGTATTTGTTCTGCTAATGGTCATGTTCAGCTTCGCGGTAGCATTGTCTGTGGTGATTGATAAAAACCTTAAATACTTCAGTTTTATGTCTCGGAAAGAAACTGCCCGCTCTCTGGCTCGGGGTGCCATAGAATACGCGGCGGTAAACGGGTGCGGTACGGATTACAAAGTTGCCGGCAATACTTATACAACAAAAGAGATACAGATTTCTTCCGATAAACCCTATTATTTTGAGATTCAGGATACAGACAAGCCCAATGAAGATAAAGGCGAGTATTATTTTATAGGTATAGTAAAAAGCAGTACGGACAGTAAAGGCAAAGAAGTAGCAAGGGCTGTTCTAAAAGTAAAAAAACCGGTTTCAGCTTCGGAGATTAAAAGCAGCTGGATTGAATAATTAAAAAAAGAAAAGGGAAAAACTGTTTTGACGGATGAAAAACAAAAAGGCATAAGTTTACTGGAAACCCTTATATCGGCGGCAATACTTTTAATGGTCAGCGCGGCCGTACTGATCCTTTTTCAATCTTCCATGCAGGAATACAGGTTCAGGTCTTCGGTATCGGAAACAATTAAGAGCAACTTTACGGCTTTGAATAAGATAGCAAACGAGCTGAAAATTGCCGAGTGCATATACTGTCCCGATAAAGCCGCTTATGCAAAATTAAAATCAAACAGCGATAAGATAGAATACGGTTATATGCCGGCATCCCCTGACAAAAGCTTATGTTTTAATGTCAAAGTATCCGCGGACGAAAACAGGGTTGTGGGTTATTATGTTGATAATATAGAAGGATCTATAAAAAGGGTGCTTTTTGACGAGGGAGCTAATGAGGATCCGGCAACATGGAAAGTGACAGATCCTTCCACGCAGATAACGGTGCTGGGTTTCCTGCAGGATGTAAGAAATTTCCAGTACGGCGCGTTTAATTTTAAGTTTGACAAAGACTACAGAACGACTCTCGGTAATTATCCGGATGATCCGGATAATCATTACACACAGATAATGGATATAGGGATAGTAATTAACAGAAAAGAAGGATTGAATCTGGCCGGTTATTATCCGATGGATACGAAAGTGTGGCTTGAAAGGAATAAGGGTATATATACCCCCTTATATTAGATAAGTTATGATCACTCAAATGAAAAAAGAAACAAAAGAAAAACTTACTTCTTTATTTAAAGCAAAGAAAAAGGTTCCGCTTAAAGAGATGGCGATCTTTACAAGGCAGATGTCCACCCTTTTATCAAGCGGTATCCATATAGCCTCGGCAATAGATGTTCTTATGGCGCAGACCGATAATAAAAGATTATTAGAAGTAACAGAAGATATAAAGCTGCGCATCCTGGCCCAGGGGGCATCTTTTTCGCAGGCTCTTTCGTACCACAGAGATGTTTTTTCGTCTCTTTATATAGCCACGGTTAAATGCGGCGAGACTTCCGGTTCTCTGCCCGAAGCAATGGTAAAACTGGCCCGCGAGCTTGAAGAAGACGTCAAGATGCGTAATCAGTGTATAGCCGCTTTAACATATCCCGCCATTGTTTTTATAAGTTCCATACTGGTTGTTTTAGTTATCATTAAATGTGTTCTGCCCGGTTTTCTCCCGATGTTTGCTAATTTCGGGATGAAGCTTCCCCTGCCCACGAGAATTCTTATCGGGATTAACGATATTTTAAGCGGTTGGAAATTTTTTGTACTGTTATTGCTGGTTGTCGGTTGTATAGTTTTATGGAGCCGGTATATGAAAACAGAAAAAGGGAAGATGGTTAAAGACGCTATTATGTTAAATATTCCCGTAGTAAATAAAATTATGTCTAAAATAATTATGGCGCGCTTCTGCAGGTCTTTTTCTCTTCTGTATTCAAGCGGGCTTTCGTTCGCGCAGTCAATGAAGCTCCTGGAAGATATTGTGGATAACGCGTATTACAAAGAAGATATAGAAAACGCTTTAAAAAATGTTTCGGAAGGGGACACCATTGCCGGCGCTCTGGCAAAGGAACATCTTTTTCCCCGTATCGTTGTCAATATGATAGCAACAGGCGAGGATACAGGGGAGCTCCCCATGATACTTGACAGCGCGGCGCATTATTATGAAGTTGACGCAAGGAATTTCCTTGATAACATGAGCACAATTCTTGAACCTTTAATTATATCAATACTGGGTGTTGTGGTAGGTTTTATACTCTTTGCCCTTCTTATGCCTCTTTATGAGATGATAGGCACATTCAGCGGGGTGTAGACGCAAAAATTTTTAACGGGATGTCGCGTTAGTGTTAATTACCGTTAGGTTGTTATTGCGCGGGCTTATAGATGCGTTATAAACAGGTGTTGTAGTGTCTATCATTACCGCGCCGGGGTTGAGAGTGGTATTTCCTTTGGAATCAAATTTAACGACCCAGCCCTCTGTTTTACGCGCAACTTGATCATCGTATGGTCCGCCCATAATATATCCGCCGTCGGATATCTGTTGTGCGAATTTGCCCTCATCCCAGCCCCCGTATCCTTCTGCAACAAGGGGGCTGCCGAGCGCTTTCTGCCATACGGGATAACCGTTTGAATCAATTTTAAGAATCCATGCCTCTCGATTGCTTCTGAAATAACTACCAACTTTAGTTGCTATTTGAAAACCTCCCGCGGCGATATAGCTGCCGTCAGATGTCGGTTCTAAAGAAAAGATACGTTTATAGTTTCCGTATGTTTCCCTGCCGTATAATTTTTGCCATTTAATGTTGCCGTTTGATGTAAGTTTTGCAATCCACGGGCAGATTTTGTTGTTAGTGTCCCGGGCCTGGCCCATTACGGTATAGTCACCGTTATCGGTTTGTAGTATTTGAGAGGAACTTGCATCTACTCCTTCATATTTTTTCTGCCAGGAAACAGAGCCGTCAGAATTTAGCTTCATGACACAAAGCCGACTGGTCCAAGCGGCTCCGGAAGAAGAGTCATAAATTGTCATAATATATCCCCCGTCGGATGTTTGCCGGGCAGAATGGATCATGTCAGTTTCCGACCCCCCGTAGGCCTTCTGCCATTGAATCGAACCGTCAGATCTGAATTTAACGACCCATCCGTCCTGCCAACCGCGGGTTTTTTTATATGAAGAATAATAGTCATAACAAATGTCGCCTGAGGCAATATACCCGCCGTCTGATGTTCGTTGGATAGTATTCAGGTAATTAGCGGTTGTTGCTCCCCGGGTGCCGTATAATTTTTCCCATGCGGTTGATCCGTCGGGGTTGAGTTTAATAATCCATCCGCATTCCCTGTCTCCTCCGAATTTATCGGAGGTTCCTATTGCGGTAAAACTCCCGTCTTCATTTTCACAAACGGAAGTGAGATTGTGGAATCCACGGCCAACGTCGTATTCTTTTTCCCAGGCAACTGACCCGTCGGGATTAAGCTTTAATATCCAAGGTCTGCTTGATTTACCAGGATAATTAAAGCTGATTATAACAAGGTATCCGCCGTCTTTGGTTTGTATTATTTTTTTGACATCGGCATTCCGTGCGTTTTTTTTACTGAATAATTTTGCCCAGGTGGATGGCGCCTCTTTTGAGTTTTTTAAAGTCACCAGTTCCGTTTTTGTTCCCGTGGGGCTCTTTACGGTAACGCATACTTCAACAAAATCACTTAATCTGGTATCTGTGGGTTTGATCTTCCGTACGGTGTAAGCATATCTTTCAAAAGGAGAAGGGAATGCCGCAGGAACTGCGGCGTCTTTTATATCATCGGCTCCGAGGCATATTGTTTCAGCCATTTTACGCTGGGCAAGCTGTACGCACTGTGCGAGCTCCGTTGATTTTTTCGCGCCTGCGGTGCAGAAAGTAAGGATGCCTATAATAGCTACAGCGGAAAGAAGGAATAACACAATAGCAACATTGAGCTCTACAAGTGAGAACCCGGATTGTTTTTGTTTGCTGTTAGATAAAAATTTCATAACCTTATTTTATAATTCTACTATAATTTTAAAAAACCTTGTAATATTAATGGATTTAAATATTATTATTGACACCAAATAAAGGGTTAAGTATAATAATGTCTAATTCTACTTTTAAAAAATAACCGGCGGGGTAGCTCAGGGGTAGAGCAGGGGACTCATAAGCCCTTGGTCAGAGGTTCGAATCCTCTCCTCGCCACCATAGAAGGAATAAAATCCCGCGGTTACCTCGGGATTTTTTTGTATAAAAATTATAAAGGAATTTATAAATAAACAGGGAAAATGAAAGGGATAATAAAATTAAACATTCAGAGGTTTTTATGAAAAAACTCGCTTTATTTGTATTCCTTTTAATTTTAGCCGTTTTTTTATCAAGCTGCGGGTCCGGCGGCCTTTTCGGAGGAACTTCTTCAAGCAATGCAGCCAGAGGCGATACGGGCAGCATGACTGTTACCGTAAACTGGCCTTCATCAGCCAAGACAACAGTGCTTGAAAACACTTACAGCTTAAAAGTTAATGTATGCACGGTTGCACGGGATGCGGGCACAACCGTTTATAACCGTGAAGTTAACGCCATTATTATAAGGCGGAATGCCTCAAACTCAACCGAAACAGTTACCATAAACGGCATTCCCATAGGGGCAGTGACAGTAGTGAGCCAGGCGTATGATACCGTGGGTACCGAGATAGGATACGGAACAACCGATGTTGTAATTAAAGCCGGTGATAATGACCAGGCGCTGGTTACTCTTGCAAGCGGTACTTTCGGGTACAGTTTTATAGGAAAAAGCGATGCCGTAGTTCCGACCCAAACGGGAGATACTACTAACCCGCAGATTACAAAATTAAATCCGACAAGCGGACAGGTAGGAGTTGCGGTCATAATTGACGGGTATAACTTCGGCGATAATCAGGGAAGTTCCACGGTCAAATTCAACGGGATCGAGGCGATCACTGTAACATCATGGACAAACAGCAGGATTATATGTTCCGTTCCTACGGGAGCTTCAACGGGCAATGTGGTTGTTACCGTAAACGGCACGGCGTCAAACAGCGTTCCTTTTACAGTTTCCACGAGCGCTACCGGCCCTTATATAACCGCATTAGACCCGGCTGCCGGTACTTACGGCACTGCCGTTGCGATAACGGGACGTAATTTCGGCTCACAGCAGGCTACAACTTCTAGTGTAACATTTAACGGCGCCGCCGCTCTGGTAACAAGCTGGTCGGACACGCGGATTACCTGTGTTGTGCCTACTACGGCTTCAACCGGCAATGTGGTCGTTACGGTTAATAACAGAGCTTCCAACGGCGTTGTTTTTACCGTTTCCACCGATTATAACTGGGCCGCGATGGATGCTCCCGCAAACGCAGGCGATCTTATGGCTGTATACGGTTTTGCTTCTAACAATGTAATTGCTGTGGGTGCGGGAATTGTGGGTTCTCAAAAAATAGCCTCCCATTATAACGGAGCGGCATGGATAGCAAAGAATGTGCCTACAGCTAGCGAGCTTTGTTCGGTATGGGGCGGTTCTCCTCAATTAGTGTATGCGGGAGGAACGGATTATACGAATGATAATTCGCCGTTTCTTTCTTATAGCGACAATATGTGGAATTTCGGATCAGTAAACGGCATCGCCCATATCAGAGGTATATGGGGCGCTTCATCTAACAATAATATATATGCTGTAGGAAATAATAAGTATAATAATGGAAAGATAATGAAAAGTTATAACGGGGAATGGACAGATATGTATATTTCCCCCATAGTTCCTCCGAATATCTGTTACGCGGTCTGGGGCACGTCGGCGGATAATGTATATATAGTCGGTGGCAATTTTGAAGGCACCAGCGGAAAGATACTCCGTTATAATAACCAGCAGTGGACAGAGTATCCGCAGTATCCGTCGGTGATTTCAAACCCCCTCAGAGGGATATGGGGCACATCAAGCGGAAATATATTTGTAGTCGGGGAAGGCGGCACGATACTTCGTTATGACGGCACAAACTGGATTACAGATACATCGGCCGGTATTACCACGAGAAATCTTTATGCGGTATGGGGTTCATCGCCTACCGATGTATTTGCGGTAGGCCAGGACGGCACAATCATCCATTATGACGGAACCAGTTGGTCCGCAATGGCTTCAGGTACGACAAACTGTCTTTACGGCGTATGGGGTTCGGGTTCGTCAGATGTGTTTGCGGTAGGTTCAGGCGGCACAATACTTCATTACGGGCCGAATGCGGAAATTAATTAATCATATTTTATAAGTATTAAAAATAAATATGCAGGGACAGGCTGAGGCCCGTCCCTGCAATTATTTTAACTCCTGCCCTAATTATAACAATCTTTTTTTTGCCGGATTATTAACAAATGTCAATATTTTATTAACTTTTAATAAGTATAATAAATTTATGCAAAAAAAGGATAAATTACAGTAGCTTTAGAAATCTTATTAAACTATATATATAATTATTATGAGGTTGCGGTGAATATAAGGACAATAACAAGCAAAGTTAAAGAATATTATCCCGAAGCTAATATAGATTTAATAAAAAGCGCGTACCATTACGCCTGCCTTTTTCACGAGAACCAGATAAGGGCTTCCGGCGAACCGTACATTGAACATCCTTTCAGCGTGGCTAATATTCTGGCCGAATTAAAGATGGATGAGGTTACGATCGCCGCGTCGCTCCTGCATGATATTGTTGAGGATACGCCCGCAACTCTTAATGAAGTGAGGGAGATGTTCGGCAATGATGTCGCGAATCTGGTTGACGGAGTAACGAAACTTTCGGCAATGAGCGTCTCTAAAGAAGATCTGGAAAGAGAGCCGGGGATAAAGAAAAAGAGAGTATTCAAAGAAGAAAACAGGGCGAAAAATCTGCGCAAGATTTTTATGGCCATGGCCGATGATATAAGGGTTATCCTTATAAAAATAGCCGACCGCCTGCATAACATGCGCACTTTAGGGTCTCTTCCTTCGACTAAAAGAAAGATTATCTCAAAAGAAACCCTTGATATATTCGCTCCGATAGCTTCAAGGCTGGGTTTATGGCATATAAAATGGGAGCTTGAAGATCTTTCATTTCATTATCTTGAGCCGGAGATGTATGAGGAGCTTGAAGACAAGCTCGCCTCAAAAAGAGCGGAAAGAGAAAAAGTAATACACGGGGTATGCAATACTGTTAAAAAGAAGCTTGAGGAATCGGATATTCACGTGAAAATTGAAGGGCGCCCCAAGCATTTATACAGCATATATTTAAAAATGAAAAATAAAGGCATAGAGTTCAAGGAAGTTTATGATCTTTTCGCTGTCAGGATTATAGTCGGTACTATTGAAGAATGCTACGGCTCTCTGGGTATTATTCACAGCCTGTGGATGCCTCTAATGGACAGGATAAAAGATTATATAGCCATGCCCAAACCCAACAATTACCGTTCCCTGCACACAACAGTTTACGGTCCGGGCAGCCAGCCTCTGGAAGTGCAGATAAGAACCCAGGAGATGCACGAAGTTAACGAGTACGGCATTGCCGCTCACTGGGCGTATAAGGAAGGCGGGCACAATCTCGCGCTCAGCAAAGAGATACTTCCCCTTATCAATATACTTCTTGATTCTCAGGAAGGCGCTACAACCGCCCGTGATTATATAAAGAATTTAAAAGATGATTTATTAAAAACCCAGATATTTGTCTTTACCCCCAAATCGGATGTTATAGATCTTCCCATGGGCGCGACTCCCATAGATTTCGCGTATAGAATTCATACGGATATAGGCCACAAATGCGTGGGGGCCAAAGTCAATACGAAAATAGTCCCCCTTGATTACCAGCTCCAGACAGGTGATATAATTGAGATAATAACCGCGAAAAACAGCGGCCCGAACCTGGACTGGCTTAAGATATGTAAGACAAGTCATGCCAAGACAAAGATAAAACAGTGGATTAAAAAAGAGAAAAGAGAAGACAACATCGCGCTGGGCAGGGAGCTTCTGCAGAAAGAACTTAAAAAACAGCGTCTTGAGAAAATACTGGATTCGGATGATATAATTAAAAAGATTTCAAAAGGTCTTAAATTTACCTCTTTAGATGATTTTTATGCGGCTCTGGGTTACGGGGAAGTTAATTTATCAACGGTCTTGATGCGGTTTAAAGACGAGCTTCCCAAAGAAGAAATTGAAAAAATGATTTCAGCTCCCAAAACAAAAAAAAGACGCCGCAAATACGGGGATGCGGTTATAGTGCCCGGGCTTGAAAATGTTCTTGTCCGTTTCTCTAAGTGCTGTTCTCCTGTTTACGGCGACAAGATAAAAGGATATGTAACTCTGGGCAAAGGCATATCGGTTCACAGGGAAAACTGCATAAATTTAAAATCCCTTGCCAGCCAGAAGGAAAGACTGGTGGAGATTAAATGGAATCCTGATTTTAAGGGCGTCTTTGCCGGCATTGAGATTGAAATAGAAGCATGGGACAGGTCGGGGCTTTTATCCGATATTATGAGTGTTTTAAATGAGAGAAAAATATCTGCAGACAGCTGCCTTGCGGTGGCAAAAAAGGAAAGAGCGCAGATAAAAATATGCCTGGAGGTTAAAAACGTTAAAGAACTTAAAGGCATTATGGATGAGATTAAAAAGCAAAAAGACGTAATAGACGTAAGAAGAGTGACGCATATCAAATAAGGCTGGTTGTTATGAGAGCTGTTGTTCAAAAAGTAAAAGAATCTAAAGTCACGGTTGACGGAAAAGTTACGGGGATAATAGGCAGCGGATTTCTTGTTCTTCTGGGGGCAGCTCAGGACGATGAAGAAAAAGACGCTTTGTATCTTATTGATAAAATTTTAAACCTGCGTGTTTTTAAAGACGGGAATGACAAAATGAACCTTTCCTGTCTCGACGTAAAAGGGGAGATACTTGTTGTTTCCCAGTTTACGCTGCTTGGCGATGTAAGAAGGGGGAGGCGCCCTGATTTTACCCGGGCTGCGGATCCGGAGAAAGCCAATAACCTTTACAGGTTTTTTGTTGATGAGATCAAAAAAAGCGGGTTAAATGTCGGGGAAGGCGTGTTCGCGGCCCATATGTCCGTGGAACTTATAAATGACGGGCCCGTGACTGTACTTCTTGATTCAAAAAAACTATTTTAAAATAATTTACGGGGGTTGGCATTATGAAACAGGAAAAAGCCGTAACAACGGACTGGTCAAGGATTAAGGTAATGAGAAACCCGCAGTTTTCATGGAAAGAAAACGAAGAAGGGCTTGTTGATATAGAAAAGACCAGGGATTCTTTTATAGATAAGCTGTGCCAGAAGTACCTTAAGACTCCGAGAGCCACGTTTATTCATCTTGATGAACTGGGTTCTTTTTTCTGGAAGCACGCCGACGGAGATCTTACGGTTTCGGAAATTGCTCAAAAAATGGAAGAAGAGTTCAAAGAAAAAGCGAAAGATTCCGTTCCCAGAGCAACAAGATTTGCGGTTCAGCTGCATAGAGCTAAGTTCGTGCATTTTATGGTGGCGAAATCCGAAAAAGAGAGAGGTTACAATGGTAATTAAAATATTGCCGGTCGGCATGCTGGAAACAAACTGCTGTATTATCGCGGATGATGGAACAAAGGACGCGGCAGTAATTGATCCCGGGGATGAAATTGATAAAATCTTAAAAGAAACAGAGAAAAACGGTTTTAAAGTAAAACAGGTTATTATTACACACAATCATCCCGATCATACGGGCGCGGCTGTTGAGTTGAAGGAAAAAACAGGCGCCGGTATTTATATGGGAGAAAAGGAAATTAATTATAATAATCTGCCGGTTGACGTAAAATTAAAAGACGGCGGAGTTTATAAAGTCGGCGGCCTCGAGTATAAAGCATTAAGCACTCCGGGACACAGTCCCGGTTCGGTCTGTATTGTATTTGAAAAAGAGAAAGTTATTTTTTCTGGAGATACTCTTTTCTGCCGGGGCATAGGCAGGGTTGATCTTCCCGGCGGGGATATGGGCAAGATGGAAAATTCCCTGAAAGAACTTACTTCATTAGACGGTAGTTATAAAGTATATCCGGGTCACGGGCCCGAGACAACCATAGAAGAAGAAAAAGACGGCAATCCGTTTTTATGATTTCGGAGGTTTGTATGGATATAGATAAACAGATGGATATAATAAAGCGGGGAACGCTTGAGATTATAAGCGGTGATGAATTAAAAAAGAAGCTTTTAAAAAGCCGCAAGGAAGAAAAGCCCTTAAGGATAAAACTGGGCATAGATCCCACCGCGCCCGATGTTCATCTTGGCTTTGCGGTTGTGCTGCGGAAACTCCGCGCATTCCAGGATTTAGGACACCATGTTGTCCTTATAATCGGCGATTTTACGGCTCTTATCGGCGACCCTTCGGGGCGTTCGGTAACAAGGCCCATGCTTACAAAACGCGAGATTGACGAAAACGCGAAAACTTACATGCTGCAGTTTTCCAGGATACTGGATCCCAATAAAACCGAAGTCGTGTACAACAGTTCATGGCTTTCCAAGATGACTCTTCTTGATATGGTCCAGCTTACTTCCAAATATACGGTGGCAAGGATACTTGAAAGGGATGATTTTGAGAAGCGTTATAAAGAAAGCCATCCCATAGGCATGCACGAAATTTTGTACCCGCTTCTTCAGGGTTATGATTCGGTGGCGGTTCATTCTGATGTGGAGCTCGGCGGCCTTGATCAGAAGTTTAATATTTTAGTCGGCAGGGAGCTACAGAGGGAATATTCGCAGGAACCCCAGGTTGCCCTTTTTATGCCCATTCTGGAGGGACTGGACGGTGTCCAGAAAATGAGCAAGTCTCTGGGCAACTATATAGGGATAACGGAATCTCCGGACGATATGTTCGGCAAGATAATGTCCATACCCGACAGCGTTATGTTTAAATATTACGAACTCTGCACGGATGTGCCGGCAGATGAGATCTCGGAGCTTGAAAAAGGAGTAAAAAATTCCTCACTCCATCCTAAGGATATTAAAAAAAGGCTGGCAAAAGAAATAATTAAGATTTATCACAGCGAAGAAGCGGGTAATAAAGCAGAAGAAGAGTTTGAAAAAATATTTTCTCGCGGCGAGCTTCCTACCAGCATAAGGGAGGTTATCCTGGGCAGGGACGATTTAAAAGACGGGAAAGTTTGGATTGTTAAACTGCTCATGCTTGCCGAACTCGCGGAAAGCAAACGCGAGGCAAGAAGGCTTGTTTCCCAGGGTGCCGTTATTATAGACAATGAAAGGGTAAATGACGTTGAGCTGGATGTTATTGCCCGCAGCGGCATGGTTGTGAAGGTGGGCTCAAGGCATTTCGCGCAGATTAAGGTCGGAGTATAAAAAGATGAGTGCAAAATATAAAATATTTATATTGACTGCATTATTCATATTATGCTTTATTTTTTATGCTGGTATCTGCAGTGAAAAGCTTCCGGAAAATATTATACTGGGATGTTCAGATAAGATTGTAAAACTTAAATTTGACCCCGGAAGTAAATCATATATTAAAAAAACGGAATTTTTATTCAATAAGGACTGTCTCAGACAGGTGGAAGTATGTACCGGACATCTTTATGTAAGAACCGTTAATGAGATTTTAAAATTTAACGGAGAATTAACCGACTTTACAAGCAAAAGCTTTAAAAAACTTGAGAGTTTGGCAGTTAATAAGAAAGGCGTTTTTGTATCAGCGGATGCTTCTTTTATAGCAATGGATAAGGATTTAAAAGAATTAAGCAGGATTAACATAGAGAAAAACGCCCACGACATTCTCATTTATAACGATACCGCGTACCTTCTCGATAATATTATTATCCCGATGTACGTGCTCAGGGTTGATATTAAGGATCCTTCTAAGGTATATATATTAGATAAAACACGCATAAGCGGGATTAATGCGCATTTAGATGCCCAGTGGCTGGTCCCGGAATCCGGCCTGTGGATGATTCTTGAATCTTATGCTCACCAGGGCGGATACGGGCAGTTAATAAACATACATTTAATGGATGATGCCGGAAAGGTAATAACCCGGCAGAATATATATAGAAGAAGTTTTTATAAGGAAGAACTCTACGAAGAAACAGAGGGTTTTAAGATGCTCGGGGTTTCGGATACCCGGCCTTGTTTCGCGGTGTGTGAGTTTTACGGGAAAATACGGGATTTAAATAAAAAATATTATATCTGCAGGATTAAGATTGATGATAAAAAAATAAAAGCCGAAAAATGTTTAAATCTGGATTATAAAAATATAAACACAAAGGTTATTATTAAGGAAAAAAATAATTTTTTGTTTGTTATGCCTCAAATGTCCGGTTTTTTAAATATGATAGATGTAAAAAATGGAGAAAAACTTTTACCTTCACAGGACATTAAAAAAATAATTCCGGATGCAAAAGTTATTGATTTGACGGTTTATTAATAAACGGGAGGAAAGGCATAATGTTTAATTTTAAAGCAGTAAAAATAATTACTTTTGCTTTTGTTTTAATGTTTTTTTCTTTGATCCTGCCGGTTTGGGCTCAAGCAGATTTATTAGATAATAAAACTGCCGGGGAAGAAAAAAAACTGCAGGAAAATACGGGCTGTAGCTATATAATAAACAATCAGGACGGCTGTCTTAAAATAGAAGCTGCCGGCCCCGGAGAAAAAACAGTTAAAGTTTTTGAATTCAAAAATACAGGCGAGCAATTTTTATTTCATGAGGGGGCGGAATATAAGGGATATAAAAATGCTTTTGTGGTTTTTGTGCAGAAAGGCGTGCTTAAATATATTATTCTCAAAGCAGAGCAGGTTTTATTTGAGGGAGTTTTAGACAAAGGCGTAAATAATATAAGCGATAATAATGTTAAAATTGCAGAGTCGGGCAAATACGGAATTTACATACAGTGGAGAAATAATAAATACCAGCTTTGGAAAGCTTCGGTTAATCAATGGTATGGTATTTCAGACAAGGAAAAGATATGTGATAAAAACGCTGTTATCCGCATTGCAAAAGGAACGCGCAATCTTTACAGGGCGGAAACTGACGGAGAAATTCTTACAGTGACTGTAAATGACGGTAAGGGCGTGGAGTTAAATAAGTTTAATTTTCAGCCCGTTAAACCCGGTGATTTTGACATATCAACCGGCGCGTCTTACGGGGATTATAATGCGGGTTATTTAATTTATATATCAAACGGTTCTTTAAAGTGGACGGTTTTAACTCCGGAAAATATTAAGTTTTCCGGAATATTTGATAATAATATGACATCTTTTGCCGTTAATAAGGTAAAAATTGTAATGATGAAAGCTTATGATTTTGACTGTGCGTGGACAAACAATAAAGGCGAGGTTTTTGCCGGCCATATAGACCAGTGGGCCGGATTTAAGTGGAAGAGACTTATAAGAAAAACAGCGCCCCCGGAAGAGAAACCTCTTAAAAATAAGGTAAATTTAAACGAAATTCCACCCGACATTCAAGATTAACATTTTACAAACTCCCTGTTTTCCTTAAAAAACGTTGTTATTACACGATTTTTTCGTGTTTCTGGATAACGAAGAATTATTTTATTATATATATTGACATATAAAAATAAATATGCTAGACTAAACGTTGCTTTTAAGATATGCAATATAAACGGGTAGGGGAAAGCTTGGTGTTGTCGTAATTTTTTTCAAAAAAATAAAAAGCGAGGAAGTAAAAGTAACTTTCTTGCTTTTTTGTATTTTTTTGTTTCTTTATCCTTATAACCTGTTTGAGGAAGGAGAGTTTTAAATGACCAGAGAGTTAAGACATTTAGATCCCTGTCCTAAATGCGATAATAAACTTTACATGAGTGTGAAAGTTTATGACAGCTTAATCAAAGATCTTGAAGACAAAGACGAGCCGGGGACAATCTATTTTTCCTGCTCGGGAACCACATCACATTGCTTCAAATTAAAACCCACCGGCAGATTGATAAGACTGCCCGATGTAATCATCAAGACCCCGCGCAAAAAAGCAGCCAAAAAAGATAAGAAGAAGAAAGAAACCAGAAAAATCAGAAAAATTAAAGTTGTTAAGAAAAAAACTGAAGCCGACAAAAAGAAATAAGCAGTATTTTCCAAGTTCTGGAATGCCGAGTTAAGCTTTTATTTTTTATGTTTCGGAATTTATAACGGAGGATTTTATGGAATTTAATTTGACTGAAAACAACAGGATTTCATTCGGAAAAATTAAAAAAGTTATGGATGTCCCCAATCTTATAGAGCACCTTTTTGATTCCTATCACTGGTTTTTAAAAGAAGGCATAAGAGAAGTTTTTGATGAGATTTCACCCATAGAAGATTTTACAGGAAACCTAACCCTGTCTTTTACGGAATACAGCTTTGGTGAGCCTCCCTATTCTGTTGAAGAATGCCGGACCAGAGATGCGACATACTCCGTACCCCTTAAGGTCAAAGTCAGACTGCTTGCAAAAGTGGAAGGCGAGATTGTTGACATAAAAGAACAGGAAATATTTATGGGAGACATCCCGTATATAACTCCCAAAGGAACTTTTCTTGTTAACGGCGCGGAACGCGTCGTAGTAAGCCAGCTTGTCCGCTCGCCGGGGGTATATTTTCAGGAGAGCATAGATCCTACGGGCAAAAAACTGGCATCGGCCCAGATCATCCCCAACAGGGGCGCGTGGCTTGAATTTGAGATTGATTCAAATGATATACTGGGCGTAAGGATTGATAAGACAAGAAAAATACCCGTTACGATATTGCTAAAAGCGCTGGGATACGCTAAAGACAAGGACATATTGAAGCTGTTTAAAGATTCGCCGATAATAAAAAACACTCTTCTTAAAGACGGCATAGACGGCGAAGAAAACGCGCTTATAGAAATTTACAGGAGACTTCGTCCTGGTGATCCTCCGACTGTTGACAGCGCCAGGAACCTTATTGCCAATCTTTTTTTCAATAATAAAAGATATGATCTGGCCAAGGTCGGCAGATACAAAATAAATAAAAAGCTGGGAATAAAAGTCGCGTGTAAAAAATGCGGTTCACTGCGTAAAGTCGGAACGATTAACTGTCCGGATTGCAGTATGCCTCTTGATTACGAAAGAACAATAGACAAAAAAGACATAGTTGCGGTTATAAAATACATGCTGGATCTTGCGGACGGCATAGGAACCGCCGATGATATAGATCATTTAGGAAACAGGCGAATAAGAGCGGTTGGCGAGCTTTTGCAGAACCAGTTTAGAGTCGGGATGCTCCGCCTTGAGAGAGTTGTCCGTGAAAGAATGACAGTGCAGGATCCCCAGACTGTTACGCCTCAGGTACTTGTTAATATAAGGCCTGTTGTGGCGGCAATTAAGGAATTTTTCGGTTCCTCACAGCTTTCGCAGTTTATGGATCAGACAAACGCAGTTGCCGAACTTACCCACAAAAGAAGAATCTCTGCTTTAGGACCCGGCGGTCTTTCAAGGGAAAGAGCTGGTTTTGAAGTAAGAGATGTTCATTATTCCCACTACGGCAGGATTTGTCCCATTGAAACTCCCGAAGGTCCGAATATCGGCCTTATAGGCACTCTTACAACATACGCCAAGATAAACGAGTTTGGTTTTATCAATACGCCCTACAGAAAAGTTAAAAACGGCGTTGTTACCAATGAGATTGAATATCTCTGCGCCGATGAAGAAGATGATCATGTTATAGCTCAGGCGAATACCCTTGTAGATAAAAACAATAGAATTGTAAGGGAGAAGGTTGTTGTCAGGGCAAAACATGAAACACAGATGAAGCCCCGCGAAGAAGTGGACTTTATGGATGTTTCGCCCAGACAGATAGTGTCGGTTTGCACAACTTTAATTCCGTTTTTAGAGCATGATGACGCCAACAGAGCGTTAATGGGCGCGAACATGCAGCGTCAGGCAGTCCCGCTCATAGCTCCGCAGGCGCCCCTTGTTGGCACCGGCGTGGAATACAGGGCCGCGAAAGATTCGGGACTTCTGGTTACGGCCGAGGAAGACGGCGAAGTTACAAAAGCCGACGCGGACAGGATTATAATAGAAGAAAAAAACGGAAAAGAAAAAGAATATGAACTTTTAAAGTATAAAAGATCCAATGCGGCCACATGTGTAAGCCAGCGTCCGGTCGTGCACTCGGGCGACAAGATAAAAGCCGGACAGGTTATTGCCGACGCCGCTTCAAGCGTTAACGGAGAGCTTGCCCTCGGCAGGAATATTCTGGTAGCATTTATGCCTTGGGAGGGCTATAATTACGAGGATGCTATCTTAATAAGCGAAGAACTTGTAAAAGAAGATGTGTACACATCGGTCCATATAGAGGAATATGACTGTGAAGCCAGAGACACCAAACTGGGACCCGAAGAAATAACCCGCGATATACCCAATGTCGGGGATGAAGCATTAAAAGAACTGGATGAGAGCGGCATTATAAGAATCGGCGCGGATGTGGGCCCCGAAGATATTCTGGTGGGCAAGGTAACGCCTAAGGGCGAGACCGAACTTACGGCCGAAGAAAGGCTCCTAAGAGCCATATTCGGCGAGAAAGCAAGAGACGTCAGGGATACTTCATTAAGAGCCCCTCACGGAGAATGCGGCAAGGTTATAGACGTAAAGGTGTTATCACGCGACGCAGGCGATGAACTTTCACCCGGGATAAATAAGCTGGTAAAGGTTTATATCGCACAGAAACGCAAAATTATGCAGGGAGATAAAATGGCGGGGCGCCACGGCAATAAAGGCGTCATAGCAAAGATACTCCCGGCGGAAGATATGCCTTATCTGCCGGACGGTACACCCGTACAGATTGTTTTAAATCCCTTAAGCGTTCCTTCCCGTATGAATATAGGTCAGGTTCTTGAAACACATCTGGGCCTGGCTGCGCATTTCCTGGGAATGAACGTTGAATGCCCCGTTTATGACAGCGCCACGGAGAATGAAATAAGGTATTATATCAACGCGACAGAGTTAAAAAGATTTCTTGACAGCAAGGGCATTAATATAACTTATGAAGAAGCTTTTGAAGTTATAAGCAAGAGTACGCTTCAGTTGAGACTTACCGAATACCTTGAGAAAAGGGAAATTATACTTCCCTTAACAGTGGACGCGCTTTTAAAGAAAGAAGACTGGGAAGAACGCCTTATAGATATATGCAAAGTAAAGAATATATCTCTGCCAAAATCTGATCTGCGTGACATAATGACAATGAGGCCGTTTACATTCCATATTAAAGAACTGATTGATAAAAAAGGATACAATATATCCGCGATACAGCTTAAAAACCTGTTTGATGAAATTGAAGAGAAAAAAATTCTCGCCGGTGACGGCAAGAGCATCCTTTATGACGGAAGGTCGGGAATTCCTTTTGATAACAGGGTTACGGTAGGATATATTTATATGATGAAGCTTGCGCATCTTGTGGATGATAAAATCCATGCCCGCTCTACGGGCCCGTATTCTTTGATTACACAGCAGCCTTTGGGCGGTAAAGCGCAGTTTGGCGGCCAGCGGTTCGGAGAGATGGAAGTATGGGCGCTTGAGGCTTACGGTGCTTCATATACCCTGCAGGAACTGTTAACTTTAAAGAGCGATGATGTTGTCGGCAGGGTAAAAGCCTATGAATCCATAGTTAAGGGAGAAAACATATTAGAGCCCGGAGTGCCGGAGTCATTTAAGGTATTGATAAAAGAACTGCAGAGTTTATGTTTAAACATCAAAATCCTCTCTAAAGACGAAGAGGAAATTGAGATACAGGCCGTTGATGAAGATATTAAAGCAACCGCGAAAGAATTAGGTCTTGATATCGGCTCAGACGAGATGATATCTCTATAAAACAGTTATTAGTTTCTAAATTTGGAGGCGAAAATGTTAGATGTTAATAATTTTGAAGCGATACAGATAAGTCTGGCTTCTCCGGAGCAGGTTCTGGAATGGTCTTTCGGGGAAGTTAAAAAGCCCGAAACTATTAATTACAGGACCTTAAAGCCGGAAAGAGACGGTCTTTTCTGCGAGAAGATTTTCGGTCCGGTGAAAGACTGGGAATGCCACTGCGGTAAATATAAAAGAGTAAGGTTTAAAGGCATTATATGCGATAAATGCGGAGTGGAAGTAACCCGCTCAAAGGTAAGACGCGAAAGAATGGGCCATATAGAGCTGGCCGCTCCGGTAACGCACATATGGTATTTAAAAGGCGTGCCTTCCCGCGTAGGCCTCCTGCTGGATATGTCTCCAAGGAATTTAGAAAAAATAGTCTATTTTATTTCTTATGCCGTTATAGATCCCGGGGATACGCCGCTGAAGCACAAACAGCTTTTAAGCGAGCTTGAATACAGGGACGCAAGGGAAAAATACGGTGACGGCTTCAGGGCAGAGATAGGCGCGGAAGCAATTAAAGAACTTTTAAAAGAAATTGACATACCGTCATTAAGCGAGGAGCTCAGAAAAGATCTGGATCGTTTGTCCGGTCAGAGAAGGATAAAAACAATAAAAAGGCTGGAAGTAGTTGAATCCTTCAAAAAATCCGCCAACAAGCCGGAATGGCTTGTTCTTGATATCCTGCCGGTTATCCCTCCCGACTTAAGGCCGATGGTTCAGCTGGACGGAGGCAGGTTTGCAACTTCAGATTTGAATGATTTATACAGGCGGGTTATTAACAGGAATAACAGATTAAGAAGGCTTCTAGATTTAGGAGCTCCCGATATTATAGTGAAAAACGAAAAAAGAATGCTCCAGGAAGCAGTCGACGCGTTAATAGACAACGGCAGAAGGGGAAGACCCGTTACAGGGCCGAATAACCGTCCCCTGCGCTCCCTTTCAGACATGCTTAAGGGAAAACAGGGAAGATTCCGCCAGAATCTTCTCGGTAAACGCGTGGATTATTCAGGAAGAAGCGTTATAGTCGTTGGTCCCCAGCTTAAACTTCATCAATGCGGCCTTCCTAAAGAAATGGCGCTTGAACTGTTTAAACCTTTTGTGATGAAAAAACTCGTGGACAGGGGCTTGGTGCATAATATTAAAGGCGCTAAAAAAATGGTTGAAAGATTAAGACCGGAAGTATGGGATGTACTGGAAGAAGTGGTTAAGAATCACCCCGTGCTTTTAAACCGCGCTCCTACACTTCACAGACTCGGCATACAGGCATTTGAGCCTGTTCTTACCGAAGGAAAGGCTATACAGATTCACCCGCTGGTCTGCACCCCCTATAATGCTGATTTTGACGGAGACCAGATGGCTGTGCATGTGCCGTTATCGGCGGGCGCGCAGGCTGAAGCTAAGATTTTAATGCTGTCTTCGCAGAACCTCCTGCTCCCGGCTTACGGTACGCCTTCAGCCGTGCCTACACAAGATATGGTGTTAGGAATATATTATTTAACAGTGGATAAAAAAGGCTCTAAAGGTGAAGGCAAATTTTTCTGCGACGGTGATGAAGCGATAATGGCATACCATCACGGAATAATAGAACTCCAGTCGCTGGTTAAAATAAAAATAGAGGGCCAGCTCGTGGAGACTACGGTCGGAAGAGTTATGTTTAATAATGCCATACCGAAAGAAGCTAATGTTTCTTATATGAATAATATTTTTGACAAACAGGCTTTAGTTGACTTCATTGCCGGGTTCCATAAAAAACACGGCAATAACTTAACGGCTGTACTGCTTGATAATGTTAAAGAATTAGGATTTAAAATCGCAACAAGGTCAGGAACCACGATAAGCGTAGACGATATTGTGATTCCAAAAGAAAAAACCGATATTTTAAGAGCGTCTGAAGACGAAGCTGACATAGTCGAAAAACAGCATTCAGTAGGCCTTACAACCGAAGAAGAAAAGAACCGCAGGCTTAAAGATATATGGATGCAGGCAACCGATGATGTGTCAGACGCGATGATAAGAAACATGGACCGCTTAAATCCCATATTTATGATGGCTACTTCGGGAGCCAGGGGCAATGTGGCTCAGGTAAAACAGATTGCGGGCATGAGAGGACTTATGGCGGATCCTTCCGGCAGAATTATTCCTCTGCCCATTAAAGCCAACCTGAGGGAAGGCTTATCCGTGCTTGAATTCTTTATATCTACTCACGGAGCGAGGAAAGGTCTTGCCGATACCGCGTTACGTACCGCGGATTCCGGATATTTGACAAGAAGACTTGTAGACGTTGCTCAGGATGTTATAGTCAGGGAGAAGGATTGTAATACAACGGACGGCATAAAAATAGAAGAAGTATATGACGGTTCATCGCTTGTTCTGCCGCTGCATGAGAGGATTGCGGGAAGAGTCGCTTCAGAAGATGTTAAATATCCCGGAAGCAAAAAGATAATAGTAAAAGCCGGTGAAGAAATCACTAATGAAGCGGCCAAAGAGATAGAAACAGCCGGCATAAAATCCGTGCTTATAAGATCGGTCCTGGCCTGTAAATCCAAACTGGGCGTCTGCGCCAAATGCTACGGTATAGACTTAGGAAACGGCAGAGAAGTTGAGATAGGCGCCACGGTGGGCATTGTTGCCGCGCAGTCAATCGGAGAACCGGGCACACAGCTTACATTGAGAACCTTCCATACGGGAGGCGTGGCATCCGAGGATATCATCTCCGGTCTGCCCAGAGTTGAAGAACTTTTTGAAGCCAGAAAACCCAAAGGGCACGCGATAATAGCCGAAATTAACGGCATTGTGCAGTTAAGCGAGGAAAAAGGATTAAGGAAAATCACGATAAGAAAATCCAAAAAAGAAGAAAATTCCTATCTTGTTCCTTTCGGCATCAGGCTGAAGGTTTCTGAAGGCATGCATATAGAAGCCGGGACCCAGATTACCGAAGGTTCTCTGAACCCGCAGGATATATTAAGAATAAAAGGCGTTGAGTATGTACTGAGGTATCTGGTTGATGAAGTTCAGAAAGTTTACCGTTCGCAGGGTGTGGATATTAATGACAAGCATATTGAAGTAATTTCAAGGCAGATGCTCAGAAAAGTAAGGACTGAAGAAGCCGGCAGCACAGGACTACTGCCGGGAAGCCTTGTTGACGTGAATATTTTTAATGAAGAAAACGAAAAGGCTTTGAAGGCGAAGAAAAAACCCGCTACTGCAAAAGCGGTGCTTCTCGGCGTTACCAAAGCTTCACTGGCTACCGAGTCGTTTTTATCAGCCGCGTCCTTCCAGGAAACAACAAGAGTGTTAACCGAAGCCGCAGTACACGGTAAAATAGACAATCTTATAGGGTTAAAAGAAAATGTCATTATAGGCAAACTTATACCTGCCGGCACGGGCGCGAATAAATACCGCGATGTAGGCCTTCTATTCTCCGATGAACTTAAAGAAGAAGAAGCTAAAGAAGTCAAAGAAGAACAAGACAAAGAAGAAGTTTTGTTAGCTGTTGAATAACTTCATTAACAATTAAAACAAAACGCTAAAAGGGACACAAGGAAAGTGTCCCTTTTTTATAGTATAATATCTTAATATTTTAATTGAATAGCGGGTGAAATCATGAAAAAAAAATATATTATATTATTAATGCTGTTATTATCGGTATTTTCCGCAGTATCTTTATGTTATTCACGGGATAATGATGAGTGGATATATAAACAGAAAAAATTATACCTTATAAAAAGCGGCCAGGAGCTTAATGAAGTTTTAGCCGATATTAATAAGCGTTTTCCAGTTTTTGAAGACAGGTTAAGGGCAATAGCCCTGATGAGAATAGGCACGCCATATCTGGGCGGGTGTCTTGGTGAAGAAACCGCGCCTGATACAGAGCCTCTCTTTAGGTGGGATGTGTCTGACTGCACTGTTTTTGTTATTACCTGTTCCGCCCTTGCTCATGCCGGCAACCTTGACGGGGCGCGTAAGATGATGGAGGTTCTTAATTACTATAATCCGCCGGAGGCAGGGGATAAGGCTGTAAACTATAACAACCGCATCCATTTTACTTATGACCGGATTAATAATAACCCTTATTTTAAAGATATTACAAAAGACCTTATCCCGGAGGGTAGGCTTTCAAAAGTTAAACTTACCCTTAACAGGAAAAGCGATACTTCAAAACTTATAAATATACCGTGGGAAAAGAAAGTAGAAGCGTACTATATTCCTTCAATTAAGATAAATAAAAAATTTCTTGAGAAACTGCCTCCGGTCTGCGGGGTGGCTTTTGTAAGGGAAGAGAATTTTCCATTAGGGATAGTTGTGTCGCATGAAGGAATGCTTATTGACAACAAGCGTCTTATACACGCGGATTCCGCGGATAAAAAAGTAACGGATGTTGATTTTATGGATTACTATTTTAATATATGCAAAGGATATTTTGACGGCATAATAATATACAAGTTTTTATAAGAATAAACCATTAATATATTACAACATGTTGTATATTAATAGAGGAAACAGCAAGATATGGTAGAAAGTATTATTTTTAAGGATTAGTTATTCGGAGGAAGTTATGATTGATACTAAAACAAAAGAGGGGCTTGAAGTTCTTAGACACAGCACATCCCACATAATGGCTGCGGCTGTAAAACAGCTTTTCCCGGATGTCAAGGTTGCCATAGGTCCGGCCATAGATGAGGGGTTTTATTATGATTTTGAGAAAGAGACGCCTTTTGTGCCTGAAGATCTTCTCCGCATAGAAAAAAAAATGAAAGAGATCATTAAAAACGGTGAAAAATTTGAACTTATAGATATGAAAAAAGATGAAGCGGTAAAATTCTTCAAAGATCTCGGCGAGAATTATAAGGTGGAGCTTTTAGAAGAGATTCCGGATGATGCGGTCACACTTTACAAAACAGGAGACTTTACCGACCTCTGCAGGGGGCCTCATATTGAGAAGTCATCCCAGATAAAAGCGTTTAAGCTTTTAAATATCGCGGGCGCTTACTGGCGCGGTGATGAGAAGAATAAGATGCTCCAGAGGATTTACGGCACAGCTTTCAATACCAGAGAAGAGCTTGATGATTATCTTAAGAAGCTTGAAGAAGCCAAGAAGAGAGATCATAGAAAACTGGGCAAAGAGCTTGACTTATTTGTAATTGAAGACGATATAGGGCCCGGTTTAACCATATGGCTGCCTAAAGGCGCTTTTATAAGAAATAAAATAGAAGAATTCTGGAAGAGCGAGCATTATAAGCGGGATTATGAACTTATATATACGCCGCATATAGCCAGGGTTGATTTATGGAAAACTTCCGGCCACTGGGATTTTTACAGAGAGAATATGTATTCTCCAATGCAGATAGACCAGATAGAATATGTGGTCAAGCCGATGAACTGCCCGTTTCATATTTATTCCTATAAAACCAAAAAAAGAAGTTATCGCGACCTTCCCATGCGACTCGCGGAATTAGGCACGGTTTACCGTTATGAACGTTCGGGCGTTCTGCACGGGCTTCTGCGCGTGCGCGGTTTTACACAGGATGACGCCCATATATTCTGCACCCCCGATCAGCTCAAAGAAGAAATGCTTAACTGCGTTGATTTTGCGATATTTTTAATTAAAACCTTCGGTTTTACCGAGTATGAAGTCATGCTTGCGACAAGAGGCGCCGATTTTGCCGGTACTCCCGAAGAATGGGACAGGGCTGAAGAGACGCTCCGCAACGCGCTTGCAGAACATAAGATTGAATTTACCGAAGATCCGGGCGGGGCTGTTTTTTACGGGCCTAAGATTGATATTAAGCTAAAAGACGCCTTGGGAAGGTTATGGCAGGGTCCGACAATACAGTTTGATTTTAACCTCCCTCGCAGGTTTGACGTAAAGTTCGTTGATAATGAGGGAAAGGAACAGTATGTCTATATGGTTCACCGCGCCATGCTGGGCTCTTTAGAACGCTTTATGGGTTGTTTAACCGAACATTATGCGGGCGCTTTTCCCGTGTGGCTTACCCATACCCAGGTACAGGTAATACCGGTTTCCGAGAAGCATTTTGATTACGCGGAAAAAGTTCATATGGATTTAAGGAAAGAAGACATAAGGGCTTATATAGATAAACGAGCCGAGAAGTTAGGTTATAAAATAAGGGACGCGCAGACCCAGAAAATACCTTATATGCTGATAATAGGCGATAAGGAAACGGAAAGTAATAATGTTTCCGTGAGGCACAGGAAAGACGCTGACCTGGGTGCTCAAAGTTTAGAAGAGTTTATTAAAAAAATAAAAGAAGAGATTGATAATAAGAGGTAGTTATGAAAAAGTATGTCTTTTTATTAATAGCCGCAATGCTGCTGTTTAATTTTGCTGTATTCGCGCAGGAGCCGGGTTCGGCGCAAGATCCGGTTATTACAAAAAGCTACCTGGACAATTTTTATAAATGGAGAAGCATAACTTTAAAACAGGATCAGACATTAATATTAGATCTGTCTACCGAGATAGTGGTTATTTCAGGGGAAGTTGAAGTTACATCGTACAACTCCGGTTATCTGATAGATTTAACAGGCGGCACACAGCTTTTTAATGCCGGAATTATACCGCTTTTTCATCTTATTCTGTCGCCCGGAAGCGACGGCAGGGGCATGAAAGCTTTAACTGATTCGGAGATTTTAATAAAAGGCATGATAAGGTAAAGGAGTACCTTTTTATGAACAAAAAGTTAATCTGGATTATACTGCTGTTGGTATTTGTGTTTTCCGCGTATGTAGTTTATAACCGTATTGATTTTGAGAATGAATATAATAATATAGAGCTTATTTTAGACTACGATGAAGTTTATAAAAAGTGTGCTTTTACCGGCAGCAGCTTAGAAGATACCCTTTTAAGCTTCAAAAAAGCAGGTATTACCACGGTTGCATTTAATGAACAGACAGTAGAAGACCTTATAAATTACGGAAGAATATCCTTAATACCCAGGGAAAATACAGGAAACTATCCCGTGCTTTTCCTGCAGGTTAATAAAGATAACCTTTATAATGATACTCAATTAATAACAAATAAGTTTAAAAAATATCTCCCGCACGCATATAAGGGAACGGAAAAAGGTAATATTATTGAAGTCTCGGCTTCTTACGGGGATATTATACCTTATGGTATAGGTTTTGATCCATATGCGATTAATGAAGTTAATAATATGGGTTTTAATGTAATACTGCGCCCCAGGAATAAGATAAACTTGAATGCGGACTTACTGCAGGAGTACTGGAATGAGATTTTAGGTATCAAGATGAAACTGGGGGATAGTTTTTCAGGTATAATTTTCGGTGGTATTGAGAATGAAGTTCTCGGATACCCTTCCTTGCTCGGTATTACTTCTGTTAATATCAGGGAACTTAAAGGGCTTCTGGGTGTTTTAGAAGCAGGCAGTTCAGAGAAGGTACAGAAGGGGATAAATTATCTTGAGAAGCATAATTCACCGGAAGTTGTAAGGGTTATGTCCATATCAGAAGCTTATCTGGCAAAATTGGATCCTAAAAAAACTGCAGGCAAATTTATCCTCGGCGTTAAAGAGCGCAATATACGCTGGGTTTATCTGCATCTTTTCTCTTCTGGTTTTTACGGGGATGATATAACAAAGACAAATTTGAACATGGTATCTTCTTTAAAAGGAAGCTTAACAAAGAATTTTAACTTTTCAAAAGCGGATAAAATGCCTTATATACATTACAGTTATACATATCTAGCCATAATTATAATATTCCTTATAATCCTGTTTTTCTTTTTAATTGATGATTTTATAAAGCTTTCAAATAAAATTAAAATACTGTTGTTTATAATAAGTATATTAACAATATTGGTTCTTTTTATGTATAAAACCGTACTGCTTATAAAGCTTACGGCACTGGTAGGCGCTGTTTTATTTATAATTTTGGCGTTTAAATCCGGCCTTGAATTTTTCAAGGAAAGAACGGAGATTAAAGGCAATAATGAGATATTCTCAATTCTTTTAACATTCTTATTGATATCAGTCATATCTTTAACCGGCGGATTAATAACGGCCTCACTATTATTTAAAAATCAGTTTTTGTTAAACATTTGCCAGTTTACAGGAGTTAAGTTATTAATGATACTGCCGCCGGTGCTTGTTTTATACTGGTATCTTACAAAACAGGCAGGGAAAAGTTATAAAGAGATTTTCAGCTGGCCGTTAACCTGGGGGCAGGCTGTTCTTCTTTTGGTGTTTCTGGCCCTGGGCGTATATTATATATTAAGAACAGGCAATACCGCTGACGGCATTGTTATGCCGGCTGAGAAAACATTCCGCTCTTTCCTTAACGATATTCTGGTTGTTCGCCCGAGATTAAAAGAAGTATTTTTCGCCCACCCCGCTCTCATACTTGCCCTGACTTTTATAAAAGAGAAAAGAAATATTGTCCTTTGCGGCCTATTTCTTCTTTTCGGAGCGGTAGGGCAGGCTGATATTATAGACACATTCGCTCACGCTCACACACCGGCTGTAATATCTTTAATAAGATGTGTTTACGGGATTTTCTTCGGCGCGGTAATCGGATTTATATACTGGGGAGTATATAAATTAATATTTAAAGGCCGGAACGGTTGATTAGCTATTTTATGCTGTAAATATCCAGCTCTGCCGTAAATGAATCGCTTTTATCGCCGATTATAGCTTCGGTTACTTCTTTAACCTTGCCGATGCCTTTTACGTACCACTCAGTTATGACTATCTTTTTAGTGGGATCTTTCTGTGAAGCTTCGCGTATTGTCTGGGTAAGCTTATATGCCGGATATTTCGTTTCTTTGTATGTGTAATCTTCCGGACCTGTGAGGGTGAGGGTTATATTTGACTTTATATTGGAAATTGTTCCCGACCATTCCCATGAAAGGGGGGTCTTAATTTCCGCCGGTAATTTTTTAAGCAGGGGAGTGTAAATCATGTTAAGGTTAGAGGTTTTATTGCCGTAATAATAAATTCCGTCGGGGAGCATGAGGTAATATTCTTTCTCAAGATTCTTATAATCCGTAGTAGGATAACTTAAAATCACATTGTAAGTCCGGTCTTCTATCTTCTCGGTTCCTAAAGATTCCGCTCTTACCTGCACAAGGTTGCTCAGTTTATATACCCAGTAGCTGCCTTTGCCCATGGGAAAAATTTCGTGGTTTTTTATGTTTTCCGCCTGAAGGAAGGAAGTCAGCATGGCGGTTAAAATTAAAACGGATAAAACAAAGACGAGCTTTTTATTCATAAAACGCTCCTTTTATTTATTATAAAACATCTCGTTGATCTTCTCTAAGAAAAGCTTTTTTGCTTCGGGCAGGGACGCGTTAATAGTACAGCCGGCGGCTTGTTTGTGTCCGCCGCCTCCGAATTCCGCGGAAAGCTCGTTTACCGGATATATATCCGACCTTACACTTGCCTTTGTTGTATTTTCCGGAGTTTCTTTAAACAATATGGCGATTTCATGCCCCGCGGTATGGTTTACCGAGTCAATAAAGTGCTGTGTGTTTTCTTCAAAAGCATTGTATTTTTTCATCATCTCCGGGGTAACTTCCGCCCAGACTACTTTGCCGTCATTAGTTTTATCAAGGGTTGATAAAACTTCTCCGAGCAGTTTCAAAGTGTTAAAATCCGTTTCCCTGTATATTTTTTTGCTGATCTGGTTAACGTCTATCGGAAATTTTAAAAGTTCAGATACTATTTTATGCGTATTTGATGTGGTGTTTGAATACTGGAATGAGCCGCAGTCCGTAAGTATCGCGGTGTAAAGGTTTACGGCTATATTGTAATCCATCTCCACATCAAGGGTTTTTAACAGGAAATAGACAATCTCTCCGAGAGCGGCGGCTTTACTGTCAATATAATTAAGGTCCCCGTAGGCGGAATTATCCGGATGGTGGTCTAAATTTATAACTTTATGGGCTATCTGTTTAAGATTGATCTTTGCGGGCAGTCTTGCCGGGGTTGAACATTCAAGCATTAAAGCGGCATCAAACTTCCGGTCGGGTATGAAATTGCGGATCTTTTCCACTCCGGGCAGGAAAGTATAAACAAAGGGTATGCTGTCGGTGGTAAAAAGCGCGACATTTTTGTTTATTTTTTTAAAGCCCCAGTATAAGGCAAGCATAGAACCTAAATCATCGCCGTCAATATTAATATGCGGCAGTGCAATAAAATTTTTCCCCAGATGTATTGTTTCCACGATTGAAGGAAAAATAGGGTCAATACTGTCTTTCATCATTCACCGTTATTCTCACTGGATATTTTGTTAATCAAATTGAGTATCCTTGTACCGCGCTCTATAGAATTATCATAGACAAAACTTACCCCGGGGATATTTCTTATTTTTATCCGGGACATTAATTCATGCCTTATAAAGCCGCAGGCGGAGTTTAATCCTTCCAGGGATTTTTTCTTTTCTTCTTCCGTGCCAAGAATACTTATAAATACCTTAGCGTGTCTCAGGTCCGCGGAAGTATCAACTTCCGTTATGCTTACAAATCCTATTCTGGGATCTTTCAGCTTTAAAATAATATCACTTATTTCCTGTTTTAAAAGTTTATTTAGTTTGCTGATTCGCAGACTCATTTAATATCAACTCGTTTCTTTGTTTTTCTTGAAGCTGGTAAGCTTCTATTACGTCGTCAGGCTGTAGCCCTCCGAATTTTTCTATTGTTATGCCGCATTCGTAGCCGGCGGCCACTTCTTTGACATCATCTTTAAATCTCTTTAAGGAGCTGATTTTTCCTTCAAAAACCATATTAGCTCCCCTTAATACCCTGGCTTGCGCGTTGCGTTTAATATTGCCTTCGGTAACCGCGCATCCGGCTATTATGCCCAGTTTCGAAATTTTAAATATCTGTTTGACTATCGCTTTGCCGAGCATGACTTCTTCATATTCGGGCGCGAGCATGCCTGTTAAGGCCGCTTTTATATCCTCAATCACATTATAGATTACTTTGTACAGTCTTACGTCAATGCCTTCTGTTTCGGCTAATTTGGCTATTGATCCTTCGGGCTTAACGTTAAATCCCACAATGATTGCGTCTGACGCCGCGGCAAGCATAATATCGGATTCATTTATGGCTCCGACTCCGAAATGGATAATTTTAATGCCTACTTCCGATGATTTTATATTCAATAAAGCGTGCCTCAGAGCTTCTATAGAGCCCTGTCCGTCCGCTTTAAGTATTAGATTAAGTTCCCGGAAGTTGCCGGAAGATATCTGTTTAAATAAGTCATCAAGACTTGAATGATGTTTCGCGGCTTTTTCCTCTTTGATTTTATTAATTCTTTCCTGGTTTATTAGTCTGGCGAGTTTCTCGTCTTTGATTATTTCTATGGGGTCGCCGGCGGTCGGTACAGAAGTAAATCCTATTATTTCCACGGGAGTTGAAGGCGTGGCCTTATCAAGCCTTCCTCCCTTATCATTTATCATTGCTCTTATTTTTCCTATTGCTGTTCCAGCGATTATGGCATCGCCTATTTTTATCGTGCCGTTCTGTACTATAACGGTCGCCACCGGGCCGAGGCCTTTATCTATATGGGCTTCAATTATAATGCCGCGGGGTTCTCCTTCGGGGTCTGCTTTTATATCCTGCATTTCCGCGACAAGCAGTATCATATCAAGAAGCTCTTCTATCCCTATTTTCTTTTTTGCGGAAATATTTACGCAGATTGTGTCTCCGCCCCAGTCTTCCGGAAGAAGCTCGTGATCTGTCAGTTCCTGTTTGACTTTTTCGGGGTTTGCCTGGGGCAGATCAATTTTGTTTATGGCCACTATTATGGGCACTTTAGCCGCTTTCGCGTGATGTATAGCTTCTATCGTCTGGGGCATGATGCCGTCATCGGCCGCCACTATTAATACGGCTATATCGGTTACTTTTGTGCCCCTTGCTCTCATGGATGTGAAAGCTTCATGGCCTGGGGTGTCAATGGTTATAATTTTTCTGCCTTTTATCTCAATTGTTGAAGCGCCTATGATCTGGGTTATGCCTCCGGCTTCCTGGCTTGCTACATCAGTCTGGCGTATCGCGTCCAGAAGGGATGTCTTACCGTGATCTACGTGTCCGAGAACCGTTACTACCGGCGGGCGCGCAATTAATTTTTCAGATGATTGTACTTCGTACTCTTCTTTTTTGGCTTTGCTTGCAACTTCTTTTCTAATAATTACGTAATCAAACTCCGCCGCGATCTCTTCGGCCTTTTTAAAATCAAGGTTTTGATTAATGGTTAAAAAGATGCCTTCTTTCAGCAGGTTTTTTATGATCTCGTTCGGGTTTACATCCAGTGTTTTTGCCAGTTCCCCCACGGTTATTACCTGGTTAATCTCAATAATTTTATCTTTGTCGTCCTGCTGTTCTTTAAGCGCTCTTCTTTTCGCGCGCCTGCCCATTTTGTCAAGATCTGCTTTTTTCTCATCTTCGCTTTCTTCGGCAGGAGTTTCTTCTTTTATTTCTTCCTGCGGCATTATCTCTTCTTTTACTTCTTCTGTTTCTACGGCTTCTTCTTCTGTTTCTACTGGTTTCAGATAAGACGCGACTTTATCAAAAGCCGGTTCATCTACTGCGGACATATGTGATTTTGCTTCTATGCCGAGCTTTGACAGGACATCAAGAACTTCTTTACTTGATAAATCCAGTTTTTTTGCTATTTCATGTACTCTTATTTTTCCCATAAATCCTCCCTTTGTATACAGCGCAGTATGCACGGTTCTAGATAAAAACCATACAGGGAAGACACTGTTTTTTAATCGTCAAATTTTCTGTAATATTCGGAATATTCGTCATCATCGTCATATTCAAGATATCTTGACCTTTTCGGTTTCTTTATTTTCTTTTTAGCGGCGAACAGCTCCTTTTCTTTCTCTTTTTCAGCGTCAACTTCATCAATTTTGTCTCTTCTTTTGTGCTTTTTATCTTTGTGATCTTCTTTTACCTCTTCAACAACGCCGGCCTGTACCTGAAGTTCGGGTTCTTCTTTTATTTCTTCCTGCGGGATTATCTCTTCTTTTACTTCTTCTGTTTCTACGCCGGGTTCGGCGATTTCCATGAGGGCGAGTTTTTCGGGTGAGAGCTCTTTTTCAAGACGCAGTTTTTCTTCTTCTTTTTCGCGTCTTTCTTTTTCTTCTTTTTCCTTTTGAGCTTTAAATGCTTTTATTTCTTCCGGAGTAGGCGGCGGCGGCGGCGGCTCTTCTTTCGCCTGGGTTTCGCTTTTTATGTCTATTTTCCATCCTGTGAGTCTGGCCGCGAGACGCGCGTTCTGGCCTTCTTTGCCTATAGCCAGAGACAGCTGGTCATCCGGCACGATTACGTAAGCGCTCTGGGTATGTTCATAAATAATTACCGATACGACTTTTGCCGGAGACAGGGCGTTTGATATGTAAGCGGCGGGGCCTTCATTCCAGCTTATTATATCCAGCTTTTCCCCGCGCAGTTCTTCAACTATATTTTTGACGCGGCTGCCTTTCGGACCTACGCATGCTCCTACGGGATCCACGTTGGAATCTTTTGAAGCGACGGATATCTTTGTTCTGAACCCCGGTTCGCGCACGGCGTTTTTAATTTTGATAACGCCCTGGGGTATTTCCGGGACTTCAAGTTCAAAGAGTTTTATTATCAGGTTTATATTTAACCTTGAAGTAATAATTTGGGCTCCGCGGGATGCTTTACTTACTTCAAGTATATAAACCTTAACTTTGTCGCCGAATTTGAAGTGTTCGGTTTCAACCTGTTCTTCCGGCGGTATAACGCATTCTATTTTTCCAACTTCCAGAAGAACGCTTTTGCTTTCATATCTTTGGAATATGCCTGTTATAAGGGATCCTACTTTGTCAAGATAATCGTCGTAGATTATATCCCTTTCGGCGTCGCGTATTCTCTGCACTATAACCTGCTTCGCGGTCTGGGCGGCAATTCTGCCGAAATCGGAAGGCGTGACCTCTGCTTCTATTTCATCCCCGATGTCAACTTCATCATCATATTCTTTGGCTTCTTTAAGTGATATTTCGGTTTCGGGGTCCTCAACCGTTTCCACAACGGTCAATGTCTGGTATACTTCAGTATCTCCCGTATCCCTGTCTATGCGTACCGCGACATTCTCGCCTTTGTGATCCGAGTTCCGCTTATATGCCGAGATTAAAGCGGACTCTATGGCTTCCAGAAGAATGTCCATAGGTATGGCTTTTTCTTTCTCAATCTCTTTTAAAGCGTATATGAATTCTGTATTCATAAAGCACCCCTTTATATCCCCGGAGAGGATACCTCCAGGTAGTATTTCTCCTTTATAATATTGGTTTCATCCAGTATTGGCCCGAGTTTCCTTGAGAAGGTTTCACAATCTTTTATGGTGATGCCTCCGGGCTTGCTTATAATTATAGAAAGTATTTTCCTGCCGTGTTCCGACTTAAAATTAATTTTTTTCAGTTCATAACCCAGCTCATTCGCTACAGAGTGCGCTATCTGGCTTATTTCTTTCATCATAATTTCCTCAGGTACTCTTAAAAATGCTTCAAAAAAAAAGAGGGGAAACCCGCTCTTTTTCAATCCTGTCTAAGACAGTTATGAAGAGTACATATAATAATATAGCATAGTATAGTTAGTTTGTAAAGATATAAAGTATTATATGTCAAGGCAATTTAGAAATGTCACATTCTTAGCAAATTAGAAATGTCACATTTTCACATCTAGGCCACCTTTCTATCCTCTCCGGCTTTAGCCGTATTTTTGGTTATTGGAAATCTCTTCCATGGATGATCCGCAGAGGGTGCATATGTTCTCTCAGATGGCTGT
>JBDRKI010000047.1:0-21481 GCA_043814095.1 Armatimonadota bacterium | reverse complement strand
GTGGCGGCAGTGAGCGCCATTACCGGCAAGATTACAGATCCCACAAAAGAAAGGAGCAAAACGCATGCCTAAAGTAGTGTATAAGACAGGTGATGATATATCAACCGATATTATTTATCCCGGCAGGTTTATGGCAACCGTTCTGCCTTCAGAGACCCCGCAGTACGCTTTTGCGGATGATAAAGAATTTAACGATAAATTAAAATCAGGTAAAGTTTCGCAGGGAAGCGTAATAATAGGCGGTAATAATTTCGGGTGCGGTTCATCGCGCGAGCAGGCCGCATCAACTTTAAAAGGGTATGATTTCATAATTATTGCCAAATCAATTGCCAGGATATTCCTGCAGAATGCCATTAATCTCGGACTGCATACGGTTATATGCCCGGAGATTGAAGCAAGCGAAGGCGATGAGCTTGATATAATGCCCGATGAAGTTATAAATAAAACAAAGGGTAAAACATTTAAGGTGGTACCGCTTCCGCCGGCCCGCCAGGCCATTGTTGATGCCGGCGGACTTATCCCGTACGCCCGCAGAAAAGTGCTGGAAGCCGCAAACAGTTAAAATATATTTGTTTATCCATCCCCGCTTTGCGCGGGGACGGATAAACTGCAGGTGTTTTTATGAGAGACAAGCTTACAGATATTATCCCGGAGTTTCTTCTTATTAAAGATGATATACTGCGCGAGAACGCGCTTCAGGTATGGATTGACGCGATGCGCGAGGGGAAGTGGGAGATAGAAGATTTAAAAGATATACCCTCAACACTGCATATTAAAAACTGTCCGGTTAATCTTATTGACCATACAAGAGCTGTCGCGCAGACAGGTTATGATACGGGAGTAAAGCTTAAAGAGATTTATGCAGGTAAGATTGCCCTGGATATTGATTATCTTATATGCGGGGGATTACTGCATGATGTGGGAAAACTTCTGGAATATACGAAAAAAGACGGGGAGATTGTTCTAAGTGATAACGGAAAATACCTGCGCCATCCTTTAAGCGGTGTGGGGATAGCTTACGGCAAGAATATCCCCGATGAAGTCCTTCATATAATAGGCGCGCATTCCGGAGAAGGAGATTTTATAAAAAGGACGCCGGAAGCCGTTATAGTGAATAAACTGGATTTTATGAATACGGAAATAATGGAATATTTTTATAAATAAATTAAAAAACTAATTAAAGAAAATAAGGAGGAAGGTATGGCAAAGTACAAAATCGGATGGCTTCCAGGCGACGGTGTCGGAAAAGAAGTTATGGAGGCGGCAAAGATTGTCCTTGATCGACTTGGTTTGGATGCCGAGTATATTCACGGTGATATCGGCTGGGAATACTGGCAGAAAGAAGCAGATGCATTTCCTGAAAGAACCGTCCAAATGCTTAAAAATGTTGATGCGGCTATGTTCGGCGCGATAACTTCAAAGCCTGTAAAAGAGGCCGAAGCGGAACTTATTGATGAATTAAAAGGGAAGGGGCTAAGCTACCGCTCGCCTATAGTAAGGATGAGACAGCTTTTTGATCTTTATATATGCTTAAGGCCCTGCAAATCATATCCGGGCAATACACTTAATTACAAAGAAGACATAGATATTGTTGTTTTCAGGGAGAATACCGAAGATCTTTATTCGGGAGTGGAGTTTTCCTCTGTACCCAAGGAGCTTTCGGATACTTTAACAAAAATTTCAAAACCATTTTCAAAATTCAGTTCTCTTCCAGGGGAGGAATACGCAATCTCCTGTAAGGTGAACACAAAAAGCGGCTGTGAGCGTATTATAAGGGCGGCGTTTGAATACGCTAAAAAACACGGGCGTAAAAAAGTCACAATAGTCCATAAAGCCAATGTTGTGAGAGCTACCGACGGCTTATTCCTGGAAACGGGGAAAGAAGTAGCAAAAGATTATCCCGGCATACAGATGGATAATGCCAATATAGACGCTATGTGCATGTGGCTTTTAAAGAACCCGCATAATTATGATGTGCTTGTCGCCCCTAACCTTTACGGCGATATTATATCAGACCTCTGCGCGCAGATGGTAGGCGGGCTCGGTTTCGGGTGCTCAGGTAATATAGGGGAGAAAACAGCTGTTTTTGAACCCACTCACGGGTCGGCCCCTAAATATGAAGGCCAGTATAAAGTTAATCCCATAGCCACTATTTTAGCAGCGAAAATGATGCTTGATTATCTCGGAGAAAAGGATAAGGCCGTGGCCCTGGAGAATGCGGTTAAGGAAGTGATAAAAGAAGGCAAAGTGAAAACATATGATATGGGCGGCAAAAATACCACTTTAGAAGTGGCAAACGAGATTGCCGGCAAATTAAAGGTAAAAGTATAAATAAGGGAGGTATCATGTTGACCAAGGAAAAAATTCAGCCGAAAGATGTGGTAAAGGTAATAAGCAAGCATATGCTGGCTGACGGGTACACGGACATTGTCGTGGATCTTGAAAGGTCCGAAGGATCATATATTTATGATTCTTTGAATAACAGAAAACTTCTGGATTTCTTCTCGTTTTTCGCGACTTACCCGATAGGGTATAATCACCCCAAATTAAAAACTCCGGAATTTACAAAAAAACTTTTTAAGGCAGCGGAGATAAAGCCGTCAAACTCCGATTTTTATACAATAGAGATGGCGGAATTCGTGCAGACTTTTTATAAAATATGCGCGCCCGAAGAACTGCCCCATCTTTTCCTTATAGACGGCGGCGGCCTGGCGGTTGAGAATGCCCTGAAAGTTGCTTTTGACTGGAAGGTAAGAAAGAACCTAGAACGCGGCATTGTCGGCAAAGGCGATGAGGAGAAAGAAAAATACGGTACCAGGGTAATACATTTCAAAGAATCATTCCACGGTAGAACCGGTTACACAATGTCAATGACAAACACGGCTGATCCCAGAAAATACATGTATTTTGCCAAGTTTGACTGGCCCAGGTTCCCTAATCCCAAACTCCGCTTCCCGGTTACCGAAGATGAGTTAAAGCGTGTTGAGAAAGAAGAAAAAGACTCTATTTTAATGATAGAAAACTACCTTAAAATGTATCCTCACTCGTGCTGTGCTATTGTAATAGAACCCATACAGGGTGAAGGCGGGGATAATCACTTCAGGCCCGAATTCTTTAAGGAATTAAGAAGGCTTGCCGATGAACATGAACTTCTCCTTGTATTTGACGAAGTCCAGACAGGTATCGGCTTAACGGGCAAGATGTGGGCGCATGAATATTACGGGGTTCTGCCGGATATTTTATGCTTCGGCAAGAAAACCCAGGTCTGCGGCATCTGCGTATCTGACAGGGTAAGCGAAGTTAAAGATAACTGCTTTGAATTAAAATCCAGACTTAATTCTTCATGGGGCGGGAATCTTGTTGACATGATAAGAGCAACAAAGATGTTTGAGATAATCCAGGAGGATAATCTGGTAAAGAACGCCCGCGTAATGGGTGAGAAGTTTATCAAAGGCCTCTATGACCTGCAGAAAAAATATCCTGACAAAGTATCAAATGTGCGGGGGAAAGGCCTCTTTACGGCATTTGACCTGCCGACTACCCAGATGCGCGATAAATATCTTACAAAGCTCAGAAATAATAATTTTATAGGACTTGCAAGCGGGCATACGGGAATAAGGTTCAGGCCCCATCTTGACGTGGATGAGAATATTATAAATGAGGCCCTGCAGGTATTAGAGAAAACGCTTAAGGAAATATAGATTAAGGATAAACGCAAATAAAGGGGCTATGTTTTCTAAAAGATACAGCCCCTTTTTATTTTCCTTATATATATCTTTCATTCTTATATTAATTATATTATTGAAGGTACTATACCCGGTATGAAGAATATGTTTTATATAAATAGACTGGGGTGAGTTGTGGAGAATAAATTTAAATTAACTATTTTATTAATAATAATTTTCTTTTTCAGCAGTTTTATATACGTATGGGCTGCCCCCCCCCTTCTTACGGAAGATGCCGGCACTGTCGGGAAGGGCAATTACGAGCTTGAGCTGGGATACCAGTGGGTAAATAACAGGGACGGTTCTACAGAGATTTTTCATCCCTTTACTCTGAATATAGGTGTTTTTGATAATCTGGATATTATTGTGGACCAGCTCCAGGCGTTTATAAGCCCTCTTGATGACAATATACGGATGGGGCTGGGAGATACGGTTATCTCTCTTAAATCCAGGTTTTCTGAAGAAACAGAGCATAGCCCTGCTTTCGGCATAAAAACCTCATTTGATTTAAATGACGGTGTTGAGAGCATAGAAATGGGTATCCCTGAGAACAGTACGCGCCTTTTCTGGGAAAAAGAGCTCTTCGGTGCTGCATTTGATTTTAATTTAGGATATTCCACCTCAGATCCGTGTTCTGTATTATATGGTGTTTCGTTTGATAGAGCTCTTGCCGGAAAATGGAGTTTAGTAGGAGAGGTTTTCGGAGAGTCTTCTAATAACGACGCAGGTCCTGTAATCTCCCAGCTGGGCATGAGGTACAGAATTACAGATAATATTATTTTTGATGCTTCTTACGGATGCGGCTTAACGGAAACAAGCTACTTAAATCAGGTTAGAGCAGGCTGTGTTATAGCTTTTGAATAACTCCGGTTTACTGGTTAAGAATTTTTTCCAGTCTGTCTTTTAAATAATCCGGATCAAACGGTTTTGTTATAACTTCCAGAACATCTGTTTTATTAACGATAGAGTTGTGGTCTACGGCGGTTGAGGCGGTATATATTAAGATTGGTATATCTTTGTTTTTCTTCTGTTCCCTTAACTTTTTGCAGAACTCATATCCGTCAACTTTGGGCATTTTAAGGTCAAGTATTATAAGGTCGGGAGGCTCTTTTTTTATTAAATTTAAAGCTTCTTTCCCGTCAAACGCTTTAAGAGGGATATATCCCCATCTTTTGAGCCTGATTGCTATCATGTTTACTATATCTTTTTCGTCATCTACTATTAATATTTTTTTCACTTTGCAGCCTCTTTTTTAAGCAGCAGGTTTATTGTTTTTAAAAGTTCTTTAGCAATAGAATCTTTTTCTATCAAAATGCCGGATATATTTTTATCACCCAATGAAGTTTTTAACTTGGATTTTTTACCTTCTTTATCCATGGCAGTCAGCATGATAAGAGGTGTTTTCTTGGAATCAGCTGTTTTGCGCAGGAATTTATTAATCCTGTATGTATTTATATCCGGGGTCCGGGTGTCTAATATTATAAGATCGGGGGATAAGGTGTTTATCTTTTTAATTGCTTCTTTGCCGGTATGCGCCTTGATTGCGTGGAATTTGTTTTTTTCAAGGTGTGAAGTTATGTAATTTACAAAGTTTGGATCGTTGTCAATCACAAGAATTTTTTTAGGCTTATTTACGCCTTCACGCCTTTCAACAGGAATCGTGAAGCTGAATTTAGTGCCTTTGCCGAGCTGGCTTTCCACCCATATATTGCCGTTATGCTGTTCGGTTATATCTTTTGCTATTACAAGTCCCAGTCCCGTGCTTCCTATAAGCTTGTCCTCTGTTTTGCTAAACTGCTGGAATTTTTTAAACAGATTAGGCATATCTTTTTTATCTATACCTACACCCTGGTCTTCTATGGAGATACATATAAGGTTGGGATCATACTGATAATAATCCGCTTCCAGGGTTATTTCCCCGCCCGGCTTTGTGAATTTAACGGCATTAGAGAGGAGATTTGCCATAACCTGCATAATGCGCTGCCTGTCAATATGTATCTCGGGGATATCCCTGTTGATTTCCGTTTTAAGAGTTATACCCTTTTCTTTTGCAAGTATTTCAAAAGTTGATACGGATTCTCCAAGGATTTTTTTAATGTCGGATTTTTCAAAATTAAATTTCATTTTTCCAGATTCTATTTTGGTAATATCCAGAAGGTCGTTTATAAGGGTTGCCAGCCGCCTTATGTTTTTCCTGGATATACCCAAGAGGTGCTTCTGTTCGTCGGAGTATCCGGCGCCTGTATCTTCAGAGAGAAGCTCTATTGATTCTTTTATCGCCGCAAGAGGGGTTCTTAATTCGTGGGATGTTGCCGATAAAAATTCTATCCTTGCCTCGGCTACTTCTTTTTCGTGTGTTATGTCATTAAAAACAAGGGTTGTGCCCAGCGGCTTTTTATGCACATCAAGCGTTTTTAAGGCGTAGCACCTGATGATTCTTTTTCGGGGGCGGGTCTGGTCCTCGATGGTTATTTCCTTGTATATAAAATTGCCGAGATCCGATTTTATTATATCCAGAAGGTTTAATACTTCCTTATTTTTAATATAGGTGTAAATTTTCCTGCCCAGGACTTCTTTTTTTATGTTTAAAATTGACTTGGCCGCATTGTTTATAATAGCTATCCTCTGCTGTTTATCAACGAATATCACGCCTTCAGCCATGCTCTGTACGATTGATTCTATGATGTTTTTCTCTTTTGCCAGGAGTTCTTTATCGTAATCATTCTCAAGAAACACGGCGAACTGTTTTGCAAGAATAGTTATGAATTCTATTTCTTTCTGTGTCAGGCGGTTTTTTACCGATGCCACGCTTAAGGCGCCGAGAATTAGGTTTCCCGATGTTATTTTGAAATTTTTAAATAATTTAAGTTTTTTGCTTTTACGCAAGTCTGTATGAGTCAGCTCTTTTAATACGGTCTGTTTTTTTGAGAGTTCTTTTGAAAAATCGGTTATTTTATCTATGAATGTTTTTTTCTGGGATTCCCCCATATTCATATTGGTTGTCGCGAAAAGCTCATTTATGTCCGGCTTAAAAAAGTTAACGGCGCACGCGCTTATGTTTATCTTTCTGTGCAGCGTATTGAAAAGGGCCTCAACAGTGCCTGCCTGGCCCAGCGGGGCGTTTATAAATCTTGAAACTTCAAGCGTTATGGCGAATTCCAGGAATTTTCTGTCTAACCCTTTTTTGAATTCCAGAAGGCGGGAGTCTTTTTTTGTGATATCAATAAGCCTTTCAAGGTGTTTTTTGTTATTGAAAAAAATACCAGACAGCACTTTATAATCTTTATGCGTGATTACTTTTATCTCGGACAGGTAGTCCGATGCGATTTCAAATATTAAGCTTTTGCTGGGATTTAGCTCAAGGAGAAGATCTATTTTACGCAAATCAATCCCCTTGATATGGTTTGGATGAATAATTTTCAACCGGTTAAAGTAACGCGGGAGCGTCTTTTTGTTAGTAACTACGCCCGTGATCCTGTATTTTTTACTTTTTCTTAACTGTTCTATAAAAGATATATCTTTTATTTCAGGGTTTAAAACCAGGGTGCTAATCATTTTCGCTGCTCCGCTTGCTGTGTTTTGTGTTGGTTATTCTCCGGTATCGGTATGATATTTGGCCAGTATTTCTTCTATTTTGGCGGCCAGGTCGGAAGGGGATACCGAAGATTTAGTTATAATATCTACCGCGCCGGCAGCTTTGGCTTTCTCCTTCAGGTGCTCCTGCAGCAGATTGGATAAGAATATTACAGGCACATTGACAAGTTCGGGATTTGCTTTCAACTGCTTGCAGACTTCAAACCCGTCCATGCCCGGCATAAGTATATCCAGTATAACTATATGGGGATGATGCTCCTGGGCTTTTTTTAATCCTTCCGGACCGTTGGGCGCGATATCCACAGTATAGGTTTTTTTAAGTTTGGCTTCCCACATTTTAGCTATTGTAAGGTTGTCTTCTATTATGAGGACTCTTTTTTTCTCTATTTCTTTTTTAACCGGTAGTTCAAAATTCAATTTTATCCCCTTATTCGGCTGGCTTTCGGCCCAGAGTTTTCCGTCCAGGTGCCCTAATATTTCTTTCGCAATAAGAAGCTTAAGGCCTATCCTGCTCTGCCCGGTATATGACAGCGACTGTATATTCTGGAACGGCTTAAATAAGTTCGGGACGTCTTCCACGGGTATGCCGGGGCCGTTATCCTGAAGGTAGCCTTTCCAGATTTTTTCACCGCGCATTATATTGATTTTGATGCGGCTGCCCATGGGACAGAAGCCGATGGAAGCATCAATTATATGCGTAAATGCTTTTTGTATTCCTTCCGGATCGCTTGTGATCCATATCTGTTCGCTATCGGGGTTAAACTCAACCACAAGTTGTTTTTCTTCCAAAAGTTTGGCGTTTTCAAGCAGAATGTCGCTTATAATCTTTTTAAGATCTATATCTTCTTTTTTAAATTTGGTAACGCCTGATTCTATCCTTATAAGGTCGTTTACGTTGTTTATTGCTTCGGCCATTTTTTTATACGAATCGGAGATAAGCTCCGCATTTGCTTTTATTTCGGAGTTTTCGCTTTCTTCGGATATTATTGAGGCATATCCGCCTATAATAGTAAGTTCCGCACGCAGGTCATGGAGGAAATTGGTATAAAATTCAATTACATTATACCCCTCTTCTCCTATTTTTATCATCTCACTCATTATTTTCACCTTTTATTTAATCCAGCTTCTGTTTCCTTATTACCTCAATATCATCTTTTTTTTCCTGGTTTGTATAAACTCTGACTTTTTCCGCTATCTGGTTTACCGCGTCCCTGTTCGCGTTGTAATTTTTAATGGTCAGCAAAGCGTCAGATATCTGGTTTTGCTGGCGCAGCATGTAAAGTATTAATATAATATTGGCTGTTACCGAAATTGCCAGAATTATAAGGGCTATAATGGTTATCCATTTAAAGCCGCTTACCTGGCTCTGTATTGTTTCCACGGGGATTAATTCCTTGGCGGAATCCGGAGGAAGCCTGAATCCGCATAATAAAGGCAGAATAAGCCCCGAAACTGCTATATATAGTATATATTTTAATTTTTTCATAACATATAACCTTCTTTACAAATGGCTTATTCCCTCTTTATAAAATTACTCTTATTACTTCATCAATAGTCGTAATTCCTTCTTTGGCTTTTAACATTGCTTCATCTTTTAATGTGATCAGCCCTTCGTCTTTCGCGACCATAAGGATATTATTCTTTTCCGGGTTTACCGCAATGGCGGTTCTTATTCCTTCTGTTATGGGGAGTACTTCCCCTATTATTGTTCTGCCGAAGTACCCCGTGCCGAAGCATACATTGCATCCCATACCCTTGAATATTTTTTCGGGGACAGTATACTGGGAGCCGAAAGCCACTTTCCACAGGTCAAGAGGCGTGGGTATCTCTTTTTTGCAGTTAGGGCATATTTTTCTTACCAACCGCTGGGATATTACTCCTCTTATCGCCGAATTAATAAGATATGAGTGTATCCCCATATCAAGAAGGCGGGCTATGGCCGTTGCCGTATCCTGCGTGTGGAGGGTGCTTATTACAAGGTGGCCGGTAAGAGCGGCGTGAACGGCAATGTCCGCGGTTTCAAGGTCGCGCATCTCACCCACAAGCACGATATCCGGGTCCTGTCTTAATATTGAGCGCAGGACTTTGGCGAATGTAAGGCCTATCTCATGGTTTATCTGGACCTGGGTGATATCATCAACCTGGTATTCAACAGGGTCTTCAATGCTTATCGTATTTTTTTCTACGCTTTTTATCCTGTTGCATATCGCATAGCCCGTGCTTGTTTTACCCGAGCCGGTAGGGCCGCATATAAGGAGCATGCCGTAGGTGCTGGTGATCATTTCTTTTATTTTCGCCAGGTTTTCTTTGCAGAAACCTATGTTTTCAAGGTCAAGTATGGCAAGCTTTTTATCTAAAATTCTTATCGCGACAGCCTCTCCGAAAATAGAAGGGAGCGTGCTTACCCTTAAGTCAATTATCCTGTCCCTTACCCTTATGTCCGCCCTGCCGTCCTGGGGCATGCGTTTTTCCGATATATCAAGCCCGCTCATGATTTTTATGCGTGACGCTATGGGAGCATGCAGGAGTATGGGAGCCGTTAAAAAGACCCTTAACATTCCGTCAACCCTGAAGCGGACAACTACTTCATTCCTTGTTGGCTCAATATGAATATCACTTGCATTTGAGGATACTGCCTTTAAAAGAATATCGTTTATAAGACTGACTACGGGGGTTTCTTTTCCCAGCTTTAACATTTTTTGGACGCTCTCGGCAAGCTCAATTGTTTCTTTGCCGAATCCTTCTACTGAATCGGAAAGTTTATAGGTTTTGGCTCCCGCGTAATACATATCAATCGCCCTTATAATACTGTCTTCATCGGCGAAAACAAGCTGTATGTCTTTTCCTGTTAAACTGCGCAGATTATCCTGCACAAGTATGTCTGTGGGATCTGCCATAGCAACGACAAGTTTATCGTCTTTAAGATTTATCGGTATGAGTTTAGCGGACCGGCAGAAATCTTCGGATAAAAGCTCTAATGCTTCCCTCTGTAGAATATATTCTGACAGATTTACGTAAGGAACCCCGTAATATAATTCAAGTATCTGCATGGTTTCATTGGGTCCGAATATTTTTTTGGCAATAATTAATTTATCTATGCTCAAATTGGAATTTTTATATTCCTCAAGAAGCTTATCCCACTGTTCCTGAGATATTAAATCTGCCTGTACCAGTGTATCGCCGAATTCCTTGATTTTCTGTTCTATGGTTCTCATAAGATACCCCTTACCATTTTGATTTTATTATTAATTCGCCTTCTGCTGTATAACCCGGCACTTCCATATCTCCCAGTGCTCTGTCAAAATGCACCTGCAGGTTATTTTTACCGTTCATCTGCTTTACTGCTACTGCTCCGTATATATGCGCGAGCGAGCCTGACGGGAAGAAAGTAGCATTTCTTGCATAAATTGCAAGAAATGCGTCGCTCGATAATTTTACGGTTGAACAGTTATCTGAACCGTAGAATATCAAATGTGTCGGCTTTAAGGTATTATTAACTATAGACCCGCCGCTTGTATCCATATTGCCGTCTAAATAGACGGTAACCGGATCACTCCCGGGCGGGATTATTAATTGTGCATCCTTACCGAAAGAAACCGTGTCAAATGTGTATTCCGTTCCTGTAAGCGTAAGCTGGGCGTTTTTGCTTAAGGAGAGTGTGCCGTAAGTCCCTGCCGGCAGTGACTGAGCTCCCGATATTGATAAATTATTTGAATTAGGCGTTACGGTAATCTCCGGAAAACTGTATAAAGAACCTGCGGCAATTAAAGAACCGCTAACAGTAGCATTTGCGGCTATACTTATTGCAGTATTAACATCCGCGCCCGGCCCCACTATAACATCCCCGTAAACATAAGAGGGGCTCCCGCCGGTGGCGGATATATTAACAGTATTATTCTGTGTATCATTTGATCTTATAGATCCGTTTGAATTCTGCTGTGTTTCTGCGTAGGTGCCTACCGAAGAATCAAAGCTGTCAGATACAAATCCCCTGTTTATTGTTATTTTATCCTGTGTAAGGTAGGGGTATCTGAAAAAACTCCCCCCGCTTGAACCATATACGATAGCCTGTGAAGTTTTTATGCCCTTTCCGAAGCTTCCAGTAGAAACAAGATGCACGCATCCCGCGGGTACGGTTGTATTATTCCATCCGGTTACGGCAGTACCCCCTGAGGTATTATTTGTTGAGTAAGGATTGGATCCGGGGGTGAATGTAACGGTATAGTTGCCTTCATTGTTATTCATGGCTTTGCTTGCAAAACCGGCCGCCCAGTTAAGATCTAATTTTAACTGGGCAAGAGAGTCAGCAAGTCCGGCCTGCGCCGCCCAGTATGCTTTTACGGTATCCCTGTTTTTAGTAACCATCTGCAGGTTAAGGGCGTTTAAAACAACAACCATGAAGCTTATTATAACAAGAAGGGAAACAGTAAGCAGAACTATTATAAATGACATGCCCCTTCTTTTATTATTATTCATCTTTTACCTCAGTTTTTAGGATACACTCTCATTGTTAAACTTGTAGAGTTTTCACTGCCTTTATAATCCATTCTTGTTTTTATAAGTATATCAACATAATCAGAGCCGAGCGCGGCGCTGAAATCATTTACGTCTATTGCTTTTAAAACACCCGTGCCGTCACAGTAAGAAACAAGAGCGGGCTGTGATAAGGGGGCTATGGCTCCCGGAGAATAAATCTCTCTTTTTCTTAAGTCGGTGGTATTTGCCGCCAGATAATAAATTATGTAAGTCTGCCAGGCGGGCGTACCGTCTGCATTAGCGTAAAATTGTCCGTTATATAGCGCGGACTGGAAGCTTACCGCTTTCGGGTAGCTTGAATTTACGGTAAAGGATCCTATGTTTGACGAGGAGATATCCTGTTTTAACCCTTCTATGCCTACCATGGCGTTAAGCTGTACTTCGGATTTTAGGTCTATAATTTTCCAGTACTTTAAAGATATTATTAAAGTGGTAGCTATAAAAGAGGTAATTAAAACAGTTATCGCAGCCGCCACAAGCAGTTCTATTAATGTCATCCCTTTAGGCTTTTTTATATTCAAACTTTTATATAGTTTCATTAAATACAACTGTCTCCATTCTAAGTGAGTGGTTAGAGCTGCTCTTCTCCGCCCATGTTATATTTATTAGGACGTCTTTAAGGTCGGAAGATATATCCGATACAGTCACGTTATATATAAAATTCTGTGTATAATTTGCGCCGTTTCTAAATCCATTATATGTATAAGTGCCGGAATAGCCGGATATAGAGGCAAAAGAGAGCCGCCTGTTATATTCCAGTTCTTTATCACCTAGGTTGGTTGCCACCTCAACATTCTCTGCTTTTTTAATGGCGGAAGTAGCCGTGGGGAATACGGAGATTATAAAAAGAATGCAGACTGCAAGAAAAAACATAGAAAGCATAACTTCAATTAAAGTATAACCATGTATTTTTTTAATCTTCTTCATAGTAATTTAAGTTAATTCTTTTATTATTACATAAATCCTGCATTGATTAAGCGAGGCTTGCATTTTATATAAAAAAAAGGGTATAATTTAACCAATACAGCCGTTCTCCCGTTAATTAAGTAAATATTGTTATTTACTTGTAAAGGAACGGTATATGAATAATATATCTGCTGGTATTCCTAAGATTAAATTGCCGGATGCCAGAGGTGCAAAATCTGCTGCTTCTGTGCCCGGTGTTTTTATTATGGACGGATCTCTTGATTATATTTTAAACTGGATAAAATCAGCCAAAACCAGAATCTATATAAAAGTATATATATTCACAGATGTTGACGGCAGGATAACCGATGAACTTATAAAAGCCAGGGACCGCGGTGTTGATGTCAAAGTAATGATTGAGCCGGATCCCTTTTACTGGACAGAAGATCATTTTAATCCTTCTTATGCAGTGAGAAGAAAATTAAGGGATGCAGGCATTAATTATAGAACAACCAACCCTTATTTCGGCAGAAATAAGACAACTCACGAAAAAAGCCTGCTTGTAGATAATGCGGGCATTATATTAACCGGAAACTTAAGCAAATCCAGCTTTACCGGAAAGAATCTGGATATGGGAGTTGTAGTTGTTAATAACCCCGCCATTACAGGCCAGATGGCGGCTTCTTTTATGACAGACTGGGACAGAAAACTTGCTACCCAGTTTTATGTAGACACGGGGCTTACCATGAGCCCCTTTACCAGCATTACCGATGAACAGTCTTTTTATGCGAGAGACAGGATAGTCGGCTTAATAGGAAGCGCGAAAAAATCAGTGCATATTTTAATACAGGGGTTTGAAGATGAGTATGTTATAGAAGCTCTCATAAAGAAAAAGAAAGAAGGCGTGGATGTTTTTGTTATTCTGGCGGATCCCCATAAGGCGCAGGGAAATCAGGCGACCGTGATGGTCTTGAAAAATAACGGCATAAAAGTAAAGGCGTTAAAAACTCCCTGGCTGCACGCGAAAGCCGTAGCCGTGGACGCAGAAGATTATGATCCGGACAATAATTTAAGTTTTGTGGGTTCGCAGAATTTCACCACTCACGGACTTACAATGAACAGGGAGATGGGGCTTGTATTTTTTGATCCGGATGGCGCTGTTGAGAAAGTGTTTGACGAGTATGAAGTATACTCTCAAACGGCCGGCCGTACATATCTTATGGATGATGAAGGCGTAAAAAAATCTCTGGCCCAGCTTATCAATCATTCCGCGACTTCGGTTACGATATCTTCATCCGCTCTTGAAGACGGTAAAATACTGGAAAGTCTTGTTAATGCAAAGAAAAGGGGAGTGGATGTAAAAATCATTCTGCCGCCGGATTCCGCGGCGTATTATGACGGGCCGCCCGAGCTTACGGAATCCGTTGTGTGTTCGCCGGGTTCTGATGCAGACAATACAATGGCGGTTTTTGACGGGAAAATTTCAGTGATTCTACCCTGCGGGCTTGATAAAGAAATAAAGGGTTCGTTTGAAGCGGTTGTAAGCTGTGATGAAGGAGCTGTCGCGGAACTTGACCAGAAACTGGATAAAGATTTTATCTATGAATATTTAGCTCAGGCAAAAGACGCGCTTTTTACGGGGCAGAACGCGGAATATAAAAAAGACCTGCTTAAGCTTATTAATGAAGCAGGGGCCTCTGTTTATGTTGAAGCCGTTTATTTAAACGACAAGGATATTTTAAAGGCATTAACCGCAAAAGCAAAAGAAGGCATAGCGGTAAAAGTAATACTTAAAGACGTAAAAGAAAATTTAAAAACGGCGGATTTCCTAAAACACGCTGGAATATATGTAGAACTTATAAGCGGGCTGGATACCAGAAATAATATTCTTATTACAGATTCCGAATCGGTTTATATAAGCGTGGTTCCTTTTGATGAGCTGGCTAAAAGCACGTCTTTCGGCATGGAAAACCGCGAGATTCAAATAATTGAAAAATCCAACCGGAATTTCGGCTTGAAGTGGAAAATCGCGTCAGTTGACCACGCAAAAAAACAGATAGATTTCAAAGTTTATGAATTAACAGGCGATGAAGATTTTCCGATGCTGGAAGTCCTTATAAATAAAGCCAAAGAAGGCGTCCTTGTTAATATAGAGACTAAAGAAATATTGCCCGAATTAGAGCATAAAATTAAAAGCCAGAAAATCAAAACCCTTAAACTTATCAAATCAGATAAAATAGAAGAGGGAACATATAATTTCAAAGTAGACGGCGAGCTTTCTGATTTTTCAAAGAATATTACCGGGCAGAAATAAGAATTGTGTTTTTACGGTAAATGAGGTTTAATCCTTCAAGAACAAGTTCGTGTTCTATATGGTCAATAAAATCCATCTTGCCCTCAAAAAGTTTTATTACCCCGCCTGTTCCTATGACAATAGTTTCTCTGTCGTTTAATTCTTTTTTCATGTTTTTTACTATGTTTTCGATCTGACCGATTGTTCCGTAAAAGATGCCGCTTAACATGCTCTCGGTTGTGTTTTTCCCGACGGCTCTTTTCGGGGGAGTAAGCTCTACTTTTGGCAGTTTGGATGCTCTTCTATAGAGCGCTTCAAGCGATATCAGTACCCCTGGCGCGAAAGATGTTCCTAAAAATTCTCCCTTTGATGAGATGGCCGTAAGGGTTGTTGCTGTCCCGAAATCTATGATTATTGCCGCTTTCTTGTATTTATTATGCGCCGCCGCCGCGCCCGCTATAAGGTCCGCTCCTACTTCCCTGGGGTTATCGGTTTTTATGTCTATCCCTGTTTTTACTCCCGCCCCGAGCATAAGTGGCTGGATGTTAAAATATTTCTGTGCCAGTTTTTTAAATACATATTCAAGAGGAGGCACAACAGATGCCATAACGATATCTTTTATATTCTGTTTTGAGATATTTTTTTCTTTAAACAGTCCGTCTATGAGGACATAGTACTCATCTTCTGTCATGTTTTCTTTGCTGTGTATTCTCCATGTGTGCTTTAATGTATCGCCTTCAAATATTCCAAGGACTATGTTTGTGTTCCCTATATCAATTACTAAAAGCATAAATCTCCTCCATAATTATTTTCGCGCAGTCTTTTTTTAGCATCTTATTGAACTTTTTCACCTTCCCGTTTTTGGTTATTACGGTAATTTTATTAAAATCACTTTCAAATCCGGAATTCTTCCGGGAGATATCATTCGCGATTATAATGTCTAGATTTTTTTCTTTTAATTTTTGTTTGGCATTTTTTATAATGTTTTCGCTCTCTGCCGCGAAGCCCGCAATTAACGCGCCGTTTTTCTTTTTGGAGGCCTCTTTTAAAATATCAGTATTTTTTGTTAAATCCAGTGTGATGCAGTCCCTGTTCTTTTTAATTTTTTGAGATTGTTTTTTTTCCGGTTTGTAGTCGCATACAGCGGCACAGCTTATAAATATATCTGTGCCGGGGAAATATTTGTTGACGGATTTTAACATCTGGTCAGCGCTTTCAACATTTATTAATCTTGTGTTTTTAGGTGTTTTTAAGGATGTAGGTCCGGATATAAGGGTGACTTGCGCGCCCGCCTCTTCTGATGCCTCTGCCAGGGCATAACCCATCTTTCCCGATGAATAATTGGATATAAATCTTACCGGATCTATGGCTTCTCTTGTGGGACCTGCCGTGATAAGGATTTTTTTGCCTTTAAGCTTAAGCTCTGTCATTCTCCCGGAATAAAGCTTATCAAGAAAGCTTATTATATCTTCCGGCTCTGTCATTCTTCCTTCCGCGTCATCCCCGCAGGCGAGTCTTCCCGTCTCCGGACCCATAAACACATAACCCAGTTTTTCAAGTTTTTCAATATTTTCTTTTAAAACAGGGTTATTATACATACCGTCATTCATTGCGGGGCATAAAAATATTTTTCCTGTATAGGCGGCAACTATTGATGATAAAAGGTCATCGGCAATACCTGAAGAGATTTTCCCTATTGTATTATATGTCGCCGGAGCTATTAAGATAAAATCAGCCCACTTGCCGAGATTGATATGTTCTATATCATATTCATTTTCTTTGCGGAACATATCTGTATAAACTTTACCGCGTGATAATGTGCTGAAAGTTAAAGGCGCTACGAATTTTTGCGCTGAGTCCGTCATAACAACTTTAACTTCATTACCCTGTTTTATAAGGCTACTTACAAGATATGCGGATTTATATGCGGCAATCCCGCCGGTTACGCCTAAAAGTATTTTTTTTCCTTTTAACATAATTCAAGAACCTCTTTTTTATCCGCCGCGCGGTTATTCTCATCAACAAAAACAATTTTAGGCTTAAATGCTTTTAATTCTTCTTCATTATATGATGAGTATGAAATGATTATGATTTTATCGCCTCTTTTAAAATAATGAGCCGCCGCCCCGTTAAGGCATATTGTGCCGGAATTCTCTTCGCCTTCTATCGCGTAAGTCTCAATCCTTGAGCCGTTGTCTAAATTTAACACATGGACATGTTCGTATTCCGTAATATCGGCTTTCTGCATAAGGGCACGGTCTATTGTAATGCTTCCTATATAATTAAGGTTTGCATCGGTAACAACTGCCCTGTGTATTTTGCTTTTACACATGGTTCTATGCATTGGAAACCTCCGTTTTTTTAACCGGGATGTTATCTATTAGTCTTGTTTTTCCGATTTTAACGGCAAGAGCTATCAGTATGTCTCCGTTTATACGGTTTGTTTTCTCAAGAGTCTTAAAATCTCTTATGTCTACATAATCAATAACAGCTTTGTTTTCCGTTTCATTAACTATCTGTTTCTTTACGGCATTTATTATCTTTTCAGGATCTTTTGTTTTTTTTTGTCATTTTCCTTGCCTTTTTAAGGCTTTTATATAATACGGGAGCAATGGATCTTTCTTCTTTTGTAAGGCATGTATTTCTTGAAGAAAGCGCCAGTCCATCCTTTTCTCTTATGGTCGGAAGTTCTTTTATTCTCACGTTCATATTAAGGTCTTTAACCATTTTTTTGATTATTATTAATTGCTGTGCGTCTTTCAGTCCGAAATAGGCATTATCCGGTTCAACAAGGTTAAATAGTTTATTAACAACCGTGCATACCCCGTCAAAATGGCCGTTCCGCGAGGCCCCGCACAGGGAGTCCCGGATGTCTTTAACAGAAACCGTTGTTTTAAAATCTTCAGGGTATAATTCTTTCGCATCGGGAGCAAAAAGAAGGTCTACATTTTCTTTTTGCAAGAGTGTTATATCTTTTTTTCCGTCTCTGGGATATTTTTCAAAGTCTTCACCCGGCGCGAACTGAAGCGGGTTTACGAAAATAGATATAACTGTTTTATCATTCTCTTTTTTGGATTTTCGCACAAGGGATAGGTGTGCTTTATGCAGGTATCCCATTGTAGGCACAAAGCCGATTGATTCCCCGCGCCTTTTAATTTTCCTTATTTCTTTTTTTAATTTTGAGGTTGTTTTAACTATTAACACTTACACCTTCTTTTTTAAACAGCCGGTCACTCAATACATCATTTTTATAATCATTAACCGCTTTGGTTATTTCATAATTAAGGTCAAGGTATCTTTTCCCGTGGCGCGGTAGATTCTCCGTTAATCCAAGGATATCGTTTATAACCTGAACCTGCCCGTCGCAGTAAGGCCCCGATCCTATTCCTATCGCGGGGATGGTTAATTTTTCCGTTATCTTTCTTGCCAGTTCGGCCGGTATGCACTCAAGAACAATAGCGAATACGCCTAAAGTTTCAAGAAGAAGCGCGTCTTCGGTTATCCTGTCTGCGTCGTCTTTGCTTTTTCCCTGCATTTTGTACCCGCCGAACTTATATACGGACTGGGGAGTAAGTCCCAGATGGCCCATAACGGGTATCTGGCATTTTGTAATCCTGCTTACGGCCTGGGAGAATTCTCTCCCGCCTTCCAGTTTTACCGCCTCTGCCCCGCCTTCTTTTATAAGGCGGGCCGCGTTGTAAGCGGCTTCTTCGGGGGAAACCTGGTAGCTCATAAAAGGCATATCGGAAACTATCAAGCTTCTTTTTGCCCCGCGTGATACCGCTTTTGTATGCCTTATAATATCTTCCATGGAAACAGAGAGCGTGTTTTCGTCTCCGTAAACAGCCATGCCCAGTGAATCGCCCACAAGTATAGCGTCAATACCGGCATTATCCAGTATCTTTGCCGCGGAGTAATCATAAGCGGTAAGCATTGTTATTTTCTGTCCTGTAAGCTTTTTCGCGGTGATATAGGGGGCGTAAATTTTATTAATTCCGTTCATGTTTTTTACTCCTGTTCTTTGTAAACTTGAATAAGGTTTTATAAATATTTAAAATTTCCTTATTATGAGTTTTTAATGCGGTTTTATGAAGCTTTATAGTACCGGTATCGTTCCGGACAAAGGGGCCTGTAAGCCCTTCGGGGAAGCCCGACTGCTTTAAGTTTTCCAGAGAACTCAGCACCAGCGGCCAGAGAATCTCGGAGGGGCAGGCATTGAGCGCGGGCTTAGACGCGAATTTTACTTCTTTTAACATATCCCGCGATGCATATATCAGGCTTAATAATCCGCTTGAAGCAAGTGTGCATGCCGCATGATAAAGGGGCTTATCTTTCTTTTCTATTATGTAATATTTTCCGCTCAGTTTTTTTATAAAAGAAGCCATAAAATCAACTGCTTTTTTGTCTCCTTCAAGAGTCCAGTGCGCTTTTTCCAGGAGTTTAATGGATTTTTCAAGATTTTTAAACGAGCCCACAGGGTGGCATGACGCGCAGAGGTTATTATTTTTTGTTTTCAGGATGTCTGAAGAAAAAGTGCCGCTTAAATGAATTAAAATAGTTTTACGGCTAATTTTTTTATCTATTTTTTTTACGGTGCCGCTTATTGCCTTATCGGGTACCGCGAGGATATATATATCCGCATCCGGCATCTTGCCGAGCGGGTATGAGCGGCGGTCCGCGGCTTTAGCCGTTCTGCTTGCTATCCCTATAAGGTTAAAGCCTGTCTTTTTCAGCTTATTTGCGATAGCTTTCCCTAGCGCCCCTGTTCCTATAACTATTATTTTTTTGCTTTTATTTGTATCTTTCATAATAACTCCTGATAGAGTATTTACTAAACAAAAAACCTTCCCGGAACAGGAAGGTTCTAATCGTAATATTCCATATTTTTCCTGTCTCGGTCCTTTTAGGGATCCAAGCTGATATATGAAATCAGTTATTATTCATAATCCGTCCGGCTCTTTTGGATGCCGGTGTTTTTGTATCTAATATAGTTTATACAATACTTTATTGAAGATGTCAATTTTATGATAATATTATCTTAAATCTGATAATGTGGGGTTGGAGATTATGAATCAATATATTGAAATAATAAAAGTATTTTATAATGATCCTATTAAGGTTTGCAGTATACATGAAATTTCCAAACTACTATCAAAACCCTATGGAACAACATATAATTACGTGCAAAGTTTAATAAAAGAACAGGTTTTAAAAGCTGTCGTCCAAGGCAAAGCAACCCTTTGCTCTCTTAATTTTGAAAACCAAAAGGCTATAGAATTGCTTTCTATTTTCTCCGTTTACGAAAAAGAATACTTTACAAAAAAGCAAGGCGTACTATCTCAAGCGCTTAACGAACTCGCCGTTAGAGTTAACGAAAAATCAAACTATGGCATATTTGCCCTTGTTTTATTCGGTTCAACGGTTACCGGAGCAGCAACAGCAAAAAGCGATATAGATCTTTTCTTTATATCTCTGTCAAAAGATAAATATGATAAAATAATAGAAAACGAATGCAATGTATTAAGGATGAGTTACGGACGGGATATTAACTCGATAATAACCGAACCGAAAATGTATATAAATATGCTGAAAGAAAGAGAAGAAAATGTAGCCAAACAGATTCTTAAAAATAAAGTTATTTATTTTGGGGCCAATAAATTCTGGGAATTAACCTTTGGGGGGCTAAAATGAAAAAAGAACTATTGAAATTAAAAATAGACGACTATTTAAAAGACGGTGATATTTATAAAGACAAAAATTTTTCAGCTCTTTCCCCATAGTATATAAAAAGAGCCCGGCATAATCTTATGACCGCAAATTTATTAAATAATATTTCAAAAAACGCTAAAGCCAAAAATATTCTTTCCGTACCAGATGATTATGAGGCGCTTGATTGGGTTATTATAGCCGGATATTACGCGATGTTTCATATTGCCACAGCTTTGCTTGGACTTGCGGGAACTCGCGCCAGATCCCATGAAAGTTTAATTAATGCCCTTGAATATCAATTTGTTAATAAGTTATACGGAATCATCTTGCAGTTTACGGAGAAATAAAAAAAACCGTGGGATTATTTATATTTTTTGCCCGCCCCGGCGCGAAGCGCCGTCAAAAAAATCCAAAAAATCGCGAATGATAGATTATGGTGGAGCTGGACGGGATCGAACCGACGACCTCTTGCATGCCATGCAAGCGCTCTCCCAACTGAGCTACAGCCCCGTATTTTTTCTAAATTCCCCCAAATTATAATTTAATTGCCGGTAAAGGTCAATAGGCGGTGAATAAATTGTCAAGGCAATTTAGAAATGTCCTATTCTTAGCAAATTAGAAATGTCACATTTTCACATCTAGGCCACCTTTCTATCCTCTCCGGCTTTAGCCGTATTTTTGGTTATTGGAAATCTCTTCCATGGATGATCCGCAGAGG
>JBDRKI010000046.1:0-53522 GCA_043814095.1 Armatimonadota bacterium | reverse complement strand
AGGTTCGCTGTAAGAGAAGGCGGAAGAACGGTAGGAGCCGGTGTTGTAACTTCAATAATTGAATAGTTAAGCATCAGGTAAGCGGCGGGCAGTTTAAACTGCCCGGACCGCTTGCCGATTTAAGGAGAAAAAAATGGCTAATCAGAGATTAAGAGTGAAATTAAGAGCGTACGATCATGAAATTTTAGACCGTTCGGTTGAGAGAATAATAGACATAGCTAAAAGATCAGGAGCGCAGATCTCCGGTCCCGTGCCTCTCCCGACGGAAAAAAATAAGTACTGTGTTTTGCGTTCCCCGCATGTTGACAAGAAATCAAGGGAGCAGTTTGAGATAAGAACACATAAAAGATTAATTGATATTTATTTTGACCCCCAGCAGAAGACTGTTGACGCTTTAATGAAAGTTGATCTTCCCGCAGGTGTATCCATAGAGATAACTGCTAATTAGTTAGATAAATAGTTTGCGGAGCTTAAGATATTTTTAAAGCTCTACGAATTTCTTATACGAGGTGAATTATGAAAGGGATACTGGGCAAAAAAATAGGAATGATGAATTATTTTACTCAAGACGGAGAATTGATTCCTGTAACGGTAATTTCTGCCGGTCCTTGTGTTATTACACAGGTTAAAACAGACGAAAAAGACGGTTATAACGCTGTTCAGATAGGGTATGAAAAGAAGGATGCCAAAAGGACAAACAAGCCCTATGCCGGACACTTTAAAAAGAATAAACTGGATATTTATAAACACCTGAAAGAGATAAAAGTTCCTTCGCTGGATGATTTGACATTGGGAAAAGAGCTTAAAATAAGCGAACTGTTTAAAATAGGTGATTTTGTGGATATTTCAGGCACAACCATAGGTAAAGGCTTTACCGGAACAATGAAGAGGCATAATTTCGCGGGTCAGGGCGCGAGCCATGGCACGAGCAAAGTTCATAGAAAGCCTGCGTCCGCCGGTTCAACCGATTCGGCAAGGACTTTTAAAGGTCAAAAAGGCCCCGGTCAGATGGGCAATTCAAAGAGCACTATACTTGGTTTAAAAGTGGTGCAGATAGACCAGGATAAAAATTTAATACTTGTCAAAGGTTCCGTGCCCGGCCATAAAAACGGTATGGTTTTTATAAGAAAATCAGTTAAATCTAAAGCATAGTTAAAGGATCTCGAGGAGGAAATTATGGGTCAAGTAAAATTATTAAGCCAAACAGGCCAGAGCAAGGGTGATATCACGGTTAAAGATGATATATTTTCAGCCCCCGTAAGAGCGGATATCATACATTCAGGCTGTGTGATGTATCTTAATAATAAAAGACGCGGCACTTCGAAAACCAAAGACAGATCAGAAGTACGCGGAGGCGGCGCAAAGCCGTGGAAACAGAAAGGCACAGGACGCGCCAGAGTAGGGTCTATCCGTTCACCTTTATGGGAAGGCGGCGGAATAACATTCGGACCGAGACCGCGCGATTATAAAAAAACCCTGCCTAAAAAAGTAAGACAGTTTGCGATAAAATCTGCATTATCCGCCAGATTTTCGGAAGGCAAAGTGATATTTGTTGACTCTATAAAACTGGATGTTCCTAAAACAAAAGATTTTATGGAAATTTTAAGCAAATTAAAGGTTAATGACAAGGTTCTGGTAGTTGTTAAGGAAAAAGACAGTATTTTAGAAAAATCAGCGGGTAATTTAAAAAACGTGAAAATAACAACAGCAAACAGGATTAATCCTTACGATATTATTAGTAATGAAACTATAATATTGACCAAAGACTCCGTTGATTATATAGAGGAGGTAATGTCATGAAAAAGAGAGGCGATTATAGAGATATAATTAAAAGTCCTTTGGTTACGGAAAAAAGCACAATGAACAGTACTTTGAATAAGTATACTTTTGAAGTTGATCCGTCAGTCAACAAAATAGAAATAAGAAAAGCCATAGAGAGTATATTTAAAGTGAAAGTAATAAAAGTAAACACCATTAAAATACCCGCCAAAACAAAAAGAATGGGCAAGTATGTAGGCAAAACAAACGAAAAGAAAAAAGCGGTAGTTACATTAAAAGAAGGCCAGAGCATACAGGTAGGCGGAGTAAGTTTATTTGAACATTAATGTGTAAATAAGAAAACGGAGGAAAATTATGGCTAACAGGAATTTTAAACCGACTACACCGTCCAGAAGATTTATGAATGTGTCGGATTTTAATGAAATAACCGAGACAAAGCCTTATGAGAAACTGCTTGTAAGCCTTAAAAAGAAAAGCGGCAGAAATTTTCAGGGAAGGATTACGGTAAGACAGCGCGGCGGCGGTCACAAAAAGATTTACAGAATAATCGACTGGAAAAGAGATAAAGATAATATAGAAGCAAGAGTTGAGTCAATCCAGTATGATCCTAACAGATCAGCTAATATTGCTCTTCTTGTTTATAAAGACGGCGAGAGAAGATATATTTTATCCCCGGTGGGTTTAAAAGTCGGTGATAAAGTTGTATCAGGCGAGGGATCCGATATAAAAGTCGGTAATACCCTTCCTTTAAAGAATATTCCGTTAGGTACATTGATACACAATATAGAAATGCAGCCGAAGCGCGGCGGCCAGCTTGTACGTTCGGCAGGTGCAGGGGCACAGCTTCTGGCAAAAGAGGGCGAAAAAGTCCATATAAGACTTCCTTCTTCGGAAGTAAGACTTATTAACGCCAACTGCAGGGCGACCATAGGTCAGGTCGGCAATATTGATCATGAAAATATAACCATAGGCAAAGCCGGCAGAAAACGCTGGATGGGCATAAGGCCTACAAACAGGGGCGTTGCCAAGAATCCCTGCGATCACCCGCACGGCGGCGGTGAATCAAAGTCCACACCCGGAAGGCCCAGCGTAACACCTACAGGTAAGCCTACATATGGCTTAAAAACCAGGAAGAAAAACAGTAATAATAAAGATATAGTCTCAAGAAGAAAGAAGAAAAAGAGATAAAACAGGAGGCGTAAATGTCCAGATCAATTAAAAAAGGCCCGTATGTTGATAACAATTTATTTAAAAAAGTTGAAGCCATGAACCAGAGGAATGATAAAAAAGTGGTTAAAACTTGGGCCAGAGCGTGTACGGTATTTCCCGATATGATAGGCCATACAATAGCTGTCCATGACGGCAAGAAACATGTTCCTATTTATGTTACGGAACAGATGGTCGGTCATAAACTGGGAGAATTTGTACCCACGAGAGTCTTTAGGGGACATTCCTCAAAAGCAGAAAAAGCCAGTAAAGTGGGTGACGCAGCAGCTCCTATGGCGGCAGCAGCAAAATAAAAGGCATAAATAATTGAAAGTGAGGCCTGGTAATATGGAAGAGAAGAAAAAAACCACTAAACGAGCCAAGACTAGTAAAACAGATACTGTTAAAAAGGCAAAAAGCAGTCCTAAGACAGCCAAAAAAGAAGTTAAGGCTAAAATAGAAACTAAGAAAGCCACTGTTAAGCCGGCAAAAATATCTAAAAAAGTTTCTAAAAAAGAAAATAAAGACAGAGAAGTCAGAGCGGTAGCTAAATATGTCCAGACACCGCCCAGGAAAGTAAGATACGTTATTGATACCATAAGAGGAAAGAAAGTATCTGAAGCGATGACTCTGCTTAAATTCACGCATTCTTTTGCGGCCGGTAAACTTGAAAAAGTATTAAAGTCAGCGGTTGCCAACGCAGAAAACAATTTTGATATGGATGTTGACAGATTATATATATCAAAAGCTTATGTTGATCCGGGCCCGACCATGAAAAGACATCTGCCCAGGGCCATGGGTCGCGCAAGCCTTATATTCAAAAGATCAAGTCATATAACAATTGCCGTTATGGAAAAGGGAGGTCAATAATGGGTCAGAAAACATCAGCGAAAGCTAATCGTTTAAAAATAACGACTACCTGGGACAGCAACTGGATTGCCGCAAAGAAAAATTATAAAGAATGGCTATTAAGCGATTTAAGAATCAGGGAATGTCTTGATAAACTTAAAGGCTACGGCATAGCTAAAGTTGAGATTGAACGCGCCGAAAAGATGATCAATGTGAAGATCTATACCGCGAAACCCGGTATAGTTATAGGTAAAAAAGGATCGGGCATTGAGGCCATAAAGAAAGATCTGCAAAAGATGGTTGCTTCCCCTATAAATTTAACGGTGCAGGAAGTTAAACAGCCTGATTTATCCGCTAAACTGGTTGGGGACAATATTGTGGAGCAGATAGAAAAAAGGATACCTTTTAAGCGCGCCATGAAAAAAGCCATCGGTGCAACCATGCGTGCCGGAGCCGAAGGCATAAAGATTTTATGCAGCGGCAGGCTGGCCGGCGCTGAAATCGCACGCAGTGAACGTACATTTGACGGCAGAGTTCCATTGCATACTTTAAGAGCGGATATTGATTTCGCTAAGTGCGAAGCATATACCACTTACGGCAGAATAGGTGTCCAGGTCTGGATATGCAAAGGAGAAGTTCTTCCTAAGAAAACCAGACAAAAGACGCAAGAAGGGGGGCAGTCATAATGTTAATGCCCAGAAGGATAAAATACAGAAAACAGCAGAGAGGCAAAAGAGCCGGTAAGGCCGCAAGAGGCAACAGCGTTCATTTTGGCGAGTACGGTCTCCAGACCCTGGAAGCAGGATGGATTACAGACAGGCAGATAGAAGCCGCGAGAGTTGCCATGACAAGATTTGCCAAACGCGGCGGAAAAGTATGGGTAAAGATTTTCCCGGATAAGCCGGTAACTAAAAAACCGGCCGAGACCAGAATGGGAAGCGGAAAAGGCGCGCCGGAATTCTGGGTGGCGGTTGTAAAACCGGGCAGAGTTTTATTTGAAATAGGCGGTGTAGAAGAAGCAGTGGCTCAGGAAGCTCTTCGTCTGGCATCATTTAAATTGCCCGTGAAGACAAGATTCCTGAAAAGACACTAATACCACTTAATCATAGAGGGGTGAAAATTATGAAAACAAAAGAAGCTATAAAAAAATACGGCGAGATGGGCCAGAATGAATTAAAAGAAGAATTAAAAAGTTTAAAAGAAGAATTTTTTAACTTAAGATTTCAGATAGCGACCGGCCACCTGGAAGACTATTCCAAGATAGGCCAGGTTAGAAAACAGATCGCCAGAGTCAAGACAATATTAAGAGAAAAAGAACTGGGAAGACGTTAGGAGGCAGATTATGACATCCAGGAACAATAGAAAAACCAAAGTTGCCAAGGTATTAAAAACAAGTTCGGAAAAAACCGTAATTGCCGGTATTGAAAGGAAATTTTCACATCCTTTTTACAAAAAAGTCATGAAAAGAATCAATAAAATTATGGTTCATGACGAAAAGAACGAGTGCCAGGCAGGTGATACCGTAAAGATTATGGAGACAAGGCCTTTGAGCAAGAGAAAAAAATGGAGAGTCATTGAAGTTTTAGAAAAGGCCAAATAGTTTGGAAAACTTGCAAATTCTTAGGAGGATAATATGGTACAGCAGCAATCTAAGTTGGTTGTAGCGGATAATTCAGGTGCAAGAGAAATTATGGTAATTAGAGTCGAGAAAGGCTTTAAACATAAATATGCTCATGTGGGTGATGTGGTCAGAGCTTCCGTAAAGGCGGCTATTCCCGCCGCCGCGATAAAAAAAGGAGATAAAGTAAGAGCTGTTGTTGTCAGAACCGCGAAAAAGATTAAAAGAAACGACGGAACAATAGTAAGGTTTGACGATAACGCGGCGGTTATAATTGATGATCAGGGTAATCCCAAGGGTACCAGAATTTTCGGGCCTGTTGCGAGAGAATTAAGAGAAAAACAGTATATGAAAATAATTTCATTGGCAGTGGAAGTATTATAAGAATATTTAACATATAATAAATACCGGGAGATGTAAAATGAGTAAAATAAAGATCAAAAAAAATGACAAGGTAGTATGTCTGGCTGGAAAAGACAAGGGAAAGAAAGGGAAAGTTTTAAAAGTTTTCCGCGATAAAGGAACAGCTCTTGTGGAAGGCTTAAACATGGGCAAAAAACATACAAAAGCAAGACCTCCCAAGATTCCCCAGGGCGGTATTATAGAAAAAGCGCTGCCTATCCATGTAAGCAATTTAATGCTTGTATGCAGCAGCTGTGATAAGCCCGCAAGAACAGGTTTTAAGGTCGCGCCGGAGGGCAAAGAAAGAACCTGCAAGAAATGCGGTCAGACCACCTAAAAATTTAAAAGATTAATAAGAGGTGATAATAATGAGGTTAAAAGAAAAATATACCAAAGAAGTAAAACCGGAAATGGTCAAAAAGTTCAATTACAAAAGCGTTATGCAGGCGCCCAGGCTGGAAAAAGTAATCGTGAATATGGGTGTCGGGGAAGCGATATTAAACCCGAAAGCGTTAGATAACGCCGTTGCTGATCTTAAAACCATAACGGGCCAGGCTCCCGTTATAACTAAAGCCAAAAAAGCCATTGCGGCGTTTAAGATCCGCAAGGGCATGTCTATCGGATGCAAGGTTACCCTGCGCGGCAAAAACATGTATGTATTTCTTGATAAATTATTCAACATAGTGCTTCCCAGGATCAGGGACTTCAGAGGCCTGTCTGGTAAAAGCTTTGACGGAAAAGGCAATTATTCATTCGGGCTCAGAGAACAGATTATATTTCCCGAGATAGATTATGATAAAGTTGATAAAGTCAGAGGCATGGATATCATAATTGTAACCACGGCTAAGACAGATGACGAAGCAAAATCGTTTTTAAAATTAATGGGATGCCCGATTAGAAACAATTAGGAGGAACCAGATGGCAACTACAGCTTGGGTAGCTAAAACTAAGAAAAAACCGAAATACAAAACAAGGCAGAAAAACAGATGCAGTTTATGCGGGAGATCCAGAGCTTATTACAGGCACTTCGGCATATGCAGAATATGTTTAAGAACCCTGGCTCATAAGGGTTTTATACCCGGACTTACAAAATCAAGTTGGTAGTACTATATAATAATAATGATAATAATGCGCGGAGCATGAATTAAATTAGGAGGTAAATTATGCCAGTTACAGATCCGATTGCCGATTTATTAACAAGGATAAGAAACGCGAATTCAGCTTATTACGAGACAGTGGATATACCGTCTTCTAGAATCAAAGAAGATGTTTTAAGAATTTTAAGCGAAGAAGGATTTATAAAAGGATATCAGGTTATTCAATCCGGCAAGCAGAATACCTTAAGAGTCCAGTTAAAGTATAAAAAGAACAGAGAAAAGGCTCTGGTAGGCGTAAAAAGAATAAGCAGACCCGGTTTAAGAGTCTATGTGAATAACAAAGAAATACCCAGAATATTCGGCGGGCTCGGGGTTGTCGTTATGTCAACTTCTAAAGGCGTCATGACAGGCAGAGATGCCAAGAGCCAGAATCTGGGCGGTGAAGTTCTTTGTTACGCATGGTAAAAAGCACAAGTTGTATTTAGCTAACAATATGGAGGTAAGTTATGTCAAGAATAGGCAAGTTGCCGATAGAGGTTCCCCAGGGAGTCACTGTTGATATCCAGGGCACTCTTGTTAAAGTAAAAGGCCCGAAAGGCGAATTACAAAGAGAAATCAGCCCTAAAATCAAGCTTTCGCTCTCTGAAGGCGCCGTGGTTGTGGAAAGAACAAATGAGGATAAGACAACTCATTCTCTTCACGGATTATCCAGAACTTTAATCTATAATATGGTAAGAGGCGTCTCGGAGGGATTCCAGAAAAATCTCGTTATCGTAGGCGTGGGCTATAAAGCGGCCAAACAGGGCAAACAGCTGCAGATAAATCTTGGCTACTCGCATCCTATTATCGTTGACGAGGTAAAAGGGATTGAATTTGAAGTTGAAGGCAACAATAAAATAGCCGTAAAAGGAATAGATAAAGAATTAGTGGGTCAGATTGCCGCAAATATAAGAGCATTAAGAAAACCTGAACCCTATAAAGGCAAAGGCGTGAAATATGAAGACGAAGTCATAAGAAAGAAAGCCGGAAAAATGGTTAAAGCGGCAGGCGCGGCATAAGGATTATAGGAGGATATAAATCATGATAAATAAAGAATCAAAAAACTCACTGCGTTGCAAAAGAAAAACCAGGATAAGAAAAAAAATGTTCGGTTTGGAAACAAAACCCCGTCTGGCTGTATTTAAAAGCAATAAATATCTGTATGCCCAGCTTATAGATGATTTAGGCGGGAAAACATTGCTTTGTGCCACTACAGGAGAGAAAGATTTTAAAGCCGAAGGCACAAAGACAGACCAGGCCAAGGAACTGGGAAAGATCATTGCCAAAAGAGCAAATGACGCCGGCATTAAAGAAGTTGTTTTTGACAGAGCTGGATACAGGTATCACGGTATTATAAAATCTTTTGCCGACAGCGCAAGAGAAGTAGGATTAAAATTTTAAACTTTTTAATTAAAGGTATGGTGAAATGGAGGAATCATGGTTGATCAGATGAACAGAAACTATAGAGGCAACAGGGATAACAGGGAACAGGAACAGCCTGAATATACCGAACAGGTAGTAAAGGTAAATAGGGTCGCTAAAGTGGTAAAGGGAGGAAAAAGGTTCTCCTTCAGCGCTTTAGTGGTAGTAGGAAACTATAACGGCAAAGTAGGAGTAGGCTTAGGTAAAGCGGGCGAGGTTCCCAACGCCATCAGAAAAGGCGTTGAAACCGCGAAGAAAAACCTGGTTGAAATTCCTATGGTCGGGACAACAGTGCCGCATGAAATTATAATTAAACACGGCGCGGCCCGCGTTATGTTAAAGCCCGCTGCTCCCGGTACCGGTATTATAGCCGGCGGACCCGTAAGGGCTGTTGTTGAGCTTGCCGGCATAAAAGACATTTTAACAAAGTCTCTCGGTTCTCCGAACGCCATTAATATAGTATACGCGACAATAAAAGGTTTAAAATCATTAAGAACTGCTGAGCAGGTAGCTCAGGTAAGAGATAAGAAAGTTCAGGAAATATTAAAAAAATAGATTAATTTAAGTTTTTTGGAGGGTTTTTATGAAATTAACAGATTTGAAACCTGCTCCGGGTTCAAAAAAGAGTAAAAAAAGAGTCGGAAGAGGTCACGGGTGTCACGGCAAGACTTCCGGACGCGGCAGTAAAGGCCAGAATGCGCGCTCAGGCGGCGGCAAGCCTCCGGGATTTGAAGGCGGCCAGACTCCGTGGTACAGAAGACTTCCTAAATTTAAAGGATTTAAAAATAAGTATAAGATAAGGTATACGGAAGTTAACGTGGATGCTTTATCAAAATTTGATAAGGATTCCACAGTATCTCCGGAAGATCTGGTTAACAGAGGCATCATAAAGAATTTGAATATGCCTGTTAAAGTGCTTGGCGGCGGAAAAATAGAGATACCTTTAACCGTAAAAATGCATAAATTCACGAAAAGCGCGAAGGAAATGATAGAAAAAGCTGGTGGAAAGGTAGAGGTGATTTAATTGCTGTCTTCTTTAGCTGGTTCAATGAAAATTCAAGACCTCAGGCAGAGGATACTTTTTGTGTTCTTCGGCCTCTTTGTATTTGTGCTGGGCGTTAATATAAGCATGCCGGGCATTAACCTTACCGTGTGGCAGGAGCTTCTTAGCAAAGGGGCGCTTTTCCAGTTTCTGGGAATGTTCACGGGCGGCGCTCTTGATAATTTTTCAATTATTGCAATGGGTATCACGCCTTACATTAACGCTTCAATTATTATGCAGCTTTTAACGGTTGTTATACCTAAACTGCAGGAACTGCAGAAAGAAGGCGGGGAAGAAGGAAGGCAGAAAGTCTCCCAGTATATAAGATTTCTTACTGTAGGGCTTGCTCTTCTTCAAGCCACGATGATGACATTGAGCCTTTCAAGATACAGAGGGCCTTCAGGGGAGAGCATATTCCTTATAAAAGGAATATTTTATTACTTAACAATTATAGTTGCCTTAACCGCAGGCACAGCATTTTTAATGTGGCTCGGCGAGCAGATTACCGATAAAGGAATCGGCAACGGCGTTTCCATGATAATATTCGCGGGCATTGTTTTAAGATTTCCGGATTATGTTGTCAGAACTTTCCAGCAGGCCAGAGTAGAAGGCGCCTTGTTCTTTGTAAATATAATACTTTTCATTTTGATCACCATAGGCCTTATTATGGCTATTATCATACTTAACCAGGGACAGAGGCGTGTTCCCGTACAGTACGCGAAAAGGGTTGTAGGCAGAAGAATGTTCGGCGGACAGTCCACATATATACCCATAAGGGTAAACAATGCCGGCGTTATATCAATTATATTCGCAATATCAATACTTATGCTGCCCTCAACACTGCTTAATTACCTGCCGAAGCCCGCGTTGGGCACTATATGGGCTAAAATTTCCGGATTATTTACAATATTATTAAACCCGAGCGGTATATGGTATAGTCTTGCATACTTTTTACTTGTGGTATTTTTTACCTATTTTTACTCATTCATAACATTTAATATAACCGATATATCGGATAATATGAAAAAATACGGCGGGTTTATTCCCGGCATAAGACCGGGAAGGCCTACTTCAGAGTACCTTGAAAGAATATTATACAGGGTTACCTTTATAGCGGCCATATTTTTAGGCGCTATTGCGGTACTGCCCACATATATTATGCAGATGACAAAAGTGAGTTTTGTTCTGGGGAGCACATCCCTGCTTATTATCGTGGGTGTTGCCCTTGATACCATGCAGCAGATAGAGGCAAGGCTTGTCATGAGGCATTACCAGGGATTTATGAAGTAATAAAAGGGAGCTGTTGATGAATATAATACTGTTGGGATCGCCGGGTGCCGGTAAAGGCACACAGGCTGAGATAGTAGCGAAGGAATTGAGTATACCGCATATTTCCACAGGGGATATATTCAGGGAAAACATAGCCCAGGCGACTTCTTTAGGCAAAGAAGCAAAAACTTATATAGATAAGGGCCTGCTTGTGCCTGACAGTGTTACAAATAAAATGGTGGAGCACAGACTCCTGGATAATGACTGCGACAGAGGATTTATACTTGACGGTTATCCCAGGACAATAAACCAGGCTAATTTTTTAAAAACAGCCTTAAGCGTGCACGGTAAAGATATAACGGTTGTCATAGACATAGTTCTAGACGAGGAAGAGGTTTTAAGAAGGTTGTCAAACAGGCGCATATGCCCTGAATGCAATGCGGTATACCACCTTATAAACAATCCTCCTGAGGTAGAAGGCAAATGCACAAACTGCGGTAGCGACCTTTTGCATAGGTCTGATGACAAAAAAAATATTATATTAAATAGAATTAAGGTATATAAAGAGCAGACTGAACCCCTGGTGGATTTTTACAGGAAGGAAGATAAACTCTTTAAAGTTAGAGGAGATGAGGATATTAAGAACATCTCAAACAAAATAGTTTTGATTATTAAGAAATATGAAGGGATAAGCCCCTGTTAACAGATGATAATTTTAAAGACGAAAAGAGAAATAGAAAAGATAGCATCAAGCGGCCGGATAACGGCTCGCGTAATAGAAGAAATTGGGAAGAGATTAAAAGAAGGAATAAGTACCGAGGAACTTGATATAATAGCCGAAAAAATTATAATAGAAAGCGGAGCTATACCGTCGTTTAAAGGCTACAGGGGATTCCCGAAAACAATTACGGTCTCAATAAACGAAGAGGTTGTTCATGGGATTCCTTCACCTGAGAGAATTATAAAAAAGGGCAGTATTGTGGGCATAGATGTAGGAGTTCTGCTTGACGGTTTTCACTCCGATGCGGCTTACACATTTATTGTGGGAGATGTGCCGCAGGAGCATAAAAAACTCGTTGATGTTACGCGGGAAGCTCTTGGCAAGGCTATTGAGAAGTGCGTCATCGGCGCCAGATTGAGTGATATCGGAAATGCGGTGCAGGAGCATGTTGAGAGTCACGGTTATTCGCCGGTAAGGGATCTGGTAGGCCACGGTATAGGACGCAATATGCATGAAGATCCTCAAATCCCGAATTTCGGGGCGCCCGGACTGGGTCAGGTCATGGAAGAAGGGATGGTTTTTGCGATAGAACCGATGATAAATCTGGGGGGGTATGAAATAGATATTTTAAAGGACGGATGGACGGTAGTTACTAAAGACAGGAGTATGTCGGCTCATTTTGAGCATACTGTCGCGGTAACTAAAGAAGGTCCCCGTATCTTAACTGGAAGGTCTTATGGCTAAAAAAGAAACTATAGAAGTTGAAGGAATAGTAAAAGAAGCATTGCCTAACGCGATGTTTAAAGTTGAGCTTGAGAACGGCCATATTGTTCTCGGGCATGTGTCAGGCAAAATAAGAATGAATTTTATAAGAATTCTGCCGGGGGACAGGGTCAGCATAGAGCTGTCGCCTTATGATCTTACAAGAGGCAGAATAACATACAGATATAAGTAAATACTGGAGGGTGTCATGAAGGTAAGAGCATCAGTTAAAAAAAGATGTGAAAAATGCAAAATCATTAAAAGATTCGGCAAAGTAAGGGTAATTTGTTCTAATCCCAAACATAAACAGGTACAGGGCTAACACAATAAGGAATTATGGAGGATAATTATGGCTAGAATAGCTGGAGTTGATTTACCGAAAGATAAAAGGACGGATATCGCTTTAACCTATATATACGGTATAGGCAGAAACATAAGCAGAGATATTATGGAGAAAGCGGAAGTGGATCCGAGCAGGCGCGTTAAAGATCTGTCTGCTGAAGAAGTCGCCCGTTTAAGAGAAGTCATAGAAAAGCAGTATAAGGTAGAAGGCGATCTGCGCAGGGAAATTGTCCAGAATATTAAAAGGCTGGCTGAGATCGGCTGCTACAGAGGCATAAGACACAGAAGATCTCTTCCTGTAAGAGGGCAGAGGACAAAAACAAACGCAAGAACCAGAAAGGGTCCGAGAAAGACTGTTATGGGCAAGAAAAAATCCCCGACAGCTAAATAAAATGTATTAATATAATTAAAAATACAAAGCATTATTTATAATGAAGTAATATAATAAATATTATTTCTTAATCCCGGGAGGGATAACGGAGGAATTTATGGCTAAGAAAAAATCTTCTAAAAAAGCGGGTGCGCTTAAGGTATCTAAAGGTGTTGCTCATATTAAGTCAACCTTTAATAATACCATTATTACCATTACGGACATGCAGGGTAATTCAATCGCATGGACCTCAGCAGGTATGATGGGTTTTAAGGGTTCAAGAAAGAGCACCCCTTTTGCGGCGCAGATTGCGGCAGAGACCGCGGCAAAGAAAGCTATTGACCAGGGCTTGAAAAGCGTGGAAGTATACGTTAAAGGCCCCGGATCAGGCAGGGAAGCCGCTATAAGATCACTGCAGGCAGCGGGATTAAGCGTTACTTTAATTAAAGACGTGACACCCATACCGCATAACGGATGCAGGCCGCCTAAAAGAAGAAGGGTATAATATAAATTGTTTTATCACTGTCCGCTATGGCTGGCACAAGCGGGCTGTTAAGATAATAAATACTAGGGAGGCAATAGATGGCTAGATATACACAAGCTTCATGCAGATTATGCAGACGTGAAGGCAAAAAAATGTTTTTAAAAGGCTCAAGATGCTATACAGGGAAATGCGCGCTTGACAGGCGCTTATACGCTCCCGGCGTGCACGGAAAGTTAAGGAAAAAAACTTCCCAGTACGGCATACAGCTGCGTGAAAAACAGAAACTAAAAAGAATATACAGCATAGGGGAGACCCAGTTCAGGAACTATTTCCGCAAGGCCGCTCACAGAAAAGGAGTAACAGGGGAGATTTTCCTGCAGATACTGGAAAGCAGGCTGGATAACATTATATACAGACTGGGTTTTGCGGCTTCCCGCAACCAGGCAAGACAGCTGGTATCGCACGGACATTTTACGGTGAACGGAAAGAAAGTGGATGTTCCGTCATATCTGACTAAAGCCGGGGACGTCATAGTTTTAAGGGAAAAATCAAGACAGATCCCCCAGATGCTGGAGTCTTTTGAAGAAGCTAAAAAGAGAAGCCCTTACAACTGGCTGGAGATCCATCCCGAAGAGTATAAGGGAGTTGTAAAAGGCATACCTTCAAGAGAAGAACTTGATATATCGGTTAAAGAAGAATTAATAGTAGAATATTATTCCAAATAACCGTTTTCATGAATTAAATTAAGGAGGAAATATGATAACAGATATAGGCAGACCTAATATAACGTCTAAAGTAGAAGAAAATTACGGTAAGTTTGTTATTGAACCGCTGCCCAAGGGATACGGCACTACAATCGGCAATTCTTTAAGAAGAGTGCTTCTTTCATCTTTGGAAGGAGCTGCCATAACCCATATAAAGATAGAAGGAATTCTTCATGAATTCTCAACCATACCCGGAGTTTATGAAGATACCACGGAAATTATATTAAACTTAAAGAAAGTAAGGCTTAAACTGCATACTGAATTTCCAAAGACGCTCCGTCTTGAGGCAAAAGGCAAAAAAGAAGTTAAGGTTTCCGATATAGCTCCCGATGCGGATGTAGAGATATTAAATCCCGATCTGGTTATCGCCACACTTACCGGTAAAGATTCTAAGCTGGTTATGGAGCTCAGAGTTTCTCACGGCAGAGGCTATGTGCCCGCGGAGAAGCAGGAAGGTGAAGAAAAAGTAATAGGCTTGATACCCGTAGACTCCATATTTTCTCCCATTACAAAAGTAAATTATGTTGTTGAAGACGCGAGGGTAGGGCACCTTACCAATTTTGACAGATTGATCCTTGAGTTATGGAGCGACGGTTCGGTAACCCCCCAGGAAGCGTTAAATAAAGCAGGAGAAATTGTTGAACATTATTTCGGCTTAATTAAAGATTTTAGAATAGTTTCGGAAGAAGATAAAGAAACGGAAGAAAGCCAGTTAATGGGAAAACCAGTTGAGAGCCTTAATCTTTCAATAAGGTCATATAACTGTCTTAAGAGATCCGGCATTAAGACTGTCGGCGAACTTTTCCAGCTGAAGGAAGAAGATTTCATGAAGATGAAAAATTTCGGCTTAAAGTCGCTTGAAGAGATCCGTGAAAAGTATAAGGAACACGGTCTTATGTTAAGATCGGCTGAGATTGAAGAAGACGAGGAAGAAATATAGCTAATTAGCTTGGAGGATGTTATGAGACATAAAGTTAAAAGAAGAACGCTGGGCAGAAGAAAGTCGCACAGATCATCGATGTTAAAAAATCTGGTTACATCTCTAATCCAGCACAGAAAAATTGAAACAACACAGACCCGCGCTAAGGAAATTTCAAAACTTATTGATAAGCTGGTAGGTCTGGCTAAAAAAGGAGATCTCTCAGCCAAAAGACAGGTCTTCAGAGTTGTTTCGGACAGAGACGCGGCAAAAGAATTATTTGATGTCATAGCCCCTGTGTATAAAGAAGGCGAAAAACAGAGAAACAGCGGCTATACAAGAATAATAAAGCTGGGCTTCAGAAAAGGCGATAACGCCCCCGTATCCATAGTGGAATTTGTATAATAAATACAAAGGGATTAAAACAAAATAATAAAGAAGGATAATAAATAAGTAGGGACAGGCCGCAGCTTGTCCCTACATTATTTATAAGACTATGATAAAAGCATCAAATTTAAACTATAAATATAAACTTGCTTCAGGCGAAGAGATAAATGCTCTTAGCGGTATTAACCTTAATATTAATATGGGCGAATTTATAGCAATTATAGGACATAACGGTTCCGGCAAATCCACTCTGGTTAAGCATTTTAACGCCCTTCTTCTGCCTTCGGAAGGGGAAGTATTTATTGAAGGCATAAACACAAAAGATAAAGACAGGATATGGGACTTAAGGCGCAATGTGGGCATGATCTTCCAGAACCCGGACAACCAGATAGTAGGCACTATTGTTGAGGAAGATGTTGCTTTCGGGCCTGAGAACCTGCAGGTACCGTCAGACCAGATCTTAAAAAGGGTAGATGAGTCATTAAGGCTGGTGGGTATGGAAAAATACAGGAAATCCCCGCCGCATTTATTATCCGGAGGTCAGAAGCAGAAAGTGGCGATAGCTTCGGTGCTTGCCATGCATTCAAATTATATAATTCTGGATGAAGCAACAACAATGCTTGACCCTAAAGGACGCAGGGAGGTTATGTATAAAATAAGGCAACTGAACAGGGAAGAAGGGCTTACGATTATCCTTGTAACCCATTTTATGGAAGAGGCATCTTCTGCTGACAGGGTTATTGTAATGAATAAAGGGACTCTCTTTATGGACGGTACCCCCCAGGAAGTATTTTCTAACGAAGAAAAGCTTAAAGAAGTATCTCTTGATCTGCCGACTGGCGCGAAACTTGCGTGTTCCCTGCGGAAAAAAGGTATCAATTTATCCGAAAATGTTTTAACCATAGATGATTTTGCCGATGAATATAAAAAACTGCTTATGTTAAGAAAAGCCCAGAAAGTAGGCAGGTAGTAATGGTTTTAATAAAGACTGAAAATCTTACACATACATATATGAAAGACTCTCCTTTTGAGGCAGAAGCTCTTAAGGGTATAGATCTAACAGTAAACCAGGGTGAGTTTATAGGGCTTATAGGCCCTACAGGCAGCGGTAAATCCACTTTAATACAGCATTTTAACGGGTTATTAAGGCCCTCATCAGGCAGTATCTCTGTTTTAGGAATGGATCTCTCGTCTAAGGGCGTTGATTTCAAGAAGGTGCGTGAAGATATAGGGCTTCTGTTCCAGTATCCCGAGCACCAGCTTTTTGAAGAGACTATTTACGCTGATATAGCTTTTGGTCCTAAAAATATGGGCCTTACCCCGAAAGAGGTGGAAGAAAGGGTAGAGGATGCCTTAAAGCTTGTGGGATTAAGCGTTTCCGAGGCAAAAGAAAGGTCTCCTTTTTCATTATCAGGCGGACAGATGAGAAAAGTAGCTCTTGCGGGGGTTCTTGCAATGAGGCCCAAGGTTTTGATACTTGATGAGCCTACAGCAGGCATGGACCCTTCGTCAAAGGCCGAGATTCTTAACAGGATTAATATTTTAAATAAAGAGCACGGTATAACGATTATAATGGTATCCCATTCAATGGAAGAAGTAGCACAGATTGCAAAAAGAGTGGTTGTTCTGTATGAAGGGAAGATAGCCGCTGATGAGACTATAGAACAGATATTCTCACTTAAGAATTTTATACAGAATCTGGGGCTTGATCTGCCCGCGTACACTAAGCTTGCGTATAAGCTTCACGATGAAGGAATACCGGTAAATACATCTGTTTATACCTTAAACGGGATAGAAGAGGAGCTTATTAAACAGTGGAACTTCTAAGGAATGTTATAATAGGCCAGTTTATACCCGGCACATCAATAATTCACAGGATGGATGCCAGGATTAAGATTATTCTTGTATTTATCCTTATGATAGTATTATTCATGATACATTCCTTAGCTGGTATGTTATTATATACCGCGCTGGTATTAACAACATTAATTTTATCAAGGATACCTTTCTCATACATATTAAGGGGTTTAAGAACAGTATTTATACTTGTAATAATCACCGTTATATTCAACGTCTTTTTCACAAAAGGCGATATAATCTGTAAATTCTATTTTATAGAGATAACAAAACAGGGTCTTGAGCTGGGCTTTTTAATGGTTTTCAGGATTATGATGCTTCTTGTCTTAACATCCATCTTAACCCTTACAACATCCTCAATAAACTTAACAGACGCACTTGAGAGTCTTATGCTTCCTTTAAGAATCTTTAAATTCCCCGCGCATGAGATAGCAATGATGATGACAATAGCGCTCAGATTTGTGCCAATCCTTCTTTTCCAGACAGAAAAGATAATTAAAGCTCAGGTTTCCAGAGGTGCTGATTTTACATCAGGCAGTCTGGTAAAAAGGGCAAAAGCATTAGTACCAATACTTGTGCCTCTTTTTATAAGCGCGTTCAAAAGCGCTGAAGAGCTTGCTGTGGCTATGGAAGCAAGATGTTACCAGACAGGCATAAAAAGGACAAAAATGAGGGTCCAGAATATAACTAATCTGGACCTTGTAGTATTCCTTACAGCTTCTGCCTGGATTATTGTTATGGTGCTAAAATAAAAACCTATATTTTAGGCGGGGCATCAGGGTCAGACGCGTTTTTGACTAAATTAACAAATATCTTTTTAATCCCTTCGCCTAATTTCTTTAAAGCTTTACCGAAGTATTTCTGCACTTCGGGATTAAGGAATTCAGCATCCCCGAACCCGTGAGATGCCGCTTTAGCTGTAGGGCTTTCCATTGCTTTTTTAGCGTTTGTTACATTTACAGTATTGTCAGCCATCATATCCTCCGGTTAAGTAATTATTTACAGGAGATATTACCTTAAATAATGCAATATCCTCCCTTGCATAGTAGATACCAGGGTGCTTTAAAACCTATTATAAAAGTTTATATCCGGACTATAATTGCCGTAAAAACTAATCTCTATACGGGGCATCAGGATCAACTGCGTTTTTCACCGTATTAATAAATACTTCCTTGAGTACTTTCCCTAATTTCTTTAAAGCTTCTCCGGATTTTGTAAGAAACTTGTTAAGATTAGAATCTTTAGTGTTACTAACCTTATGGGATTTAGCCGTAGTTGTGCTATTTACTGTGTTTATCTTTGCCATTATATCCTCCTATAAATTATATTTACCTTACCAGCGGAACCAATTTTTTAGAGATGATTTTATAGCCTTTATATTAGGCATCTTAAATTTTATGCGGACTGTGGGAGTTCTCCTTGTTTTTACTCCAGTTTTAGGAGTTCCAGGAGCTTTAACAGGTTCAGTTTTGCCTGTAGATCTTCTAAAAGCCTTAATTGCAGAAAATTCAAGATCATGTCTTGCGAAGAAATCGACTATTTTTTTTGCAGTCGTTTCAGTTTTATTTTTAACACCGTCAAAATTGACTTTAGTAGACTTAAGCAAATAAGACTTATCTTTATTAAATGTAACATCTGTATTTTCAAATATATCAACAACTAGCTTGCTGACGATATTATTCCATCCTTCTCTGGTGATAAACTTTTTTGATTCAGGGACTATCGGACCGTCAGCACGTTGGAATTTTAGAAGTTCCTGCAGATATTTACTTGTGACTGAAGTATTTTCTGGTAATAATGCTTCTAGTTTTTGACTGACATAATCATAAGTATTTGGTAAGTATACACTAAATTCCAGATTTCCGCCACAGGTTTTATAGGAATGTACTTTAATGGTTTTATCAAATAGTTCCTTGTTATAAATTGATAGAAACTTACTATCATTTGATAATCCTTTTATGCAGTCGGATAAAATTTTATCAACTTCCCGTACAGTCATATTAGAAGGAGTTTTTGCACCTGCTTCAATACCCATAGTGGTTATTCTGTTAATATTACTGAGATTCATAATAAATCCCCATATTTATTTGATTTACATGTATATAATAACATAATTCTGTTTAAAGGTTGTTACAAGATTATTGCCAAAATGTTAACAAAATGTTAACTTTCCATCCCTTATTTATTGACATAGTTCAACACTTTTGCTACACTATAAACGGGGGTTCAACACTTTTGATGAACGAGGTGAAAAATGTCTACTAAAAATCCCAGAATAATGGTGGTTTTGGAACCAAGTCTTTATGACTGGATAAAACAGGAAGCAAAAAGACTGCATATATCTATATCTCTTTTTGTTAGAGACCTTATTAAAAAACAGGCAACAAAAGAACAGCTGGATGAGTTAGAAGACGAAGTTCTAGGAGAGATGGCATTAGAGAGGTTTAATACTTTTGATCCTAAAAAAGCATTATCTCATGAACAAATAAAGAAAAAGCTGGGACTTTGAAATGTATAAGGGAATATACGATCATAGAGTATTAAAAGAAGATTTTCAGGAAATTGATAAAAAAAACCAAAAAGATATATTTAAAATTATAGAGAAAAAGATTTTACGGGATCCTGAAAAATTTGGACAAAGGATGAGAGCTCCGTTGTCCAGTTGTTATAAATTAAAGGTTGGCAGTTACAGAATTATTTATATTATTAAAGAAAGTATAATTACTATTTTTAAGATAGGCCATCGCCGTTCAGTTTATGAAAAATTGTTAAAAAGATTTTAAAGAAGAATGAAGGCGGGCGGCGCGGCAATATGCCGTTTTTTACACCCGTCCCTGCGGTTAAGAAAAAGCAGGTCACTGGTAGAATATATAAAAGCACTCCGGTATTTACCGGGGTGCTTTTTTAGGGGTAAAAATCAAGGATTTTATTTATATTTGTAAAATTATATTACATATAGAGTGGAGGGGTTATGAATAATAATACAGGGAATAAAACCTTATATTTCAAAATAATAGCAGTTTTTTCATTTCTTTTGCCTTTAATAGTATATATATTCACTCTTTGCCCTACCACTTATTCTGAGGACTGCGGTGAGTTTATTACAGGTGCATATAAATTAGGTGTTCTCCATCCTCCGGGTTATCCACTATACAGCATGCTTGGCAAGGTATTTACCTTTATCCCGGTGGGGAGTATTGCCTGGCGTGTTAATTTTATGTCTGCTTTCTGGGCGGCGCTGGCAGGGCTTTTTTTATTCTTATTAATTTACAGGTTAACTAAAAAGATTGAAGTTTCATTCGCATCAGCCATGCTTTTCTGTTTTTCACCGGCATTCTGGTCCCAGTCAATTGTTGCTGAAGTATATACGTTGAATATATTCTTTTTATCTGTCTGTATGTATCTGTTACAAATATGGAGAGAATCTGATAAGAATAAGTACCTTTATTTATTTGCTTTTATGTATGGTTTAAGTTTAACTAACCACCATTTTATGACCCTGGCAGCTCCTTTCTTTATAATATTTATAATATGGACAAAGTGGCAGGTTTTAAAGGACTTAAAGCTTGTTTTAGGCTGTATAGGTTTATTTATAGCAGGGCTTCTACCTTATTTATACCTGCCTATTGCATCTAAATTTAATCCTGTTATTGATTGGGGTAATCCTGAGACACTGGGGAGGTTCTTGGATCATATACAGAGGAAGACCTATGGCGATGTCGCTTTAGGCCGTTTCGGCATAGATGTTAAATGGATGTTTATAAAGGGGTTTTTGCTTGAGTTTCTCGGTCAGTTCGGTATAGTCTTTATTGTTATAGGTATGCTCGGATTTATAAAGATGGCTTTTAAAGATATAAAATTTACGTTTATGACATTCGGGATATTTATATTTAACAGCATTCTCCTTATATTCATTCAAGAACACCCTTACAGCATATTAAGGGAAAGAACAATGACAGTATATTATTTTCCCTGTTATCTTGTTTTTGCATGCTATATAGGATACGGGTTATCTTATATATGGAATTTGTTAGCTAAGGTTATTGATAAGAATAAGGTGTTTAAAGTTGTAGTCAGTGTGGTTGTATTGTTAATAGCGGTAATCCCTATATGGCATAATTATCACCAGAATAATTTAAGCAATAATTATTTTGTTTATGATTATGTTAAAAGCTCCATGGATCTTATGGATCGTGACGCAATTATTTTTGCTAAAGGAGATGCCCCGGTATTCAGTATGTTTTATCTTAAATACTGCGAGAACCACAGGCCTGATATAACTATATATGAGAATACAGGCGCTATCACGGGCGAATACTTGGGGGAAGATATGCTCTTCGGGGCTCTTACCGAACTACAGCAGGAAGAAAGGCGCAGGCAGGTTGCAGAAAAAATAATTGATGAAAACTACGGGAAGAGGCCTGTTTACTTTAACTATGATTTTTATCTGGGCGCTTCCTCAAAGTACAGGCTTGTTCCTTTCGGTACTGTTTTTAAGGTTGTAAGAAAAGATGAGAAGGTTGTTGATAGTTTTGATCCTTTAACTAAGATACATATCAGGAATCTTTATGATGATAAGATGTATAAGGATTATGACACTAAGAGAATGTACGCCTTATACTGGGATATGATGGCATTTTATTATTTAAGGGTAGGGGATAAGAAAAAAGCGGAAGAATGTTATAAACAGATTTACAAGTATGAGGATTACTGTTCTTTAAATAACGCAGCCGCGTTTTATATCAATAACCAAAACCCCGCAGAAGCGGTAAAGTATGTTGATAAAGGATTGTCTATTGATCAGACTTATTTCCCTTTATACTTTAATAAAGCTCTTGTTTATGAGCTTGAAGGCGACAGTAAAGGGGCTCTTAAATATTATGTTTTGTCTTTGGATAAGTATAAAGGGGATGCCAGGTACGCTAAATACGTGAAATTAGGGAAGAAGAGAATAAAGCAGATAAGTGACGAGATAAAAAAGACTAAAAAGCCGGACGGTAAATGATATTATGAAAGAAAAGATAAGTAATCTTTATTTTAATATAATCGCTTCCGTATCATTTCTGCTTCCGTTAATAATATATACCTTTACTTTATGTCCCGTAAGCTACGCGGAAGACTGCGGTGAATTTATTACAGGCGCATATACACTCGGGATTGTCCATCCGCCCGGGTACCCGCTTTACTGTATTTTAGGGAAGGTTTTTACCTTTATCCCGTATGGCAGTATCGCATGGCGTGTTAATTTCATGTCTGCTTTCTGGGCGGCACTGGCTGCTTTTTTCCTCTTTTTGCTTGTTTTCCGGCTTACAAGAAAAATAGAGATTTCATTTTTATCAGCCATGCTTTTCTGTTTTTCACCGGTATTCTGGTCTCAAGCTGTTGTTGCTGAAGTATATACATTAAACATATTCTTTTTGTCTGTGTGTATGTATTTACTACAAGTCTGGCGTGAATCTGATAAGAATAAGTTCCTATACCTTTTTGCTTTCATGTACGGTTTAAGCTTAACTAACCACCATTTTATGGCTATAGCCGCCCCTTTTTTCCTTATATTCATAATATGGACAAAATGGCGGATTTTAAAGGACTTAAAGCTTGTTCTGGGCTGTATAGGGCTTTTTATAGTGGGCTTACTGCCTTATTTATACCTGCCTATTGCATCTAAATTTAACCCTGTTATGGATTGGGGGAATCCGGAGACACTTGAAAGATTCTTAGCTCATATCCAGCGCAAAACTTACAGTGATGTGGGTATCGGCAGTTACGGTATTGATGTTAAGCTGAAATTTGTAAAAGCTTTTCTTTCCGGTTTTCTTGATCAATTCGGTATTGTCTTTATTGTTATAGGGGTGCTTGGTTTTTTAAGGTTAGTTGTAAAGGATATAAAATTTCTGGTTCTTTCACTTGGGATAATTATATTTAACGGGTTTGTAATAGCAGTAACACAGGAATACCCGTATTCTTTACTGCGCGTTGTGACAATGAGTGTATATTATTTCCCGTGTTACTTTGTTTTTGCATGCTATATAGGATACGGCCTTTCTTATATATGGGATTTACTGGGTAAGGTTATTGATAAGAATAGAGTACTTAAATTTATAATTAGTGTAATTATTTTATTGATAGCGGTAATTCCCATATGGCATAATTACCATGAGAATGATTTAAGCAGAAATTATGTTGCTTATGATTACGCAAAAAGCGTTTTAGATCTTACGGATAAAGGCGCAATTCTTTTTTCTAAAGGAGACAGCATAGTTTTTAACTTGCTTTACCTCCAGCAGGTTGAAGGATACAGGGGCGACGTTAAGATGTATGAAGACACGGGGTGCGTCTCGGGAGATATATTCGGTAAAGATTTTGCTTTTTCAAAACTCAGTGAGGAACAGAGAGATGTTATAAGGAGGGTGGCATATAACAGGATTATAGATGAGAATTATAATAAATGCCCCATATATTTTTCATATAATTTTAATCTGGGCAGAAATTCAAAATATTATCTCCAGCCCTATGGCATAGTATTCCGCGTTGTTAGAAAAGGTTTTGGGTGGAAGCCGCCTTTTATGCCTGAAGATAAAATGAAACTGCGCAATCTTAATGATGATAGTATATATAAAGATTATGATACAGTCAGTCTGCTGGATTTTTACTGGGATACCCTTGTTTTTTATTACTACAGCATCTCTGATACGGAGAACCTGATTAAAGCAGCTGAACAGGTTTATAAATATGATGATTACAAAGCCCTGAGTAATGCGGGGGGGGTGCCTTTTAAACGCGGGTAAGACACAGATGGCTTTGAAATTCCTTGAAAAAGCGTATTCCATTGATCCTGATTACCCGTTTACGGTTTTTAATCTCGCCGCGGCATATGATATGCTGGGGGATAATAAAAGCGCGCTTAAATATTATGTTATCCTTTGCGATAAAGCAGAGCCCGGGAGTTATTTAATAAATATCGCCAGGGAAAGAATAGCTGAGCTTAATAAAAAGTAGGGGTGTTATATGGTGGAAAATAATAAAGAGATAAATAAGGGTATTTATTTTAAAGCAGTTGCTTTTTTATCATTCCTTATACCTTTAATAATATATACCCTGACCTTATGCCCCACGATTTACGCCGAAGACTGCGCTGAATTTATCACATGCGCCGATAAGTTAGGCATACTGCACCCGCCCGGATATCCTATTTACTGCATTTTAGGTAAGGTTTTTACCTTTATCCCTGTGGGAAATATTGCATGGCGTGTTAATTTTATGTCTGCTTTCTGGGCGGCACTGGCTGCTTTTTTCCTCTTTTTGCTTATTTTCCGGCTTACAAGAAAAATTGAAGTTTCATTTGCTTCAACCATGCTTTTCTGTTTCAGCTATACATTCTGGTCCCAGTCGGTTATGGCAGAGGTGTATACCTTAAACATATTCTTTTTATCTGTCTGTCTTTATCTTCTTCAAATATGGAATGAGAACAGAAAAGATAAATATCTTTACCTGCTTTCGTTATTGTGCGGGCTTAGCTTAACTAATCATCACACAATGCTTATGTCCATCCCTGTTTTTATTCTTTTTGTATTATGGTGTGACTGGAAGCTTCTTAAAAGGCTGGGATTTTTAACCGGCTGTACCGCTCTTTTTATATTGGGCTTAACTCCGTATCTTTATCTGCCTATAGCTTCAAAATTTAATCCGGTAATGGACTGGGGAAATCCCGAAACAATCTCGGGAATAGTTAACCATATTACCCGTAAAATGTATGCTCCGTTGGGATTTGAGTATTTTAAGTATATCGGATGGGATACAAAGCTGGATTTTGTAAAATCGTTTTTTGCGGAGCTGTCAGGTCAGTTTAATGCTTTATTATTGATTATCGGGTTTGGTGGTTTTTTATATCTTTTAAAAAGGAATATAAAAATCTGGGTTTTACTGTTTATTATCTTTATTTTTAACAGTTTTTTGTTTATTTTTATTAATCAATCCCAGTATACTACAATACGTGCAGATGTTTTTTCCATATTTTATATCCCCTGTTACCTTGTATTTGCCTGTTATATAGGATACGGCCTCTCTTATTTATATGAGCTGGTTGTAAGATTCAGCAGGGATAACCGTTTATTTAAAATATGCTTTAAAGCTATTGTAGTCTTACTGGTACTGATTCCCGTAATAAGCAATTATTACAAAAATGACTTAAGCAAGAATTATTATGTCCATGATTTCGTGAAAAGCACCATGGATATGGTAGATGAAGACGGTATTATTATCGCAAGGGTGGATTATGTGATATTCGGCATACTTTACTTCCAGCAGGTTGAGAACTACCGGCCTGATATAAAAATGTATGATCATGTGGGAACTTTGTCCGGTGAATACCTCGGGAAGGATTTTCTTTACGGGAAAATGACGCCTTCTGAGCTGGAAGAAAGAAGAAGAAAAGTTTATACCCAGATAATAGCCGAAAACTACGGCAGAAAACCCGTGTATATAAATTATGTTTTTGATCTGGGTCAGGATTCTGATTATTATTTTGCTAATTACGGGATAATTTATAAGGCCGTAAAAAAAGGGGAGAGCTTAGATCCTAAAACCATACCCGTAGATAAAATCTACCTGCGCAATATAAATGATAATATTTATGAAGATGCCAATATTGAAGATATGATGAGTGTTTTCTGGGATATGATGGGCCATTATTATGTGAGTGTATCTGATCTTAAACAGGCAAAATACTGTTATGAAAGAGTCTATAAATACTCAAGGCCCGGTATACTTGATAATGCGGCAATATTTTTTATAAATGCAGGGGACTTAAATACCGCATTAAAATATCTTAATAGAGCTGTTAGTATTGAACCGGATTATTACCTTGCATACTACCATAAAGGTTTTCTTTATGATATAGCAGGCGAGAAAAAAGAGGCTTTGAAAAATTATGCTTATTTTTATGCCAATTATCCTTTTGATGATGATAATAAACAAAGCGCAAGAAAAAGAATTAATGAGATTAAAAAAGAGCTTAATATAAAAAACTAAAGTCTGGAGAATTTTATGGAAGAAGTAAAATCGGATAAAGCTACGGAAGAAACAGGAAAAGAAAAAAAAAGTATATATTTTAAAATATTAGCGGCATTATCATTTCTGCTCCCGCTTATACTTTATGTATTTACTTTATGCCCTACAAGCTATGTTGAAGATTCAGGGGAATTTATAACAGCAGCTTATACATTAGGAGTTACACACCCTCCGGGGTACCCTCTTTACTGCATGATAGGGAAGATCTTTACATATATTCCTTTGGGTGGCATTGCCTGGCGGGTTAATTTCATGACGGCTGTTTTCGGCGCTGCTGCCGCTTTTATACTCTTTCTCCTTATATACAGGATTACCCGTAATGAAGTTATCTCTTTCGGGTCTGCCATGCTCTTTTCTTTCTCGCCGCTTTTCTGGTCGCAGTGCGTTGCCGCGGAAGTTTATTCCTTGAATATGCTTTTCCTTGCGGGATGCCTTTATCTTCTTCACCTGTGGCAGGAAAAAAGAGAAGATAAATACATTTACATACTTTCATTTGTTTACGGCTTGAGCATAACCAACCATCATTTTATGTTTGTGGCGGGGTTATTCTTTATCTTGTTTGTTCTCTGGAATGACTGGAAACTGCTTAAAAGGCCGGGTCTTGTTTTCGGGGCTATAGGTCTTTTTATAGCGGGGCTTCTCCCTTATCTGTACATACCCATAGCGTCTAAGTTTAACCCCGTACTGGACTGGGGCAATCCCGAGACACTGAAATCTTTTCTTTTGCATATCCAGCGTAAAACTTATGCCCCGCTGGGGCTGGGGCCTCACGGGTTTGCCGAGAAATGGGAGTATATGAAAGCGTTTTTATCCCAGTTTGCGGGACAGTTCGGTATTTTATCGATAATTATAGGGTTTGCGGGGTTATGGAATCTTTTTAAGAAAAATTTTAAGTTCTCAACTCTTCTATTTATAATTTTCATATCCACAGGAGCCATATTCCCCGTACTCCAGCAAAGGGTATTCAGCAGGGAGATAGCGGAAGTCATGGCTGTTTTTTACCTGCCCTGTTACCTGGTATTTACCTGTTATATAGGTTCCGGCCTTTTATTTATATGGGATATTCTTAAGGATAAAGAAGTACGATACCGTTTTGTAAAACCCGTTTTTACCGTTTTTATACTTCTTCTTGTCCTTACACAGATTTTGTTTAACTACCATAAAAACGACTTAAGCAATAATTACTATATTTATGATATTACTAAAAGCTCTTTAGCCGTAATGGATAAAGATTCTTATGTGATAGCCCAGGGGGACAACCCTATTTTTAATATACTGTACCTCCAGGAAGTTGAAGGGTACAGAAAAGATGTAAAAATGTTTGACGGTGTGGGTTATGTATCATACGGGTATCTGGGGGAGGATATAATATTTAACCCTACAACAGAGAAAAAGCTTACTGAACGCCAGCGGGAAGTCTATACAAGGATGATGGATGAAGGTTATCCGGGGCGTTCAATGTATTTTACTGATCCTTTTTACTTCAGTGCAGATTCAAAATATCTCCTTGATTATTACGGACCTGTATTTAAAGCGGTAAGGAGAGACGAGCCCGTAGATCCTAAAACAGTGCCTATTGAAAAGATACATGTCCGCAATCTTTTTAATGATAAGATATACAAAGATTATTATGTGCGCCAGCTCTTATCTGCTTTTCTGGACAGGATGGCCCGTTATTATGTAAGTGTTTCGGATATGGAAAACGCGGCTCTTTATTATTCTGAGCTTTATAAATACGATAACCCCTTCTTTTTAAATAACGCGGGAGCCTTCTTTTTAAATATAAAGGAGTTTGATAAATCTTTCAACTGTCTTGATAAAGCCCGGTCTATAGATCCCGGGCATTACCTTATATATTACAATCTGGGCATTTATCATGATTATAAAGGGGAAGCAAAAGATGCCCTTGTGAATTATCTTAAATTTGCCGCTAATTGCAATAAAAGCAAGTCGGGCATACCTTATAATGTTGAATACATAGAATGGGTGGCAAAAAGAATACCGCAGTTAAGAGAACATATTAATAAACAATCCTATTAGGAGAACTTTATGGAAGAAATAAAATTAGAAAAAACAGGAAAAGAAAAGAGCAGTATTTATTTTATAATAACGGCGTGTTTCTCGTTTATTCTTCCGCTTATAATATACGCTCTTACAACATGTCCGACACTTTATACCGAAGACAACGGTGAGTTTATTGCAGGCGCATATACATGCGGGGTGCTTCATCCTCCGGGGTATCCTTTATACAGTATAGTAGGGAAGGTTTTCAGTTATATCCCTCTGGGGAGTATTGCATGGCGTATTAACTTCATGTCAGGTTTCTGGGCGGCATTAGCAGGATTATTTTTATTTCTATTAATTTACAGGATTACAAGAAAGACAGAAATTTCATTTGTCTCGGCAATGCTTTTCTGTTTTTCTCCTGATTTATGGTCTCAGTCTGTTGTAGCTGAGGTATATACATTAAATATATTCTTTTTATCTGTATGTCTTTATCTTCTCTGTCTCTGGCGTGATACCGATAAAAATAAATATCTTTATATTTTCTCGTTTATGTACGGTCTAAGCTTAACAAACCACCATTTTATGACTTTAGCAGGTCCTTTCTTTTTAATATTCATAATATGGACAAAATGGCGGGTTTTAAAGGATTTAAAGCTTGTTCTGGGGTGTGTAGGCTTATTTATAGTAGGGTTACTGCCTTATTTATACCTGCCTATTGCTTCAAAGTTTAACCCTGCCCTTGACTGGGGTAATCCTGAAACATTTAAGCGGTTTATGCTGCATATCCAGCGCAGGATGTATAATGATGTGGATATAGGGAGGTACGGGATAGATGTAAAATTGCAGTTTATAAAGCAATTTTTAATCCAGTTAAAAGAACAGTTCTGGATACCAGTAGTAGTTATAGGAGTTATAGGTTCTTTACGCTCTTTTATAAAAGATGTAAAATACGCGGTGCTCTTATTAGGCATATTTATTTTTAACAGTATATTTCTTATCATCATACAGGAACACCCTTACAGCATAATGCGCGCTGAGGTTATGTCAGTGTATTATTTTCCGTGCTACCTTATTTTTGCGTGCTATATAGGATACGGCCTCTCTTATTTATGGGACATATCTTTAAAATTCTTTAAAAATTCTTCTTTATGGAAATGGGTGCTTACAATAGCAATTTTACTTTTAGCGGTTATGCAGATAGGCGTTAATTATTATAAAAATGATTTGAGCAGGAATTATTATGTGTATGATTTCCTGAAAAGTCATATGGATCTTCTGGAGCGTGACGCGATTGTCTTTGTTAAGGGAGACCATCTTGCTTTTGGTATATTGTATATGCAGCAGGTTGAAGAATATAGGAAAGATGTCAAGATGTATGAATTTATAGGGGCTCTTTCAGATGAGTATTTAGGCGAGGACTTTTTATTCGGCACTTTTACAAAGGAAGAGCGCGAAAATGTAAGGAGAAAGGTTTATACAGAAATAATAGACGAGAACTACGGCAAACGTCCCATATATTTTCTTTATGATTTTTATCTGGGGCCTGATTCAAAATATGAACTTGTGCCGTTCGGCCTTATATTCAGGGTTCAGAAGAAAGGAGATAAAATTGAACCTTCTTTTGATCCTTTGAGTAAGATTAAATTGCACAACTTAGGGGATGGGGTATATAAAGATTTTGATATTGAGAAAATACTTTCAAGTTACTGGGATATGCTGGCTATATATTACGCTAATCAGGGAAATATTGAAAAAACAAGGGAATGTTATGATGAGGTTTATAAATATAAAGGGGCAAATGCCCTGGCGAACGCGGGCGGATTTTTCCTTAAGATAGGCGATTTTGATATGGCATTCAAATGTTTTAATAAATCAATCCGGCTTGATCCTGATTATCCGCTTTCATATTACAATATGGCAATAGGTTATGATATTACGGACAATAAAAAAGAAGCACTGAAAAATTATATTACTTTTTTAACTAAAACCGAAGGGGAGCTTCTTTATACAAAATCTACTAAATTTGCGGAGAAAAGAATAAAAATATTGAAAAAGGATCTGGGGATAAAAGATTTTAAATAAGGGGAGCTGTCGTGATAGGGAAAAATATTAAAAATCATTATTTTATAATATTTTTTCTATTAATATGTTTTCTTTTAACCGCATTTTACATATTCTATACGGGATATTATAAGGATTATTTGATCAAAAAAAGCTTTTTAAATGATTATACCGGAAGCATGATGGATTTAACGGATAAAGATGCCGTTCTTTTTGTAGAAAAGGGACCCGTTGCGGAGCATATGCTCAGTTTGCAGAAAAAAGAGAATTACCGCAAGGATATAAAAATTCTTAATCCCAGATGCGGCAAATTATGTGAGAAAGAATGTACGGATCTTATAAATAAATCGGTTAATGAAAATTACGGTAAATACCCGGTATATTTTACATATATTTTTCAGTTTGATAAAGATTCTGAATACAAGCTTGTGCCTTTCGGGATAATTTACAAAGTACTAAAAAAAGGCGGGGAGTTTAAACCGGGGTTTGATCCCGGGTCTGTAATGCATATAGATACCGGAATAGTAACTAAAGATAAAGACATCCTGGATCTTATATCAGCTTACAGGGACAGGATGGGGTGGTATTACCTGAGCGTTAATGATTTAAAAAAAGCAGACGGCTGTTATGAGAAATTATATGATTCTGCTAATGTTGAATATATTAATGATGCGGCCATGTTTTTTTTAAAAACAGGCAGGTTTGATACAGCTTTAAAATATCTTGATAAGGCCGTATCTATTCAGCCCGATTACTACCTTACATATTACAATAAAGCCGTTGTGTATGATTATAAAGGGAATAAAAAAGAAGCTCTTGATAATTATATAATTTTCTTTAACAAATGTGCTTCAGATCCGCATCTTAAAGTTTATCTGGATGCCGCTTTGAAAAGGATTAAAGAACTGGAAACGGAGTTAAATAATGGATAAAGAAAAATCGCTGTATTTTAAAATAATCGCCCTTTTGTCATTTTTTCTTCCCCTGGTTATATATATCTTTACGCTCTGCCCCGTTACTTATACACAGGATACGGCAGAGTTTGCGGCAGGCCCGTATGTTTTAGGGGTTGTTCATCCGCCGGGTTATCCTATTTACTGTATTTTAGGAAAATTGTTCACGTTTATACCTTTTGGCAGTATTGCTGTGCGAGTTAATTTCATGTCCGGATTCTGGGCGGCATTAACGGGATTATTTTTATTTTTATTAATATACAGGTTAACTAAAAAGATTGAAGTTTCATTTGCATCTGCAATGCTCTTCTGTTTTGCCGGGACTTTCTGGTCCCAGTCTGTTGTGGCCGAAGTTTATACTTTAAATGCCTTCTTTTTATCCGTATGCCTTTATGTGTTACAGCTCTGGCGTGAAACGGATAAAAATAAATACCTTTACATATTTTCTCTTATTTACGGGTTAAGCCTATGCAACCATCATTTTATGCTTGTTGCGGGGCCTTTCTTGCTGCTTTTCATAATATGGACAAAATGGCGGGTTTTAAAGGACTTAAAGCTTGTTTTAGGGTGTCTGGGTTTATTTGTTGTAGGGTTACTCCCTTATTTATACCTGCCTATAGCATCTAAGTTTAATCCTGCCATAGACTGGGGGAATCCGGAAAGCTTAAAACGCTTCTTATACCATGTTATGCGCAAGGAATACAGTGATGTAGGGCTTGGCAGATACGGTATGGATGTGAAATGGAAATTTATAAAAGCTTTTTTAGGAGAATTTAAACTCCAGTTCGGGCTGCCTTTTATAATCATAGGGATTATAGGGTTTATACGCCTTATTTTTAAGGATATAAAGTTTCTTACCGCCACTCTGGGTATATTTGTTTCCAATACTATTGTATTGATAGTTACCCAGCAGCATGAGTTTACTGTTACCAGGATGCTTTCGATGTATGTGTATTATTTCCCGGCTTACCTTGTATTCGCCTGTTATATAGGGTACGGGTTATCATATTTATGGGATTTATTGAGCAGATTTATTGATAAAAATAATACGGTAAAAATTATTTTAAAAGCAGCTATTTTATTAATAGTATTAATACCTGTCTTAAGTAATTATCATGTAAATGATAGGAGTAAAAACTATTATTCCTATGATTTTATTAAAAGCATGATGAACATTATGGATAAAGACGCAGTTATATTCGCTAAAGGGGATACCACTATCTTTACTATGTTTTATCTCCAGAATGTTGAGAAATACCGGCCCGATATAAAATTATATGATCATATAGGCATTTTGTCGGATGAATATCTAGGTGAGGATTTTTTGTTTGGGCGGCGTACAAAAGTCTGGCAGGAAGAAAGATCCCGCCAGGTATTTAATAAAATAATAGAGGAAAATTACCCGGTACGCCCGGTATATTTTAATTATGAGTTTGATTTAGGAGCTGATTCCGAATACAAACTTGATAATTACGGCCTCATTTATAAAGTGGTAAAAAAAGACGAAAAAATAAATCCGGAAACTATACCCGTTGAAAAGATATATATGCGCAATCTGGATGATGATGCTATTTATAAAGATTACGATATAAAGAAGATACTCTCCGGTTACTGGGTCAGAATGGCTGCTTATTACGAGAGTATACGTGATTTTGAGAAAGCAAAATACTGCTGTGAAGAAATTTATAAATATGATGATGCCAAGGCAGTTAATACTGCCGGTTCATTCTTCATGAAAACAGGGCAGTTTGATAAGGCATTAAAATATTTTGATAAAGCTTTTTTGCTTGACCCGGATTATTACCCCGTATATTACAATAAAGGCATTATGTATGAACTTAAAAAAGAGAGAGAAGAAGCCCTTAAGAATTATCTTTTATTCTGCGGCAAATATGACGGGGAACCGAAATTCCGGAAATATGTAGAGAAAGCAAAAGAAAAGATACTTAAGTTAAAACAGGAAAAGTAGGAGATATTTATGATTGAAGAAAACAAAAGCAAATATTTTAAGCTGTTTATGATTTTATCTTTCTTGCTGCCGCTGGTTATATATCTTCTTACTGTATGTCCGACAACTTACGCGGCAGATACGGGAGAATTTATTACGGGCGCTTATACAATGGGAGTAATCCATCCTCCGGGGTATCCTATTTACTGTATTTTAGGAAAGTTATTTACCTTTATACCTTTCGGTAATGTTGCTATGAACGTTAATTTCATGTCCGGATTCTGGGCGGCATTAACGGGATTATTTTTATTTTTATTAATATACAGGTTAACTAAAAAGATAGAGATAGCATTTGTATCTGCAATGCTTTTCTGTTTTTCTTTTAAGCTCTGGTCTTTGAGTGTTATAGCAGAAGTCTACACGTTAAATATATTCTTTTTATCCGTATGCCTTTATGTGTTACAGCTCTGGCGTGAAACCGATAAGAATAAATACCTTTATATACTCTCATTTATCTACGGGTTAAGTTTATGCAACCACCATGCGATGCTTTTAGCGGGACCTTTATTCATAATATTCATAATATGGACAAGGTGGCAGGTTTTAAAGGATCTAAAGCTTATTCTGGGCTGTATAGGGTTATTTATTTTAGGGCTTCTCCCTTATTTATACCTGCCTATAGCATCTAAGTTTAATCCTGTGCTTGATTGGGGTAACCCGGAAACATTGGGAAGGTTCCTTGCTCATGTACAGAGGAAGACTTACGCTTTTGTAGGGGTTGAGAATTTAATAAAAATGTCCGGCAAACTTGAATTTTTCAAGATGTTCTTAACTGAATTAAAACAGCAGTTCGGCATACCGCTAATAGTTATCGGGATACTGGGCTTTATCAATATGTGCAGGAAGGATATAAAGTTCTGGGCGTTTGCGCTGGGAATATTTATTTTTAACAGCGCATTTTTTATCTTTATCCAGGAGCTTTCATACAACATTTCAATTATAAATATAATGTCCGTGTTTTACCTGCCTTGCTACCTTATTTTCGCGTGCTATATAGCATACGGTTTAACCTTATTATGGGATCTGATTGTAAAGAGTACTAAAAATAATTCATTTACTGTATATGCTTTAAAAATAATTGTTCTTCTCCTTATACTTATGCCCCTTATATGGAATTTCCATAAAAACGATCTTCACAAAAATTATTATGTGCATGATTTTGTTAAAAGCACGATGGATATGATGGATGAAGATGCCGTTATATTCGCCGCGGGCGACGGCATAGTTTTTAACATCCTTTATTTCCAGGAGGTTAAAAAATACCGGACTGATATAAAGATGTATGATGACTCCGGATATGTGGCAGGCGGGTTCCTCGGGGATGATTTTATGTTCGGTAGCATAAGCGAAGACTGGGCACAGAGAAGGCGTCAGGAGGTTTTCGGAAGGATTATAGATGAAAACTATTCAAAATACCCCATATATTTCAATTACAGTTTTAATCTGGGCAAAGATTCCAAATACCGGCTCCAGCCGTACGGTCTTTTATTAAGGGTTGTAAAAAAAGGGGAGAAGATAGATCCTGAAACCATACCGGTATCAAGAATACATATACGTAACCTCGATGATGACAGTATATATAAAGATTATTATGTCAGGGAGCTTTTATCTTTTTACTGGAATGTTATGGGAATGTATTATGAAAGCGTATCAGATATGAAGAAAGCGGGATACTGCTATCTTCAGGCTTGTAAATACGGGGATATTAAGTTTCTTGAACGCGCTGGCAAGTTTTTCGCAAAGACAGGAAATTTTGACATGGCGCTGGACGTTTTCGGTAAGATACTCTCAGAAGAGCCTGAGAACCATATGATATATTATTATACGGCCAGAACTTATGAATTAAAGGGAGATAAACCAGAAGCTCTTAAGAATTACATTATCTTCTGTAATAAATACAAAGGCGAAATTAATTATATTAATTCCGCCCGTGATAGAATCAATAAACTTAATGCAAAATAAAATTACATTTTATTTACAGGTGAATCTATAATATCTTTTGCATGTTCTACGATTTTTTCGTTTAAATGATTAATGATTTTTTCTGCAAGTTCTTTAAATTTCTGCAATGTAGTCTTTTTTGTTTTTACTGCTCTTGTTTTCTTTGCAGATGTGGTTTTTACAGAAGCTATTGTGCTTATTCTTCCTGCTGTTGTTCCCATAATATCCTCCCGGGCGTTTTAACCCTATATTATTATATCTATTTAAAACAGCGGGCTGCTCTTCTGAACAACCTTATTAACTTACCGTCAGCATCAACCTTAAGTTCGGGTCTTCTCATCTGGCGGCCTGTAGGAGGCTTTGTTGCTGTGCCTTTAATTTTAGGCGCCTTTGCCATTGTCTCGTCAATAAGATTAAGTATTTTTGTTTTTGATTTATCACTCAAACCATGTTCATTAGCAATATTCATAAACTCAACTTTAAGCCTTCTTAGTTCTGCTTCATCTAACCTATTAATACCTTTTACAAAAATTTCTTCGATTGTTCCGGATTTACCGCCTTTAATAACTGCCGGTTTTGAAGGTTTTCCTGCAGACTCTTTTATATTAGTTGCAGTTACACTTAAATCTTTCTCTCCTATTGTCATCTCATCAATACCATTAAGAATCTTTTGTCTTGCTCCGTCACCTAACCCGAGTTCACCTGCAACATTCATAAAGATTGCTTTAAGCGCCTTTGCATCTTCCGGGCTCAATTTTTTAGGAATTTTCACTGCTTTATCAGTTCCAGTTACTGTTTGGCGAAATTTTCCAATTTTTCCCATAATAATTCCTCCGCTGAATAATCATTATATTACACTTATATCATATCATAATCCAGTTTAATATTTATTGCCAAAATGTTAACAAAATGTTAAAAATTTGTTAACATTATATAAAAAGGAATAATTTTAAGAAATGTAGAATAAAATTAAGTAAAATAAGTTATTTATAAGGAAGTATAGCTATGGAATATACCCCGTCCCCGAGGTTAATAGTCTTGCAGAATGTTGTAAACGCTATAAAATCCGGTCAGACCGGCGAGGATGCCCTTAAACAGGTTATAGATATAGTTACCAAGGATCTGGGAGATCTTCTCATGCTTGAGCAGGATGAGACCATATTTCTTGATCCCAACTCAAAAGCCCGCTGGGAAGTCATGAAAAAAGCTATAAATGAGTACCAGAAAGGTCTTTCTGATCTTGGTATGTATTTGCAGGATAAAAAGGTTGAACGCATGGATAAAGCTATGGAAGATCTCTCTGTTGCGGATAAAAAACTTTATGAAATTTACGCAGAGATGAATGACATATTCCAGAAAGCAAAAGAAGAACTGGAAGCCTCGCTTTTTGTAAACTGCATCTTCTGCAGTCATAAAAATCCGAAAGAAGCAAAGATTTGCGGAGGGTGCGGCAAGACGCTGACTAAGGGTTTTCAGGAGATTACCGAATATGCGGATCTAGATGAAGACACGGGTCAGATAGGGGAGTTTTACGAGGAAGTAGAGGAATATTCCAATATATCAAGGTTTAAGGAACTGGCTTACGGGGTAGTTGAAGGCAAGGTAAAGCCCAAAGAGCTTTTAGGGTATACTCTTGAGCTTAAAGGCCTCTTTAAAGGCGCTTTAAACCAGTTTGAATCAGCCAAGCCGGAAGAGAAAAATCTTTATCCTGAGATAGTTGCCAATATAAGTGATTCAAGACAAACTATAGGGGAGCTTTTATCAACTTTAGATGAAGTTATATCAGGTCTTAAAGCGGGGGATACCTCGGATTTAGAATCCCGGATTACAAAAGTTGAAGAATTTGCAAACAGGCTGGGGATTATTAAACAGAATTTTATAAGTATAAGTCAGCAGCTTTCAGATCAAATGTAAGTTTTATTTACTCGTCAAAGATGGTTTCAACCGCCGTTATTTCATTGTTTTCTATATATACCTTGGGCAGTCGTTTGTTTATGCCGCATGTTATTTCATAATTAATTGTATTTGTTTTTTGCGCTATCTCGTCTATGGAAGTTTCATTTGCTCCGCCGCCGATTAAGGTAACCTCTTCGCCTATTTTAAAATTCTTTCCCTTTGTAATATCCACTATAATCTGATCCATACAGATATTTCCGATTACGGGATATTTCTTATCCTTTATGGTTACCGATATGTTATGGGATAATCTTCTTGAATAACCGTCCGCATAACCTACAGGCACCACGGCAAGAGATGATTTTTTTGAAGCTGTGTATGTCATGCCGTAGCTGACGTGTGAATCGGCTGTAATTTTTTTGACCGAGATTAACTTAGCTTTAAGTCTTAAGATAGGTTCAACAGAGATTACATTTTTTAATTTCTGAGTGGGATATAATCCGTAAAGCATAATCCCCGGTCTTACCATATTCAATTTTATAAAAGCCGCGTCAACAATAGAAGCCGAGTTTGATATATGCTTGTATTCTATTTCTATGCCCAGTTTTTCCAGCTCTTTTAAAATATTATCAAACCTGCTCCATTGAAGCATGGTATAGTCTTTATCATCTATAAAAGAAGATGAAAAATGAGAATAGATCCCTTCTATTTTGATATTCTTTAAATTCCTGATTTTCTTAACCGCATCAACGGCTTCATGCGGGTAAAAGCCGAGTCTGTTCATTCCCGTATCTATTTTAATATGAACCCTGCAGGTTTTATTCTGTTTTACGGCTTCCTCGGATAAAGCCTGAGCCATCTGGTAGCTTGATACTGTCTGTATGAAGCCGTACTTTACGATAGTCTCTGCCTGCCGGGGGAGGCCCGCAAGGAGTATAAGGACATCCATATTTATTTTACTATTAGAAAGCTGTCTTGCTTCGGATAAGGTTGCCACCGCGACGGTTTTCACTCCGAGATTTTCAAGTTTTCTGCATACCCGGATAACGCCGTGTCCGTAAGCGTCGGCTTTAACTATGGGAAGTATCATCTGACCGTTTGTTATTTTTTTTATCTGATTATAATTATGCTCCAGGGCGTCAAGATTTATCTCAACCCATGAGGGGAAATCCTTTATTTGATTGTCTTTGTTTGGATTTTTAAACATATTTTTTATTTCTTTTTAATAAGTTTTTTTCCTTTTTATAGAAATATCCGTAAAAATATTCTGTATAATAAGGATTATGTTGTATATATTAAATTAGATTATACAGCAATTTTATCTTCTCAACAAGTCTTTTTCAGCTGATTGACTTTTGGCATTAATTTGTTATAATTTTATAGTATTTCCTGCCGAAGTGGCGGAATTGGTAGACGCACAGGACTTAAAATCCTGCGGGTGGCAACATCCATGCCGGTTCGACCCCGGCCTTCGGCACCAATACATAACAAAAAGACCCTTTTTTAAAGGGCCTTTTTATTTTATATAACAAAACTACAGATATTTTATCTATACAGTTAATTTCTCATATTCATGTCATTAAAAAGCTTGTTCACAAGCTCTTCCTGGTCCCGGCTGTCTATGCTTAATATCTCAGACAGGGTTGAAGCACTGCGCAGGTCAACGAAGAAAGTATAATTTTCTTCGTTTGTGTAAGGTTTTATAAAATTATTTAATTTATTTGTTCTGTGAATATTTACTTTAATTCCTCTTGTTGTTAACATAAGATCCCCCTTAATTTATCTTGTCCCTTATAGTAATATTATATCATATTTATTTTAATATTGCATCTGATTTAAATAAAATGCAGGCGCCCGGTAAGCGTCTGCATAAAAGGTTTTAAAAGATAGTTATTTTTTTCTGTTAGCAGTTTGCTTTTTCTTGTCACTGGCGACATAAAAGAGTAATTCTAGATAATCCTGGAGAAGCTCTACCAAGAGATTTCTTCCCACAGGGGATTTTTCTTTTCCCCCTTTATAATTTTCAAAACCCTGTATTTTTTCAAGTCCTTTTTCGATTTTAGCTAAAGTTTTATCTACTTCTTTTCTTTGTTTAGGGGTCAAGGGTTTGCCTTCTAGTTTTTCTGTCAGCTTCTGATAAGCCTTTTTTAACTGTTTAAAATACTTTTTTATATCCCCGTATTTAGGTGCCCCTTTTATATTTCTTATATCCATAATTGCCTCCTGATTTAGGGAATTATCTTCCCCTAATATAATTATAAAATAGAGGGGAGGAGCTGAATATAGGTCAAAAGGAGTATTTTTTGAATATTGACAAAAAAATCTATATTTTATAAGCTTAAAATAAGCAGATATGCATTATAGGAGGCAATTATGGGAGAAAATACCGTAAAATCAGCAAAATACAAGGTTTTAGAAAAGAGAATACGTCCGTTAAAAGAGCAGGAAATAAAAGAATTATTAAAGGCGAAAAAGAAGAAGAAGGAACTTACGAACCTGTTTGCGGCTAAAATGCATATTTTTGGTACCTATGCGGGATATCCCGTTACAATCAGCAGTTATGTAGTAAATGACAGCAAAATAGATTCCGGACCGTTTACCGTTGATGTAGATACCGGCAGGGGTATTGAAAAAGTAAAGATCCAGGAGTTAAAAGCAGGCGAAGGTATTGAAATCAGTCTTTCCCGTTCCACTGACTGGGGTTATTCTCAATCAATAAAAGCAAGCTGTAATATTGATCCGATGAATAGGCTTGAAGAAACCAACGAAAAAGACAATTTTATATGGGATATAAAAACATTTTATCCCGTTAACCAGCCGCCTGGAGCGCCGCCGGATAAATAACTAAACATATTCCTTAGTTTTTTCTTCATCGTTAAGGATTCTTACTCCGGCCTGAGCTAAAGCAAGCATTTCATCTTCGCCGGGATATATTTTAACAGGAGCTATAAAAGATACCCTCTCTTTTATAAAATCTGTAACAAGTTCTGAACGGGCAAGTCCGCCTGTTAATATAATTGCGTCAACTCTGCCTTTAAGTACTGCCGAATAAGCGCCTATCTCTTTAGATACCTGGTAAGCCATGGTTTCTAAATAGAATTTTGCTTTCTCATCGCCTTTTTCGGCTTTTTCTTCTATTTCTTTTGCGTCGTTTGTCCCCAGATAAGCGGCTAACCCCCCGCCTTTGGTTATCTTTTTTATAAGTTCTTGTTTATCATATCTTCCGGAGTAGCATAAATTAACAAGCTCAAGTGCGGGGAGAGTGCCTGCTCTTTCGGGCGACATTGCTCCTTCGGAATTGGCGTTTGTTGAATCAACGGCCCTGCCGCCTAAAAGAGCGGCAACGGTTATCCCGCCTCCTAAATGAGCGATGACAAAATTTATATCTTCAAGCTTTTTACCCGTATCTTTTGCCGCTTCCCTTGCAACCGCTTTGCAGTTTAATGCGTGCCAGAGACTTATTCTTTCTATCTCTGAAAGTCCTGACGGGCGTGAATAATCATGATATTCGTCCGTTGAAACCGGGTCTGCAAAATAAGCGGGTATCCCGTGTTCTTTTGCGAGATTGTAAGCGAATTTCGCAGACAGAAGCGATATATGGGGAGAGAGGACATTGCCGCTGTCTATATCTTCTATAAGTTTATCGTTTATAATGTATGTGCCGCCTTCTAAGGGTTTAAAAGGGCCGCCCCTGCTTACTATGGCAGAGTATTCTTTTAAGTCTATATTTTTTTCCTTAATTAAGTCTGTTATTTTTTTATACCTTATGGGGTATTCATCCTGATAGGATTTACAGTTTTTAAATTCTTCTTTATCGTGCTGTGTTGATAAATTACAAAGAGGGGATAACCCCTCTTTGTATTCATAAGCCGCAAGCTTTGTTGAAGTAGAGCCGGGATTTATGATGAAAATTTTAAGAGTCATTTATCCTCCATAAGGATATATCCTTACTTAATTATTTCCACAAGTCCTGTGGGCTGTATATGTTTTGTGTTTATATCAAAAAGCATGGCAGTTTTATTATTTATAATCAGGTATTTGGATTTAGGGCTTACAAAAGGTATCTCGCTGGGGAGGGTCCCGTCTAATACCCTTAACGCGGTCTTTGCGCCCATTGTGCACACGCTTTTGTAGTTATTGGTATATGATACTAATCCACCTTTAAGCACTGCCGATTTAGCGGAGCATAGAGTAGGGAACTGGTTGGAGATCTTAAGTATTGTTTTTCTTCTTGCCGTCGTTATATTCGTATCGGCAGGCATTATAATCGCGTCAACCTGTTTTTCTTTAAAGTAGCTTACGGAATTACTTAAGTCTTCTTCCGTGTTGGCTATGTAGTCAAAAAGCTCTATTCCTTTCTTTTTGCAGAATTTGCGTGCTTCTTCAAGCTGTATTTCGGGATGTATCTCGCCTTTATTGTATAAAAATCCGATACGCTTGATGTTTGGCAGAAGCTTTAAGAGCCCTTCTTTGATCTGCTCGGCCATATCAACGCGGTAATATGAGCCTGTGATATATGAATCCGGTTTATCATAAGAATCAATTATGCCCATAATGACCGGATCAAAAGTGGCGACATTAACGACGGGTATGTTCTTGTCTTTGAGTACCTGCATTAATTTAGGCATAATTGTTGTTCCCACCGCGTATATAAGGTTTACTTTTTCGTCTATGAGGGATTTTAAATTGTTTTCAAGCTGGTGTTCGCTTGAATGGCAGTTTTTATCCAGAAATTCTATATCGGCTTCACCGGTATCTAATTTATATCCCGATTTAGTTAATATCTTTTCCAGTTCGCTTATAGCCATCTCGTATTCGTTTATCGGCTTCCAGTAAAGCAGGCCTATCTTATATTTTTTTCTTGTGTATTTTTTGGTTTCTTCTTCGCCTTTTAATATGCGAAGCCCCCCTAAAGCAAGCGCTTCCATCTCGTGTTCCCCGGGAAAAGTAGTTATCTTAGCTATGAATTTTGTTTTTTCCCTTATCCAGTCAATCAGCATATCCGAACGGGCGATTCCTCCCGTTATTACTATCTGGTCCACTTTGCCTTCCAGGACGACTGCCATAGCGCCTATGCATTTGGATATCTGGTATGCCATTGCCTCATAAATGAGGCGCGCGTGCTGGTTTCCGTCTTCAACCATCTCTTCGGCCGTTGCGGCGTTATTTGTGCCGAGATATGATACAAGACCGCCTTTGCCAACAAGCATCTTTGTTATTTCTTTCTGGGTATATTTGCCCGAGAAGCATAATTTTACAAGCGGTATTGTGGGAATAGTTCCCGCTCTCTCCGGAGTGAAAGGCCCTTCGGTAAGCGCGTTGTAAAGATCCGCTATTTTTCCTTTCTTAAGCGCGCATACGGAGATTCCCCCTCCGAGATGCACAAGAATAAGGTTGCAGTTATCAAGTTTTTTGTTTAATTTTTTGGCCGCGAGCCGCGCAACCGCCTTTATATTAAGCGCGTGGAACAGACTCTCTCTGGGTATCTCCGATGTGCCTGATATTCTGGCTATGGGCTCCATCTCATCAACCGCCGGCGGGTCAACTATAAATGAAGGTATATCAAGTTCAGTGGCTATTGAATACGCGAGGATCGCGCCTAAGTTTGATGCGTGTTCGCCTCTTATGGCCGCTCTTGCGTCTTCAATCATCCGCTGGTCAACTTCATATGTGCCGCTCGGTATGGGATTTATAAGGCCGCCCCTGCCCACAATACAGTCAAAAGTATCAACATCTATATTGTTATCTTTAAGTTCCTGGAGTATTATCTCTTTTCTGAAAGGGTACTGGTCCCACATCTTAGGGAATTTATCGAGCTTACCGGAAGAGTGCTCTATATTTTTCTGAAAAACGTTTTTCTCATTCTGGAAAACGGCGATTTTAGTGCTGGTAGAACCCGGATTGATAACCAGTATCTTATAATCCTTCTTTTTAGATTTAATCATATCTGTAACTTTATTAAGCATAAAACATACCCCTTTTTATGATATTTTGAGCCAGAAATACCTTCTATATACGGTTTTCAACTCCTTTTTTTATTATAATATGTTTTATTATAAAGTTATAAGGGAGGTTTTGTTAACAAAAAGTTAACAATTTAGCAATAATTTGTTAACAATTATTTTTATATATTATGATATAATTTCCTTATAATCATATATATAATTACAGGTATTGGAGGATTATATGATCAGCAGTATCCCGGTAAGAAATTATCAACTAAATAATTTAACTTCAGTAAAAAGACAGGATAAGCTTGTAGCCGAAGCAGACTTTACCGTTAAAGAGTTTGATGAAATAATGGAATCAGTTAAAGGAAGAGCGGGCTTTGAAGACCCGGAGGCAGGCTATGTAGTTATATATAATAAAGAAGATGCCCAGTATATACTGTATGTGAACCATATGGCAAAGCTTATAAAAAAAGACGGAAAAATAATCCCCCTGAAGGTTTCTCCCAAACAGATGCTGGAAGAAATATGGTGGTTTAAAACCATTACCGATAAAGCAAACGGCGATGGGATAAGTATAGTTGACAGCCCGAACGGTAATTATGTCATGGTTAAAGATGGAACTAAAAAAATATACTTTAATATATCTTCAGAAAAATATATTACCGTAAACGGCAAAATTAAAAAATCTTCAACCGAAAAAGAGAAAATTCTTTTCATGGATAAAGTAGCCGCGGCCATTAAGAAAAAAGATGATATAGTACTGAAACTTTTATTTGAAATGATAACAGCTAAAGAATAATAGTAAAAAGCAGATTGTATAAAAGCTCTGTTGTTTAACAGGGCTTTTTATATTGCAAAAAGAATTATAATATGTTTTACAAACTAAACTGTTTGGAGTGTTTTATGAATAATATAATAGCGCTGGCAGGCCATTCTAATTCAGGTAAGACCACATTAATAGAGAAGATGATACCCGAGTTTAAGAACAGGGGATACACCGTCTGCGTTATAAAGCATATTTTAAGTTATCTTGACCTGGATAAAGAAGGAAAAGACACATACCGTTTTGCCAAAGCAGGCGCGGATATGGTTATAATGGAAGACAAAGAAACCCTTGCTGTCGTAAAGAAAATAAAAGAAGAAGAAAAACTTGAGAACCTTATTAATAATTACGCGAAGGAATATGATTTAATTATCGTGGAAGGTTTTAAGGGAGAGAATGTTCCCCAGATAGGCGTTTATACTGATATAAAAAGAGTAAACTGGGATAAGGAAAAGCTGATAGCAGTGATAGGGGAGAGATTAAAAGATTTAAACCTGCCTGTTTTTAACAGGGATGATTATATGAAAGTAGCTGATTTTATTGAAGAAAAAATAATTGGCGGGCCAGGCAGGATTTGAACCCACGACATTCGGTTTTGGAGACCGACGTTCTACCACTGAACTACTGGCCCACTGACTCCGCCAATTTTTATTTACGCGATTTTCTTTTCAACGTCTCTTATTCTTACCTCATGATCCTGTAGCCATTTTTCATGCTCGGACATCATATTTTGGAGAAAATGATTCATTTGATGGGTTTCGGTTTGTAATGTTTCAAATTTTTTATCCGTAGTTTCTTTTAATAAATCTAAGCTTTCCTTAAAAATTCTAAAATCACTTCTTAAAGATTCCAGTATTATGGCAAAATCTTTATCTTTCATAATTTCTCCGTTAAAGATATAATAAATATTACAATATTCCTCTTTTTATGTCAATTTAAGGCATAAGCTTTCTTGCTTGCCTAATTTTAATTTAAGTACCCCGTTAGTTACCTTGAATTTCTTCTCCGTAAAGATATCTTTTAATACTCCTTTTGTTATGCCTATCTTCCATAAAGGCAATGAGATAGTCTGTTTTTCTCCTTTATTTATTACTGTTATGAGGGCTTTGTTTTTAATAAACCTTGCGTAAGCAAATACACTGCCTCCGGCATAAAGCGCTTTAAATCCGCCTTTCTGCAGTATTTTTTCTTTCTTCCTTAACCCTATAAGTTTCTTCATAAGATTATATATGTCTTTATCCTGTTTATTTTTGTCCCATATCATGCACCTGCGGCAGTCAATAGAGTTTTTGCCTTCCAAACCTATCTCATCCCCGTAGAATATGCCCGGTATCCCCAGGTGTGTAAATAAAAGTATCAAGCCGCATTTAAGGAGTTTTTTATTCTTCTTTATAATAGAATAAAATCTGGGTATATCATGTGAACTTAATAAATTATACATCTGTGTCTGTATCTGCCAGGGTATCTGCGCTCTTGTTACGGCCATAGCGGTATTTAAATCATCCGCTGTATATTTTGTTTTTGTGTATATTCTTTTTTTCACTGTGGTTATGAAATCATATGTTTGCGTGAACCATTTTATTACGGGGAAGTAAAACCCCTGGTAATTCATCACGGAATCCATCATATGGCCCTGCAGGAGTTCCTGGGCGTCAAAGAAATGTTCGCCCATGACAAAACTTTCTTTTTTTGTCTTTTTTACGTTTTCCAAAAATTCTCTCCAGAATTTATGGTGCATCTGGTATTGGTCAAGGCGCGCTGTCATATTGGCTACATCAAGCCGCCATCCGTCTATATTATATGGGGGTTTAAGCCAGTATTTTACTATGGCGTTTTCTCCCCGGTAGACCGTGTCTTTCAGTTTTTCTGATTCATAATTTAATTTAGGCAGTGTTTTAACAGCCAGCCAGCATTTATAGTTGCCGGGGTATTTATAGAATTTGAAGAATTCATAATAGGGGGATTTTTTGTCATTATACGCCCCTTTAGTTTTATAATATCCCGATTTATTAAACCAGTAATGGGACATCCCGCAGTGGTTGAACACCCCGTCTAATATTATCCTGAAATTATTCTTATGGAGCAGTTTTACAAGCTCCGAAAATTCTTTATTTGTTCCGAAATGAGGGTCTATATTATAATAATCCTGTACGTCATATTTATGAGGGCTGGGGGATAAAAATACGGGTGTAAGGTATAACGCGTTAACGCCCAGTGATTTTAGATAAGGGATCTTCCGCTTTATACCGGCAAGGTCGCCCCCGTTAAACTGCATATGCGCTTTTTCTCCGTATTTATCCGCAGTCTTGCCCCAGGGGAGCGCTTTTACTCTTTTTCCGCAGTAGGTATATTCGTTGTCTTTAACATTGTTTGAGGAATCCCCGTCGCAGAACCTCTCCGGGAATATCTGATAAAATACCGCGTCTTTAAGCCATTTAACCGGATGATGGTTCGTTAGATACTTAAAATCATAAATATCGGGCGGTATGTAAGTTGTTATGCCGAACTGGGAGTACCAGAATGTATCATTTTCTGATGTTATAAGGAATTTGTAGCTTGTATTATCCGAAACAATATCTATTTTTGCCTGCCAGTATTGAAAGAAACTGTCCGTTTTCACCTTTTTCATTTCAATATAGAACCGTTCTCCTTCGGGGGCGGTGCACAGATAAATACTTTTAACAGCATTCTTTTTATAAACCCGTATTTTAACGGCAACTTCTTTTTTCTCCGCGGAAATAAATTCCGCCGAACCGTCGGAATAAATTGTCTCTTTATAATCAAATTTCATAATAAATATGTTTTCTGTAATAATTTTTTAACCCCTTTAGGGACAGTTCCTACAGGGATAAATTATTATAATATAGAATTATTTATTACAGGAAAGGCGGTGAATAATATGGAAGAAAAATATATAGGCAGTATAGCTCATTATTTCAGCCACTTAAGCGTTGCCGCGATGACCATAGAAGAAGGGGAGCTTAAGGTAGGGGATAAGGTTCATATTAAAGGCCATACTACGGATCTTATAACAACAATTGAATCACTGGAAACAGAGCACCATAAGCTTGATACAGCCAAGCCCGGTGACGATATCGGCTTTAAAGTGCCCGACCACGTAAGAGAGCATGATAAGGTGTATAAAATAACGGGTGTGTAAGGTTCTTTAAAAAATCTAATAACGCTTTTTTTGATTTTATTATTCCTTAATTACCTGTGTTTTGCATCTGATCGATCCCTGGCATTTTCCTATACTGGAGCAGTCCACAAATATAATTTCATATTCCATACTCCTGAAAATATCCGCCGCTTTTTTATCCAGCGGTTCTATATTATATTGAGGCAGAAAAATTCTTTTTATATGCTTGCCTTTTTCGTCGGTATAATCTTCAATTAAATTGTTGGTAAACGCCACTGTAGGCAGTCCCGGAAGATGTTCCAGATAAGGTGTGCGCATCACCTTAAATCCTTGTTTTTTCAGATAATCCGCAACCGCGTCGAAATTATTCTGTTCCGCGTTAATATTTGTCTTGTTTATATAATCTTCCAGCAGCATTTTAAGACTGCCGTTTTTTTCTTTTTCATCGTCGGATAAATTATCGAATATTTCCTTTGCCATCTTAGGATCTCCCACCATAACGACATTTTCGCCGTTGGAGTTTTTTGCCGGTCCCATAAGCATATCAATGTGAAAAGTGGGTTGGCTTTCTATTTTGTCTGTTTCAGGGTTGTCTTCCCCGATAACGATGACATTGCTGTTGAAAAAAGTCGCGATAATATTAGGCGTTAAAACGGTTAGTATCTCTATAGTCTGATATCCGTCCGGAACTTCTTTACCCGTCAGCTCTTTGTAATATTGGGCGACGAAGCGGTTAAAAGCGGGATTTTTATGGTATTTATGCCATAATGTTTCGCAGGTATTATATATAACGCTTGTGCCTATAAATATATCTTTATCAATGCGGATTATATTTCCGCCGTCTAAGACTATGCCTATGACTTCTTTCATGTCGGCGACATTTATATTATTGTCGTTTATAAATGTAAACATGGCGCGGTCTTGAGCTACCTCTGACAATTCTGCTTCCAGTTCTGCGGATCCGGGATTGTTTTTTCTGTAAGCTTCAATTCTCAGCGGACTATGGCGTTCAAATAAGAGTATATGGTTTTCGCCGCCGTCATCCTCAACTGCTACGGCGGGATCGCGCGCCCATCCCCGGGGAGTTTTGCCGGTAATTATTATTTCTATCCTGTCAGGATTTTTTATGCCGGCTTCTTTAATAAGTTTTTGCAAAACTTCTTCGTCTTCGTTATTTTTTACTAGAAAAGAGATTTTCACGTTTTCATCTGTATTTAACAGGATAGCCTTATGTGCGTCAAGCTCGCCAGAGCTGTGAGAACATCCTGTTTCATATTTTGAATATTCCATGAATATATGTTTTATTTTACCTTCATTATCGGGATAAATACTGTATTTTGATAAGAAGAATTGGTTTAAAAAATCGCCCAGATTTTCGTCTATTTCAACCAGTCTGGGGTATGAATCAAGCGAAAGCGGACCTGTGATGCGGTTGTCCGGTATGGGATAATTAGGATTTACCAGCGGCTTTTTTGCCGGAGCCGTTTTTTCCGCTCCTCCTTCATTATTTTTATTGTGATTGTTGTCTGTTTTTTTTCTTGGGACTATTTTAATTCCGCCTACATTGTTTCTTGGGACTATTTTAATTCCGCCTACAGGTTCGCCGTTATTGTCTTGGGGCGCCGTGCGGGGTGTGATTTCTAAACTCATAAATCCCTCCGAAGTAATTTGTCTTATATATTAATTATAACCAATATACGGGCGTTATTTGTTACCAAAATGTTAACAATTTGTTAATTTTTTGTTAACTTTGGCTCTATAAATGTTGTGAAAGGGGGTGTAAATAAGAAGGTATCTGTTAATATCCATAGAAATTGTTATTTTAAGCCGTTTTTATAAATATAAATACGGAGGTGTTCAGATTTCAGATCTGGAAACCCAGAAGCTGGCCGATGAGGTGGGCGGCTGGGCAATATTAAATATATGTTGATTAGCAAGGTGTATAAAATAACGGGTGTGTAAGGTTTAATTCTGTGGTTTTTCGGGAAGGTTTATAATCCTATTGCCCATATCAAAAATAATTAATTCGTGTTTCTCGGGTTTTCTTTTATCTATAAAGTATAAATCTATGTTTACAATCATTTTACTTAAGTCTTCGTTTCCGTTTTTATCTTTGGGATGTCCCATTTTTGTTATTACTATGTCGGTTGCATTGTTCGGTTCGGATGAACCTATATCTCCGCCGTGTATTCCCAGGTAGCCGGAAGGGCCGCTGAATTTAGAAGTGTCATTATTCCCGGGCGGTGCTTTCATGTGGCAGTGGAAAGTCATAATACCGCTTGTGAAATATAATTTCTGGGGGTGGTAATAGCTGACATCGGAAGTTTTTGCCGATTTTAGATCCGCTAGCCGTAATTGTCCGTTTTCAAAGTAAATATTACCGCCGTGTTCGCATGTGGTGTCGTTTATATCATCGTATGCAATTCTGCCCATGTCGTTCAAAAAATCTTTATTTTTCAGAGCTTTTTTAAGCAGGACAAGTCTTAAAAGCTGTATTTTAGGAAAAGTTTTTAAATCGGGTTTTTCAGTGTGTGAGTTGGTATAACTTTCTATTATTTTGTCGTAGTACGCCTTGTTGTAGTGATACTCACTTCTTGATTTTATTTCTTCGACGAAGCTTAATATTTGCCTGGGAGCTGGAGTTTGAGATAATATCTTTTCCATTTCTTCCAGCATTTTATCTTTGTTAAACAGCAGTTTTTCATATTCAGGGTTGTTCAAAACAGCCGAAACTAGTACCAGGTCATTAGCATAAACCGGCTCCCCGATTTTTTCGATAAAAGAATCTAATTTTGCAGGATCGAATTTTTCGGCAATTTTTAAAACCGGTGATAAAACAGAGGGATCGGGTCTTGTTATATTAAACTTGTTTTTTACGTAAGAGAAAGCTTCATTGAATTTTTCGGAAAACAGGAGTTCTTGATGCTGCGGGTTATTTTTTATTTCGTCATAGAGTGTAGATATCTCTTGGATAAATAAAGCACTTTTGATGCCGCTATAGAAATGAGAAAATATTTTATTACAGAAGTGAATAAAATCTTTATTTTCAAGATTTGCCATTACGGATTTCGAGCCGAGTACTGAATTTAAAAAATATCCAATAAATTGATCTTTCTGGTATGTACTCTTATCCGGATCTAATTTGTTAAGCATATTGTAAATTTCAAGGTTTTCGGGATTGTTTTTTATGTTTATCGCAACAAGCAGGCTATTGAAGTTAGAATCTTGCTCTTTGGATATTTTATTAAAAAGTTCCAGTGTTTTTTCATCTTCCAGATCGGTTAAAAATTGTCCGGTATTTCCCGGAAGCTTGTTTGTTTCATATCTGATACCTCTAATATCGTATTTTTCTTTTAGAATAGATAAGATTTTGCCTAAACTCTCGTCTTTTAAAATTTCAAGAGGGTCAATATGAGCGATGTCTTGAAGTTTTATCCCGGGTTTTCCTTTACAATATTTAACATATTCGCGGTATACTTTGAAAAAGTTTTCTTTAACGTGTTTATCGGACAGATAATCCGATTTATTAATAAGAAGCTCAAGCTGTGATTTCGGCATATCTTCCAGGCTTTCTATTTTATCTGTCCCTGTATTATTTGAAAGAATGTTGTAGGTTTGTTTTAAGGCGTGAAATTTAGAGGCATTGCCGGTATTTAAGTAAAATTCGTCTTCACCTGTGGCCAGGATATATAAAAAATCATTAATATTAATCCGGGTTAAATTCCATGAGTTTGTCAGCGTTTCATACAGTTTTTCTGCATCTCCGCTTGTGATTTTTTCGTTTATAACCGAAAGAAGCGGTTTGTTTAATTCCAGGCACGGGAGTTTACTGTATGATAATACGTTTTGCTGGGGGTGGAGTAAAAATTTGTCGAATTTTTTCTGTGCGACAAACTGTATAACCTTCATTTTTAAGTCGTAATTATCAAGATTCAGGGCTACTTGAGAGCCGTTTTTGGAGAAAAGCCCGTGAGCCTTCATATACCGGTTCATTTCGTGCAATTTATCAATGCTGCCGTAGTTTAACACCAGTTTTTTTATAACGGACAGATTTCCTTTTAATGATAATGAGGGGTACTTTTCTTTTATTTCGTTCAGGTATTTTTTAAAATTTCCGTTATCTTTCATTATATTCTTTATCTGATCCCCGGTTATATTAGCCATTCCCAGGCACCCTATGTTCCCGTGATTGCCGATATTATCCGAGAACAGATTTAGAAAACTGTCTAGTTCCCGGGCAGTTAACTTAAGCCTGTTGAGTTCTTCTATAAAAGATGTGGCGGCATCTATGAAATCGTGGCTTTCATTTAAGTTAAAGGCAAATGTTTCGGGGTAGTTATCTTTAACATAATTTATTTGATCCATGGCTTCGGGTTCTGCCAGTTTTTCCAATTTATATTGCTCGCAGTTTAAAAGTTCAACGAGCCCGTATACTGTTTTTACTTTGGGAGCATTATAAAGGGTTGTAAACTTTTTATGATAATATGTTTTTTGTTCAATACTGTTTTTTATTTCATTCTTATCAAGCGTTTCGGTAAACCGTTCTAAAGTGAATAAAGATACTGTATCTTTAAATTTTAAATCAGGAAAATGTTTTTTTATAAGTTTTACGGCTAGCAGGGTGTTTTCGCTGTTAAGGAAAGATAGTTTTTCCGGATCAAAGTATAGATCAGTCATTTCTTTAATTTTATCCGACACATCTATACCGTAGCCATTCTGCATTTTTGTAAGAAAATCTTTAAACTCTTTGCTCTGCAGGGTATTTATATAAACGCCGCTGTCTAGTTCTTTGGTGATTAAATCAATGTGGTTGAATGCCGTGTTCATTATGTTTTCATCAGATAAATCGCTTTCTTTGATAAAGGAAAAATTTGACAGGCTGCTTTTTAAAACCTTAAACTTCTCAGATAAAAGAAGTTTTATCTTTTTCCTTATGGTTCTTGTCAGAGAGCTGTCTTCGGTTACATGGGTTTCTATTAAATCTAATAGTTCATCAGGAGTTTTTCCCTGTAATGAGTTTTTAAATTCGTTTAAAGAGGTCTTTTTGGCATCGGCTGCTGTTTTTTCGTAAAGATGAAGAAAGAGCGATCCTTCAAGCTCTGATGCTTTTCTGTCCAGTATCACAAGAAGGTCATTGGGGGAGAAGGAAGTAAGGATTTTCCTTTCTTCGGCAGTGAATTTTATTTTAGGAAGGTTTTTGCGGCGGCAGGAAGGGGGTTTTATGTTTATGTCCGCGATAAGCTCTAATTTCCCCCCCGCTTTATTTACAGCCTTTTTGGTTCTTTCCAGGTCATAAAGACAGGGTTTATCCTTTTTCTGCGGGCGTACAGGTTTATCGCCGCCGGGACCTATCTTTTCTAAACTCATAAGTACCCCGGTATAGTATGTATTATTTTTATCTTGAAAGATCTACTTTTGTAACCTTTATTACGTCAACAGAGGCATCTTTGTTATAAACACATATATAGGCATCAGATTTAGCGCGTTGCTTATCTCCCACAATTATTATTTTATCACTATCTGTTGTTGTTATTTTTGATTGTAGTGATATCCGGGTAAAAGGTTGCAGGGTTCTTAATTTATCGATATCCATCTCGTTAAAAGCTTGACTCTCTATTTTTATATGCCTGGGATTTATTGCGTTCTCTTCATAATTGCTTGTAATTAAATATTCGCCGTTGCTTGCTTTTTTAAATTGCAACCCGAGGCCTTGAATGACATCTTGATCTCCTTTACAGAGAATCGGTACTTTGTCTAGTTTCCTGGGCTCAAATTTTAATACATTTAAGGGAGCGTTTTCATCATTATTGTAGCTGTATATTTTTATTGCATCGCCTTCTTTTACAACTTCTATTTTTTGGGTTTTAGTGTCTAGTAGAAGTCTATTACCTGTCGTGTCAGTTTGGGAGAAAGAGCCAGATGTTTCGGATTCTTTATCTGTTATAGTAGCGAGTGATATATCGAAGTTGTTTTGCGCATGCTTATTCGGTATTATTTCAAGTACATTTTGTTGGCTTTCCTCAGATCTAATATCTTTAAAACTTATTCCTGCTTTTCCAAGAGCTTCTTTATTGCCCTTGTAATAAATAGGGATATCGGCTATCTGGACGTCAGGTTTTTTACCGTTTGCATTAGAAGTTTCTGCTGGTTTGTCTGTTTCTTCTGTTTCGGTTTCAACAGATGCAGCGGGTGTGCCGTCAGTAGTTATGGCATTTTTAAAGTCTTTGGTGAAGGCTTTACAGGTATTATCGTTAGGCAGTAATTTTTTCTCAAGTATTGGGATTAACTTGTTTTTTAATTCATTAGTTAACGGAATTTCTGTCTTTTTTGGTCCGTCTTTTTTTG
>JBDRKI010000045.1:0-9347 GCA_043814095.1 Armatimonadota bacterium | reverse complement strand
TCTCTTATTATATACGGTACCGGTTTTCTTCATTATGCCCTTAAGTATCTGTTTGAATGTCTTCTTCTCAAAAGCCCTCACCTCTGCCATTAAGCTTACGGCAAGAACCCCGTCTTTCTCGGGAATATGCCCTTTTATTGAAAGACCCCCGGATTCTTCTCCTCCCAGTATCGCGCCCTTCTCCCTTAACGCCTGACCTATATATTTAAATCCGACAGGAGTCTCAATCACTTTTATTTTATAAATTTCGGCAATCCTGTCTATAAGGTGGGTCGTAGCGACGGTTCTTGCGACAGGCCCCCTCCAGCCCTTGTTTTTCAGAAGATGCATAAGGAGAATGGAGATTACAAAGTTCGCATTTATATAAGTGCCGTCCGAATCAACGATTCCGAACCTGTCCGCATCGCCGTCATTCGCAAGTCCTATATCTGCCCTGTCTTTTTTCATCGCCCGGACCAAATCTTTCAGGTTCTCGCCGCTCGGCTCGGGTTTTCTCCCGCCGAATTCCACATCCCTGTAATTATTTATTGAATCAATTTTACACAGATCTCCCAGCACTGATTCAACATAACCCCTTCCCGTTCCGTACATGGGATCATAAACCGCTTTCAATTTCGCCTTTTTTATTATATCCGTATCTATTTTGCTCTTGATTTTTCTAATATATGCGGGTTTCGGATCAAAATATATTATTTTTTTCTTCTTTAATCCGTCTTCAAAATTTATAATATTAATTTTATTCTTTCCCGCTATCTTGATTATCTCTTTCTCTATTTTATCCGTAACATCCGGCATTGCGGGGCTCATATTGTGCGGTATGAATTTTATCCCGTTATATTCCGCCGGATTATGGCTTGCCGTAAACATAAGCGCCCCGGCTGCTTTAAGATGTCCTATGCTGAACGCGGTAACCGGCGTGGGACAGTCCTTTTCGGGAAGATATGCCTTAAACCCGTTCGCGGCAAGAACCCTGGCCGACATCTTAGCAAATTTATCGGAGAACATTCTTGTATCATAACCCACAACAACTATCTTGCTGGGAAGTTTTTTGCCTTTAAGATAATTACATATGCCCTGAACAACCAGCCTCACATTGGGAAAGGTAAAATCCTCGCACATTATGGCGCGCCATCCGTCAGTACCGAATTTAATCATTTTTTTTCTCTCCTTTAAAGCAATATAAAATGCCTTTTAAGAGAAGGCATTAAAGTAAATTATAGCTATGTAAAGCTAATTTTTTATTATTATTAGACAAGCTGTATGTTTTTCCTGCAAAAAACAAGACAAAATTAAAGAAAAATCCCAGCAGGTTTGCCGGGATTTTTCCATGAAAAATCATTATTTTAAAGAATTTTTGTTATTTAAGCTTCTGCGCCCTCTCTTTATATATCTTCGCTTCTGCCGGAAGGTTTAATTTTTCCAAAACTTCCGCCAGTTTCACATACGCCTGTTTATACTCGGGGCTGAGTTCAACGGCTGACTCAAGAAAGCCCCTTGCCTCTTTTAATTTACCCTGCCCTGCAAGATCTACCCCTTTATAATAAAGATCCAGACCAGACTTATCCAGAGATGGGGCGAGCTTGAATATTTTGCCCTTATCCCCTACTGCCCAACCGGATAAATTATTCTCAAAATAAAGCCCGTTAATCTTTTTCAACGGTTCTTTGCTTTTCATTTTAATCCAGGAGCTTCCGCCGTCAACCGTGGCAAAAATTCCTTCTTCTCCCGCAACATAACCTGTTTCTCCGTCAACAAAACTGACTTTATTCAGGTTCTTGGAAGACGGGGAATTGATTTTTTCCCATGTCTTGCCGCCGTCTTTTGTTTTTAAAAGAGCTCCTTTTGTGCCAGCTATATATCCCGTATTTTTATCAATAAAAAATATGCTGTAAAAACATTCCACGACTTTAGAGGTAGCTTTGTCCCAGCTGGCGCCCGCATCCTGAGAGCAGAAAACATCGCCTGTTTCTGAAAGCCCCCATACGCAATCTTCTATCGCAAAAACGCCGGTTATCGGGTAGTTGCTCTTTAATTCACTTTTAGACCAGGTAATCCCGCCGTCTTTTGTTTTTAAAACAAGACCGCTGAACCGTCCTCCTTTTAAGCTCCCCATATCATATGTTCCCGCTATATAACCGTTATTCTCATCAAAAAAATACACATCATACAGAATTTTTTTCTGCTCGTTTTCTATTCTTGAGTAATTTTCCCCGCTGTCTTCCGTCTTATAAAGCAGGTTTTCTACTTTAAGATTTGAATCCGCGATAGCGGTTCCTATTAATCCAAACCATAATCCGGTATTATTCATCTTAGCGCTATACATAAGATAATTAAGTTTGGTTCCGCCCACAATATATCCGTTTTTGTCAGAGTTAAAATCCGCGTCAAAAAATGTAAGGTCAGACTCTAAATTTTTCTTGGTCCAGGTATTCCCGCTGTCTTTGCTCTTTAAAAGAGCTCCGTTGTCTCCGACAGCCAAAACATTGCCGCTATTGACAACAACTCCTCTCAGGTCATTTTCACAATCCGTTTTTATTTCTTCCCATGAAAAATCTTCAACCAGCAGCTTAAATGTTTTAAAAGAAATATTGGCTCTTTTTAACGAAGCGTATATCTCTTTGTTATGATCATTTTCTGAAAAATTCTGCTGAACTTCTTTTTCCTCGTAGTCTTTTTTAATAAATCTTATTTTATGCGCACCCTCCGGCACAACATCAAGCGCGCAGGGAGTTTCTCCCACAAGTTCATCGTCAAAATAAACCGCGGCGCAGGCAGGATCGGAATTAAAGTTTACCGGGCCCGTTACTTTTTTGCCCAAAATCCGCACAGCCAAGAGCTTCAGCGCGGCATCCAGCTGATCTTGATTTTCGATTAATCTTTTTATCTCTTCGTTTTTGGAATTATCAATAATATCCACGTGCTTTAAATAAATTTCTATACCATTATCCGTTTTTGAAATGCTTCCAGTAATTACTTTATCAACTTCCAGCACATTCCCGGCCTTTACAAGATATTCTTCTTCAAAAGTCGCCGAAGCCTTAAATTTTGCATCTTTAAAGGCTTGATATACCTCATTAGAATCCAAAACATTATGACCCGCGCCTGCTTCCAGAAGTTCTTTAATAAAGGCGGTTATGTTTAAAGATGACTTCCCGGGTATGCCGTCCACTTTTATATTTAAAACCGCTATAGAAACTTTTCCGAGATTGTCACAAGACGCATCTTGCGCAAAACCGGCAGCGTTAAAAAACATAACGCATAAAATTACCATAAGAACCGAAAATAAAACTTTGTTTTTCATAATACCCTCCCTGATTTACAATGATCTTGTTTTTCTATTATACACGCATATTCACGCAAAAAACAAGGTAAAATAAAAAATGTTATTCTCATAAATATTTTGTGATTTTCTATATTTTTTCCAATATTGAGTACTGGTCACGTGACTGGCGCTTAAATCCTACTTCGCGCCTTGCTTCTGGAGAAGCTCAACCGCTTTCGCATTTCCCTTATCTTTTGCGATATCAAGAGCTATTCTGCCGGAAGAGTCCTTCGCGTTAACATCGGCTCCCTTATTTAACAGTAAAAGCACCATCTCCCCGCATCCCTTTTTCGCGGCAATATGAAGAGGGGTCCTTCCTTCGTTATTCGCAGTGTTAACATCGGCTTTGTTTTTTATCAACAGCGCCACAAAATCTTCCATACAGCGCGCCACGGCGCTGTCTATGGGTGCGTTTCCACGTTCATCTTTCGCGTTAACATCTACGCCGGCGGATATTAAAAACTCCGCCATTTTATCGTTTCCTTCATGATGAAGCGCGTAGTGAAGGGCCGTGTTTCCGTATTTGTCCTGAGTTTTAATGATTTCAGGATTTTTAGAAACCATCTCCTTCACCGTTTCTATATCAGCGCCGTTTACGGCTTTAAAATATTTTTCCTCAGCTCTTGCGCCTCTTCCAGAGATGTAAAATACAGCGGCGCCTGCCAGAACAATTATCAATAAGAAAATCCATAACTTTAAACTTTTGCTCATGTAATTCTCCTTTAATTCGCGGCTTGTTTCTCCAGCAGTTCTATCATCTGCGTATCTCCTTTTTCTTTCGCGCGGTCAAGAGGGGTTCTACCGGTCTTATCCTTTATATTAACATCCGCGCCGTTTTGCAAAAGAAGCTCCGCAACCTCCGGATCCTGGCACAGGACAGCGTCATATAAAGGAGTATAGCCCTTGTTATCCTGCGCGTTAACATCAGCGCCGGATTTTATAAGGAGCGCGGCTACTTCTTCGCTGTCAAATATTGAAGCATAATGAAGAGGGGTAAGTCCCTTCATGTTTACCGCGTTAACCTTGGCCCCGTTCTTTATCAAAAGGGTTGCTGTCTCCAACCTGTCCTCGCCTGCGGCTATATGAAGCGGGGTATCGCCTTCGTCATTAGGAACATTAACCTTGGCGCCTTTTGATATAAGGAAGGCGGCCATATCATCGGTATTCAGCATTGAGGCAAAATGAAGGGGGGTATTTAAATTCTTATCCGTTATATTAACGCTGAGCCCGTTATCTATAAGAAGTTCGGCTACTTTTGGCTGGTTATACTGTGCGGCTTCGTGAAGAAAAGAATAACCCCAGCTGTCTACATATGTAATCGATTCCGGATCCCTTGCAATAAGCGCTTTTAACTGATATACATCGCCGGTCTTGACCAGGTCGGAAATATACCCGGTATCCGCGATCGCGAAACAGCATAATGCCAGCATGCTGCAGAACAGAATAAAAAGCGCAGCTGTTTTTTTGTAAGTAAACATTTTTACAATCTCCTGTTTTTTTTTATTTATTTCTTCAGCAGAATTTCCGGATTATCAACCCATATTGCAAGATACGGATATTGTGCTGCTTTTTCCTTCAGGCAGACAAGAAACGGCTTGTCAAAAATAAGTTTTTTGGGCTCCTCAAGCATAATAGCGCTTTTTACCATCGTTATCTTCGCCTCTGATTTTAAAAGAGCGCCTTCCTCATTCAGTCTGAACCTTATACTCTGTACGGCCTTTGCTATCATATACCCTTCAAATCCTTTATTAAGAACAGCTCTGTTCTCCAGTTCCTTATAATCATGTTTAATGTCAAAATCAAGCTTAGGTATCTGGAGCGTATCGCCTTTTTGCAGGTATACTCGCTTGCCCGCATCTATGAGCTTATTCATTGAATTAACGGTATCTAAAAGCGTCTTTCCCGGATCTATCACGGCAAGTATTATTTCATCATCAGCCGATTTGGATTTTAAACTTATCACGAAACTGCCGCCGTCTTTATAGTGCAGTATTGAGACCTGTTTGGCGGCTTTAAGATACTTTTCGCCGTCATCCATCTTTTCAATTCCGAATGCGTTTACGGAAACTTTCTTGTCCCCGAAAAGAACGGGATCTTTTAAGCTTTCAAATTTATTTTCAAATTCCAGATTTTTATAAAGATACGCGTAAGCAATAACGTCTTCGGGGTTTATAAGCTCATTTTTATCAAGTTTCGGAGCGTCTTTTCCGAATTTTTTCTTTAACGCATTGTTTATCTTTCCTATAATATTCTCTTTTTTATAACCGGCCATGGCAATGTAGGAATCCGCAGACACGTCTTCTTTGCCGGTTAATCTTTTGTTGAGCTCCTGCGCCGTACGGGGACTGCCGCTAAGAACAATTTCTTTCTGCTTTATAACATCACCGGCAAGGACATCCCACGCAAGCTGGAATGTCGTGCAGTAAAGCACATTTTTACCGCCTGTTATTTTCGCGCTTAAATAAGCCGTAAAATTCGTCTGTTTCGGCTCTGCTTTTTCCGGAAATATCGGCCCCGATAAAATAACTAGTATTGAGGCTAAAACAATTATCAAAATCTGGTATTTTTTCATAAAGCAACACTCCCTTCCTTTATTTCCTTCTCTACAAGTATAAGGCGAAAATCATACATATTTATTTCAAAAAACAATTAAAATTACCTTTAAAAAAACAGGGATAAGGCTTTTCTTGTAAATCAAGCTCTGTTATAATAGTAAAACGATGTTCTTAAGAAATATTAAAATAGAAAATTTCAGAAATATTAGGGAGCTTGAAGTTGAGTTTACCTCCCCATATAATTTTCTATTCGGGGAAAACGCCCAGGGCAAGAGCTCTTTCCTTGAAGCGCTCTTCTGCCTGTCCATGGGAAAATCATACTGCGCGCAGGCGGAAAGCGAAGTTATGCGCTGGGGCTCGGATTACGCGAAAGTAAGCGCCGTTATTGAAAAACAGTCTTTATCCATTCCCGTTGAGATAAATTACAGGAAACAGGAAAACGAAGCCCGCATAAATAAAAACATACGAATAAACAACAAAGCATGCCACCGCGCCGCGGACCTTATAAAAAACACGTTTTTTATTCATTTTTCACCGCATGACTTTAACCTTATTAACGGAGGAGCCTCTTTCCGCAGAAAGTTTCTGGATTTTCTGACAACCCAGCTTTATCCGGTACACCTGCCGAATCTTTTAACATACAATAAATGTGTTGCTCAGAGAAACGCGCTTTTAAAGATGCCACGCCCGTCAATAAATAATATAGCCGTCTGGAACGAACAGCTCATAAAAACAGGCTCCCCGGTTATATCCAAAAGATTGTCCGCCTTAAAAAAATTCATGCCCGTGCTTACGGAAAACACAAGGAAGTTTTTTCTTGAAACCGAGAGTGTTTCCGCTTTATACGCCTCGTCGCTGGGGGATATATCTCCTGATTCGGGACTAAAAGAGATCTGCGAACTGTTAAGAAATAAACTTAAATATATTTTTACCGAAGAGATGAGAAGGAAAATGACCCTTCTGGGACCTCACAGGGATGATTTTACCATTTACATAAACAATAAAGAAGCGCGCAGCTTCGCTTCATTCGGGCAGCAGCACGCTCTTGCCCTTGCCTTGAAATTATCCCAGTCAAAATTAATACGCAAAGAGCTGGGGCAGACACCCGTGCTTCTTCTGGATGACTGCTTTGTCGGACTTGATAAAGGGAGAAAAACAATGATCTGGAATATGCTCAAAGACGAAGCTTCGGGACAGATTTTCATAACAAGCCCGGTAGCCACGGAGCTTGAGCTGGAGAAAGAAGAAAACCTGTCACTCTACATCGTTAAAAGCGGGGAAATAACCGGAAACAAAATCTACGCGGGGTCGGGTTTATGCTGATAAAATATATTCTTGAGCCGTCGCTTAAAAAATGCAAAGGTTATAAAAAAATAAAGGCGCATCTTATCCTTTCCGTATGGGATAAATCCGTTGGGGAAAAGATAAGAAGCATCTCAAGCGCGGTTTTCTTTAAAAACAATATCCTTTTCGTGGAAGTAAAAAACTCTTCATGGCTGTATGAGCTTACCTGCTTGAAAGCGGAGATAATAAAAAATCTCAACAAGAACCTTAAAAAAGATTTCATAACCGACATACGCTTCTCAATAGCCCGGATAAAAAGCAGCGCATTCCCGGAAAAAGCCGGAGGAGAGGCCGCCCCGGCAAAAAAAGAGATAATTTTGAGCAAGGATGACCTTGCGCAGATTGAAGAAACAGTTAAAAACCTCACGGATGAAAAATTAAAAAATACGGTCAGAAAAATTTTAATACAGGAAAAAAAGCGCAACATAGAAAAGAAAGAGGACGGCTATAAAGACTGCTCCGTATGCGGGGTTCTCACAAAAAACAGCGATATGATCTGTGACTTCTGCTATCTTAAAAAATACGACCGGGAAGAAAAAGAAGTCGCCGGTATTTTAAGCGGCAAGCCGTGGCTGACATATAATCAGATAAACGCTGCCCTACCGCACATATCAAACAGGATGTTTTACCTTATAAAAACAAACCTCATAGAGAAATATCAGAATAAAATCACGGCTTTCGCAAAAAAGAAAAAACTCACTCCCGAAGAGATAAACACGTTAATTAACCTCGTGCTCTTAAAATCGGAAAAGCTTCTTGAAGAAATAGATTTTGACACCTGCAAAAACGTGCTGAACAGAACCCTTGTAAAACATTTAGAACCTATTTTTGAGGAAAAGCCTTAAAATACAGTTTCTCTACATATTTATATATATAAGGCACCCTTATCATTTTTCCCATAGATGCCATATATGCAAGGTAAAGCAGTATCGCGAATTCAGCCATAACAATAACGATTAAAACCAGCACTGTCCCCAGAAGAATAAAAGACGTAAACATTGACGCCATAAAGCTTGTCAGTCCGAAAAACAGGGTTATAATAATAAATAAAAGCAGTGTGGCTACAGTAAGAAACAATCCCAGAAACAGGCTCTGGTAGGCGTGGCAGAATAAAAAAGGCTCTTTCTTTTTATCGGTTATTAAAATAAGCCATGAAACAACAAACCAGAAAGGGTAAGACAGGGCCGCTATAAATTTATCTTCTTCGTTAATAGGAGGAAGTATTTCCAGCAATTTTATTCTCCTTCACATAATATATCGTTTTTAATGATATTCAATTTCTCTCTTTTAGCAGAATATTCCTTTTACAAAAAACCCGTTTGAATAATTTATCCAAACGGGTTTTGCCGTTACATTTTTTATTTGCCGCTTATTTAATCTGGTTTAATTTTGCCGCTATGGCTTTATACATTGTATTTTCTTTATTCATGCATATTCTCGGGTTTGTTCTTTCGCCGGATCTTTTTACTTCATAATGAACATGGGCTCCGGTCGCGGTCCCCGAGGATCCTATCCTGGCTATTGCCTGGCCCTTGTCACCCCTCTGGCCGTATCCCGCAAGAATGCTTGAACAGTGGGCATACAGGGTTCTGTAGCCGTTACCGTGATCTATCTCAACGGTATAGCCGTAGCCGCCGTCATAACCCGATTTTATAACCACACCCGAAGCGGTAGCGTAAAGGGATGACCCGTAAGGCGCGATTATGTCTATGCCTGTATGAAAATGACTTCCCCCGTATAAAGGATGGGTTCTCCACCCGTATTCGGAAGAAACATAACCGTCCGCAGGCCATCTTGAAGGTATTGCCGACAGTTTTTTGAGAATCTTTTCTTTTTCTTTTTTTGTCCTGTATTTTATGGCATGGTTTTTCAGGGAGGACTGTTCTTTTTTCGCCGTTTTAAGCTCTTCCTGTATCAGCTTTAATTTAGCTTCCAGTTCCGCCGGTTCTAGCCCGCGGCGCGAACTTGTAATAGAAACTTTTTTATCTTTATTTGTTGAGTATGTTTTTTTTGAGGGCTTAATCCCTATTATCTTCTTTATTTTATTCTCGCCGTCCTTAACTTCTTCAAGCTCTTTTAATATCTCTTCGTTCTGCTTTTCCAGAAGTTTCGTGATGGCCTTATTC
>JBDRKI010000044.1:0-25756 GCA_043814095.1 Armatimonadota bacterium | reverse complement strand
TAACCAGTCAGTTGGAAGAGATAAAAAAACAGAATATAAATAATCTCGAAAAAATCCCCGGGAGAACATAAATGAGAGAAGATAAAAGGGGTTGTTCTTTTTTCCAAGGACAACCCCTTTTTTATTTATTTTGTCAATGTCATATTTTTTAAAGTTGTGTTTTAATTCGATCCATTATTTTGTCTTTAATTTCTAACAGGTCTAAATCTTTTACTGCCTTTTCAATTTCATCAGATATCTCAACCCTGCTTTTACCGTTGTTCTTTTTAAATACTTCCTCAAGAATTTTTAAAAATTTTTCTAAAGCACTGCCTTTTTCTTTCTGCTTTGCTTCCCATTTCTTTTTATTTATCACGTCCGCATCTTTAGCTGTTCCGGTCCTGCTTGCCGTAATATTGTTTGCCTCTGTTCCTTTTATACCAGCCATAATACCCCCTCTTTTATTTGCTTTTACTGCTCATAAATAATCTCCCTGAAATACAAAGATTCCTTACAATTTTGCTATTATAGCTGTTTATGATAATTTGTTAACATTTATAATATTTATTTTGACAAATATTAGAAAAAATATTAGAATTGTTATTAATTAATATAATAAAGGAGATTGGCATGATAAAAATAGAGAATAAGATAACCGACAAAAAAGCGCTTGAGAGTGCGGTAAAAAGAGCTAAAGATAAAAACTTAATCCTTCCCACTTTTGAACAGATGAAAAATCCGGAACTAATTCCTTCTTCGGTGAAAGACCAGCTTAAAAAAATAGGGTTGTGGGACCTGCATCCTTTAAACCTGTTCAGGATAACATGGAAAAACGAACCCCGCGAGACAGGCGGGCTTTACGGAAAAGTAAACTATATTGAAATACCGAAAAAATTAACGGGCGTGGACGCAAGAATTATAATGCTTGTAGGCAAATATTTCCCCACGGGCGCGCATAAAGTGGGCGCGGCATACGGATGCCTCGCGCCGAGAATAGTTACCGGTCAGTTTGATCCCGCCAAAAATAAAGCCGTGTGGCCTTCAACAGGCAACTACTGCAGGGGCGGCGCTTTTGATTCATACCTTATGGGCGTACAGGCAGTTGCCATACTCCCGGAAGAGATGAGTAAAGAAAGATTTGAATGGCTTAAGGATATCGGAGCCGAAGTCATAGCGACCCCCGGATGCGAATCAAATGTTAAAGAAATCTACGATAAATGCTGGGAGATCAGAAATACAAGACCGGACTGCGTTATATTCAACCAGTTTGACGAATTCGGCAACTCATGCTGGCATTACCACGTAACAGGAAGCGCGATAGAAGAAGTATATAATGAAGTTAAAGCCGGCAACTCTTCTTTATCCGCCTATATATCCGCCACTGGCTCTGCCGGTACAATAGCGGCCGGCGACTACCTGAAAAAAGTATTCCCGGGCATGAAAACCGTAGCTTCGGAAGCGCTGCAGTGCCCTACTCTTCTGCTTAACGGATTCGGGGGACACAGGATAGAAGGTATAGGCGATAAACACGTTCCCTGGGTCCATAATGTTAAAAACACCGATATGGTTGCCGCAATTGATGATGAGCACTGCATGCGGCTGCTGCGCGTATTCAATGAAAAAGCGGGACATGATATGTTAAAAACTCATGGATTATCTCCCGAATTTATTAAAAAACTATCCCTGCTCGGCATATCCGGCATAAGCAACCTGCTTACTGCCATTAAAACGGCAAAATATTATGAAATGACGGGCCGAGACATAATATTCACGATAGCAACCGACTCCGCGGACATGTATAAATCAAGAGTGCGGGAACTGCGCGAACAGTACGGGCTATATGACGAATTCCAGGCACAGGTAGACTGGGAAAGATATATGCTGGGCTACTCAACCGATAACATGCGCGAACTTAATTACCGCGACAAAAAACAGATTCATAACTTAAAATATTTTACCTGGGTTGAACAGCAGGGCAAGGAAGTTGCAGACTTAAACCAGCTCTGGTATGACCGCGATATCTGGAATAAAATATTCAACCAGGTTAAAGACTGGGATAAACTGATCAACGAATTCAACGAAAAAACAGGGATACATTCCCCGAAAAAACAGAAAGTAAAAAGTTGAGACATAATTTCTGGAGGTATAACATGAGAAAATTTGCTCTGTGTTTAATTTTTGTTTTTATCTTCTGCGCGCTTTCTTTAACTTACGCGCTAACCCGGGAAGCATCTGTTGAAAAAATTAAAGAACTCATAGTTGAACTGCCTGACTCAACCACGGTAACTGAGATTGACGAAATAACAAATTTAAGCTATGCCCGGGCGCAGCTTAAAAAATTCTCCCCTACCCTTCTTACTTACGATAAATCCCTCGTAAAAGGCAAGGATGAAAAAGTCCTGGAGAAATTAATTGAAGCGGCCGATTACATAGATCAAATATTCCTGCGCCAGGCCTATTACAAAAATGAAGAGATACTAAAGAATCTTCAAAATTCAACAAAACCCGAAGATGAAATCTACCTCCGGCTCTTTAAAATAAATTACGGGCCGTTTGACCGGCTCCGGGAATTTGAAACCTTTTACGGAACAGGCGTTCATCCAAAAGGCGCTAATTACTATCCTGTTGACATGACAAAAGAAGAATTTGATTCATGGCTCACCAATCATCCCGGGGACAAAAAGACATTTACCGATACCTTTACCGTGATACGCAGGCAGGGAGACGGCCTTGTAGCCGTACCTTATCCACAAGAGTATAAAGATCTTCTAGAGCCCGCACATAAAGCATTAAAAGAAGCCGCCCGGCTGACAGACAGTAAAGATTTAAAAAGTTATTTAAACTCACGCGCCGATGCCCTGTTGTCAAATGATTACTTTCAGAGCGATATGGATTGGATGGATTTAAATGACAGTACCTTTGAAGTAGTTATAGGGCCTTATGAGGTTTATGAAGACACGCTCTTTAATTACAAAGGAGCTTATGAAGCGTTTATTACTTTAAATGACCCTGTTGAAGCGGAAAAACTTGAAAAATACGGAACTTACCTTGGCGAGCTGGAAAAGAATCTTCCTATAGCCGATGAACATAAAAACTTCAAAAGAAGGCTCACATCTCCCATAAAGGTAGTACAGCTTATATACTCCGCGGGGGATACCCGCGCCGGAGTCCAGACCCTTGCTTTTAACCTTCCCAATGACGAGAGAGTAAGGGAAGCCAAAGGTTCAAAAAAAGTAATGCTTAAAAACGTCATAGAAGGAAAATTTGATAAAATCTTAACTCCTATCTGCGAAAAACTTATTAATCCTTCCCAGCAGAAATATTTAAGCTTCCAGACCTTCTTTGATCAGATACTTTCACACGAACTCGCGCACGGCATAGGGCCCGGCATAATAATAAAAGACGGGAAAGAAACCACCGTGGCAAAATGCCTGAAGAACAATTACAGCGCCATAGAAGAAGCAAAAGCCGACACGCTCGGCGCCTATAACCTTTTATACCTTATGAAAACAGACCGCTATCCCGAAGAGAAGATGGAAAGCCTTATGGTGGATTATCTTGCGGGCATGTTCCGTTCCATAAGGTTCGGCATACATGAAGCGCACGGCAGGGGTGTAATACTCCAGTTTAACTGGATGATGCAGCACGGTGGATTTGTATACGATAAAAACACGGGATACTACAGCGTAAACTTTGATAAATTTAAACCCGCGTTAGACGGGCTCGTGAAAAAACTCCTTGAGATAGAAGCAACCGGAAATTATGAAGAATCAAACAAACTGCTTAAAGCTTACTGCTATCTGCCCGGTTATCTCCAGAACAGCTTAAACTCCCTTAATGATCTTCCGGTGGACCTGCTGCCTGTATATGAAGTAAAACAAAACCCGATTAAATAAAACCATAAATTATATAATAGGTACAAAAAGAGACATCCCGCTTAAAGCGGGATGTCTCTTTTTGTCCACTTCCCTTCACGCCATACCGGGTTATACAACAAGTACGGCCTGGGAGCTTTTCTGAGCAACGCGTTCACTAACCGAACCTAAGAAGAATTCCGCGACAGGGCTTCTGCCATAAGCGCCCATTACAATAATGTCGGCATTTTCTCTTGCCGATACTTCAACTATTTTTTCAGTGGGAACGCCCCTGTCTATGACCGTTTTAACTTCCAATCCGAGTTTTTCCAGATTCTCTTTTATCCTGTTGAGTCTTTCCTGATCAATTGCGTCAAACTCTTCCATTTTGTCTTCCAGATGAGGCATAAGCTTACCGGTATCCTGTACATGCACCAGCACAACTTCTTTTAGACCTACACTGATAAAAGATTTTAAGACTGAAAGCGCTTCTTCCGAACGGTCTGAGAAATCGGTGGGAAATACCGATTTGGTAAAGCACTGACTTTCTCTAAATTTAGGTTTTGCGATACCGTTTGTCTTTTCCCACTCAACTTTCTTAATAAGAACCGGGACATGTATGCCGTGCGAGTGATGCAGTACTGAATGAGCAACGCTTCCCATGTGAAAATTGCGGCTCTTCCCCTGTCCGTGAGAGGCCATTATTATAAGGTCTGCTTTTTCCCGTTCAGCGACATCTAAGATCAAAACAGAGGGGTTGCCGGTTTCAATTACTGTTTCTGCTTTTATTCCGTGTCCTTCAAGCTCTTTACTGATTTTATCAAGTTCTTTTTTGGCGTATTCTTCAAACTCAGCGACATAGCTCATCTCAATATAAAGTTCACCGGTATAAACGTCTATCGTTCTCAGTGCGTGAAATAGAACAACTTCCTGCAGTCCGAGAGTTTTAAAGCGATGCACACGGTTCGCGATTCTTACTGAAGGCTCAGAAAAGTCTGTGGGTACCAAGATCTTTCTAATCATAACACCCCCCTCCTTTCTGAAGCCGATTAAGAAAGAAGAGAAAAAATACAGGCTCCACTTATAGTTTAAATCTATTGTAATATGGTGTCAATTGAATAGGAAAAATATATGCATCAAGGGATTCCGGTTATAAAAAATATATTTTTTCCTCAAATAAAAATCTAAGTCGAACAAATTTTCTGTTGTATTTTTAGGCCCTTTATATTACCAGAACATCTTTAGAGCTTTTCTGGACAACGCGTTCACTTACTGAACCCAAGAAAAACTCGGCAAAAGGATTTCTGCCGTAAGCACCCATTATAATAAGATTAGCTTTTACTTCCTCTGCTTTTTTAATTATCTCATCAGCGGGAACTCCGTGATCTACAATGGTTTTAACTTTAAGCCCTAAGGGGTCAAGTTCCGTTTTTACCTTGTTAAGTCTTTCATTGTCTATTGAGTCAAACTCAAATATCTTATACTCAAGATGGGGAACCAGTTTTCCCACATCCTGTACGTGAAGAAGCGCAACTTCTTTGGCTCCCATCTTCACAAAAGACTTAAGTGCGGAAAGAGCATACTCTGCACGCTCGGAAAAATCGGTCGGTAACAGTACTTTTGAGTAAGCCTGTTTTGAAATATATCTGGCTACATCTTTGCCGTTTTTATCTTTTTCCCATTTAACTTTTTCAATTAAAACGGGGCGCTGCGCGTGATGAAGGACCGAATGGGCAACGCTTCCCAGGTGAAAATCACGCCCCGCTCCGTGCCCGTGCGACGACATGATTATAAGGTTGACGTCTTCGTTTCTTGCCGCGTCAAGAATCAAGATGGAAGGATTTCCGAATTCAATCAGTATCTTTGCTTTCAACCCGTGATTCTCAAGGTATTCCTTCATCTTTGCCATTTCTTTTTTAGCGTAATTCTCAACATCTTCAATATAGCTGAATTCTATATAAGTCTCCCCCATGAAAGCGTCAAGAGTCCTTAAAGCAAAGAAAATAATAACTTCTTCTGTCCCCATGGCTTTAAACTGTGGTATCCTTTCAATAATCTTAACTGACGGTTCTGAAAAATCCGTAGGTATTAATATTTTCTTAAACATAATTAACCTCTCTTTTTACTTTTCTGATTTAGCTCTTCTTGAATCCCAGTATATATACGCGCAAAGGGCTAAAAAGAGCACTATGCCCAGTATATTGCCGAAACTGCCCGTATTATTTAAACTCTTAACGATGGTTATGCTGTACTTATCCTCAAAGAACTTTATAACAGCGCTTATAACCCCTATCAAAGCTCCTCCTGCAATAAGACCCGATGCAATAAGTATCCCTCTGTCATGCCTTGCTTTGGCAAGATTTTTATCTTTTGTGGAATGGTTGACAAGCCAGGCAACCAGCGCGCCGACTAAGATAGGTGAGTTAAGCTCCATGGGGATATACATACCCAGCGCGAAGGCAAGCCCTGATATGCCGAGAAACTCGACAATTACCGCAAATACGGCGCCTAACCCGTATAAAAACCAGGGAGCTCCCCCTTCGGACATAAGCGAACTTATAACAGCGGCCATGGCATTAGGCTGGGGAGCAGGCAGGGGGTTGAGATGATCCGGACTCGGACAGAAACCGTAAACCTTCGCAAGAAGCATAATAACGATAGTAACCGCAACTGACGCGAAAACCGCCCCTATAATATTGCTCCACTGTATTATGCGGGGAGTAGAACCCAGCCAGTACCCTATTTTAAACTCCGTAACAAGCGTGCCCGCCATGGAAAGCGCCGTACAGACAACACCGCCTATTAAAAGCGTCGCCAGCATCCCGTGAGGCCCCTTTAAGCCCATCTGTGAGAAAATAATGGCTGTAACTATGAGGGTCATGAGCGTCATGCCGGATATGGGGGTTACGCTTATCATGGCTATTGCCCAGGCAGATACCGAAGTAAACAGGAACCCTATAACAAACGTGACAAGAACCGCGATAAACGCAAGCATTGTCCCGTTCGGATATTCTTTAAGCACCGCAAATTTAAAATAAAGGAAAATTACGACAAACATTACCGCCATTAATCCGAAAACAACCGACATATTTATATCGGTATCAAGGCGTGATTTTTCACCGCCTTCTTCTTTTTTGTGCTTGGACTTAAACATCTCGCTTATAACCTGTTTTATAGCATTAACGATAACTTTTGACATTTTTAAAATAGATATAACCCCGGCTGCAAATATCCCGCCTATGCCTATATATCTGGCATAATTATAATAAATGTCATCAGCGCTCATAGTGGATATAAGCACTTTTGCGGGTATAATAGGAACATTGATAAAGTTACCGAGATACGCAAATAAAGGCACGATCACGAAGCAGGACATCATAGAGCCGGTAAATATTATCATCGCATAGCGCACTCCTATAAGGTAACCGAGACCCGCTATCGCGGCGGAAGTATTTAATGAAAATACCATCTTCAGTTTATCCGTAAAAAGAGACAATCCCTTAATCGCGGAGGTTGTAAAATTTTCTGCCCAGGCCTGCATTGAAACAGCAAGAAAATCAAATACGCCGCCCAGAATTATGGCACCTGTCAGAACCTTGGCGTTATCCCCGCCCCTCTCGCCGGTTACAAGCACCTCAGTCGTAGCGGTTGCTTCCGGAAAGGGAAGGTGCCCGTGCTGTTCAGATACAAAATAGCGCCTGAACGGGATAAGAAACAAGACCCCCAGCACTGCGCCGAAGAAAGGAACAATAAATATCTGGAAAAATCCGGATAAGCCCTCTATGCCCAGAATATAGATTGCGGGCATTGTAAAGACTGACCCCCCGACGATAATACCGGAAGTCGCGCCTATTGCCAGAACATTCACATTCTCAAGCAAGGCGTTTTTCTTGGCTAAAATCGCCGACCCTCCTACCGCCAGAATGGCTATGGGGATAGCCGTTTCTATTCCCTGGCCCAGCTTTAATGCAATATATGCCGCGGCACAGGAAAATATAAGCCCCATAAAAAAGCCCATTATTACGGAATAAACCGTAACCTCAAGCACGCCTTTTTCCTTATGGACTATGGGAACGTATTTTTCGCCTTCTTTTAATGGCCTGAAGGCATTTTCCGGAAGATGGATATTATTGCTCATTTTAGGCCCTCCTCTTTCAATAAACAGACTGTTTCCTTAAATATCTTAAACTTTTATTTTATCAATATTTCTATTATTTAATAATATAAACCTGCATTTGTGATTTTTCCGCTGATAATTTCATCTTCCGCCACCGCTATTATTCTGTATTTATTGTATTTTTTATAAATTTGTTCGTGCAGTTTTTCCAGTTGTTTAAAATTCAGCTTTCTTATAAAATCAGTATAAGAATAAGGATGTGGGAAAAAATGAATTATCTTTTTATAGTCGGCGCCGTCAAAAGACAGATGAATCCTGCAGGAATTATCCAATAAATCATATACGCTTTCATGAAAATACGCGCGCAGGCGCTCGCGGAGAGCCATGCTTTTAAGACTTTCCTGTATATGCGGATAAATTTTTATTCTGCTTTTGCCGTTAAAATAAAAGTCAAAGCCGAAAGAAAACATATCCGAATCAAACAAAGTCAAAATATTTTTTATGTCTTTATTAAATCCGTGAAGCGATAAAACCTGTTGTTCTTTTTCCGGGTAATCCTTAAAGCCTGTCCATAATTTTACTCTCGATAAAGCACTATCCTGTCTAAAATCTATCCCGACGGCAACGCCCAGCACTTTATTAAAATTCATATCCTTATCAATAATTTTATCGTAAAACCCGGAATTTATGGAAACATCCGGGAGTTTCCCCATTTTTTCAAAAAATCGCAATATTTTATCAAAATTTTCCTTTACATCGTTTTTGTTCCAATAATAAACATTTATGCGCAAGGGATGCACCTTGTTTTTATTTATTTTTAACGAACATTCTATAAAAAAATCGTTTGAACTGCAAATAAATTCTTCAAAAAGTTTAATATAGGGAGTTTCTTTTATGCCGAATAAGTTCTTATGATATTTGTATTTTTCAATATTAAGACAATCCATAATCCAACCGTCCGCATTTAACTTATCGTTATAATACAATATTATTTTGCTGTATATTCTTTTAGAAATAAGCATAAATCCCTGCTATTAAGAATTTTTGAAGGATTTTAAAAAGTAAAATTAAAGTTATTATTTATGAAAAAAATACTTATAGCGGCATTTATAATTTTAGCTGTTTTTTGTTCCGTTTTTTCTATTTTTAGCCGCAATAATCTTAATGGATCAGGTTTAAAAACTTGTTCAATTTACCATATTTCATATAATATTAATTTTAAAAACGGATCGGACGCGCCTTCCGAACTTTTCTGTATTGTCCCCGAGATAAAGAATATATACCCCCGCCAGAAAATTTATAACTTTTCTATAAATCATAAATACCAAACAATTTCCATCCCCCATAATAATAACAAGGCATATCTTATTAAAATAAACGAATTTAATCCCGGGAAGGAAGCAAACATAAGAATAAATTTTAATGCTAAAATATTTCATATTGAAAACAAACCGGAACTACGGCAGAATAAGACCGCTATAGACGGCTTGCATTTAAAAGAAGAGCCGGACATAGAAACCAACTCGGAAAATATCAAGAAAACAGCTCTTGATATAACAAAAAATGAGAGCAATGATTATTACAAGCTTATAAAATTATACGATTTTACGAGAACAAAACTTCTTTACGCAGAAGATAAAAAATGTTCAAGCGCGCTGGAAGTATTAAATACCCGTAAGGCCCAGTGCGCCGATTCAGTCCTTCTCTTAATCGCCTTGTGCAGGAGCATAAATATACCCGCAAAATTCGAAGCGGGAATATTTTATAACGATAAAGACGGGAAATTCACAAAAACACATTCCTGGGCACAAGCTTATGTGCCCGAATACGGATGGCTTTACATAGATCCCACGCTGGGAAGATTTAATCCGGAATCACGGTACTGCTGTTTCGGGGAAATACGGGATAATTACATAACTCTCTGGGAGAATAACAGGGTGCCCTTTTCCTTTTACTTGAGCAACCCCGAATTAGATAAGAGCAAAATAGATGTAAACTTAAGTTATACAATAAAAAAAATAAAAGAAACAAAATCTGCTTCGCCGAAATTAAATCCGCCCCGAATTAAAGACGCGCCCGGGAGCCATAAATATTCTATATCTGCAAACCAGCGACTTATCAACAACGGCCAGGCCGAATATTCAAAAAAAAATATCAATAAGGCTGCCGATCTGTTTAAGCAGGCATTTTCAAAAGAAAATAATTCTTACGCATTAAAAATGTACATAAACTGCATGGAAAGTCAAAACCAGCTACAGAAAACAGCGGCTGAGTTTAATCTTCTTACACAAAAATATCCCGACAACCCTTATTATTTATATGCTATGGGATTAATAAACGCTTATTATGATAATTATTCAATCGCCGAAGATTATTTTAAAAAAGCGGTAAATTCAGGATTAAAAGACGAATATATCCACAACAGCCTGGGCTATGTTTATATACAAACCAAACAAACCTCAGCGGCGAAAAAAAACCTTACGGAAGCATTAAAATATTCCACGCATTACAAAAATATTTTTGACAACCTCATACTGCTGGCAATGATGCAAAAAAACTGGAATAATGTTATTTTTTGGTCAAATACGGCTATGAGATATAATCCATCTTATGATTACAATACCGGGATAGCTTTTGCCTATTTAAACCTGAATGATTATACAAAGTCAAAACAGTATCTGGATAAAGCCCTGATGAAAAATCCGCAAAACACATGGCTTAACCTTATGCTGGGAAAAATCTACTATTCGCTGGGAGATACTGCCGGAGCATATGAGCAGTTCAAAACTTTCATCCCGAAAGCAACGGACCCCGAAAAAGAAGAGTTTATGCCTTTATACGAAAAAATAAAGAAAAATCATATAAACTAAGCAGGAACTTCTGTCTTTTCTTGAGAATTTTCAAACGCAATTATTCCCCTGTTATATAATTTATATAACAAAGCAACCGCTTCTTCGCCTTTTTCTTTATAAATTTCTTCAATACTGGAAAAACGGTTAAGATTCGCTAAAAAATCATATGCTTCTTTTTTTACTGCCGAAAAACTGTCATTATTCATTAATAAATACCCGAATTTTTCCTGTCTTATTTTGGTTGTGTTTAACCGGACTTTTGTATGTTTATTTATTTTAACTTCCGGAATGTCTTCAATCGTTTCGGTTTTCACTATCGGGGTTTTCATCAGCGGATCTTGTCCGTATTTCATGCCTAAAGCACGGCATCCGCCGTGACAGTTTAAGAAAGCGGCGCATTTTTTGCATTCCCCGGGAATATAACCGCGCCAGATTCTCATTTTTTCGGATTTCCATATATTTAAAAAACCTTTTTCTAATATGTTGCCGGCAATATACTCTGCGTGATTACAGGGTCTCATATTGCCAAAAGGATCAATAGTGCAGAAGGTGGTTCCCGTTGTGCATCCGTTTGAAGCAGAATGACAAAAACAGTGAGGGATGCAGTTTCCGTAATTTATAAAGTTTTTATAATTACTTCTTTTTAATTTTTCTATGGAAGAAATCGCGGATAAAAGCTCTTTTTCCGAAACCACCGCTTTTAAACTTTCTTCACCGCTTTGATAAAAACGGTTAAATACGGCGCCGCGCGCGCCCAAAGAAAAAGCCAGATCCGTTATTTCCTTAATAAAATTATAATTATACGGCGAAATAACCGCGTTCGTGCTGAATATTATGTTTTTACCGGCGGCCAATTTTAAATTGCCGGTTGTTTCATTAAAGCTTCCCTCCACGCCGCTCCATTTATCGTGAGATTCAGCATTGTGTCCGTGCAGAGAAATTAAAAATCCTTTGAAATATTTATAGCTTTTTATTTTATCCAGAAATTTTTCAGGACTTTTCCATCTGCCATTACTGAACACCGAAAAACATAAATTTTTATTTTCCAGCAGGTCTAAAATCTCCCAAAAATCTTCTCTTAAAGAAGCTTCACCGCCCGTTACCCTGACAGAGCTTACCTGTTCGCTTATCTCGTTTATCGCCTTTTCCCATTGCGCCAGAGAAAGCTGTTTTTGAATCCCGTGTTCAAAAACATTCCCGCAGCCCGGGCATTTATTGTTGCAAAGATTTGTTATTTCCAAGAAACAGAATACGGGCGCGGACAGCTCTAAAACCTCATTTATATACATACCTATACCCTTTTTAATCTTTCGTTATTAATTCCATTTTATCAACAAAAACATTATCCTGTTTTGCCGCAAATTCTATTGTATGCCTACCGGCTTCTATCATGTGCTCCAGTTTGATATCATAAATATCAAATGACAACCCTTTATCCAAATAAAATTCGCCCATTTTTACATCGTCAATTAATACATCCACTTTCTCCTGAACCTTTAAATAAAAATCTTTATAAATAACTGCTTTTCGCTGGGCAGCGTTAACTCTCAAGGCGCTGATATATTTATCGGATTTTACCCGTGCCTTTAAATCTCCTCCCGTGAAAATATATGAATACCTATTCTGCACCGGTTCCCTTTGCTTAATATATAAATAATCTTCATATTTTAATATTCTTTTTATATCTGGGTAAATATATTTATTATCTACCATCCAGTATTGCGGCGAAAAAATCACGGTTTCTCTGTATTTCTTGCTGAACGGGTGTTCTTTCTGAACCGGAAAATCGTTTTTTGCCCGCGGTATTATTTTCATCCCCCCTTTTTTATATAATCGCCACAGGGGGCTTGGAGGCAAAAGTAAAACCTGTCCTATATAAAGTTCGGCGTGCGGAGTCACGTCTTTTATAAAATTATCCACCAGTTCAAAACTTTCTCTCGTGTCATTATATGAATTAGTCAGAATATTTACCATAACCGCTATATTTAATTTCTTTATTTTGATGATGCTTTCTTTTAAATATTCAAATAAATACTGTTTGTCATAAAATTCCGCACTGGAAAACTCTCGTCCAGGGAAACTTTCTATACTGAAAGCCACGCACTTCAATCCTGCGGCTTTAAGCTCTTTTATTAGCTCAAAATCGATCGGCTCATTTAAGACCCAATTACACGCAAAATCAACACCCGTGGTATTTTTCCTGATTTCCGAACAAAATTCATACAGGTATTTCCGGTCAAAATTGAAAAATTCATCAACAAATCCAATCTGCCTAACTTTATATTTTTCTTTTAATTTTTTTAGGTCGCAGACTACTTTCCCCACGGATTTATTCCGGAACCTGCTTCCGGATTTAGTGCAAAATTCACAGTTAAACGCACACCCGCGGCTTATATCATACGGTAAAAGCTCCAAATTACTGTTTTCGTATAAATCAAAGCTTGGAGTAACCGAATCTAAATTCTTAACTTCCCCGCAGCCGTAGATAATATTTTCTAAAGATTTATTTTTAAAGTCATCTAAAAAAATTTTCAGGGTTAATTCAATATCCCCGACTAAAAAATAATCAACGGCAAAATTCAAATCAATTAATTCTTCCGCCAGCTCTAAAGACGAACCGCCCAACACCGTAACTGCATCCGGAAGAATTTGCTTTATCATAAGCGAGACCTCGTTTATGAACGGCAGGGCAAGTGTTTTGTAATTAAACAGTACTATATCGGGCTTTTCTTTTTCTGCCAAAAACACGACTTCTTCAAGCCAACGCACCTGGTTTTCGGATATATTATCATCGAAGGGATTAATATTTATTATTCCGCCGCAGTCAATAAACTTGAATTCGCAGGCATACTTCTTTAAAAAAGAATAAATATACGCATTAATAAGAGACGAACTGTGCCGCGGTGCATACGGCATATTATAGGGTTCTATTACTGTTATTTTCATAATATTATTTTTTATATCATTCTTTTTTTCTTTTTAAATAATAATAGACAATTGCCGAAACTCCAATCATGAAAATAATTATAAAAATAATTTTCCATAAGATATTTCCATGGGTCTTTTTAACTCCTGGAACTTCCTTCTGTGCCGAAACCCGTCCGGGGGACGGCATAGGCGTTGATACCGGCTGCACCTGGCCGGTTTGCCCCGGAGAAAGACTGGCTTCCGGCTTAACTCCTTTTTTAGCCATATATTCCGCTCTCATTTTTTCAAGAGCGGCGTGCTCTTCCAGCATTTTGTTCAAACTTTTCTTATTAAACAGCTTGGGGTTAAATATATCCAGCGGCATATCAACATTCATCTCTATATTGCTGATGCTTGCCTCCCAGCAAAGGGTCTTATTTATATATCCCCTGCACCTGAAAGGAACCATGCGCGGCGGAACTTCTTTATAATCTAAGTACTGGATTGTCACGAAATTCTGACCTCCGGGGAGCGGAAATCTTAATTCCAGCGGACAGGAATTTTCCATATTTACCCATCCGCACGCTTTGCCGTATCTGCTATCAAACTCGCCATAAAGACTGGGTATGCCGTTATATGTGGTTTTTCTTACGCTCTGACGGGCTACTTTTTCAGACTTAGACTTATTTGCGGGTTGAAATTTTTCCATAAGCCCTGCAACCGGATAGGGCGCCATATCTGTTATATTAGTGGATGATTCCATGCCGTTAACTCTAAGCGAAGGGTATTTTCTCTGCGGTTCTATGGAAAAATAATTCAATTTTTTCATCTCTGAGGACAGTTCGTTTATTTTATAAACCCTGCCGCGGCTGTAAATTTTACCTTCCGTACGGTATAAAGTTTCTCTATTAAAATAAGTTACCGCATCTATTACATCTTTCTCGTCGTTATACATATTAATCCTGAAACTGACTCTGCACGGCGGCGGATCATTTAAAAATTTCATGGCGCCGTCCATGGCAACATCCCAGTCTCTGTCCGCACATAAGGGGCTTATTAAAAACGCGGTCATTAAGATAAATAAAACTGTAATTATTTTTGTTTTCATTTTAAATCAACCTTTCTTTCAAACGCATATATACTGTTCGCCGGCAAAATCGACAAAACGCACAAATAAATTATTGTCTCCGGATTTTGAAACAACCGAAACTTTATATCTGCCTGGATCCAGCACTGATTTTAAAACGATTACGGTATTTGTAAATTTAATATCGTTATTAATTTTAAAATCCTGCGCTTTTTTTCTGTCCACAAATAAAGAACAGTCCATTTCGCCGGCTGATCCCTTGACGCTTCTGGGCGCCGCGTTAACGCGTATTTCTTTTACAAAAAAATCCAGGTTTTCCATAACCTTAAACCGTCCGTCCGGGGATGCTTCCGTTCTCCTGTACATTAATTTACTGCGCCCTTTATTGGGAGCAAAAGCGCGGAATTCTTCATATAATAAATTTTCTAAATAATCATCCGGAATATATTCATTTTTTATTCTCCAGCTAAAAGGCGCGATATCCGGACAATCAGAGTACCTGTCAAGGAAAAAAAGAGGGGAACAGTTAACCCTTCTTACCCATTTTTTCAAATTCTCATTTTTAATCTCAACCAGTTGAATTTTACCACACTTCCAATAATGCCACAAAGCGCTTCCCGCCGCTACCGAAAGAAGTTCCAGCTTGACAACCACGCCGAGATCATTTAATTTTCCGGCTAATTTAGCGGTATTTTTAATTTCTTTTTCGGTCTCAACAGGCAGGCCGGTAATTAGCGAAGCATGAACGGAAATATTATTTTTGAGGGATAGTTCTATATTCCTGTAACTTTTTTCCATATATTCTTTTATATTCCTGGCTTTTCCCAAAAATTTAAGCGAAGACTCATTTGCGCTTTCCAAGCCAAAACTTATAAGATAGCATCCCGCCTGTTTCATCAACCCGAGCAAATAATTGTCAACCGTATCCGCCCTTGAAAGCGCGTTCCAGCGTATATCCAGCTTTTCTTTAATCAGGAGGGAACAGAATTTTTTCAGCCAGTTATAATCTGCCGATATAGAACTGTCGGAAAAAATAAATTCCTCCAGCGAAAAACGCTTTTTCATATACTTAAGATATTCAACGGCGAAGGCGGGATCTTTTAAATAAACTTTTTTATCGGTTCTGGCACAAAACCTGCAATTATGACCGCAGCCGTTATTGATCTCCACAATTCCCTTTTTAAAATTATTATAATTAAGTATCGCGTCATAATCAGCAAAGCCGCGAAATAAGAACGGCTTTATTCCTGTTTTTTGTATTTTTTTATGACCGCCTTTAAGATAATATGCGAGTTTCTCAATGCTTTCCTCAGAAAAAGAATCCATTACAAAATCGGCGTTTTTAAGAATATATTGGTTTTTTTCGCTTAAAAATTTATAGACTTCGCCTATTAAAATTATTTTCAACCCCGGACTGTCGGTTTTAAGTTTTTTGACAAGTTCAATTACGAAAGGAAAATTAGATATCATTGTATATATCAAAACATTTTTTGAACATAAATCGTTAACTGTTTTCACGTAAAAATCCAGGCATTCGTTTTCCCTTGCCGAATCCTCATCATGACCCGGAAAATATTCCTCGCTAAACAGTACCGCTTCTACGCCTTTTGCCCTGAGACGCGTGGTAAAATATATCGGAAAATAAGTCATTCCGTAATCCATTTTGGCCGCCGCAGGAACTATAACCAAAAAATCCTTTTTAGAGCGCTGGTTAATTTTGTAATTTGCTCTAAAATCGCTTATTTCTGTTTCTTTATTAGATTTACCGGCTAATATTTTTGAATTATTATTTATTATTTTTTCCAGTTCGCTGTTTTTCAAGTTCTTGTTTTTCACAAACCACATATAGGGTGCAAAATTGCTGAATTTCTTATACTTATCTGCAAACATATTTATAATCTCGTTTTTGGCCGTTAATCCTTTGTCTGAAAAAAATATTTCCATCTTTCCCTTTTTAAATTTTTCATACAATGCGGAACCCGGCAGAACGGCTAAAGATGAAAGATGCGCTTCCGCGCCTTCTTTCTCAAGCCGGCTGGCATAATTAAAAATTTTATTGATCTGAGCTTCTGTATCACCGGGAAAACCGGTTATCAAAGATACCTTCGGTTTTATACCCATTTTTTGACATTCTTTAATTAAGTTTAAATCTATGGTTTTCATATTCTTGCGGCAAAAACTTAAATTTTTTAAAAATATGCTTTCAAGTCCGATAAAAATACTGTAACAGCCGCTCTTTTTCATTAAATACAGGTCTTTTTTATTTAAAGCATCTATGCGCGAAGAACAGTCCCAAAATATATTTAATTTCTCTTCTATTAAGGCTATACAGAATTCTCTAAGCCAGACATTATCATTCGTAAAATTATTATCAATAAGCGTAAAATTTTTAGTACTATACTTTGATTTATAAAAAATAATTTCGTTTATAACCCTGGAAATGCTTTTTTTTCTGTAAGTTTTTTGAACGGTATTCGCCGAACAAAAGCTACATTCATAATGACATCCGCGGCTTGTTTCAATATATAAACAGGACAAGGTTCTGTTTAAATAATCATAGTCAACATATGGAACTTTATCCAGGTTTATGTCTTGATTGTTAGTTATTATTTTTTCTGTTAAGCTGTTCGTTTTCCCGCTTAATTTATTGATCAAGTCTATTATCAGATATTCTGCTTCGCCTGCGACAAAATGATCTATCGCCGGTATTCTTCTTGACAATTCCCCGGGTATCGCCGTCGCGGCAATGCCGCCTAAAATAATTATTGTTTTGGGATTGCGTCTTTTATAGGACTTCGCAAATTCGCTTATAAATGGCAGTGAATACAGGGTTGATGTCATAAACAGCATATCGGGGGTATACTTTTCAATCTCATTTATTACTTCATCTAAAAATTTAGCGGCACGTGAAAGCGCCGTGACGGAAAAAGGGCCGTATTTTTCATTGTAATAACGGACACCGTCAAAAACAAAAACCTGACAATTGGCTGTTTTTGAAGCCATTGTGGCTAAAAGATTTATATTATAAGAAGGTATTGTCCAAAAATCATCTAAAGGAGGGGAAAAAAATACCGCCTTTTTCATAAAAAACTAAATCCTTCCGGGCTACATATTTGGATTCTGGCAGTTTGTCACGCAATTGCATTCAAAAATTGCGCTGCCGGTATTTTGATCACACTGACACTGTGTAACACAGTTACAGTTATGGTAACAGTCACAGGGGTAGCCGCCGCAGGCCCCGTATCCCCCCCACTGATGGTTAGCATTGCATTGACACGCCAGTAGAGTACACTCCTTAAAATATTGACTGCAGTTACAGTTAATGGTCGCGCAGTTACAGTTCGTCAGGCAATTAACAAATGCCGTATCTTTCACTGATACCGCATTTTGAGGCATGCTTATTTCCTCATCTGTTAAAACTATTTTACAGTTTTTCACGGGTTCCGATTTATAAAGCGGCACATCTGCCATGGCTTCCGAACCGGATTGCGCGCCGGGAGAAGCCAGCCCCGAAAGAAACGGAGCTCCGGCAAGCAAGAAAAAGAAAAGCTTTGTCGGAGCGGGATATTTCTTCCTTATTTTTCTTATTAAGTCTAATTTACTGTAAAATGTTTTTTCTTTCATAATTGATCTCCTATAATAAACAGTATTATATATTTTTACGGCTGCGGTTTTAAACCGTAAAAGCCGCTAACTGTGCCGTCACAAATAACAACCGGCTTAAGAACAGCATCTTCTGTATAAGCACGCGGGGTAATCTGAGATATAAGAACAAGTTTTCCCTCCGGAACCCCGAAAACGGCGCCTTTTTCTATTTTAGCGGTAACTTTAACTCTGTAAGATTCATGAAGATTTTTACCCGGATTATAGGGGTCCGGGGTTGTAATTTTTGAAACAATTACATCATCTATATACTCTGCCACGGGCTCATACGGTATGCTCAGATTATCGGCCAAAACCGTGCTTATTATCTTTTTTCTGACTAACTGTTTTACTCCATTTTTATCTACGGCAATTCTGTATATGATACCGAGTTTAGTGGAATCATCAGCCTGTTTTTTGCTGTAATTTATAACCAGATTACATTTATTTAAAGATACCGGATAAGGCGCGCCTCCTTCAACTTCTACATACCGCGCGGTCATCAGATCCCTGCATATAGAATCAAGGGATATTGCGGCATTGTGTTTAATATCTGTCCTGGTTTTGCCGAACCGGTATACATTAACAGCGTTTTTAAATATCATTGCCGTAAACATTATAAAGACAGAGAATAAAGCCACAAAAATAATTACTTCTATTAGGGTCATGCCTTTGTTTTTTTCGTATTTTTGCGTATATCCCGTCATAAGCAAAAAACTCCTAAATTTGAGGTGAATTAGTCAACAAGTTATTAAAGTTTCTTTTTGTTTTATCAAATATCTCCACCGGGTAAAACTTAGCCAGTGTTTTTTCTTCTTCCGACCAGTTTCTGGCAACCGGTCGTCCGTTCACTATTTCAACTTTATCCGTATATACCGTCGCGGCCCTGCGCTGAAGCGGAAAGGGCTGAGGCCCTATAACTATATTATTTCTGGTGTCATAACAGCGAATAAAGACGGTCAAAGAAACTCTTGGAGTACCCGCATTACCGGACTTTCCGGGACCGTATGCGGTAATGACCGCCTTTTTCAACAGAGTAGTCTTATTGCTCGAGTCTTTCATGGAATCTTCTATTTCCGCCTTGTAATTATACAGGGAAAAATCAGCGTCATTTAACTCCTGTCCGAAATTACCTTCATGAACTCCTCCTGCAAGCGCGGGATCTGTCTCTGCCGGCAAAAAAGAAAAACGTTTGGATTTCAGCTCTTCTGCTTTTAACTGAGCTAAAAATGTTAAAGTTGCAACATCCGATGACTGCTTGATGGTTTTTGTGCTCAACACAAATAAAGCTGCCACGCTGAATACAACAGTTACCATAATCATCAAAGACACAATTAATTCAAGCAGGGAAAAACCCGTTTTGTTTTTTTTGTCAATAGCCCTTGGAGCCATAATACCACCTTGTCGGTTTTCTTTTGGCGAATATTTTAAGCTCCGCCTCATAACTTCTTTTACCCGCGACATTAGATCCATATCCAACCTCTCCCGTGGATTTAATCGTAACAAGCTGATCATACCACCATAAGTAAACCGACGCGTCATCAATATTAAAAGAAGAGATTGTATTGTCTAAGCTCCATTCTGTTAAAAAAGAAGCGGAGGCAGCGCCTATGCCTTTCAGCGGAACATTTAAATTATATGAAGAAGGCAGAGCTCCGCTATACCGCAGAACCCATCTCCATTCGGGATCATTTGCTAATTTATATAAATTTTTACACTTCCAGATATAACTTTGATCGCCGGGCAGAGCAGTATGAGTATGCGGCCACCAGTAAGGTTGATTATATGGAGGCACGGCTACTGTGCTTGATGCTTCCAAATTGTTCGGGTCGTATAAACTTGTATTGCTTAACGGCCAGTAATAAGATTTGATTTTTATATCCTGAAAATCGGAATTATCCGCCATTACTTTCTGCATACTTGCTATCGCATATTGAATACCCGCATCTGCCGCATATTGCGCCTGCATGCTTGTTAACTGCCCGCCGCCTATTTGATATTCGCGCCGGGTATAAAGAAGCAGTCCTCCGGCAAGCAGAAATATAAGGATTGATATAAAAAGCGTGGTCATAAGGGCAATGCCCTTATCGTTATTTCTTTCCTTATGTTTTTTATTAAAATTCATAAATCTTAATACCTGTGAGTTATCTTGCCACCCGGCTGTATATCAATATAACCGTTTTTACCGCCTGAAGTTACGGTAATTGTAACCGTCTCTGTCATAGGGACCGGAGGAACAGGCGGAACCGGCGGGGTAATTGTCGGCATGGGTCCTGTTGCTGTCGGTTTTGGAATTTGCGGACGCGTGGAACCTGGCGTAGGCGTAGTTGTGCCCGGAAGTCCCTTTGGATTGCTAATTGGAGTCGGGGTGGGTGTTGGGGTAATAGCCGGTTGACCCAGATCAATGAAACCCGGCGACGTAGGCGTATTTGTAGTTGTAGTCGGAGTCAAGATCGGGTTCGGGGTAATGAATTGTGCGATCAAGGCCGGTTCCTTCGCGTGCGCCGCGCCGATAATAAGCTTAGGAGAAGCTTTAATGAACCTCCGCACAGCAAGCTGACGCGGAATAATCAAGTTTAAGGATATTCCTCCGTTTAAACTGTTCCCTCCGGATAAAAAATTTATCCTGCCGAAAGGATCAAAAATAACAATATTTTTACCGTTTGAAAAACTTATATCAACCGGGACATTAAAATAAATCTCTTTAACTATCTCCCCGCCTGCGCCTGCCTCATCCACATCCTTCTTTATAACAAGCTTACCTGGAGAAAAAACAGCTGAATAATACTGCTCAAACTTTACGGCTTCGGACTGCGCAAGACGGAGCTCTGCTACAATCTCTTCCGTGGCGGCTTTTACCTGCTGCCTTTTTATATATCCTCTATACTGAACTACCACTATGGCCGTAAAAACAGCGAGAATGGCTATCACCACGACCAGTTCTATCATTGTAAAGCCTTTTTTCCTTAAATGCATAACATACCCCCGTATATTAATTATATTTATTCTTTTTTTATATATGTTTCCCTGCTTATTAATTCGAAAATAAAGGAATTATTATGGGACTATACAAATTTATTAATGTACAAACTAAATTTGAGGAGGGGTTCTATGAGAAAATTATCATTACTGCTCCTGGTTATTTTTATTTTGAGCATATGCATGGCTTGTGCTCAAAACAACACAGAAGGGGAAGACATGGATACCAAAGCCCGTGAATTCATACAGTACTATGAAGCAAAAGTATCGCCTGTATTCAAAGAAGCGGGGATCGCTTACTGGAACGCGTCCATATCGGGTAAAGACGAAGATTACGACATTTACGCCAGATACAGCTTGGAACTTGACACGATACATTCAAATAAAGAAGATTTTGAGAAAATAAAGATGTTTAAGGAATCCGGGCAGTTAAATGACCCTATAATCAAAAGATCCATAGATGTCATATACAACAGCTACCTGCCTAAACAGATTGATAAAGACCTCTTGAAGCAGATAGTGGACGCCGAGACAGAAACCGAAAAAACATTCTCAACTTTCCGCGGGAAGATTGACGGCAAAGAAGTGACAAATAACGAGATTTACGAAATTCTTGCTTCTTCAGATGATGTGGTTCTGCGCCAGAAAGCGTGGGAAGCAAGCAAACAGGTTGCAAATGAAGTAGCCCCCAAATTAATCAATCTTGTAAAGCTGAGAAACAAAGCCGCGCAGCAGTTAGGTTACGATAATTATTATTCCATGATGCTGGAAGCAAGGGAGATAAACCAGGATGAATTATACGAAGTATTTGATAAGCTGGCGGTACTTACGGATGAACCATTTAAGAAATTAAAAGACAAAATGGATACGGCGCTGGCCAAGAAACACCACATAGAAAAAGAAGAAGTCATGGTATGGGATTATGCTGACCCCTATTTCCAGTCCGCCCCGAATATAAGTGAGACTGTGGAGCTTGATGAATTCTTCAAGGGCAAAAACAATATAGAAATAGTCACCAAATTCTACGAAGGCATAGGCCTGCCCATAGACGGCATTCTTAAAAGAAGCTCCCTTTATGAAGCTCCGGGCAAACAGCCCCACGCTTACTGCACACATATAGATAAATCAGGGGATGTAAGAATGCTGCTTAACATGAAAGATAACGAACAGTGGACAGGGACACTCCTTCACGAATCCGGTCACGCGGTATATGACGAAAACCTGGATATGACGCTCACCTGGACATTAAGAGACCCTGCCCATATACTCACAACCGAAGCCATAGCAATGATGATGGAGAGAGGCACAAAAAACGCATACTGGCTGAATAAAATGGGCCTCCTTCCCGAAGACAGGATAGACGAAGTAAATGAAATTCTTGCGGAAAACCAGAAACTCGGTATGCTTATTTTCGCAAGATGGTCACAGGTAATGGCGCGTTTTGAGAAAGCGCTGTACGAAAACCCAGATCAGGACCTAAACAATCTCTGGTGGGACTTAAAAGGAAGATACCAGTTTGTGAAACAGCCCGAAGGAAGAGATAATGCGGACTGGTCGGCAAAAATTCACTTTACCATCGCGCCCGTGTATTATCATAATTACCTTTTAGGGGAAATGTTCGCTTCACAGCTTATGTATAAAATAGGCAATGATGTTCTTAAAGTCTCCGATTGGAAAGAAGTTGATTTTGTGAACAAGCCCGAAGCGGGAGCATGGCTGAAAGAGAATGTATTTAAACCGAGCGCGAAATATTACTGGAATGACATGATAGAGAAAGCGACAGGCGAAAGATTAAACCCGCAGTATTACGCCGAACAGTTTGTGAAATAAGCTTTTATAATAACTGGTTTGAATGATAAAAACAATAATCCGCCTTACCGGCGGATTATTGTTTTGTTTTTATTTTATCTATTAATTTCTTTGCTCCATCCAAATCCTTTTTGATTATAAAGAAGTTCGGCAGTCTCTATATCATGATCCCCTCTTACAAACCATTCTAAAGTCTGTTTTTTATAAGCTTCGTCCATAAAGAACCTTTCCTTTTTCAAAGATTTCTTCCATAAAAAAATCCTTCATAGCCATTCTTTCTTCTATTTCCCCCGGATTATAAACAAGCGGGGAAACGGCTGTTTTTCTAGACACATTACGCAGTATTTTTTTTATTTCCACCCACCTGTCTATAGGCCTCTTATTTGTATCTTTAATAATTAACAGGTCTATATCGCTGTCCTCTGTCGGTTCACCGTAAGCGTAAGAACCGTAAAGTATTATCTTAATAGGGTCATATTTTTCTTTAATTTCTTTTATTATTTCCTGTAATATTTTTCTCATTATTATCCTCAATATGGTTCATTTTCTCTGTTTTTTAAAAACATCCTTTTCGCAATATACGCAATAAAGCTTATTTCCTACTTAAATACTTCCCCTGCCTCTTTATACCAGAGGATAAAATCAAGATGATCAAGCGGTATATTTACCTTTTTCGTAAATGCCTTCATCCTGTTTTCTATAGCGCAGTAATTATTTTTTGTAAGAGTCGGGGGCACATCTTTAACCGCGCCGTACTTCTTAAGATTTTTCAATATATGCCTGTCAAGAATGGCTATTTCCTTGCCGAATCCCACATTTCTCAAAAAATGGCTCGCTTCCTTGTAGCCCAGGCCCTTAACGTTTTTTACAAGCCATTCGCGTGCATTACATATGTTTTTATGATCTATTTTTTCCCTTACGGCAAACCCGCCGTTTGCAAGAAATATTTTCCTGGCTTCAACAATATACCTTGCTTTATTATGATGGAACCTCACTCCCGCAAGCTCTTTCTCAATCTGTGTATTTGTGCCGTTTTTAAGAAGATTTTTTCCTGCAAGCCTCTGGACGGCCGCCCAGCAGGATTTAGCCCGGGATTGAGGAGTTAACAAGCAAAAGACAAGCTCGGTAAATATATCTTCTTCGGAGCCTTCCTCCCAGATATTTTTAAACTCCATGAGCCGTATTTTTATATCCTTTTTTATCTTTTTGTAAATATTTTGAATTTCTTGCATAATATTTAAAGACCCATCTGTATTGCCACGCCGCATAAGAAAATAGTAAACCCGGCTATAGCGTGAGCATACCTTTCAATTTTAGCAGTAGGAATAAGACTTATTCCTTTAGTTGCCAGAACAACCATGCCGAGCATGGTTGAAAGAGTTACTATCCCGAAAGTAGCTGTTACAAGTATCAATGAAAACATATTATGCTGTGAGGCGGGATACATAAGTAAGGGTATTAGGGGTTCGCACGGACCGAAAACGAATATGGTAAAAAGTATCCAGGGGGTTATATTTTTCTTTTCTTTTTCATGAGCATGGACATGTTCGTCTTTATGCTTGTGTTCGTGATCGTGTTTTATGCCGTTTTCATGAAAATGAGCGTGAGTATGAGGTTTATTCTTTATTGCCTGGCGGATGCCCCATATAAAATAGGCAAAGCCGAATGCAAGAAGGAGCCAGCCAGCTATATTGCCCCTGAAACCCTCAAAAACTTCCAGCTTCCCTACCGCTAAGCCCAAAGCAACACCTATAAAGCCCAGCAGAACTGAGCTCCCTATATGGCCCACGCCGCAAAGAGCTGTAACCGTAATTGTTTTAGGCATTGACCATTTGCGCGCTTTTGCCATAACAATAAACGGGACATAATGATCCGGTCCCATTAATGTATGAAAAAAACCTATGGATGCCGCGGTTATGAGTAAAATCATTGTTTCATTAGACATACAGATCTCCTTGTTATATATATTTATGTTGTGCGAAAACCATATTAACATTTATTATTAGAATTTACAACTATTAAGAGGCTTCCATATTTTCCCATGGTATGTTATTATATAAACTAATTAAATTTATGCTGTGTAATTACTTTATTATTATATAATTTACAGGAAAAAATAATGGTTAATGTGACAAAACTTTACTGCGGGATAAGCACTCCCGGAGATTACATAAGATACAGGAAAAGACTTAAAGGCAAAGAGCTTTCCCTGTCAAGCATAAAACCGGTGGTCGTGTGGAACCTGACAAAAAGGTGCAACTTAAGCTGTATACACTGCTACTATGACTCCAAAGACGTCCATATAGAAAACGAATTAACCACAAAACAAGCGGAAAAAGTCATTGATGATCTTGCTTCTTTTAAAGTTCCACATATATTATTCTCAGGTGGCGAGCCCCTTACAAGAAGCGATCTTTTCCATCTTGCTTCCTATGCCGGGAGCAAAGGATTAAAATACGTTTTATCAACTAACGGTACATTAATAAGTAAATCCACCGCACAGAATATTAAAAAAACGGGATTCTCTTAT
>JBDRKI010000043.1:0-7487 GCA_043814095.1 Armatimonadota bacterium | reverse complement strand
TCATATAAACTTGACGGTATGAGTACCGGCATATTATCAGGGCTTTGTTTCGTTCTGACGCAAAAGCCCCAGATTACGCAGATAGACGGTAAGATGGTCTGGTATTTAAAGATGGATTACCTCGGGGGGAGCGGTCTTTTTGCCGCTATTATATGCGCGTTTTTTGCCGTTGAGATCACAAGGTTTTTCAATAAAGACAAGTTTAAGATAAAAATGCCCGAAGGGGTGCCCCCTTCTGTAGTTACCGCTTTTACGGCGCTTTTGCCGGCTGTTATTATTATGACAATAACATGGCTTGTGGCGCATGTGTTTGATATTGATATTGTCGGCGGGATTTTAAAGTTATTCTCACCGCTTGTTTATTTAGGCGATACCGTATGGGCTGTGATTATAATAAACATCGTGCTGGGATTAATATGGTTAGGCGGTATTCACGGAGCCTCAGTTGTTAACGCTGTATTTATTACAATATGGATGCAGTATTTTGACGCTAATACTGCTGCACAGGCAGCAGGCCAGCCACTTCCTTATATAACCACTCTTCCTTTTTACCAGTGGTTTGTATGGATAGGGGGAAGCGGCGCTACTTTAGGGCTTATCTTTTTAATGCTTTTATCAAAATCAAAGCATATAAAGAATATAGGGAAGATATCTCTTATACCGGGGGTATGTAACATAAACGAGCCCATAATATACGGGCTTCCCATTACAATGAACCCTATTTTAGCGCTCCCGTTCTTATTCGTGCCGGTAATTACCGGCGTTATATCTTATTATGCCCTGCATTTTAATCTTATACACAGGTTGTGTTCAATGCCGCCATGGACGCTTCCTGCGCCCATAGGCGTTTTCTTTGCCACATTGTTTGACTGGAGAGGAATAGTTCTGGTATTTATTAATATTATTATAGCAACTATACTGTATTACCCGTTCTTAAAAGAATATGAGAAAACTCTGCTTGAGAAAGAGGTGGCTGAAAATGACGGAAATTAACTGGGAAGAAACAGCATTCCAGATTATACTTCACGGAGGAAATGCTAAATCGCTCCTTCATGAAGCGCTTGCCAAAGCAAGAGAAGGAAAGTTCCAAGATGCGGAAAAAGACTTAAAACAAGCAGATGAAGAATTAAAAATAGCGCATGAGGTACAGACAAAAACGCTTCATAAAGAAGCAGAAGGCGTCTCTTATACCCCGAACCTTCTAATGGTTCACGCGCACGGACACCTTATGGCTTCATTAACCGAGAGAACTCTTATAGAAGAGCTTATAGAGCTTTATAAAAGGGTAGGGGCAAAAGTATAGAGGAGTTATTTATGAAACTGACCATAATCGGAGGGGGGAGCACATATACCCCCGAACTTATAAGCGGGATAATTGAGAATAACGATAAGTTAAACGTTACTGCTGTTTTTCTTATGGATACCGATAAGGAACGGCTTGATATTTTAAGCAGTTTCACTAAAAGGATGCTTAATGAAAAGAAAAGCCCCATTGAAGTTTTCGCAACAACAGATCTGGAGGAAGCTCTGTTAGGCGCGCATTTTGTACTTACCCAGATAAGGGTAGGTGGACAGCAAGCCCGTCTTATTGATGAAGAGATATCACTTGAGTTTGACTGCATAGGACAGGAAACAACGGGTCCCGGGGGCTTTTCAAAAGCTTTAAGGACTATCCCCGAGATATTAAAGATAGCTAAGAAGATGGAGAAGCTCTGCCCGAAAAGTTTCCTTGTAAATTTCACAAACCCCTCCGGCATTATTACCCAGGCCGTTAACCATCATTCAAAGATAAACTGTCTCGGTTTATGCAATGTCCCGATTGTAATGAAGAACAGGATATCAGAGACAATCGGGAAACCATTAGAAGAGATAGAGGTAGATTATTTCGGACTAAACCACTTAAGCTTTATAAGAGATATAATAGTTGAGGGTAAAAGCATTTTTGATGACTGTTATTATCTCTGTGCCGATAAAGATTTTGAGAAAGATCTCTTAACTGATCTTGAACTTATACCATCTCCTTATTTAAGATATTATTTTTACAGGGACCAGATTCTTAACGAGCAGAAAAACGGTAATAAACTTAGGGCAAAAGAAGTTATGGAAGTAGAGAATAATTTGCTTGAAGATTATAAAAATAAAGAGCTGAAAGACAAGCCCGCACTTTTAAGCAAGAGAGGAGGCGCGCTTTATTCAAAAGCCGCGTGCGACCTTATTTCTTCCCTTAAGAATGACGCGGGCATTATGCAGATAATAAATGTTGTCCAGAAAGGGGTATTTAAGGACCTTCCGTACAACGCGGTATGCGAGATGCCGGCTATGGTATCTTCCATAGGAGCGGAACCCGTTAAATTAAGACCCATACCCTTAAAAGTCCGGGGGCTTATACAGGATGTGTATTCTTATGAGGAATTAACGGTGCAGGCCGCGTTAAAAGGATCAGTACAGACCGCGGTAGCCGCCCTTATGACCCATCCTCTTGTGGGGGATTATAAAAAGGCAAAGGGGATAGTGGATAAAATTTTAAAAGAACATAAACAGTACCTGCCTAATTTTGTTTAAGGAGTAAGTTTTTAATGAGAAAACTGCTGCAGACGGTAAACAGGGATCTCCCGGTATGTAAAGAGCCTTTTTTAGAGATTGCCGGCTCCAAGGAAAAAGAGAAAGCTCTGCTGAAAAAGATTAAAGAGCTTAAAAGTAAAAAAATTATCACAAAATACAGCGCCAAACTTAACCAGGAGAAAGCCGGATATCTTAATAACGCTCTTGTTGTCTGGGTTGTTCCCGAAAAAAGAGCTGATAACTGCGCAAGTATTATGGTTAAATATACGGAAGTTTCGCACTGTTATCTCAGAAGAAAAACAAGAGAATTTCCCTATAGCCTGTATACAATGATACACGCGAAAACAAAAAAACAACTGGATAAGCTGGTTAAAGATATATCTAATAAAACAGGATTAACTGATTACCTGGTATTAAAGACTTTAAAAGAGTTTAAAAAAACAAAACAAGTAGTGTAGTAATTAAGGGAAAGGGAAGAGGATATTTATGAAAACATATTTATCTAAGAAGCTATATAAAAAAGCATGCGGTCTTATGCCCTCAGGGGTTAATTCTCCGGTAAGGGCCTTTAAATCCGTGGGAGGCACCCCTTTATATATGGCCAGAGGCAAAGGCGCTTTTCTTTATGATGCCGATGGCAATAAATATATGGATTTCTGTTCATCATGGGGGCCTCTTATCCTGGGGCATACAAACGCTAAAGTGCAGTCGGCAATAAAAGAAGCAGTGACTAAAGGCTTAAGTTTCGGGACATGCCATCCGGATGAAGTAGAATTTGCCCGTACTGTAAAAAGTTTTTTCCCATCAATGCAGATGATGAGACTCGTTGCTTCGGGCACGGAAGCCGTTATGAGCGCGATAAGAGCGGCAAGGGGCTTTACGAAGAAGAATAAGGTTATAAAGTTTGAAGGGTGCTATCACGGCCACAGTGACACTCTTCTTGCAAAATCGGGCTCCGGGCTTGCAACATTCGGGATACCGGGTACAGCCGGAGTAACCGAAGGAGCGGTAAAAGACACGATAATCCTTCCTTATAACGATACTGAGGCGTTTATAAAATGCTTCAATAAATGCTGGAAAGATTTGGCCGCGGTTATTATAGAGCCGGTTGCCGGTAATATGGGGGTTGTTCTTCCTTCTAAAGAATTTTTAAAAACAATAAGGGAGTATACTAAAAAATCAGGTTCCGTTCTTATATTTGATGAAGTAATAACCGGTTTCAGAGTAAGCAAAGGCGGCGCCCAGAGTTATTACGGCATTAAGCCGGATATTACCTGTCTGGGCAAGATCGCCGGAGGCGGTATGCCCATAGGGATTTACGGCGGCAGAAAAGATATAATGAAATATATCGCTCCCTCGGGACCTGTTTACCAGGCAGGCACCCTCTCAGGCAATCCTATTGCGGTAGCCGCGGGTATTGCCGTGTTAAAACAGCTGTCTGAAAAATCTTTTTACAAAACTTTAGATAAAAAAGCGGAATACCTTGTGAAAAAGCTCAAGAAAGTCATAAAGGATAAAAAGCTCCCTGTTCAGATAAATTCAATAGCATCAATGTTTACAATTTTCTTTAATAAGGATAAAATAACTGATTATAAGTCGGCGTCAAGCTCTGATGCCAAGAAATACGCCAGATTCTTTAACGAGCTGATTAGAAAAGAAATCTATTTCCCTCCTTCGCAGTTTGAGGCCGCGTTTATAAACTCAGCCATGAGTTATGAAGACCTTGCTTATGCGGCAAAAATAATAGGGGAACTATTAACAAAAATTTAAGGCAGATATGAAAAATTTATTAAACAGAGTAGATAAAAAAATCAGGTCTATTGTAAGCACTGATGAAAAACCCGTAGCGGGATATTTTGCGGATTGTGTATATAAAAACGGCAAGCGCATAAGGGCGCAGATGCTTATTCTTTCCAACCGGCTTTTTAAAAACAAATCCGGCAAAGCAATAGACTTAGCCGCTGTTATTGAAGTTATTCATTTTGCGTCACTTTTGCATGATGATGTTGTGGATAACGGCAGTACAAGGAGAGGAAAAACCTCGCTTAATGCTTTATGGGGGAATAAGGTTTCCATTTTACTGGCTGATTACCTGCTTGCAAGGGCAATGAAGATTTTGTGCAGGGAAGAATATGCCGGGATTTTAAAAATTATAATAAAGACAATAGAAGATATGTCAAGAGGTCAGCTTTATGAGATAACATTTGAGAATGATATAAAGCTCACGGTTGATGATTGTATAAAAATAATAAACAGTAAAACAGCGTCTTTGTTTGCCGCATCGTGCAGGATAGGGGCTGTGCTTGCGGGTACTTCTTCTAAAGATGTTCTTGCACTTGAATCTTTTGGCAGGAATTTCGGCATCCTGTTCCAGATTGTGGATGATATACTTGATTACTGGGGCAACAGTAAAAAACTCGGTAAATCTGTCTTTAATGATTTAGCCAGGAAGAATCTAACCCTTCCCCTGATTTTATTATTAAAAGAAGTTAACTGTTCTGAGAAAGAAAAAATCACTAAAATTTTAAAAATGAAAAATATTCCGGGAAGCAAAGGAAGGGAAATTCTTAAATTAATGAATAAATACAGGGTAAAAGAAAATATATTCGGTACTGCGCTTACTTATTACGGGAGAGCATTAAACAGTTTAGACAGAAAAAATATAAATAATAAAGCAAAAGAAGATTTGATAAATATAGCAAAGAGCGTTCTGGAGAAAATAAGCAACTAAGAGTAAAAATCCTTATTTTTAAATATTTTTCATTATAATGTATGAATAATACTATCCTTTTATCAGAATAAAAGTCTTAAATAAGGCAATTTCCTGCTTATATAAGGTTGACAAATGTTCAAGAAGTGTTAAATTATTGTTAGTTTTGTATTTATTTTATTATTGTTCGGAGGTATAGAATGGGTAGTATTGTAAAACCGGTAAATACTTCTCCTGTATTTGACGCTTCTAATTATTATGATACTGAATTATCAGTATCTATAAGAACTTTTACCCAGAACCTTATAAATGATTTGTGTGCAGTTAAACAAAAATTGAAAAGAAGACTGCTTTTATCTGATATTAATGAAGCGCTGGGAAGTAAGCTTGTCAGTACAAAATTGCAGGGTAAGGCTTTAAAGGGGGCAAGGTATCTTACTAAGGTATTTAAAGAAGCCCCTATATTTGAAAAAATGTTTGCAAACAACATTCTCAGAGTATTTAATGTTGATATAGAAATTTTGTTCACCAATCCTAATTATTTTAAGGAAGGCGCCCAGTGGGTTGCTAATATGATTTATATGAATTCCAGGGCCACAAAAGTTTATGAAAAACATATAATGGCAGTAATTAAAGACGGCAGCTTAACAGGAAATAACGGGAAAGCAAAAATAGACATGCAGAAAGGCAAAACTGCTAGGAAAATAGGAAGATTTAGAAAAAAGGTTAAAGGCGGTCTGAAATCAAAACCACCTGCTGTGGAAGTTAAATTTCCGGGCCCTGCAAAAGCCTTTGGCATATCATCCAAAGTCAGCGCAAAAGGAATAAAAACAGGCAGGATAACAATTAGACCGGCAGAACTGCCCCGGATTCCAAAAGTAATAAGGTAGTTATAATAGAAATATTTTGATGAATAAGTATTAAAAACAGAAGAAACTTCCGTTTCTTCTGTTTTGTTGTTTGATAAAAGTTAACAAATTGTTAACAATTTGGCAATATTTTGTTAACAAATAAATGTTATAGTATATACAGAGGTTATTATAAAATGTCATTTTCAAACATAATAAATTTCAGGAAAGAAAATATCCGCATATCCTCGGGTTCAGCGGCTGAATTTAAATGGGAACTGATTAATAAAAAAGATGTAAAGAAAATTATATCCGAGTTTATAGACACATTTCTTGTAAAAGCCGATAATGTTGTGGTTATAAGCAAAACAAATCTTACAGAATGTGCGGATACATTGCTTGCAAGTTATAAAACGAAACTGCCGGACGAATTCAGGGTTATGAAAGTTGTTTTCAGCGAGAATAACGGCAGGGATCTTATTGCGGAGAGCTATATCAAACATTTTCATAAAGACGACTGCGGCAGATTAATTAAAAAAGATTTTTTACATACTATAAAGCCCTGGCTTAATAAGTATTCGGATATAAGGGAAGCGCTTAAATCTCCAGAACTGGTGGCAGACCTTATAAAAGCTGAAGCTTCAGTGGGGGTAAAAGCTGCGAACCCTTCGGTGCGCGCGGTAAATGATATACTTTCTACAATAGTTAATGATCTTACGCATCCTCCCAAAGGAAATAAGTCAGCAGAGCTTTTTGCTGAAGGAAGAGTTGATCTTTTAAAGAGTATTGTAGGACGGGATGAAAGATTTGCAGATTTTATAAACCAGAATCCTCTTGCCAGGAAAGAATTTGATACCGCCTGCGGGAAAGCTTTTGAATACTTCAAAGCTTATTATAATTCCGTAAAATTAAAAGTCGGTGTGAACTGTGATATTAAAGGCAAAAAAGAAGCCGTAAATGCTATGCACGCAAGGTTTAGGGAATTAAGTGAGATATTAAAAAGAAAAAGCCCTAACCTTTTAAGGTATTTTGAGAATAAGTATGCAGAAGCAATGACTCCCGGTGAAACTTTAAGAAGATTTAGAAGCAGTATAAGGCACCGCATGCCTAAACCTCCTGGTTTTGACGTTCCCCAAGGCAGAGTAAATCCTCCCCGGATTAAGGGTGTTCCAAAGATAGAGGTTAAACCCAGGGCAATAGAGGTCAGGCCGGTAAAGGTAAAATTTAAATATTAATATAAGTGTTGACATTTGAGCCGAAAAACATTATAAAGTTTATGTTTTTTAAATCAAGTTGATTTGCAGCTTAAAAGTAGAAAAGGTGAAAAATAATGAATAGTAAAATTGAATCATTTTGTTATCCGAGAG
>JBDRKI010000042.1:0-6213 GCA_043814095.1 Armatimonadota bacterium | reverse complement strand
GACCTTTTTATATCAGATCCCAATATATCAAGATGCCATGCCAAGATTATAAAGAAGAAGTGCTGGCTTATTGAAGATCAGGACAGCAAGAACGGTACTTTTGTAAACGGCGAGCGTGTAACAATGCGCATGCTTAACGATAAAGATATTATCCAGTTAGGGAACAGCAAACTTCAGTTTTTAGAGCTTTAATGCGTAAGTGCCCATCTTACCGCTTTCATATCATTTTCATTTAATAAATACCATGCTTTACTTATGGCATCCGTGAATTTATTAACTTCTATAATAGTCTTAGCAGGCACTTCAACTTCATCGTTTAGAACCTGTTTTCCCCATCCGCAGAATTTTACAAGCAGGTCTTTCCTGGCGGCGAAATATTCTTTTTTTTCTTTTTCATAATTCTTTGTATAATCTTCATGCTTTTCTTTATTGAAAAATTTCCATAAAATTACATCAAAGCTTGAATTTAAAGAAGTGGATTTCCATTTATTTGTAAAATTATTTTCTATTCTTTCATAATTCTTAGCGGACTCCCTGACATCTTCAGGAACATCTTTTGCGCCCCTGCAGAAACTTACAAGTTTCTCCATAAAAGGTCTGGCAAGTTCCAGATCAGAGTTAACCTCATAGACTGCCCCTGCAGCCGGAGCTACATATTGCTTCGGTGATAAATTGGTATTTATTATCTGCATGTTAATCCCCCTGGTAAATTATTTACATATTCTATTATATTATAGATTTCTCTGTATGGTCAATTGTTAAAAATTAACAAAATGTTAACAAATTGTTAATTTTTTGTTAACTTTTCCTCCCTTATAAGTATTATAATATGATTAAATTATGCCTGCGAAGGAGTTAAATCATATATATCTAAGTATATTTTTGTAATAAAGTTTATCGGAGGTTCTTATGAAAGCTATTGTATTAGGTGCGGGTATGCAGGGTATGGCATGTGCTTTTGATATGGCTAAATTCGGTAATTATGATGAGATAATACTTGCTGATATTGATAAAGATAGGGCAGAAGAAGCCGCAAAAAAGATAAATAGCGATAAAGTTAAACCGATGCAGGCTGATATAAGTGATCCAGATAAGCTTATTGAATTTATAAAAGGGGCTAATGTGGTTGTAAGCGCAGTCCCTTATTTTTTCAATCTTGATATAACCAGAGCATGTATCAAAGCAAAAGTAAGTATGTGTGATATGGGCGGGAATACCGATATTGTATTCCAGGAGCTTGCTTTGGATAAAGAAGCCAAAGAGGCAGGTGTAACCATTATACCGGACTGCGGGCTTGCTCCCGGGCTTGCCAATATTGTAGCCGCTTACGGTATAAGTAAGTTTGATGAGGTAAATACTGTAAAGATAAGGGTAGGGGGGCTCCCACAGATAAAGCGTCCCCCTATGGATTATAAGCTTGTATTTTCGGCATACGGGCTTTTAAATGAATACAGCGGTAAATCTTATGTATTAAAAGACGGCCAGATAGAAGAAGTTTATGCATTAACAGAAAAAGAAACGTTTGATTTTAAGGATATGGGTGAGCTTGAAGCCTTCCATACCTCAGGCGGTATATCAACAATGCCGTGGACTTTTAAGGGCAGGGTAAAGGATATGGATTACAAGACAATAAGATACCCCGGTCATCTTGATAAACTGCATCTGTTAAAGGATCTCGGTCTTATGGATACAGGTCCGGTTAAAGTACGCGGTGTTGAAGTAATACCCCGTGATGTGCTTGCACATCTTCTTACTGCCAAGCTTGATTTTCCCAATGATAAAGACCTTATAATCATGCGTGTTGAAGTAACAGGCTTAAAAGAAGGCAAAAAGGAATGTATCAGCTTTGATATGCTTGATTATCACGATGAAGAGAACGATATAACCTCCATGATGAGAACAACAGCTTATCCTGTTTCAATAATCGCTCAGATGATATCTGACGGCAGAATTAAGGATAAGGGTTCTCTCTCCCCTGAGGTATGCGTCCCTGCAGCGGAATTAATAGAAGAGCTGAAGAAAAGAAATATTAATATAGTGCAGGAAAATAAGGTTCTTGAGAAAGTATAACCAAAGTTATTTAAGTATAACTTTAGTTTGACAAAGTAATATATATATGTTAATATTAAATGGGAAGGTGATATTATGCATAAAATGACATTTGCCATAAAACTTGAAGAAGGAATTATAAAAAATTTAAAGGATTTTTGTGATAAACACGGCATTAAATACAGTTTTTTTGTTGAAAAAGCAATTAAAGAGCAACTGGAAAAGGAAGAACTTAAGGAAGATTTATATGATTTAAAAAATCTTCAATCTCAGGAAAAAAATGCGGTATCTTTTGAAGAATATATGAGAGATTTTAATGTATAAAATATTTCTTATTCCTCAGGTTTTGAAAGATATAAAAAGTATACCTGAGAATTTTATTATACAGATTAATAAAAAAATAAGTAATTTAGCAAAGAACCCGCGACCAAAGGATGCTTTAAAACTTTCATTAGAAGATGGTTATAGAATCCGTTCATGTGATTATAGAATTTTATATAGAATTTACGATAAAGATAAAAAAGTTTTTATTTATCGAATAAAGCACAGGAAAAATGTGTATAAATAAAATGAATCGGCCATTTGCCTTAACAATGGCTTGTCTCTCCACGGTAATTATTTCACTTGAAGATTATTTACTACTTTATCAATACCGCTGGCTTGTTTGGCCAGATTTTCAGCGCGCTGTTTTGCATCCTCTGATGCAACCGATCCGGATAAAGTCGCCGTATTGAGATTAACCTGTACAATTATATTTGAAGAAGCAAGTTCCGGATCAGATAAGAGCGAGCTTTTTACTGATAATTCTTTTGTGGTATTTAATTCCGAAAAACCCTGTCCTCTTTGCATGGCAGGCTTTTTTTTAGAGTTTTTGACTGCTTCTTCTTTTTTCTTTGAACATCCCGGTAAAATTATAACGGAGAGTATAAGAAATACAGTCATTAATAGAAAAATATTTTTTTTAAGCTTCATTATAATATTTACTCATTATGATTTATTTGAAGGTGTAAATTTCCAGCCATAGATGTCTTCGCCGTCTAATGCCCTTACTTTTTCCCAGCTGGCTGTTACTTTGTCGCCTATGGAAACCTCATCTGCTGTAATCTGTCCCATGGATCTTATCCCGTTTTCAAATTCTATTACTCCGAGTGTAAGGAGTCTTTCATCTATACCCCAGGGAAGCTGTGATACTTTAGAAAAGCTTAATATTTTTCCTTTAGGGGGCATATTTAATTCTTCAAATTCAGTCCCTTTGCATTCAAGACATCTTGCTCTTTGGGGATAAGTTTTTTTACCGCAATTTTTGCATTTGTACGCGTAAGGTTTAAGTTTAACAGCCATAGTTACCTCCGTTATTTATTTGTCAGTACAAAAGCTACGACATTATTGCCGAAGCCGCCGAAATTTACCGTAAGTCCCGTATCATGGTTTTTTACCTGTCTTTTACCTGAATCGCCTCTTATCTGCCAGGCAAGCTCGGCAATCTGGGCAACACCTGTCGCGCCTACCGGGTGGCCTCTTGATTTAAGCCCCCCGGAGGGGTTAATAGGTATTTTGCCGTTTATCTTTGTTTTTCCTTCACGCAGGGCTTTTGCGCCTTCACCCTTTTTAAAAAGGCCTGCGTGTTCGCTTTCAGCGATCTCAAGTATGGTGAAAGCGTCATGAAGCTCTGCAAGCTGTATATCTTTAGCGGTTATCCCCGCCATCTTATATGCTTTATCACAGGCAAGAGTAACTGCTTTTAAATCGGTGGGATCCTCTCTTTCAGCTAAAGTATGAGTATCTGTAGCCTGTCCGAACCCCGCTATTTTTACATATTTTTTCTTCAGCTTTTTTGCTGTTTCTACAGGGCATAATATTAAAGCCGCTGCGCCGTCTGTTACCGGACAGCAGTCATAAAGGCGCAGGGGTTCTGCCACATAAGAATTATTTACAATTGCATCAGGGGAATTTAATATCCCTTCTTTATCAATTTTCATATGTATATGCGCATAAGGGTTAAGAAGACCGTTCTCCTGGTTTTTTATGGCAACAAGGGAGAGATCTTCTTCTGTTATACCGTATTTCTGCATATATAGTTTTGTGAACATTCCCGCCATGCCCGGGAGTGTTATCCCGTAAATATACTCGGCAAGAGGGTGGGTGAGTGTGGCCACGAAATCCGTAGCCCGCCATCCTGATACATCCCTCATTTTTTCGCCGCCTGCGACAAGCACAAAATCATAAACACCTGATGCTACCGCAAGAAAGCCGTTTTTAACAGCTGATGCGCCTGAGGCGGGTCCGTTTTCAATTGTTTCCGCCGCTGCGGGAAGAAGCGCTAAGTTGTCAACAAGGGCGCTGGCTATCCCCGTCTGGCGGTTAAGTATGCCGCCACCCATATTTGCCACATATACGGCGTCTATGGGGGCATCCTTGAGTCCCGCGTCTTCCAGTGCTCTTATAGATGCCGAACTCAGCATATCAACAAGGCTGTCATCGCTTAGTCTCCCGAAATGGGTCATCCCTATTCCTATTATTGCCACATCCCTCATTTTACCCATGCCCCCTTTGAGCCGCATATCTGTTCATTGATTGTTTTCTCATCTGCTATTATTATTCCCGATTTTGCTTTTTCAAGAAGTTCAGAAGGTACGGGTCTTGTGCCCGTTACAAGACGCGGTTTATGTTTAAAGTACAGATCCCTTGTGAGCTTATACGATTCAGCCCCGCCAAGTTCGTGCTGTACACCTTCTTGTTTTATGAGTTCGTATTCAATCATCCATCTGCGGAACCCGATAGGGCTTTCGGCCGTTATCCAGACCTCGTGCTGGTTGAGATATTCAATATGATGTTCCATTTTAGCGGCAAAAAGATGCGCGCCTATGCGAAGGCCCCTGTCTATGGCGAGAGTATGCAGGCTTATGCCGATTCTCTTGGAGAGCATTCTGCCGTTAACAAGCCCCACAAGTATCCCGTCAACCTGCCCTATAAGACAGTATTCGTTTCTTACCCTGTGCCTTTCCCATCCCAGAAGCTCGGCATAAACCCTCGCGCCAACGATATCGTAATAGTCGCGCTCGATTTTTACAGTGGGCTTTACCGCTTTAAGAATTTGCGGCACATCTTCTCTTTCAATTTGTCTTATAACCATCTTTTTGCCGGTAGCTAAAGTTATGACTTTAGGGGGGTAGGGGGCCATATCTATCTCAGGGGCTCTTAATATTTTTTCAAGCTCCATATCCATAATTATCCTCCGGTTAAACAGCGTATAGGAGAATAATTCTTTGTTTTATAATAAAATCCTGTATTGTAGTATATGAAGGGATTTAACGGATAGATGCCCGTATTAACGTTTGACAATACTAACGCAATGTGTTAGTATAAGGATGATGATAGTGTCATTTAATTCTAAAGAGACAGAAAAAATCTGGAATGGGGAGTTTTCTAAAAAACTGCCTTTTAATATCCAAAAAATTGCCAGAAGAAAATTAAGGATGTTAAATAATTCTATTAATCTTAATGACTTACATAAATTGGAACGTCTTAAGAAAGAGCGCAAAGGACAGTATAGTATAAGGATAAACGAACAATGGAGGATTTGTTTTGAATGGTTTAACGGCAATTCCTATAATGTAGAAATTGTTGATTATCATTGATAAATTGAGGTGTAATTATGAAGAAAGTAATAAATATTCATCCGGGAGAAGTGTTGAAAGAAGAATTTTTAAAACCCTTAGGGATATCCGCATACCGTCTGGCCCAGGAAACCCAGATGCCTCAAACAAGAATATCGGAAATATTAAGAAAAAAACGCAGAATTACAGCCGATACGGCTTTAAGGCTTGCTAAATTTTTCGGGAATTCACCGCAGTTCTGGTTGGGACTTCAGGATGATTATGATCTGGAAGAAGAAAGAAATATAATAGATAAAGAATTAAAATTAATTCATACTTTGAATATATTAAAGAAAGCTTCTTAAATTAAGATTCAGGTTCAGTAATTTTAACAATAGCTTCTGTTATTTCTTCTTTAAGTTCATCACTTATATTAGAATTATTCAGCATATTTTTAAGAACAGGTACAGCAGATTCTGCTTCACGGCCTATCTCGCCTATAGCCCAGATGGTTATAAAAAGTATATTTTCGTTTCTGGTTGTTTTTAATATATTGATAAGTCCGGAT
>JBDRKI010000041.1:0-44018 GCA_043814095.1 Armatimonadota bacterium | reverse complement strand
TCTGCGGAATAGAATTAGACAGAGACTTAAATGCCGCAATAAATATTCTTAGGTTCGGGCAGAACCTTCGGGCGCTAACGCAGCGGACTGCCGCAAGCGTAGCCTGAGAATCTCCTTGAATTTATTCAGGAGAGTGTCAATGAGATATACAGTACGGTACTTGTTAAGCACTGCTTAACAAAACTGCACCCTGAAACATCCACATAATTGGATTTTCTTTCGCCTACAAATACTCTCCTTAACATGACGCATCCCTCCTTTCTTTCGGCTGTCCGCGCCGGCAACGCTTATTTTGCGCCGCGCGGAACTCTTTTTCTTTCTAATTTTATTATAATGCGCTGGTATGAAAAACTTATGAAAAAGAAACGAATCAATTGTGAAAAAAATGTGTCCCCTGCTTTTTTCCCGCAGGGGACACAACACGTCACTTCCGGCTTTTACCGGTTCAACTCACTGTGAATAGCATTAAGAAGTGAATCCGGCGATTGAGTATCCCTTATATCTCCCGAGAGTTCCCAGAACATTATCCCGCTGAGATTGTTCGCTTTTATATACCTTACTTTATTCTGAACTGATTCTGTGTCTTCAAAGGTTATAAACATTCCGCCGTCAGTCTTTCCTGTGCTTAAGTTCTTTCCGTAAACCCAGGGAACCTTGGCAAAATCATCCCTGAAGAGCGAGTAGTTCTGAGAATCTGTAAGCAGTTCCTTTACCTTCCAGTAATCAATCATGCCGGCCTCCCAGTTGCCGGGTATATTTGTCGCCGGCAGGCTGGGACCTGACTGGAATAAGCCGTTGCTAACCGAAGGAACCTGTTCCCATGCGCGTCCGTAAAACGGAACTCCGATTACTATCTTCTCGGCGGGCACACCCGCGTTAATATAGTAATTTACAACCCAGTCGGTGTTTAACATTTCACGGTCTATGGGGTTCATCGGATCATTTGGATTCATATAAAGCGGGGAAACATGATTTGTACTGTTCTCCCATCCGCCATGAAAATCATAGGTCATGATATTCATAAAATCCACGCATCCGGCTATTTTATCAAGCTCCATATTTACCAGCTTATCCTGTCCAGCAGGAGTAGCCATTGTGAGCAGGTAATGCTTACCGTCTATCTGTCCCTGTAGATTCAGCTGTCTGCGGAACTCCTGCATAAACAGTGTACAATTGGTCTTGTCGGCAGGTCCGGGGTATTCCCAGTCTATGTCTATCCCGTCAAAGCCGCAGCGTTTCATCATCTGCAAAGCCGATGTAGCAAACTGCTCTCTGGACTGCTGTGTAGCTGCAACAGCCGGGAAATTCCGGCTCAGCGTCCAGCCCCCTATAGACATAAGAACTTGCGTATGGGGATAAAGCGCCTTCATTTGTTTCAGCCTCCCTATATTACCGGCTTCGTTGGCAGATGACTGATCCCATGTCTGATCGGGATATCCCTTATCTTGATCACCTGTAAACACTTTCTGGAAATCCGCCCAAGTATCAATTGACTTACATGTATTATTTGTCGCATCTATGTCAAAGAACGCGTAGTTTATATGGGTAAGTTTATTTGCCGGGATATCAGCTACTGTGTAATCACGCGCATATATAGCCCAGTTTACAAAATACCCGACAACGCGCTTATTACCGGTACTCGGCGGACCGGGTTCTATAGGTGTAATTGTAGGACTGGGAGTAGGTGTTGGTGTGACTGTAGGAGTAGGTGTGGGTGTTGGAGTTGGTGTTGGAGTTGGCGTGGGCGTGGGTTGAGGTTGTTCTTCACCATTTAATATAAAGTTATAATTTACAGGGCTATTAGTTACGTTTCCGGGTGAGCCTGTAAATCCAAAGGAAACTTCACTCCCTGCCGGAATCGCTTTATTATACGACTCTGCGCGGATCCTGTAGTGATTCCCGTTGCGGGATTCTATAACGGCATTCCAGATAGAGTTTATCTCTCGGTCAAAATCAAACTCTACTGTCCATTCGGAAACATTTGAGCTGCCGTCATTTTTAAGAACTACATTACCCACAAAGCCGCTCCCCCAGTCGCTTGTTGTGGTATACTTAGCGCTAATCTGGGAAGAACCGCCTCCTTCCTCTTCTTCTTCCGGAGACGCCGGTTCATCGGCTGTGAGATTGTAGTTGCTCGGGTTTGTGGTAACATTACCCGGGGAACCTACAAAGCCGAAAGAAACACTTCCTCCGGGATCAATCCAGGAATTCCAGGATTCTCCCTTGATTGTGTAGTGATCCCCTTCATGGCTTACAATAGAGCTGTTCCATATGCTGGTAATTTCACGGTCAAAGTCAAATTCCAGCTGCCAGTTATCAAGCCGATATTCGCTGAGGTTAGTCACGGTTATACTCCCCGTAAAACCGCTGCCCCAGTCACTGTCAACGGAAAATTTAACGTCAAAATATGAAGTATCTCCGCCGCAGCCGGCGTTGAAAACTATAAGGGAGAACAGCAATAAAACAACAGGAACCGCTATCAGCAGCCTAATAAGGTGGTAGTCCCTTGTTTTCCATCCTTCTTTAATTCCTTTTGCCGTTGAAGAGCTTCTTTCATTGCGAATTCCGGATGAATATCCTTTTAGAGTCTTGCCTTTAGTTTTCTTTCTACTGTTTTTCCTCAATAATCTCACCTCCTTTCTTTGAAAAATATATCATCTACGGCCGGAACCTCACCTCCTTCCGTTATGGTCGGTCTCGGTTATACCTGTATTATGCGGCATATTCGTGAAAAATTCGTGAAAAATTCGTGAAAAATATGTGAAATTTACATCATTTTGCGCATATTTTTTTCTAAAAATCTTCGCGGGTTCTTCATAATTTCTTCATAAAAAGCTTCTATAATAAACTTGGGGGGGAAAGAGAACCCCCTAAAAATCATCAAAAAGAAAGGAGAAAATATTATGCTGCGTTTATTAAGATCTTTCAGCAATACCCCGTATGTGTATGATTCAAACACAAACGAAATGTTCAATGTAGATGAGAATGTCTTCAATTGCCTTGGGGAGGCAGACGGTAATATAAGCCGCATAAAAGACGAAAAGATCAAAAAATCCTGCGAGGAAGCTGGAATAGACACCACTCCTCTACCGCTCGAAGCACCGGAAGATTTCAAAAAAGAGCTGGAAAAAATGAACATGGGATTCACCAAACTTACCCTGGGGGTCACCCACGCATGCAACTTGCGCTGCAAATACTGTATCTATTCGGGTAATTACCGGAAAGAACGCACCCATGAAAACAGACAAATGTCCGTAGAAACAGCCGATAAAATCATAGATGCTTTTTTCGTAAGTAAAAAGGAAAACAAGCCCCAGTCCGTTATCTTTTACGGGGGGGAACCTTTTATGAATTTCCCCGTAATCAAACACGTTGTGGAACGGTTAAATAAGCGGGGCGAAACAGTACTTTTTTCGGCAACGACCAATTCCGTTTTGCTGAAAAACAAGGAAATTCTGGATTTTGTCGTGACCAATAATTTCATTATTAATATAAGTTTTGACGGACCGGTTCAGGAAATAGTGCGCGTTAACGAAAAAGGAAAAGGAACCTATAATGATGTTATCTCGGTAATAGAAACTATAAGTTCAAAATATCCGGAATATTATGAAAAAAGCGTGGGATTTAACGTTACCGTAACCCCGGCAACTAACCTGCCCGAAACAGTTGAATTTTTCAATACCCATCCGCTTTTTAAGGGCAAGACTCTTAATATTATACGCAACTACGACCCGGGCAACGCTTTCAGCAGAAAATACGGACTTGAAAAAAACGAGGAAACCCTTAAAAAAGACTTTGATAACCTGCGGAAAGAATATTCCGAAAATTATAAAGATAATCCGTCTTTTCAGAACGGCTGTTATCTTTCTATAATGGCCCAGTTCAATAAAAGGCCCATGGGAAACAACGGGTATCTGCCTATGAACGCCTGCTGTTACCCGGGATTAAACGGTATTTTTGTCGATGCCGACGGCACATGTTATGCCTGTGAACGTGCCGAACATGCGCCCATAGGACATATTGACTCAAATCCGGTCAATGAAGACAAGGTAAAGAGTTATGTTGTAAAATATTATGAGATAGCAAAAAAACACTGTCCTTCCTGCTGGGCGGCAAAACTCTGTCCCAAATGCTATGCCCATGTCAAAAGAGGAACTATCACTGAAGAAAATTTTCTGGAAGAATGCGATAATTTCCGCAAATCCGTTCTTAAATCGCTTGAACTCTTTGCAACCATTAAGGAAAAAGACGGAAAAGCTTTTGACGAAGTGGATTTTATCACCGCGAACATAGCTTCTAAAAGAGCGGAGCTTGAGAAAATAAAAAATTAAATAAAATATGACACTTACCGATAAGAAGGCTGAAACGGGGATTGACCCTGTCTCAGCCTTCTCTCTTTTTTGCTTTCCGCCCGGACAAATAGAAAAAGGAGAAAATAAAGAAAATTCTAATATTAACAATATGGCCGATTATTCAAAAAGAGTTAAAAGCATAACCGCTCCCCCGATAGATATTATAACAACAAAGGTTATGGATATGCGGGATATGGGACGGAAAGCTATAAATCTAGGACAGGCTGTATGCAACCTTCCCCTGCCATCCAAACTTATCCCGGAATTAAAAGAATCATTAAGTGAAACGATTATAAACAGCTATACTCCCGATCCGGGGCTTATGGAGCTTCGCGAGGCAGTAGCTTCTAAATATTTTGACAATTTCTTTATAAAGCTGTCTCCGGAAGACGAAATCATAATTACAGCGGGAGCAAACCAGGCATTTATGGAAGTACTGGCTGTAATATCAGATCCCGGCGATGAAATCATAATCTGCTCGCCGTATTATTTTGACCATGAATTCGCAATAAAAGCATCGGGGTGCACGCCCGTTATATCGCCCATGAGGGAAAGGAATTACGGCTTCTCTCTCGATATTAAAGATATAGAATCAAAAATTACTCCAAAAACAAAAGCAGTTGTAATAGTGACACCCAATAACCCCACAGGAGCTGTAATAAAATTTACAGATTTAATGGATCTGAATAAGATTATCGAGAAAAACAATCTCTACCTTATAAGTGATGAAACATACGATAAATTTGTATTTTCCCCCGATGTGCCTTCTACCGCACGGAAATTAACTCTGGAAGAAAATGTCATAGTAATAAGCAGTCTTTCAAAAACATCCGGCCTTGCAGGGATGAGGATTGGCTACATAATAACCCCTGCCAGTCTTTACGGTGAACTGATAAAAATTCAGGATGCTATGATTGTATGCGCACCCCATATAGCACAGAAAGCCGCGTTAATTTGCCTTAAAGAAAAAGAAAGCTGGTTTGCCAAGCGCCTTAAAGCTATAGAAGAAAGAAAAAACATCACAAATGAATATCTTTCCAAAATTAAAGTTTTTGAGACAAGGCCCGTTGAAGGCGCCTTTTTCGCCTTTCCTAAATATAAAATAGATGTTCCTTCCCTGGATTTAGCGCTTGATATTCTTGATAAAACAGGAGTTGCTCTCATTCACGGATCAGCTTTCGGTGAAGCTGGAGAGGGACATCTAAGAATCTCTTTCGGAAATACCGACATTCCAGTCTTAAAAGAAGCACTTGAACGTATTGCTAATTACTTTAACAAATATTGATTAAATATTATCAAATTAATACATTTTTAGCAGGATGTTTAATATTTTTTAAAGAAGCATTTAATTAAAACTATAGTAGGGAGAAAGCGCTTATGATGACAATAGCTCCTATCGGCTACGATGAATTTACCGCTTATCTTGAAAAACTCTTTAAAATTACCACAGGGGATATAAAAATAATAATTCAGGGTTTTCATTCTGAGATGCAGAAAGGACTCTCAGGTTTTGCAAGTTCTTTAAAAATGATCCCGGCTTTTGTAGATAAGCCCAAAGGCACGGAAAAAGGAAAGTTCCTTGCCCTTGACCTGGGCGGCACTAATTTAAGGGTGCTGGCTGTGGAGCTTGACGGCAAAGGATCTTCAAATATATCAGCCGTAAGCAAATTTATCCTTCCCAAAAAAGCCATGACAGGAAAAGGTGAAGAACTTTTTGATTTTATAGCAGAATGCATTGAAGCATTTCTTGATGAAAACGGTATTAGTAAGACTAAAAAATACGACCTGGCATTCACCTTTTCTTTCCCCGTGGAGCAGACTAATATTGCCGCAGGCAAACTTATAGTATGGACAAAGGGTTTTACCGCCAAAGGCGTTGAAGGAAAAGATGTTATTATACTCTTAAACGAAGCCCTTAAACGCAAAGGCATTAAATGCATACAGGTTGCCGCTCTGGCAAACGACACTGTGGGAACCTTAGCTGCTAAAAGCTATAATGATCCGAACTGCGATATGGGCGTTATACTCGGGACAGGCACAAATGCGTGTTATCCCGAGAAAATTGCTAATATTAAAAAATGGCGCGGCGTTGATCCTAAGGGAACAATGGTAATAAATATGGAGTGGGGCAACTTTAATAAATTAAGATTTACCCCTTACGATAAAGAAGTTGATGATGAATCATTGAATACGGGGTGTCAGTATCTGGAAAAGATGGTTTCCGGGATGTACCTGGGCGAGATAACACGCATAATAATATGCGACCTTATAAAAAGGGGCTTAATATTCAATGATCCGGACTGCAAAGTTTTCATAAAAAAAGATTCCTTCCAGACAGAAGATATGTCTTTAATAGCTTCAGATGAATCCGCCAATTACTCTTCGATAGAAGAATTCCTAACTCTTAAAGGAATAACGGAAGTTACTCTTCATGATAAACTGGCCATGAAAAAACTATGCCAGTTTGTTTCAACAAGGGCCGCAAAAGTTGCCGCAGGAGCTATCTCCGCGGTAATAACTTGGATTGATCCCAAACTAAAGAATAGCCATACGGTAGGAGTTGACGGGACCCTTTATGAAAAATACCCGAGATTCAGCAACATAATGATTGAGGTATTCCAAAGCTTATTCAAAGAAAAGGCTTCCCGCATCAAACTGGCCCTTGCAAAAGACGGCTCCGGAAAAGGCGCGGCTATTATCGCGGCCATCGCCGCTTCAAAGAAAGCAAAGACGTAAAAATATATTTAACGGAGGCAACATGGAAGAAAAAATTAACACAGGAACATCACCGGGCAGCTTTAAAACAATTGTGTATTTCATATGCATGGTTGCAGCACTCGGCGGACTTCTCTTCGGTTTGGACCAGGGATTTATAGCAAACTCTCTTGAAACAATAGAAAAATATTACCAGTTCGGGATCAAAGCCGGCGAAAATTATTCCGCGATACTGGCTGTCGGGGGTATTATAGGAGCGCTTCTTTCGGGAATTTTTGCAAGATTCTTGGGACGCAAAAAAAGCTTGATACTGGCAGGGTTCATTTTTGTAACAGCTTCCGCCTATTCAGCTCTTCTGCCTCCTATAGCCGTATTATCCGCATGCCGCTTCTTTCTCGGTTTCGCGGTAGGCATAGCATCATTTATAGTACCGCTATACCTTTCTGAAACGGCGCCCGCAAAAATACGCGGCTCAATGGGAACACTTTTCCAGCTTATGATTACAATAGGCATTTTCTTAATATCTGTAACAAACGTCTTTATTGTCCGGATTTTTCTTAACCCGGCAACATCACTCCCTTTAATGTTTCTAACCATTACGCTTTTCGCTATATTTATGTTTGTCGGCACGTTCCTTATTCCCGAAAGCCCGAGATGGTTAATGCTTAAAGGAAAAAAAGACGAGACCCTTAAAGTGCTAAAGAAAACTCTCAACACCCAGCAAGAAATAGACCTTGAAATAAAAGAAATAGAAGAAGCCCTGCACGGCCCTAAAGGAGCAGGCATAGGCATAATATTCAAAGGATATTTCTTTAAAGTGCTTATAGTGGGCGTACTTCTGCAGATGTTCCAGCAGCTTGTAGGTATAAATATGATGATTTATTACGCTCCTACAATTTTCGGATACGCAGGCATAAAGGGAATCATCGGCATGATGACCGTGCCCACAGTTAATATGTTATTTACTTTCCCTGCGATATTCTTGGTGGAAAAATGGGGGCGTAAAAAACTTCTATATGTCGGTGCCGCGTCAATGTTTATAACAATGGTGGCTTCGGGAATCGCGTTTTACATGATTGGCGGCACAACAGACCCTTCAATAATAACCAGTTTGCCGAAAATGGTTCTTCTAATAGCAGTAATTGTATATATCTTCGGTTTTGCTGTTTCATGGGGTCCTGTGGTATGGCTCGTATGTTCGGAAATCTTCCCGCTTGAGGGACGCGAAGTAGGTATGACAATAACCACAATGGTCAACTGGACATTCGCAGGTCTTGTTATGGCAAACGCCCTTACTTTCATGCAGAAATTCGGAAACTCCTCTATTTTCTTTGTGTTCGGAGGATTCTGTATCTTTGCAATCATTTTTGTGGCAATGTTCGTGCCTGAGACCAAAGGTATTACACTTGAAGAACTTGAATTCAACCTTAAATCCGGCAAAAAACTGAGAGACCTGGGAATCACTAATAAATAATAATAAGGTTATGTAATTTTGTAGGGACAGGGCAGTGCCCTGTCCCTACAGCTTTTCTAAGGACAAAAACATGAATAAATTAACACTTATAGCAACAGCGGCTTTCGGTCTTGAAACACTGGTAAAACAGGAACTTACAAATTTAGGTTTTGAAAATATTAAAACTTTTGACGGCAGGATTGAGTTCGAAGCAGATTTTAGTGATATCCCTAAAGCAAACCTGTGGTTACGGTGTGCTGACAGAGTGCTTCTTAAAATGGGAGAATTTAAATCAACTACGTTTGATGAGCTTTTTGAAGGAACAAAAGCGATTCCATGGGAAAAATTAATCCCGGAAGACGGAAAATTCACTGTACTGGCAAAATCGGTAAAATCCGCTCTTTCAAGCACACCTGCCTGCCAGTCCATAGTAAAAAAAGCTGTGGTCGAAAGGTTAAAAGAAAAATATAATACTGAATGGTTTAAAGAAACAGGGGCGGAATTTACAATTCAGGCATCCCTCCTTAAAGATACAGCCATACTGACTATCGACACATCAGGGGATGCACTCCATAAAAGGGGCTACAGGAAAAAAACAGTGGAAGCCCCGATAAAAGAAACACTTGCCGCAGCTCTTGTTCTTTTAAGTTTCTGGAATAAAGACAGACTGCTTATTGACCCTATGTGCGGTTCGGGAACAATCCCGATCGAAGCCGCCATGATCGCAAGAAATATTGCCCCCGGTCTTAAAAGAAACTTCGCTTCCGAAAGCTGGAATATAATTGACAAAAAAACATGGAAAAATGAAAGAGAATCCGCTAAAAATTCAATAGATCCTACGGGTAAACTGCAGATATTCGGTTATGATATCAATCAAGAGAACATAAAAGGGTGCAGAACAAATGCTTTCTCGGCAGGTGTTGAAAAAGATATTGTTTTTGCACAAAAAGATATTAAAGACCTCTGGATTGATAAACAGTACGGGGTAATCATCTCAAACCCGCCTTACGGGGAGAGGATATCGGATTATTCCGAAATCAATAAAATAAATATCTCTCTTCACAAAACCTTTAAAAAGAAAAAAGGCTGGTCGGTATATATATTAACTGCGGATGAAATGTTCCCGAACTATTTCAAGCGCTCAAAGCCAGACAGGGTAAGAAAATTATATAACGGGAAAATAAAAGTAAATTACTACCAATATTACGGTGAAAAACCGAAGGAATAATCAATGTGGTATGTATATATAATAAGATGCTGTGATAATACTTTATATACAGGGATAACTAATGATATAAAAAGGCGCGTAAAAGAGCATAATGACAAACTGGGCGGAAAATATACCAGAAGCAGAACACCCGTAAAACTGGTTTACAAAGAAAAATTTAAGACAAGATCTGCCGCTTCAAGCCGCGAGATGCATATTAAGGGTTTAACAAGAAAAAGAAAAACGGCCCTGATAAACAGGACCGCATTATAAAATCCGACCTTTTCTTATTCTCCAGGTTTATTACAATTTAAGATCTCTTAAATCGCCGCGTATGCCGTAGGATGACCTTGCGCCGATTATATCTATTGCCTTCTCTGCCAGTCCCGAACAGCCTTCATAATCTCTAAAATCTTTTAAACCATAAACAAGATCCACTAATTTACTGCGGATATTGTCTATTCTGTAATTAACATCCACACGATCAGCAGAGTTCACCCATCCGGCAGAATCATCACCTGAAACGTATCCTCCGCCGGTTTTGTCGTAAATCTTCTCTATTTTAGATCTTACCGAGCGCATTGATGATATCATATCGTCAATTTTGGAGAGCATACTTGATACATTTTTACCCGACTCTTCCCCGTACGCCGTTACAGCCCTTTTTAATGTTTTCAAATCCCCTATAATTTCCGAAGCAAGTCCATAGAGGTCTTTTGCTTTATCGCGCGCCCTTGACGGCGATATTGCCACAATCTCATTTGAAGCTTTCTGGAATTTGGTCACATTTCTGCCGATATTCGGCTTAATATTTGGGATAAACATAACGCTTTCCCCCTTATCTATTTTGAACTTATTTAAATTATAACACAAAAATAAGGAATAATTGTTAATAAAATGTTAGCAGATTGTTAACAAAATGTTAACTTTTTGTTCTTATGGAGTTCTTTTCTTTATTTAATAAACCGTCTTAATTCCACTTTCACCGCTTTAAGGGAAACAGCTATATCTTCAATAAATAAAACCAGTGAAACAATAAGGCATAAAAGACTTAACCCGAAAGTTATGATTGTCGCTTCTTCCAGGGGAACTTTTGCAAACTGTATTGAAAAAATAGAAGCTATGCTTAAAGCTATTAAAAAGACACTTGATGACGCGAAAACAATAACCCATCTTAAAAGCTCTGCCCTTTTATAAAGAATCTTCAGCTGTTCGGTAATTGCTTCTTTTTTCTGTTCATCATTGCAGTTTTCAAACTCTTTTACTTCCAGTCTTATTCTGTCTATGGCTCTGCCGTAGCGGTTAGTCATGGAAAGAAGAATAAGTCCGACTCCCGATATCATCGCAACAGGCGCAATTGTTGCCTGCAATAAACTGATTAGATCACTAGCGCATATTTCAAACATACTACACCTCATATTTAATATATATTGATATTTCTATCAAATATTCGTAATACCTTGCCAGATGCACACTAAAAAAGAGCCGCCATAAAAATGGACGGCTCTTTTTTAAATAATCTAATCCTGCAATTTATTATTACCCCTATAATACTTTAATTAATCCCTTAACTCCATTATTTTTCTCGTTTGTTTCACTAATTGAATTATTGGGATCAACCTCAATCTTTATTATATAACTTCCTTTTTTTCTAGGAACCCACCTGTATGACGGCTGAAGTATGCTACTCTTGCCGGCCTTTAATAAAGGCACATTCCATCTGTGCGATTCCCGGTTATTCACATATAATACAACAACTATATTTGAAGCATCACCCTCTCCCCTATTCTGGAGCTGGGGAGTAAAACTCTGGCTCTTACCCGCTTTCATTGTTTTCTTGTAAGACCATCCCAATGATAAATCCGGTTTAGACGGCTCTGTTACCGCTATCTCCGCGGTACGCGTATTATTCGCTCTGTCCGTATCAGATATCCGGTTATCAGGATCTATTGTTACTCTCACTCTGTAATTGCCTGCCTGCCGGGGAGCAAAGCTGTATGAAGGACGCAGAACCGTATTCGCGCCTGCGGCTAGGGTCGGTACATTCCATCTATGCATTTCCTGATCGTTTACATACAATACAACATTAATATTTGATGCGGTATTCTGACCCCTGTTCTGAAGCTGGGGAGAAAAGCTCTGGCTCTCGCCTAAATTCATCCTGCCGGTATATGACCACCCGAATGATAAATCAGTTGACGGCTCGTCAGCTAAAGACGGTACATAACAGAATAGAGATAATATACCTGTCAACAGCAAACAAAATATAAGAAGGGTTGTTTTTCTGCTGGAAATTAATTTTTTCATGGCTTATCCTCCATTAATAAAGTTTGGGATATGTGTATATTTAAAGCAGTGTATTTATAATAATATTATTACTTGTTATTTGTGAATAATCCTTTTCAATAATGATATAAGAAATATGGATGTTTAAATTACAGGACTATTCCTCTCTCTTATGGAAATACAACAGCAGCTAAATAAGCTTTTCGGGAGGATATATTGAAAAAAATTAATTTTACAAAATTTCTTACCGTCATAATATTATTTTTATTCCTGTTTACGTGCACTTGTGCTGCCGAGGAAGCACAGGCCTCTTTTTCAAATGACTGGTTCTCTATAAAATACCCTTCATATTTTGAGAAAGAAATTGATCCCCAGTACGGTACAATCACTTTAAGCAATAGCGATGAAAGCTGTGTTATAAAAATGGAGAAAATGATTGAAGGCACAGACCCTCTTGGCGATGAAGCAATGCTGAAAATTCAAGATGCGGTAGCAAAAAATCTTGAAAAAGACGGCTATACCTTCCTCTCAGGTGATAAAGATTTCTTCCAGGGATACCCGGGAAGAAAAATGATATTCCAGGGAATTGTCGACGAAAACATCGTAAAAATGCAGCTCCTTATATTTCAACGAGACAAAGACTTGTTTTTGTTCGGATTTTTTACATATAAAAAGGATTTTGACACTAACCTTGTCATTCTTAATGATATTCTGAACAGTGTTGTTTTTAAATAACATTAAAAAATAGCGGCTATACCGCCGTTATTTTCTTTTTAGCGTAAGAGAGAGCTTTACGCATATACTGCTCGTCCCATCCGGAAAGAGGTGACGGAGTTTCAAATATTCTTTTGGGTATGCGTATATTATCAAGAGAAAATCCTTCCCTGAATTTAAATTCAAACTTTAATTTATATATTTCTTCTCCGATTTTATTCATAACATCTTCTGTGATATCAAAACCCGTTATTTTAAGCGCTTCCATGGCCTTATCCGGGGTATAAATGCCGCGCGCAAAAAAGCATATCGCGATGCTTGAAAGAATACATCTCCACTTTTCTTCTTTCATAAGCTTATCTACGGTTTCTTCGGGGGTAAGCGTAACCTTAGGTATGGTCTTTTCGTCAATACTGTAGCCCGCGTTATCAAGATGGCTGTGACGAGCCCCTATAAGAAATCCCAGATATGCGGCAGGGCCGGTATGGTATCCGGGCATCTCATTTTTGCCGAAGGCCATAGCAAAATCTTCTCCTCCGTACTTTGAAGATGCATAATCAACGCCTTTTCCCAGCGTTTTATAGAAATCAGTTTCTCCCTCAATAATTAAATTAACAGCTTCCATATAGGCCTTGTAATCACCCCATTCCAGCTTAACGCCGGAAGTTTCATTTTCCGTAATAAGATTTTTCTTTAATGCTTCGGTTGCCCATGAAAGAACAACCCCGGTGCTCATAATATCAAGCCCGTATTTCTCAACCCTGTCTATCAGCTTTAAAAGACCCTCCGGGTCGCTTATGCCCAGCATGGAACCAAGCGCGTAAATAAGTTCGTAATCGTATGATATCATCGATGTTTTATAGAAATAGAGTTCTGTCTCTGAGGGTTCGCGCAGGGCCGCTATATGAATACACCCTACAGGACAACCCGAACAGGCTATTCTCCTGCCGAGATAATGCTCGGCAAGACCCTCGCCTGTTATCCCTTCCACTTTATCAAACACGGCTTGGTTAAGATTGCGCGTAGGAAGAGCCGATATAGTATTTAAAACATTAACATTTTCAGATGTGCCCAGATCGTGATATTTTTTCATAAGATTGGATTCTACCGCATCAGAATAAATTTTATCGTATAATACTTTATATGAACCCATATCCTTAAAATCATGAGATAAATTTCCACCGATAACAACAGCTTTAAGTTTTTTACTCCCGAAAACGGCCCCTAAGCCCAGCCGCCCGAAATGACGGTAAGTCTCGGTTGTAACTGATGCATAAGAAATAAGGTTCTCGCCACCGCGCCCTATTCTCATAATGGTGCGCATGCCCGGATTTTCTTCCCTTTCCCTTATAATCCGTCCCGATGTAAAACTGCTTTCCATGCCCCAGAGAGTTGAAGCATCCCTGAAATATACTTTACTGCCGTTAACAGAAATATAGCATGGAATATCACTCTTACCTTTTATCACTATAGCACCGTAGCCGGCAAAACGTATTGCAATAGCGCTTCTTCCTCCGGCATGGCTTTCTCCCAGATTGCCGGTATGAGGAGATTTAAACATGGCAATTGTCTTTGACGCGAGCGGGAAAACCCCGGTTAAAGGCCCTACCGCGAATATAATAGGGTTCTCATGCGAAAGAGGATCAGCCCCTTCGGGACATTCTTCAAGAAGAAGTTTTGACGCGACACCCGCCCCGCCTATATATTTATCAAAAAGGTCATGTCTGTCTTTGACTTCGAATGTTTTCTTTGAAAGATCTATGTAAAGAACATTTTTAAGAGGATCATTATTATACATTTTTATCCTCCTTGTCTATCCTTATGGCGCGGTGGGGACAGTACCTTGTACAGTACCCGCAGTGCAGGCATATAAGGGGTTTATTCATATCTTCATCCCATGAAACAGCCCCGATCACGCATGCATTACGGCAGTTGCCGCATCCTTCGCATTTTTCAGAATTAAATTTAACTCCCCCGCCGGGCTTAAGAGTAAGCGCTTCCGTCGGACAGCTCCTTGCGCACGGCGGATTGGAACATTTCCTGCAGACAATAATCTTAAAACCTCTCTCCATGCCGCCTATAGACCTTACATGTATACAGGATTTTGAAATTCCAGCCCTGTTCTGCCTGCGCGTACAGGCAAACATGCAGAGCTGGCAGCCCACGCATATTTCGGTATCAACAACATTTAATCTCATAAACTTTACCCCTCTTTTTTTATACTTAAGTAAATTCTTGAAATGTATCTCTTTCCCTTTGCATAGCATCCCGCATAAATAAATTTTGCATAAATATAAATAAAGGACGCCCCTTTACAGGACGCCCTTTATTTTTACAAGATGCCCTGGTTATACCAGAACAACTGAAGTGGTTGTTATTGTGCCGGACTGGGGAGTGGTTGTGCTTTCATAGGTGCTGTCTTCGCGCAGTGTATCAAGCAGCTGGCTGAAAGAGTCTACCGTAAGCAGACCTCTTTCTCTCCAGTATTTATACTCGGGAGACAGGTTGTAGCTTGTTACAACTCTCCTCTTTACAGAGTGAAAAATATTTTCAAGACCTGTGTCTGATTCTATTTTTCTTTCACCGGTTATGTAAGGTGAAATTTCGCTGCAAAGATTTTTGATTCCCTGCTGCATGCTTTCGGAGCTTATAAGGTTGCCGTTTGAATCGGTTTTGCTTATAAGAGTTCCTACACATTTAATACCGGTTGTCATCATTGAATCCGAAATGTATTTAACCGTGTTCTGCACATCAGATTCGGGTGATGTGACTATTATAATTCCGGTTTTACCTACCAGCGGAAATCTGTAGAGCCATTCGCCGAGGCCCTTGAAGAATAACATAACCTGGCTGGGTATATGCGTGCTGTCTACGGATGTTGAGAAAATTACCACGTCTGAATTTATCATTTTTTCTATCAGAGTGTTAATTGTGTTTATGCTGCCGTTTACTCCCTTATAATTGGTGTTACCCTTTGAATAATTATAAGATAAGTTCTCCATAACATCCTGGGTCGGACGGTTCTGCAGTATGGGTTCGGTTATTGTTATGAGCTCGCCGCTCATGTTGCTGTTTTCGCTGACCAGTCTTTCAACCAGACTTCTGGTAAGCTCATAAGTAGACCCTTTTTCTCCCTCGGGAGTGCAGATAAATCCAACTACTTTTCTTACTGAAACCTTCGTTAAAGTTTCCTGATTTGTTGTACCGCCTTTTACGGTACTGGTTTTTTGGTTGTTAATTGTTTTGGTAATCATGATAGATTCCCCCTTTCAAAATTTTAACCCTTAGTTTTTTGGGCTGTATTAGTTCGAGGCCTTACCCTTTCTTTTTCTATGTTATTATTATGGCCATAATAATTAGCAGCTGCTGCTTAACATAAAACAAGCAAGAATAAAACCGGCAAACACTTAGAAGATTAATACAAGAGGCAGGATCGTGAAGATTTTTAAGAGTCCGATTAGATGCTGATTTTGGATACCTCGCGCTCGGTACCTAAAATCAATATCCCTTCATTCTCTTTTTCATGTCTCTGTTTTCAAGGTGCGGCAGGTGACTCTCTTCCTTCTGACTGTATAATAGCACCGGGAAGGCAAAAAGTCTACTTGAAAAATATACCCTTTTTGTGCTATAATATAGGTGAGAAGACAGTTATAAACAAAGTGGAAAGACGTAAATTTTTCTTTATTTGCGTTTTTTTTTATGTGTCCATATTTTCTTATTTTAAGCCATTTTTAAAGTTATTAATTCTTCACAACTTCTTCACATTTGTAATTTTCTTTATTTTTAAAGATTTTTTACTGTTTACATATACCGTTTTGAACAGGATTAAAAATTGATGGTCATGCTTAAAAAAAACAAAAAAACATCTTTTTGAAATTTTTTCTTATTTATAACGGTTTTTTGTGTTTTTAATATGTGTTTTTTGAAGATTTTGTGAAAAAAAACACATATTAAATTTTATAATCCTCTTTTACAGGATTTTTGTATTCAAAAACGAATTATTAGTTTTAATATGAAAAAAGATATTCTTTCCTTAAGGGTTCTAACAGGTTTTGTGCTGGTTCTTTTTTTTGTTATCTTGATCAGCGCCTTTTCCTTTCTGTCAATCTACAATGCCCTTGACTCCGCGAAACAGCGGTATCAATCCGTCCGAATTATAATTAACCTTAAAACCCTGCTTGCCGATACAAACCGGCTACAGGCTATTTCAAGAGGTTATGTAATCACGGGCGATGAGTCCTATCTTAAAAAATACAGCTTAATGGAAGACAGGGTGTTTTTCGATATAAAAAAATTATCAGAAATCGCTAAACTGTATAATCGCAAAACAAGCCTAAATAAAATTAATGATATTGGGGAAGCCGTTGAACAAAGACTTGAATATCTTGATAAAGTTATTAAAACAAGAACGCTGCTTGGAGAAGAAGAAGCGGAAAAAATAATCGCTACGGGCAGAGGCGAAGCTCTTACGGAACAAATAAACACTGAAATATCCCTGTTTGAAAAAGAAGAAACCGCGGAAATTGAAAAAAGAGACATCTGCATTGCCATAAACGGCAAGTACGCGCTTGCCGCCATCATACTGGGAAATCTTTTGGCTATTGCCGTAATTATTTTTTCCATAACAGTCATTCTGCGTGAAATAAAAATGAAAAACCTGTTTGAATCAATGCTTGCCGAAAAAGAAAAAAGAATGCGGGATATTATAAATTCCCTGCCCCAGTCGGTATTTGAAGCGGATCTGCGCGGAACAATTACTTTTCTTAATGCCAAAGCGCTGGAAGCTTTCGAATACACGCAAAAAGATATTGAAAGCGGACTTACCATATCCGAGCTTTTTACCCCCGGGGAACGGTTGAAAATCAAAGAAACCCTGCAGAAACTGCCGGAAGACGGACATTTCACGGGTGAAGAATACACTGCATTAAAACGCAGCGGCAATACCTTCTTGGTGTCCGTATATTCCCAGCGCGTATATGCCCACCAAAACATAACCGGGTTAAGGGGGATAATGGTTGATATCACCAAGAGGAAGGAGGCCGAAGAATCACTGAATAAAATGCGCGAAGAATTCTTAGCCATTCTTGTTCATGATCTTCAATCGCCCCTTGCCGCTATTATGGGTTATGCCGACCTCTTGTCAGACCCGGATCTGGGCGAGATGCCAGATGAAAAAAAAGAATTTGTGGAAGATATACAATATTCCGGCAGAATTCTTATTAACATGATACGTAATATTGTTGAAGCTTCAAAAATAGAATCTGATAATATGGAATTTGATTTTGAAAATTTTTCTCTAAATGAAGCGCTTAGCAATTTAAAACATATCTTTACGCCTATAGTAAGTAAAAAAAATATTTCTTTGGAAGTTTACGCTCCGGAAAACACAAGAGTATACGCCGACTGCCTGAAAGTAGAAAGAATATTTAATAATCTTATAAACAACGCCGTACGGTACACTCCGGAAAAAGGAGAAATAAAGATAACGGCAAAAGATGCTGGCGAACTTATAAATATAGAAGTGGCCGATACCGGCACGGGAATACCGGAAGACGGACAGGCAAATCTTTTTAAAAAATTCTCGTCCAGAAAAGACAAACTCCAGAAAACAGGGCTCGGACTTTTTATCGTAAAAAAATTCCTTGAAGGACACGGATCTCAAATCACTTTTAAAAGCAAGCCCGGAGAAGGCACAACGTTTTATTTCTCCTTAAAAAAAGCTCTTGACTCGCCTGCCGGACATAACAATTAAAAATTATTTTCTTTTTTTCTCAAGAAGTTCGCCATAGGAGTTAATATCCAGCATGCCGTTCTTTTCCCAATATTCATAATCCGCGCCGAGATATTTCTTGCCGTAAAGAACCTTTTTCTTCATAACGGCAAAAGCCTCTTCCATATACTGATTGGATTCAGCTTTCTTTTCTCCTGAAATATAAGGGTAAATTATTTCAGCTGTTTTTACAGCATCATCTTTGGCTTTCTGCTGGTCAGCATAAACACCTGGAAAATAAGCAAAAGCTGAAAGCCGTGCAACGGAATAGATGCCAAGGGCGCTCATAAGCATCGTCATAAATTCATGCACTTCACCTGCCGCGTCATGCGCCGTTGTAACAACGCTCATGCCGGGCTTGCCAGCCAGCCTTATCATGTGATACCAGGAACAGAGGCGGTCAAAAAAAGTCTTTGTCTGCCCCGATACGGAAACGGTATATACCGGAGACCCGAGGATAATAAAATCGGCTTCAAGCATTTTTTCCTTCAGAGGCCCCATATTGTCATTTGCGTCCTGCGGGCAGAACCCCCTTGTCATACACTGCCAGCATCCCCTGCAGAACTCAAGCTTTAAACTGCCTGCGGTATACGCGTCAATATTAACATTGTTATCAATCTCAAGAATACGGTCCAGCATCATTTTCGTAAGTGTAAATGTATTTGATTTTTCCTTAAGGGGGCTCCCTATAAACGCAAAAATATTTTTCATATAATTCTCCAAGCTGTTAATATCATTTATTGTTTTTTTTAAAAATTAATTACCAGGTCTAATATATAATGATTTTTGGGAGAATCATCATTCAGCCCGACAACATATTTAGGCGCAAAATAAATATGTTCATTAAATTGAAATCCCGGGAACAAATACAGCTCAGACCAGTTTGTATTGTTCATAAAAGCTTTTCCCCTATACTCGCACCGCAAAAGAATATTGTCCGTGATCTTGGTCTGAAGGGCGCTTTCATAATTTATCTGGTTGATGTGAGTGGGGGTATTAATCTGATGGCATAAATTAAACTCTCCTTCAAATTTATCGGTGAAATTCTTTGACATGACAAAAGTTATGCCGTAATCGCCATGGCCGGCGGCCGAAGGAAGATCTCTTGCATTATTGAAGTCCGTATATAATTCAACAGCAAGCCCCGGGCGGGTTTTCGTCTCATTTTGAAATCTGTAATTAAACTGTAAAGTAGTATCCGCCCTGCCGTTATAGATGGCGCCGGTAGCAGCATTCTGCTGGTTTAAAAAGGGCTGAACCAGCTTAAGTTGGAGATTATCAGTAATCCCGTAATAAAAATAGTTGTGGTTGTAAATATCCAGATCGCCGTTCCTGTACCTTATTCTCTCCCAGTCCACCTCAACGGACGACTTGCCTTTAGGAAGAGTATTCGCGCTGTCGCAGGAATACACAGGATAAGTGAAACTGCCTGCGATAAATACCAGTGAAAGGAAAAACACCACAAAGCTTAATGCTTTTTTTGACATTTGCCCTCCTGTTAAAATAAGATTCAAAACAAATTAAAGAGACAAAAACATCTCCAGATAATCTTTTATATGCCGGTGGATAAGGTAATGATTTCTAACCGACCTTCTCCCCCTCTGCCCTATTTTCTTTGCTTCTTCCGGGTGTTTTAAAGGATATTTCACTCTTTCGGCGCATTCCTCAACGGAATCAACCAAAAACCCGTTTAAGCCGTTGGCAATCTGTATCTTTATCCCGCCCACGTTCCCGGCGACTACAGGAGTGCCTTTCCACATGGCTTCAGTTACCGTCAAGCCGAAACCCTCTCTTATGGATTTTTGCAGTATCACATCGGAATATGACTGAAACGCGTTTACATCAAGCGAATTATCAACTCCCTGCTCCTCGGCTATAAGGTGGATATCTTTATCTTTGCCTCTGTGTCTCTGCGCCTTTTTAAGATAGTGCATCCCTTCCGGATCATCACTTGCCATTGTTGCAAGCATAACAAGCTGGAGCTTCGGTATTTTCTCCTTTACAATTCTGTAGGCGTCCATGACGCCCATGGGGTCTTTCCACGGGTCAAAACGGGAGATCTGTGTTAAGAGAGGATCTTCCATCCTGATACTGCATTTATTCCTTATCAATTTTTCCTGCATCTCTTCTGTAAGTTTTTTATTCTTATCGCTTAACGGGTCTATTGAAGGTGGAATAAATTTAATACTCTTAACCGTAAGCTGTGATTTCAAATATTCTTTTAAAGTAAAAATAGCGCAGTCGTATTCTTCCACATAAGTTCTTACAAAATCCCATACGGGCATAAACGTATTGCTGAGATCAATATGGCACCGCCATACAAATTTTCCTTTTAACTTGTTTTTAAATTTTTTCATGAAATAAAGCATTGCCGCGGGCTGGGGATCATGTATAACCACAAAATCATATTTATCCTTGAGCAGTTTGGCATTATATTCGTTCTGGTTAAGGTATATCTGCCTTATTTTAGGAGTCCAGGGGACTTCACAGCCCTGAAGGCCGTTATGCATAAGTTTTGTAATGTCAAAAAATTTATTATTTCCTTCTATTATCCGCCATTCGGCATCCAGTCCCAGGTCATTCATGAGTGGAACCATATTATGCAGGATTTCGGCCACCCCTCCCCCGTAAGATGTCGCGTTAACATGGAGTATTTTTGCTTTTTTAAGTTTTTTAGCCAGCTGTTTTAACTTATCAATCTGGTTTTTGCCTATAACCCCTTCATATGGCTTCCATGATTTCGGCTTAACTCTGACTTTTTTCAACATTATCAAACTCCTATATTGCCGTAATATTATTTATTAATTCTCCTTTTTTGGTATATTTTCCCTCTTTTATAATAAAAAACACGCTCAATTTATTAAACGTGTTTTTTTATTGTAAGAATTTTAAATACTTATAAATATTTAATTATAATATTTTTGTATTTATTTTATCCTCATGCCAACGGGATCAACTTCATAATAATTCTGCGGCCTTATCTTAAAATTCTGTTTGCCGAGATAGTCAGAAAGGCGCTTAAGGTACACGGGCAAATCTTTTTCGCCGTCATATATATCCACGGGATCGCTTCCCCCCAGCTGATAAAGTATTCTTTTATCTTTTTCTCCGGATTTCGGTTCATAAACTATAATCATCGCGGGATCTTTTACAACTTCTCCTACCGGCGGGCAATCTTCTCTTATCTGGACGCATAAATGTATATTATAATCGCTATCTCCGCGTCTTTTAAGATATTCCAGTCCCCTTGAAACCATCTCTGAGGTTCTTTTATCCGCGGGAAATCCTTTGGCTTTTACCAATTTAAGACCTTTTCTTAATTTCATTAATATATCCTGATCAACATCTTTTATGGCTTTTTTCATTTGGTCAATGATATTTTCGCCGGCATCAATACTGTCTTTATGGAGAGCATAAAGCATCTGGACGGCCTTATTAATACCGCCTGAGTTTTTATCTTTAGCTGTATTATAAATATTCTCGGCAACTTTACCATCTGTTTTTGAGGATGAAGTCCTGTAACTTACTTCAATTCTTCTTACGGGACCTATACTTCCGTTACTCATATATATCACCTTCCTCAACTTAATTATAAGGAAAGGGAGGATATAATAATATCCGTCAAAAGGAGTATTTTTAAAATAAATTAGAAAAAGAGACAAAAACATACTTTTTTTTGACAAAAAAGTGATGTTTTTGCATTGAATGCATATATGTAGATTTTGCAACATTATTTATCCGGTCGTTAATTTGACCCTTTTTTTAAAAAATGGTAGCATTATCTGGTACAGGGGTTCGGTAATTTGAACCCCTGTAAATATAATCAAAGGACAATATTATGAAAAAAGTAGTACTTGCTTACAGCGGCGGACTTGATACATCCTGCATACTTAAATGGCTCATAGACAAGGGTTTTGAAGTCATAGCATATATTGCTGATGTGGGCCAGAACGAAGATTTTAACCAAGCCAGAAAAAAAGCACTGAAAATAGGGGCAAAAAAAGTTTATATAGAGGATTTAAAGGAAGAATTCGTTACCGATTTTATATTCCCGGCTTTCTCGGCAAACGCCGTTTATGAAGGAAGATACCTGCTCGGCACTTCCCTCGCCAGGCCTGTAATAGCAAAAAGGCAGATTGAGATAGCGGAAAAAGAAAAGTGCGGATATGTATCGCACGGCTCTACCGGCAAGGGAAACGACCAGGCAAGATTTGAACTGAGTTATTACGCTTTAAACCCTAAAATTAAAGTCATAGCCCCGTGGAAAGATAGGGATTTTCTGGCGCGCTTTAAAGGAAGAACTGATCTTATAAACTACGCGAAAGAAAATAATATTCCACTTTCCGTAACACATAAAAAACCTTACAGTGTTGACGAAAACCTGCTTCATATAAGTTTTGAGTCGGGCATTCTTGAAGACCCTTTACGCTCACCCGATAAAGACATGTTTAAATTTACAGTAAACCCGAAAGACGCGCCCGATAAGGAAACAGATATAGAAATACATTTCAAAGACGGGATACCGGTAAAAGTTATAAATAAAAACACCGGAATTATAAAAACAAAACCTCTTGAGCTCTTTACTTACCTTAATAAGCTTGGAGCCGAAAACGGGATAGGCCGCATAGATATCGTGGAAAACAGGTTTGTAGGCATAAAATCACGCGGTGTTTACGAAACCCCGGGAGGTACTATCCTTCGCGCCGCTCATATGGATATTGAAGGCATAGCAATGGACAGGGAAGTTATGCGCCTGCGTGATATGTTAAGCCCTAAATTCGCCGAACTTGTCTATAACGGCTTCTGGTTCAGCCCGGAGATGGACTTTTTGATGTCTGCAATAAAGAAAAGCCAGGAAATAATAGACGGGGTTGTTTCGCTTAAGCTTTACAAAGGAAATGTAATTATAACAGGGCGCAAATCTCCCAGCTCTTTATATGATAAAGACCTTTCCAGCATGGATATTGAAGGCGGTTTTAACCAGCAGGATTCCGAAGGATTTATTAAAATTAATGCGATAAGGTTAATGGCTCATAACGCGATCACAAAGAAAAGAGGAAAAAAAGTTGAAACTCTGGGAAAAAGGAAAAAAACTAAATAAGCTCATAGAAGATTTTACCGTAGGCGACGATTACATCATTGACAGGGAGTTTATCTCTTATGACTGCGCCGCTTCAATAGCGCACGCTAAAACTCTTGAAAAAGCGGGATTCCTTACGCCTAATGAATCAACAAAAATAATAAAAGAGCTTGAAAACATAAAGAAAAACGGTATCGAAATAAAAAAAGAAGATGAAGACCTTCACACCGCGATAGAAAACCGTCTTGTAAAAAGACTTGGAAATACGGGCAAAAAAATTCATGCCGGACGCTCCAGAAACGACCAGATAATGGCCGCAATCCAGTTATGGGGTCGCGATAAAATCCGTACTGTTCATGATCTGGCGGTAAATTTGTGCACAACTTTTAATAAATTCTCTAAAGCCAATCCCTTAATCATGCCGGGATACACCCATATGCAGAAAGCAATGCCTTCTTCCTTACAGCTCCTTTTGGGCTCTTACATAGAATCACTGTTTGACGATTTATTGCTGCTGAAAACTTCTTTTATCATAAATAACAGCAATCCCTTAGGAAGCGCCGCAGGGTACGGGACATCCCTTAATCTGGACAGGAACTTTACCGCAAAACTGCTCGGGTTTAAAGAAAACAAGAATTACATTTACGCGCAGAACCGTCCTAAATTAATTTCCACACTGCTGCTGCCTCTTTGTTCTATTATGAAAACTTTAGATAAAATAGCGTCGGATTTGCTTGTTTTCACTGCGAATGAGTTTGATTTTTTCTCCCTGCCTTCTGCCTTTTGTACCGGTTCAAGCATCATGCCCCAGAAAAAAAATTATGATGTTTTGGAACTTATGCGGGGGAAATCGGCAATCGTTCATTCTTCTTTATATACCGTTGATATGCTTGACTGTAAATTGATAAGCGGATATAACCGCGACTTCCAGCTTGCAAAAAAACCGCTAATTGAAGCTTTTAACACAACTATAGACTGCCTTAAGATTATGGATCTTGTTTATAAAAATCTTAAGGTAAACAAATCCGGGGTTGAAAAGGCCGTGACTCCGGAACTTTTTGCGGCTGACAGCGCTTATGAATTCGTAAAAAAGGGCGATGCATTCCGCGACGCCTATAAAAAAACGGCTAAGAATTTAAAGTTAATCAAAATACCCGATGATATTTATAAGGATAGAATATTTCTCAAATTTAAAGATTATAAAACAGAAATTGATAAGATAAAAAAATTATAGGGACAGATAACAACCTGTCCCTATAAAATAGTTTTATCAATAAAGCCCGATTACGATACTTTTGCGCCTCTTGCGAATTCCCATGCTTTATCCATATCGGCTATGTCAAAATATTTTTCTTCAAGTCCCTTGCTCGGATCGCCGAATATCATGTTGTCCATGCCTATAAGCATCTTTTCAAGGCTGCTGTGTCCTACAACAGCAATATGTCCCAGGTGGGGAAGATTTTCAAGAGCATAACGGGAATCTTCAATAAAGGCTTCCGGAGTTATTTTTTCGAGATTCAGCTGGTCAATTTTAAACAGGATATTTATTTTTTCATGTCCTTCCTGCATTAAATCATTAAAGATTTTTTCCAGCTGCAGTACATCATCTTTTGTGTACTCCCCGTAAATTTCAACACCTACCGTGTTGCCGGTACTCTCGTCCATTAATCTGATCATTTTTCCCTCCTTATAAAGATTTGTTTAGATATTAGGATTTCTTCAAATTGCCAATTTTACCTTTGTTTGTATGAAAATTCTTATTTTTAAGTAAAATTTTTATCGTGTTTCTTTAATATGCCTTTATAGTTGAACCGAACCTTTCCTGTATAACTTTCATCAATTTTTCATAGTTAACTTTATTTATCCAGGTATTCCCTAAATCTTTCGGGTCAATATCCATTAAATCCACCGTTTTCACGCCGCGTTCAACCGGGAGATAGCGTATATACTGAATCGGAGTTAAGCTCTGAACCCAGAATCCGGGAGACGCCAAAAGCTCTTTCCCGTACTCATCCTGATTGTGTTTATTTATTATGTTCAGAAGATGGCCTATCTCATGAGCAAGAATAGGGGCAGTAGAGCTGTCTTCTATAAGTACCGAATGAGGAAAATATTCATGGGTAAGCCCTGTAGCCCCTAGATAACCCTGGGGCACTATGCCTACTATATAATTAAGATGTTCTTTCGGGTTCTGTGTCCTGTTAAGCTCATATATTTCCTCAAGCCTGTTTAGAAGTCCGCCATACTTCCCTGCTTCAGCGCATTTTTCAATAATTCCGGGATTAACCTCTATAAGAAGGTTGCTTTTGGTAACATCTTTGACGCATTCCGGCGCCACGGGGTATATGCCTTTTAAATAATCAAGCCAGCTTGTCCTTATTCTGTTAAAATCTCTGATCTGCAGCCGCTCGCCGTTATCGTTATAAATCTGGTTGGAACCCCAGCTTCCGTATTTAAGGGGAACAAACATGATGCTTATTACCGGATTGCCCAGTGATGCAACCTCATAAGTCTGAGATTCGCTTAAAACAAGCTGTTTGCCGTTTTTATCTTTCGCGCCTTTTACGGCTACCGCAACTTCATGCTTCTGTTTCACCGCGTCATAAATATCGGGCTCAAAAGCATAAACCGCGTAATCTTTATAATTTCCTATTTCTGATGGGGAATAATGCTGTTTAAATTTAAACGGGAGCTTTTTAACAACCTTCTCGTTAACCCTCCATACTATCCAGGCCTCTACCTCCGGTATATCAACATTGTCCCATGTAACTTTCACGGCCGAGAGTGCGGGTTTTTTATGTATAAGCTTAGGAGGATTATCAAGTGTCTGGGAGACAAAGAAATTAAGCTTAAGATTTCTTATGGTTTTGGAACCTGCCGTTTCTTTAGTTACATTTTCAAGATAACCTATGATTTTCTGGACAAGAGATTCCGTAACTCTCCTGTGGTTTACATCTGTAAGAATATTTTGATATATTTCAGGCCATCCTTCTTTAAACCATGCAGGATGATCCCAGTATTCGTAAGAAGTAATTGCTACAGGATCCATACCTGATACATCTACGGTAAACCTGCCATGAACAAACCTGTATTTCTCTGTAACTTTGTATTTTTTCCATATATCCTCTTTTCCCGCTGGTTTATGGCCGACCATGACCGGAAATTCACCTTCCGGCGCATAAACAGGCACATTATCAATCATTCTGCCCGTACCTTTTTCTTTTGCCATTCTCAGATACCAGGCCTTGAATTCTTCAAATCTCTTCTTATCTTTTATATCCGTATGCCAGTATTTTATCTCAACTTCAACCGCCGGAACGGATATCTCGCCCAAACCGTTAACAAAACTGTAATATATTTTTAGATAATGATATTCTTCATCCCATCCTTTGGTATGAGGCGCCCGGTAACGGACTGTCATCTTTGTAAGGGGGTAAAACTTGAGATTTATGTTTTTTAATCCCAGATAACGCTCACCAGTAACGCTGTTATTCGGATCCGGAGCGTAAGCTGCCATTTTAAAAGAAATATTATTTGCCTGAAAAAAAGATGGCGCGCGCCTTGTTACAAAATCAGGTGTAAGCATAAGAAAAAGGCTTCTAAGAGGTAAAGGCATATTTTTTACCTGTGAAAACTGTTTCGGTGATTTTAAATTCTTCTCCTCATACTGCTTCGCGCAGGCATATGCAGTTAAAAACACGCTGAATATTAGCATGATTATTACAAGCAGAGTTAATCTTTTTCTCATCAACAATACTCCTTTTTCTTGATTATATAAATTTTATCTGGGCTTCTTCCATACAAAACCCTTAAATTGCTGTATATGACCCGCGTATTTCTGGCCCTTATTATTCACCCAGCTGTAATCCACGCCGTACTGTTTAATCTGAGTTAACATAACCTTATTTACCGCGAAAGAAGTCACATCGGTATCAAAAGTACCGGAGAACGTAATTTTATCGGGGGTTAAAACAGCCCATTTAAGATACCCGTCTTTAATATAGGTTAAAAACCCCGTATTATAACCGCCGTAGTAACTGCAAGCGGCTATACTGACATTCCCAGGCATAACAGGTCCGAAATTATACTGGTTTAAATTATTTCCCCTGAAATCCTTAACCGTTACCGTAAGGTTTCTGCCGTCGGTTGAAGCATAATAATGGGTATGATTACCCTTAGCAACCTTAACATCCGCTCCGCCGCCGCCTAATGCAACTTTATTCGTGAGGCCTTTCCACTGATCAATATCAGCCCCCCAGATCTGACCCTGAGAATTTTTCCATTTAACACTTATACCAAAATCACCGGTCTTTGAAAACTGCACATCATTTATGTTCTTTACATTCATATCAAGATTTCCGGCAAAAATAATCTTATCCGGTGTAAGAACATAATAATTAAGTGTAGGGCCGTTTAAAGTAACCAGAAACGCTGAATTATATCCGCCGTGAATTGCTCCCTCGTGCATAAGGTACTGTCCCGGCGACACATTCCCTATCGTGAACCCGCCTATGGATTTACCCAGATTATTAACAACATTTATAAAAAGGGTGTTATTGGCATGTGTGAGCACAAACTTATTATGATATCCCGACCCCCATGGTTTCGGGGAAGGTGCGGACTTGGGCTTTTCTTCTTCTTTTTTGCCTTCAATATCCTCCTTGTCATTTTTCTCTTTTTCCATATCCGTTATTAATGTGTCCAGTTCGGCGCCGGCATCGGTAAGTTCTTTTATGGCTTCAAAAAATTCTTCCTTTTCTTCATCGGTAATATCATTTAATCCCTTAACATAATTTATAAGGGCATTTATACTGCCCCTAAGTTTCTTAAGACATCCCAGATCAGGCGTGCTTTTTACAATCTTGGCATTTTTTTCAATCTCATCTTTTAAACCGAATATTTTCTTTGTTATTTCCTCTTCTCTTTTTTTGCGTTCCGCTGATATTTTTTCATCTTCGGTTTTCTGCTGTTTTAGTTCCTCATCTTTTTTTCCATCCCTGTCCTGTTGTTTTTTCAGCTCTTCTTCCTGTTTCTTAAGAGCCTCTTGCTCTTTCCTTTTCAATTCTTCTTCTTTTTTCTTCTGCTCCTCATCTTTGGTTTTCTCACGGTCGGCCTTGTTTTTCTTATTCTCAAGTTCTTTGATTTTTGCCTCAAGAGAAGCTTTTAATTCGTCTGTTTTCTCAACGAGTCTTTCCCTTACCGGGCTGTTGTACCACCATATATACCCTATCATGTCCTTCTGGTAAACATTAAGTTTCTCAAGAAGCTGTTTAAGGTTTTCAATATCATCGGAATAAAGAGCGGTATTTATCTGATCCCTTAATTCTTTATACTTAATAACATATGCTCTTTTCTCCCTGAGCTTCTCCATCTCAACTTCCAATTTTGCCTGCTGCTTCATCTCGGCAAGTTTAGCGTATTTTTTAGCCCGGTAAATTTTTACCATAAGTTCAGCAACATTTATTTTCTTTCCGTAGGACGTTCCTAGCATCTGCGCGGTCCCGGAAGACGAATCCATTATTATATCGGCATATTCATTTGCTATTGCCCGGGCGTTTTTATTCTCAAGGTAATTTTTAAGAGCCGGTTCTGATCTTGATAGCTCTATGGTTTTATCATAGAGTTTCTGGAGCTGGGCAACGCTGAATTCTCCCGCGTAGTATTTAAACAAAACCTGCTCTACTTCAACCATCTTTTTAGCAAGGTCTGCCGGCAGGTAAAGCGAACAGGCTGTATCGGCTGCCAGCTCGGTAAAAGCATCCCAGAACCTTTTGCTGTCGCCCTCTTCGGCGGCATGTATCATAATGGTTGTTTTCTCGGTAGCGCCTGCGTAATCATTAAGCTTTGTTATAAGCTGTATCTTCATGCCGAGTTCTGTCTGGTTCATTATCTCTTTTTTCAGGTTATCGGGAATATCTGAGTATTGATCCTGGGCTCTTACCTGAAAAGAAAAAGCAAAACATGCTAAGGCAAGAAATATCAATATAAATTTAATTTTGTTTGCTTTTATCATTACTTCCTCCATTATAAGTTAAAAAATATCTCAAGTTAAAAGATGCCTCAAGTTAAAAAACATTTCAAGTTAAAATAAATAAGGGGGCTGTGCCCCCTTACCTGTATAATTATTTTGAGAATTAATCCTGTTTACGGCTTCTTATCTTTGTTTGTTCATAAATGGCGATAAGCCGCCCTATAAATACGGCAACATATAAAACGCCTACGCTTGCCTCTAACATACATAATCTTTTGGCAATATTTGAAACCGGGTATATATCGCCGTATCCAACTGTTGTAAGGGTTATGTAGCTGAAATATATAAAATCACCTACGCCGAAAGCGGTTGCGGACGGGTGAGCAACTGATATATCAAAATGAAGCGTTCCGGGATTCAAAGCATACATGCTGTAATATATATCGGCAAAACAGGCGCCTATTAAAAGAAATCCCAAGAGAACCGCAAAAATATCGTCTTTATCATACTTTTCTTTTGCCGAAGTATATAAGATAATAAAGAGGGTCAGCGAGATATTTAACACAAATTCCATTGTCAGCCCTAAAGCATTGGCCAGTTTAAAATGTGCAAAATTGCTGACCGGCGGAAGCAGTATTGCCGCTACGGAAACAAGGGAGTACGCGACAAAAATCCATTTTTTCTTAGTTATCACATAAACGGTTACAATTGTTACCAGGATATAAATATAAATCAAAATATCGTAAAGAAATTGATGTTTGGAAAGAAAAGGCTCTATGGCTAGCCAGAGAAGCATTGAAATAAAAAGCAACATGAACTTTCTGGTATGTAGAAGTTCGCGCAGATATTTCCTTAAATTTTTAAGCATAATTACTCCATGTAATATGATTATTTTATACGGAATAATTATCCATTCGGGGTGTTTTTACCTGCTATTTTTTAAGAGCTGCTTTGGAAAATATATAATCCGGTATATTTACATTAAATTTTATATCATCAATTATAAGAGTGGTACCGTCACCCGACTGCATCATATCCTTAAATACCATCTTTTTAGGATACCATCTGTTCTGGGTGTAAAAAACTTCTTCTATGGTCATTCTCTTTAAAAGTTTCCCGCTTTTTGCATACCTTTCTTCCTTTAAGGGCAGGAATCTTTCTTTATCCACCCACATCCTGCGCGAGTGATAAGCAACATCATCCTTTTTAGCTGTAAGCTTAAGAACATAACATAGGCGGTCATTTACTTTCTCTTCTCCGGCAAGCTTAACATTATAAACTTTTACAAGACGCGGGTCTTCCATATAATCTTCATATGATACATCCGACCCCATCATTGACTGCCTTAACATATGGCCCGCGATCTCAATTATGCGGTCTGTGGATGGGGAATAAATCCAGAGCTTATCATAAAGCTTTAACATCTTAGTGCCTTTATCCCTGGCAGGAAAAATAAATTCCGTAAAAGATTTATTTGTACCCTGCACCCATCCGAGAGATTTTAAGGTACGCACTCCTCTTGCACCCTTAATAATCATTGTTGCGGACGCCTTTCTGTTATCCGCGACATAATTATCATCAACTTTTTTAAGTATATCTTCCCCTGTTAATCCCGCATAGGCAAGACCTGTAGTTAAAAACAAAATTATCAATAGCAAGGAAAATAATTTCTTCATACTTCCAACTCCTTAAATAATTGCGCTGTCTGCCTTTTATATATCCCTATCCCGGCAAAGACAGCCCCTATAACAGGCGCTATAAGTCCGGGAAGAAACCCTATAATAAAACTTACGGGGGTAACCTGAGCGCGTATCCTGTTGGCTAAAAACACGGTTGATTTCTGCATCATAGCCGTCGCGTCAATACCTTTAACCTGCAGGTAATATGTAGCGGCAATACCGAGCGCCGTACCTATAACAGACCCTATAAACCCCACCACAACCGCTTCGGCTATCATCCACCTGTATATATCCGATTTAGACTCGCCTATCGCAAGGCGCACGCCTATCTCCCCGTAGCGGCGAAGGCCGTTCATAAGCCCCGCGTTCCACAGAACTATAGACATTGCCAGAACAAATATCCCCACGATTATACTGCCAAACTTCTTGCCCATATCCATATACACCGCAAGCCCGCCCTGGTCTCTTAATGGAATCATAACAGGTGAGAACTGATCATCCTTATTTGAATATTTTTCATTAAACTGCATAGCTAGTTTCTTCATTTTTTTATTATCGTAAACCATATCTTTTGTGTATCCCAGAATCTCGCTGGTACACCCGTTCATATCAAGAGCAGATTGCACATCTTTAATATCAGCGATAATTGTGCCCCTGTCCATGGGGGTTATCCCGAAATTAACGCTACCCGCAACCGTAAAATTATAGGTTGCCATACTGGCGTACATTGTTGACGTTATAATAGTTGCCGTATCCCCTATATTTAAATTAAGCTTGCCGGCAAGCTCGTCACTTACTAGAATCTGTCCGGATTTAGAAGGAATATCTCCCTTTACAAGAGCATCCTTTAATTTCAGTATCTCTATATCAGGCGAACCGCTCTCAAGAAGGTTCACGCCCATACCCATAACGGGTCCCTGGGCGCGGGTCTGTCCTTTTTCATCAGGTATATCCAGAAGTCCGCCGAACTTTATGCGCGGTGTCCATATCATTTCATGATCTTCAAGTTTAACTTCATCAATTATCCTGCCGGCATCCATTAATGCCAGGTCATTGGGCATCTGATCCGCAAATTCTTCATAAGCGCGCGTCGTAACTTTTACAAAACCTGTATCAAACCGGGCGCTTGTCAGCACAAACTCATTTATAACGCCCTGCATCCAGCCGTATAAAAACACGGTTAAAAATACCCCCGCACTTACCATAAGAACGGGCAGCAGACTCCTTGAACGGTCCCTTAATAATCCTTTTACCACAAATCCTATCATGATATTTTACCTCTTAAAGCATCCGTGGGCTTAAGTTTTGAGATCTGCTTTGCCGGTAGATAACTTACAATCGTTACCGTTATCATAACGATAATCACGGTACCCAGTATTAACGCTATGGGATAAACGGGAAAAAGCCTCTGGGATATGGCAAAACCGTAAGCATCAGAAGCATGGGGAACATTAAACCCCTTAATTGCAGTAAGCCATAGTAGCGGTATCCCGTAAGCCGCGCCTACAACTATTGCAAGCACGCCGTTTATCACGCCTTCAAGGGTAAAGGTCAATATGACTCTGGCGCGTGTTAATCCTAAAGCCATCATTGTGCCTATCTCTTTTCTTCTTCTGAATATTGAGAGAACCTGGGTATCAAATACGGCAAGCATTGCAAGGAATAATAAAATCACGTACATAATAGAAGCGCTTATGCGCTTGCTTTTTATCATCTCGGTTATATCTTTAAGCAGAAAGCTTTGGGATTTAAACTCCCAGTCAGACAAAGAACCCATATCCTGCGCGCCTTTTCCGGCAACGACAATGGTTGCCTCATCCGGCATAACCATGATCTTCTGCAAATCTTCCAGTGGAATCCATAACTGCCCCTTATCAACAGTGGGAACATTAGTCTCCATAATCCATACTATTTTTCCGTCAACCGCATCAAATGTACCGTTAGCATCCCTGAATCTTATTGTAATATAGTCATCCACTTTAAATTCATTTGCTCTTGCCATCCGCTGACCTATGAGGACGGGGATATACCCGTCCTGCTTGGTCAGATTAGAAGTGGGAATTTTTAAAATCTGCTGGGCAGGGTCTATGCCTTTTAATAAAACAGACTGCAGCCTGCCGTGCGGGAATATGGAAGCCGGCCTTATTAATACCGGCGCGGCTTTTCCTTCCGCCGTCATATCTTTTAATCCGGAAGGAATAACCCCGTGGGCATCATCAAGAGAGATAGCGTCATAAGGATCATATGTTTTATGCCAGTACTGTCCGGAACCTATCTCGTAATTAACCATATCGCGGGTACTCTGTTCCAGCATGCCGAAAAACAATCCCTGGTGCCATATAATAATTACATAGGCAAAAGAGAGAGCTATAACATTAAGCCATGTGCGGAGTCCCGCACCGATTAAATTCCTATAAGCTAATTTTAATTCCAGCATATTACCGCTCCTCATCCTTCGCGACACTGCCGTCAACCAGCGATATTTTCCTGTTTAAGTATTCCATAACTTTCTGGTCATGGGTTGAAAAAATAAATGTTGTGCCGAATTCCTTATTCAGCCCAACCATCATTCTCATTATCGCATGAGAGTTATCCGCATCCAGATTCGCAGTAGGCTCATCTGCCAGTATTATTTCCGGCCCCTTTACAACGGCTCTCGCAATCGCGACCCGCTGGGCCTCTCCGCCTGATAATTGAGGCGGTTTTGATGCAACCTTATCAGTCATATTCAATATATCAAGTATCTTCATAATTTTCTTCTTTCTTTCGTCAGGGCTTACTTTACGAAGAAGCAATGGAAATTCAATATTCTCATAAACGTTATAAACCGGGAAAAGATTATAAGTCTGGAATATAAAGCCAAGGTGTTCATTGCGAAGCTCTGATGCCTCATTATGAGAAAGAGCTCCCACATCTTTTCCCATAACCGATACATTCCCCGAAGACGGTACATCCAGTGCTCCTATTATATTCAAAAGAGTTGTCTTGCCCGATCCGCTGGGCCCTATGACACCCGTAAATTCGCCTTTCTCAAACGATAAATTAATATCTTTTAATGCTGTAAATTCAGTTCTACCCATAGGATAGCGTTTTATTAAATCTTTAATCTCAACAAGTGCCATACCCTCACCTCAATTAATAATTATATGTAACCATTAACTGGACTCCCTTGCCCAGATATCCGCTTGAAGCGCCAATAGTACTGTTAAACGCATTAACATTTATCTGCCAGTCGTCATACAGCCGCTGGAACCCGAAAAACGGGTAAGCTGTCTTAGAGAAATGATCATAGTAGGTTATAAGATTAACCGAATCCAGCATATTTAAGCTGAAATCCACCTTAACGGCAGAATACTGCAGCTGATCGGTCTGGTCATAGAAACCGTATCCTGTTGATTTGGTAAAATGCTCTGCTAAAATATGGACCCCCGGCCCTATATCAAATGTGTAATCCGCGCCCACGGTAAGATACCTGTCCCATACGGCAAGATTAGGGTTAATATCCTGCTTTGCGGCACATGCTTCAAACCAGCACCCTATCCCTATATCCCAGTACCCGTCAAGCCCGTACTTATTCTCAAGACCGTTGGTTATAACCGCGGACATTTTCTTATTCCAGTCGGTATGATCAATATACCTGCGGTTATAGCTTATACCCATCTCGCCCTTAGGCACCGGAAACTGCCACCTGCCGCCCGGCTCTAAGGATTTTTTATTTGTCTCAAAAACTTCAAGCCCCATAATGCCTTTATTCCCGTAAAGGCCCCAGAGCCATATATTCGCGTTGTTGATAAAGTAATATCTCCCGAGAACAGCGTTTACCCCGTCGGTAAGGTGAAGCGGATCACGCGGATCAAGCTGATCAAACCATCTTAAGGATCTAAGAAGCTGGGCCGGCCCGAAATTTATTTTCTGCAGGCCTGCTCTTAACTCTAACTGGTCTGTTGAATATCTTGCCCATCCCCTGTAAAGTTTTGCATAAGAACTTTCCGAAAAAGTTTCTATCTTTTCAAGATCATATTTATAATCCGCCTTGATTGCTATATCAATATCCAGATTGCTTTTTTCTGTAAGAGGATGCGTAAGCACTGCTTCCGGTATAAACTTAAACCCGCACTGTTTTGTATCCCCGTATGTAAACCAGCTTGTAAAGAGTCCTTTTTGCTCAAATGTATCGGCAGAGCAAGCTGCTATTAAAAGAAATACAAAAACTGCAAAGTATAATATTATGTAAGCTTTTTTTCTCATTACCTATTTATTCAACTTTTAAATAACTTTTCCTACAGGTATTTTCCACAATATACAGAACTAGCCAGGATAAAGCAAAATTTATAAGGAGGATTTATTATGCAGAAAACGCAGGATGAACTCAAAACTAAAATACTGAGTGTCCTACAGAACCCGACTATGACAAGCTTCGCCACTGTAAAAGACGGCAAGCCATGGGTAAGATATGTCATGCTCCACACCAAAGACAACCTTGACATGTATTTCACCACATCAAAAAAATCAAGAAAGATAGCCCAGATTAACCAGAACCCCAACTGCCATATAACAGCGGGAGGAAGCCCTACAGACTTCACAAATCCGTACCTGCAGATAGAAGGAAAGGCCGAAATTCTTGAAGATCCTTCAATTAAAAAAGAATTCTGGAGTGATTATCTAGGAAAACTTTTCACAGGCCCTGAAGATCCGGATTATGTTATAGTACACATAAAGCCGGAGATAATTGAATGCTGGAACCCGGATCATTCAAACGAAATTTACAAGGTAAGTTAAAAGAAATAAGGTAAATCAATTAAAAAAGAGGGTGATTTTTATCCGCCCTCTTCTTTTATTGTCATACTTCAGCTTCAAATAATATATCTTTACCCGCTTTAACCGCGCCTTGGGCTGTATTTTTAACCGCTTTTACCTTATCCATATTTGTTACAATTACGGGAGAAATTAAACTCTTATCTTTTTTCCTGCATAACTCCATATCAAACTCTACTATTACCTCTCCCGCAGATACCGTATCATCCTGTTTCTTAAGAGCTTTAAAACCTTCACCCTGCAGTTCTACCGTATTTAACCCTATATGGATAAGCACTTCTATCCCCTCTTTTGTCCTTATGCCGAAAGCGTGACCTGTTGGGAACATTACTATAAGCTGTCCGCTTACGGGCGCAATTGCTTTTCCTTCTTCAGGCTCAACCGCCGCGCCTTCACCCATCATTTTCTGGGAGAATACTTCATCCGGTACGTCTTCAAGATTAATTACCTCACCCGTGAAAGGAGAATATACTTTAATTGCCGGAGGAACTTTTTTTGTTTTCTTCATCTCTTCGCATATAAGTTCGGCTTGCGTACCCATAACAACCTGCAGCGCCCCTCCCCCGAGCTTTACAATCCCTAGTGCTCCCTCGTTTTTAAGAGCCTTATCATTAACCTTTGATTCGTCTTTTACTTTAAGACGGAGCCGCGTGATACACGAATCTAAGTCCTGTATATTATCTTTCCCGCCCAGAGCGTTTAAAAGGTTCTGCGCTTTATCGGATAAAGTCACATCTTGTTCAATTTCCGCGGCCGCGTCGTCTTTTTCCCTGCCCGGGGTGGCTAAATTAAAAGCGGATATGAAAAAGATAAAAACAAAATAATAAAGGATGCCGTAACCTACACCCACCACAAGAAGAAGCAGTGGCTTTGTCGCTATCCCGAAGCTTAATATATAGTCTATGAGCCCGGCGGAAAACCCGAACCCGTATTTTATTCCCAGAAGATCTGTTATAACCATGGAAAGCCCCGTAAGAACCGCGTGAACAAGGTATAACAAAGGCGCAACAAACATAAATGAAAATTCTATGGGTTCAGTAACACCCGTTATAAATGATGTTAACGCGGCGCTTAAAAGGAGGCTCGCTATGATTTTCTTTCTCGCGGGACGGGCCATCTTTATCATGGCAAGGCACGCCGCGGGAAGCCCGAACATCATAACTGGATAAAAACCCGCCATGAAAGTGCCCGCGGTTTTGTCCCCGGCGAAGAACCTGTTAAGGTCCCCGTGCACGATAACACCCGATGCCGTTTTATAACTGCCTATGACAAACCATACCAGGCTGTTTAAAATATGGTGAAGCCCGAAAGGAAGAAGAAGCCGGTTTAAAAACCCGTAAATAAATACGCCCAGTCCTCCGCTTTTTACCATCCAGTCCCCGCCAGCGGCAATAACCTTCTGTACGGGAGGCCATATAAAGCCGAGCGCGATACCCATAAAAAGAACCGCAACCGCGCTTATAATAGGCACAAACCTTCTGCCACCGAAAAACTGAAGGTAATCCGGGAGCTTAATATTTTTATACTTCTGGTAAAGCACCGCAACAACAACGCCCACAAGTATGCCGGCAAAAACACCCATATCAATTTTTGTGCCCGCGTCAAGCAGGTGAATATTTATTAAAAACGGGGTCATGCTGTTTAAAACTGCCGTAAGAACAAGATAACCTACAACCGAGGCAAGAGCCGCCACGCCGGCGCTTTCTGTAAGCCCTATGGCGATACCCACCGCGAATAAAAGAGGAAGGTTGTCAAATATGGCGCCGCCCGCCTTATTCATGGCGGAGAAAAATACAAGCAGCCACTTTGACTTAATATGAAGCGCCGCCACGACATCAGGCGCGCCGAGACGCAGTAAGATAGCCGCAGTAGGCATAACGGCGATAGGTACAAGCAGGGCTTTGCCTATTCTCTGCAGGATGTCTAAAAATTTATTATTCATAAATGCCTCTTTAAATATGTAAATATGAATTATTTATTCCATATACAGTTAGATTATTCCTAGTAAAAAAGAAAAAACAACAAGAAAGGTCTTTTGAGTCGTTTTGAAGAACTCCTGCATTCATTAGAATTACAAATTACCCGGGGGGCAGTTATGTCAGTAAAAACCAAATCCCGTAAAGAACCCTGCGAAAGGGCGAAAAAACTGCGCGACATATATTTCAATGCGCTAAGCTCCGCAGATAATGAATTTCCGTACTGGTACACAAGAAGATATTTTGAACTTGACAATGAAGTACCTGTCGTAAGAAGATCTCTGGCCTTAAAAGAAGCATTTTCTCATCTGACACCCGTTATATATCCCGGGGAACTAATCGTAATGCAAAAGTGCGCTTATTACCGCGGTTCGTTTCCGATGCCGTATCTTTCCGAAAGTTACTACATGGCTAAAGAAGACGAATTTTATAAAGACGCATTAAAACGCGGCTCTGCGAGCGCGGATGAACATTCAAAATTCGGCTCGGGCGGCGGGAATGTCACAAAAAGCTTCGGTAAAGTAGTATCAATAGCCGGTAAATTCGGGATGCGCACAGAAGAGGTTCCTGCTCTTTTAAAGCTTGCGCGCGCATGGGGTGAAAAGTCGGTTGAAGATATTTCAAATAAATATGAAAAAATGGTTCCCGGATACGATATAAAAGAAAAAATAATGAAAAATCTTGTCTGCATGTTTGATTCGGGTTATACCCTGCCTCAGGGAAGAGAGGTTATGAACTATTATTACCCCCTGCAGTACGGCTTTGACGGCATAATTAAAATCGCGGAAGAAAAAATAAAAGAAACAGCGGGCAAAGCGGACGGTGACGGCATCTTGGGAATGAACAGGCTTTATAATTATACCGCGATCATTAATTCCATAGAAGGCATCCAGTCGTGGATTTTAAATTACGCTAAAGAAGCCCGGCGGCTTTATAAAATTGAAAAAGACAAAAAACAAAAAAAAGAATATCTGGATATAGCCGGCCGGCTTGAACACCTTGCGCACAAACCCCCAAGGGATTTTCGCGATGCGGTTCAGTTATGCTGGACACTGCATATAGCGGTATTAAATGAAGACGCTATCTCGGGGCTTTCACCCGGAAGGCTGGGGCAGGTTCTATACCCCTATTACAAGCAGGATATAAAATCCGGAAAAATAACAAAAGCCCGGGTTCTGGAGATTCTTGAGTGCCAGAGGGTAAAATTTACCTGCATAGACTGCTTCGCTTCAACAGGGGTTGTAGGCGGAGTTTTGTCCGGAAACACATTTAATAATTTAAGTTTAGGCGGGCTTAAAAAAGATCTTACTTCCGCCGTAAACGAACTTGAGATGCTTATTCTTGAAGCGGGAATAACCTGTCAGAGCACCCAGCCCACTCTTTCTGTTCTTTATGATGAAAAACTGCCTCAGGATTTTCTGCTGAAAGCCATGGAATCCATAAAAACCGGTACGGGATACCCTGCTTTTATGAATAACCGTGTGGCTATGAAGTTTCTTCTTAATAATTACGGACCCGAAGGCATGACGGAAGAAGAAGCCCGGGCCTGGGCAATAGGCGGATGCCTTGAAACTTCCCCCTGTTCATGGATGCCGCTTAAGCTAAACGGTAAAACCTACCAGATACCCGGCGGATCGGGCCAGCCGACAAGTGTCGGGGTGCATTTTATATCCCTGCCTAAAATTTTAGAGCTGGCCTTATTTGACGGTATTGATCAAAGAACGGGGATAAGGGTTTTCCCCGCGCACGGCAAAAAACTTGTAAATTATAAAGAATTATGGAATGAAGTTAAAAATTATTTTTCAAAAGCGGTTGATGTGCTTGCGAAATGCAATAATATCCAGCATGATATCTGGCGCAAAAACAATATGGCGGTGATAAATTCCTTTTTAAAGCCGGATTGCCTCCAAACCGGGCATCTTATAAACGAAAAAGGATACAGGTATAATGCGACATTTAATGTTGAAACAACCGGTACAATAAATCTTATAAACAGCCTGGCATCAATAAAAAAACTCGTTTACGATGAAAAAAAAGCGACACTCTCCGAGATAAAACAAGCTATTATAAATAACTTTGGATTTAAAACCGCACAGGAGGTCAATTCCTTTTCCGTTGCCGATCAGAAAAAAATTACAGGTAAAAGCAAATACGATAAGGTTCACCTCTTTTGCTTAACCGCTCCAAAATACGGAAACGATGATCCTTATGCGGATGCCATTCTAAAACAATGGGAAGATTACTTTACTTCGGTTTGTCATAACTACGAATCGCTTTACGGACATCCTCTTTATGCCTGCCAGATATCGGTTTCAACACACGGGCCTATGGGCGCTGCGGCGATTGCATCGGCTGACGGACGGCTTTGCGGCACAACTTTTGCGGATGCTTCAATGTCGGCATCTCCGGGAACGGACAGAAGCGGGCCTTATGCTTTGTTTTCATCCGCAACAGTCTGGGATCATTCACTGAGTCAAAACTCCCAGCTTAATCTAAAAATTCATCCCAGTGTCGTAAGCGGACAAACCGGCGCAAAGAAGCTTTTAGAGCTTACAACAGGCTATCTTAAACGGGGCGGGTTTCATATTCAATATAATATTATTGATTCTAAAACCTTAAAAGACGCGCAGGCTTCTCCTGAAAAATACAGGGACCTTTTGGTGCGTGTTGCCGGATTTACGCAGTACTGGGTTGAGATAGGAAAAGCCATACAGGATGAAATAATAGCGCGCACCGAATACGGGGAGGTATGAAATGACGCAAAATAATTTCCGCCACATTAACTGCATAAATTTTGCCCCTGTTGATGTTATAAAAGGAATATGCCATAAAACAAAAAAGACAATAAGCTCGGACGGAAACTCGTGTAAGAATTTTGTAAAAACACAAAAATGCGGATACTGCAAAAATTTTACGCCTGCTTCAAAAGAAACAAATTTAGGTATCTGTAAAAAATCAAAAAATGATTTTTTTGCATATGCAGATATGGCTGCTGTTACATGCGGGCATTATGAATAGGTAAGTAAAATTATGGATTTGGGTAAAACAAAAGGGTTGATATTTGATATTCAGGGTTTTTCCGTGCACGACGGCCCCGGTTGCAGAACCCTTATTTTCTTAAGCGGGTGCCCGCTTAAATGCGGCTGGTGCTCAAACCCTGAAGGTATATCTTTAAAACAAAATTTGATATATTTAGAGTCAAAATGCCTGTGTTCTGACCGCAACTGTATAAAAAAATGCCCCCGTAAAGCCATAAGCTTTTTAAAAAACAAAATTAAAATCAACAGAAAGCTCTGTAAAACCTGCAAAACTTTTGAGTGCGCGCAAAGCTGTTATCATCAAGCGTTAAGAGTGTGCGGAAAATTTTATACGGCTAAAGAGTTAATAAAAACAATAAAAAGAGACTCCCTTTTCTGGGGCGAAGCAGGCGGGGTAACTTTCGGAGGCGGGGATCCGCTTTCCCAGGCCGAATTTACAAAAACAATTGCAAAAGAATGTAAAAAACTCGGTATTCATACGGCAATTGAAACTTCGGTCTGCGCCCCGCAGGATAAGGTGCTGGATCTTTTCAGATTTATTGACTGGGCATTTATAGACATAAAACATATGGATTCCGGCAAACATAAAGACGGAACCGGGGAGCGGAATGAACAGGTTTTAAATAATATAGAGGTATTAAAACAACATGGATGGAAAGGCGTATTAAAAATACGCATGCCCGTTATACCCGGCTTTAATGATGATAGAAAAAACATAAAAGATACTGCCGGTTTTCTTAAAAGAATGAAAATTGACGAAATAAATATCCTGCCGTTTCATAATCTCGGCGGATCAAAATACCGCCAGCTGGGAATGAAATATAAATATACTGACACACCGGCAATGAAAAACACCTTTAATTCAATAAAAAGAACGTTTGAGGCATTAAATATAAGATGCCATATCGGAAGCGATACCCCGTATTAAATAAATTTTTTAAAACTTCATTTATGTGATTAATTAATTACTTATTGTAATACTTATATACGGCGCCGCCTTCCCCTACAAGCCAGCCGCATTTTGAATTTACAAAGCAGGCCCCGAAAGGAACAACCCCGTCATAAAATTCCGCTTTTTTCCATATAGCCCCTCCGTCGGTTGTATAAATAATAAGGGGGTCTGTGGGATTATTAATATTAGGCGAACCGCCTACGGCTACGCCGTTCTGTTTATCAAAAAACTGTATCTTTCTTAAATAACCGTTATACTGATCTAAAGTTTGAAGTTTCCAGGTATCCCCGCCGTCTTTTGTATAATGAATCCTGGCATAAGTTGAACCGAAGTCCCCGTCAAGCGAGCCCGCGGCCCACCCGTTTTTATCGTCAATGAAGAATATGTCATACACAACCGGGATAACAAAAGTGCCGCCTTTCATAAAATAATTGCCGTTCCAGTTCTGTCCGCCGTCGGTTGTGGTGTACATTTTATTACCGGCCTTTATGGAAGCAACTTTCGCAAGTGTCCCGCTTGCCCATCCGTTTTTATCATCAAGAAAGAAAAGCGCGTTTATGGTATTCATGTCAAATATATTTGTTATCTTGAAATTCTCACCGCCGTTAGATGTGCGCCCTATGAATCCGGTGGGACGCGCGCTCATCATCCCGAAAAGAGTTCCCGTCACGCATCCTTCGTTTTTGTTCATAAAATGCAGGTTTAAAACTTTATAATTTATAAGGTAGTGCAGCGGGTAATTTGTCCATGTTTTGCCGGAGTCGGTTGTTTTTAAGAAAACGGAATTCTCCCCCGCAGCGTAGCCGTTCATGTTATCAAGAAAATAAATATCCGCAAGATGCTCGTCAGTTGTACTCTCCTGCACTGTCCATGTTTGACCGCCGTCAACGGAATTTATTATTCTGCCGTTATCCCCTGCCGCCCATACGGTATTCTCATCTAAGGCATAAACCGCATTAAGATTTTCTTTTATGCCCGTATGCTGGAACTGCCATATCTTTTTGCCGTAATCCTGGGTAAAACCGGCTGTTAAGCTTACTGCCATAAATACAGCCAGAAGAAGAATTATAATATTTTTTTTCATTTTTAAACCTCCATAATAGAATAAAGCATAATTTTATCTGAATTATTATTCCTTACACGCATATATATATCCTCTATATTATAAAGAAACTGTTTTGCCTTATAAAGGATAAAATATATAAAAATTGAAATAAATTACTGTTATGAAAGAAAACAAAAATAATATCTGGCGCTATTTAATAGGTTTTTTATTAATCATCTTATTTTTTTATCTTTTTCTAAAGCTTGATGTTTTCTCTTCCGTAAAAAAAGCCGTTGACGCTCATAAAGCAAGACTCCAGAAAAAGAAAACAGAGATAAACCGTCAGTTTAATCAAAAAGTAAATAACAGGTATTAATTTTTTATTATGAGCAAATTAAAGATTATATTAAAAAGGTTCTGGTTCCCCTTTCTTTTGTTTTTTCTTGACGCGCTTATCTTCCAGCAGGGAATTATAGCCGTAATAACAGCCCTCACTGTTATATTTTATTTTGTCCCCAGAACCTTCTTTGTTTTAAAAGACAGGGAAAAATTTATAAAGAACACGGAAAACATAGTTATATACGGGATAGTGGCTATAGCCGTAATACTATGCATACAGGCAAGCCATAAAATAGCGGCAAAAAGAGCGGACATTGTGATAAGCGCGCTTGAAAAATATAATGAAGAGTACCGCCATTACCCGTCCGACTTAAAACAGCTCACTCCCGACTTTCTTTCAAAAGTTCCAAAAGCAAAGCCCACCCTGATGTTTTCAAACTTCTTTTATACCAGCCTGGATGACGGCTATATTTTAGCTTATACCGTTTACAAAATACTAGCCAGAAAGCTTCTGTTTTTAAACAGGGGATGAATGGCTCCCTTGTTTTTCTATTCGATAGATTAATTCGTTGCTATATGATATAATGTCAACATGAAATACAAACAGGCTCGGCCACCATATCTAT
>JBDRKI010000040.1:0-12339 GCA_043814095.1 Armatimonadota bacterium | reverse complement strand
ATTACGGGGAAAAGATAAATATTCTCGCCGCGGATTCTCTCGGCTACTGCTACGGCAACTCGGAAAAAATACTTAAGGACGCCGAGTGGTCGGGATGTTCTGCAGGGTGCTATATAGCGGGGATAGAGGAAAACGGCAATGTTAAGGGGTGCCTTTCCCTGCAGGATGATTATTTTACCGCGGGAAACGTGAAAAAGAGAAGCCTTATTGATATATGGAATGATGACTCTTCCTTCACTTATACCAGAAAATATGATGTTTCCAAAATGACCGGCTACTGCGCGGACTGCGAAAGCAAAAAAGACTGCAGGTCGGGGTGTCTGGGCATGGCATATTCACTCGGAGGCTCAATTTACGAGAACCCCTATTGCTATAAAAGAATTACGGGTAATTAGATGGACGCAGCGGAAAAAATACTGGAAAACATTCTTGCATTTGACTGCCATATAAAGGATTATGAGCTTATACACACGTATTTCGGTACGGAAAAACTTTTAATGCATTCAAAAAAAATAAAACCAGCGGATGCCCGCGATAATCTTATTAAGTTGAAAAAAGATTTAAAAAATGGTTTTCCGGACAAGTATCCTTGTTTTAGGAGAACTTACTGCGGGGATTTAATAGATTCGGTCCTTGCTCAGGTCGATATTTTTGTTTTCGGGAATAAGAAAAAGTATACCGTAAAAAAAGCAGTTGAGAATCTCTTTGCCGTTAAACTGCCGGGGCTTTTTAATTTTAAGGATGTTAAAAAAAATCTGGCGGCAGAATTAAAAAAGGAAGGGTTTTCCTCCATAGCTGACTTTAGAGCCCGCGGCAGGAAAGTAAAATTTAAAGACTTCGACGATTTTAAACGCTTTGCGCGCGGAGAAGTTAAAAAATCATTTTCTAAGATAAAAAGAAGTTTCGGCAGGCATATCCCGGTTGATCTTAAAAAGCTTTTTTCTAAGTTTGATCTTATTATTGAGAAACCCCGCAAAGGGTATCCCGAATGTTATTATTATTATAAGGGCGGCTATAGGGGCGTTGCCGGCCTGAGGTTTAAAAAAGAACTCGGCTCGGCTTATATTAAAGGGTTGATAGCTCATGAGATATCTCCCGGGCATCATTTTTATTATATAATCAAGGAGTCTTTGTACAGGGATAGAAAAGCGGATATGCTTAGCTGTCTTGATACTTTTTATTCGCCTGAGACAATCATAAATGAAGGGCTTGCGATGTCGGTTGATATCTTATTTGAAGGCGTTCTGGACGGGGAAGTTAAAATAAAAGGGCTTACGGAGAAATATTTTCATAAAGTGCTGTATAATATATGGTATTCGCGTTTTGTTTTAAAGAAAAAATATAAAAAGTACGAGGATATTCTTTACGGGGAATTCGGCTTCAGTAAAAAAGAAGTAAATTTCTGGATTGGCTTTTATCTCGGAGAAGACTGGAGATATTATGCCGTATCTTACGCCATAGGCTCTCATTATGTTGATAGTTTTTTAAAAAAACACGGATTAAAATCGGCAAAATATCTTTATTCGCAGCAGTCCTTGAACACCTTAAAAAAACAGGAAAGGCATTATGAAGATGGGCGAAAATAAATCTAAAGTTCCGTCGGTATTTTACGGGGTGGTCTCTGCCCGGCTTATTTCCACTTTCGGCACGTTTTTAAACATGATCGCGCTTAATATATTCATTCTTGAAGTTACGGGTTCGGCTTTTTTTCTGGGCGTGGCGTTTGCCTCAAGAATAATAGCGGCGACTTTTTCTTCTTTTTATATGGGGGAGCTGGCTGACCGGTATAACAGAAAATTTCTTATGATCGCCTCGGATATTATACTGGCCGTGTTTATGCTTCTTCTTGTTTTTATGCCCAAGGCCTACCTTTATCCCTACCTTATTTTCCTTATGGTGCTTATAGGCATATTCTCCAGCTTGTTTGATATATCTCTGCAAGCGGCGATACCCGTTATTATGAACGAAAAAGATGTTTTAAAGGCAAATTCAATTTTTGCGGGCGGCAGAAACATAGTCATCGCGGCAAGCGGGTTGTGCGCCGTTTTCGCGAGATACCTTTTTAATAATTATAATTCAATTTTTATTCTTGATGCCGCGACATACGCGCTTTCGGCGGTTATTCTTTTAAGTCTCGCGTTTAAAACAAACGCGGCTTCCGGCCGTCCGGCGCCGAAATTAAGCTTCAAAAACATGATAAATTCATACAAAGAGATTTTAACCCTGCCCAATGCTAAAATCATATATATATGCATGGGAATACTTATGCTGGACGCTTTCGCCAGCGCTTCCCATAATCTGGGCTGGCCTGTTTTTTCAAGTGAAATTAATCCGTCATCGCCCATGTACTATTACGGACTGATACTGACATTCTGGGCGTTTGGGAATCTCGCTGGAATTTATTATTTAAACAAGTTGAGTTTTTTAAAAAAACTGCGTCCCGATAATTTATATATATTCTTTACCGCCGTTATGTCTTTCGGGATGATAATGATATTCCAGACGAAGATAACTTTTATTATTATAGTGTCTTCTTTTATAGCCGGTATCGGCGACGGCACCTATCAGACTTTTTACGCGACCTATATCCAGCAGGTTAAAGACTCCTTAAGGGGCAGGGTTTTTGCCCTTACTAATTTTGTTTTAAAATCGGGATTCGGGCTGGGATTCGTTGCCGTGCCTTTTGCCATAAAAGCAATGTCCGTGAAGAATGTCGTGTTCTGCTTCCATTTCCCCGTAATTGTCATTTCCATTGCCTACCTTGTTTTCAGAAATCTGTTGGCGAAGAATGCGAAATAGCACAAAGAAGGATTTACCGGCGCAGAAATTTAACAAATAAACAAGAAGTAAAGTAAATTTTTATTTGAACTTCTCAGAGGTGTCGCATGAGATTATTGGTTGTGTCAAACCGCCTTCCCGTTACGGTTTCAATAAAGGGCGGCAGTATGGAATTTAAAGAAAGCGTTGGCGGGCTTGTTACCGGGATAAGTTCATACCTTGATTCTTTGAAAAAATCGTCTTTTAGCAAGGCCGAATATGTTTGGGTCGGCTGGCCGGGGATTGCCGTTCCCGACAGGTTAAAAGGGGAATTAAAGGAAAAAGCTTTAAATGAGCACAACGCTTATCCTGTTTACATCTCGGAAAAAGTAATGGATAAGTTTTATCTGGGTTTCTGCAATAAACTTATATGGCCTCTGTTCCATTATTTTCCGTCTTATGCCACTTACAGCGAAGATCTCTGGGAGAATTATAAAAGGGTAAACGAAACTTTTTTTGATGCGTTGATGGAAATTATACAGCCAAATGATGTTGTATGGGTGCAGGACTACCACCTTATGCTTTTACCCAAACTCATAAGGGAGAGGATGCCGAACGCGCCCATAGGATTTTTCCTGCATATACCGTTTCCGTCCTCGGAGATATTCCAGCTTATACCGAGCGACTGGCGAGCGGAGATACTTGAGGGATTGATGGGATCCGATCTTGTAGGTTTTCATACCCATGATTATACGCGCCATTTTTTAAGCTGCCTTTTGAGAATTCTGGGGTTAAAACATAATATGGGAGAAGTTATTGTTGATAACCGCGTTGTTAAAGCGGACACTTTTCCCATGGGCGTTGATTTCAAGCGGTTTAATGACGCCATAACTGTTGGCGGCGTTCAGAAGGAAAAAATAGAACTTAAAAAAACCTTCAGGAATTTTAAAACAGTGCTTTCCGTTGACAGGCTGGATTATTCCAAGGGGCTTGTTAACAGGCTACAGGGCTATGAGGTGTTTTTAGAACAAAATCCCGATTGGCGCGAAAAGGTAGTTCTTGTTGCGGTAGTTGTGCCTTCGCGTGTGGGTGTTGAGCGCTACCAGCAAATGAAAAGACAGATTGACGAGCTTGTCGGGAAGATTAACGGAAAATTCGGGACGGTTAACTGGACGCCTATAATCTACCAGTACAGGTTTGTGTCATTTGAGCCTCTTGTGGCGCTTTACAGCGTAAGCGATGTCGCGCTTGTTACTCCCCTTCGCGACGGCATGAACCTTGTGGCGAAAGAGTACATAGCAAGCAGGTCGGATAAAACAGGGGTCCTTATATTAAGCGAAATGGCCGGCGCGGCAAAAGAGCTGGGCGAGGCGATAATCATAAATCCGAATAACAGGCAGGAGATCGCCGATGCCATTAAAAGGGCGCTGGAGATGCCGGTTGAAGAGCAGCTGCACCGCAATGAAGTTATGCAGACGCGCATAAAAAGATATGATGTTGTTAAGTGGGCGGAAGAGTTTATGAATGAACTCTTTGAAGTAAGGAAAGAGCAGGAGCATATGGCCGCAAACCTGTTAGATAAAGAAGCCAGAGAAGAACTTGTTCTTAAGTTTAAAAAGGCCAAACACAGGATCCTTCTTCTTGATTATGACGGGTCGCTTGTTCCTTTCGCGAAACATCCTCAGCTTGCGAAGCCGCCGCAGGAGCTGCTTGTTCTTTTAAGAGAGCTTTCGGAAGATCCGAAAACTCAGGTTATTATAATAAGCGGCAGAGACAAAGAAACCCTGGGCCAGTGGTTTGCGTCAGTTCCGGTCGCGCTTGTTGCGGAGCACGGCGCATGGATTAAAGAGCAGGGGGAGAACGACTGGAAGATGTTAAAGCCTCTTTCAAAAGACTGGAAGGATCAGGTTCATCCTTTAATGGAAGTATATTCAGACCGACTGCCCGGGTCTTTTGTTGAGGATAAGGATTACTCCGTCGCGTGGCATTACCGGAAGGCGGATCCGGAACAAGCTTCATTGCGGGCAAAAGAGCTTCTTGACAACCTTATGGAGCTTACGCGCAGCATAAATGTTCAGGTTCTGCAGGGAAATAAAGTAATAGAGGTAAGGTGCGCCGGCGTGGATAAGGGAAATGCCTCCCTTAACTGGGTTTCCAGAAACAAGCCTGATTTTATAATGGGGATAGGGGATGATCATACGGATGAAGATATGTTCAGGTCGCTCCCCAAGAGGGCGTATTCCATAAAAGTGGGGCTCGGTTCAACATATGCCAAGTACAGCCTGCACAGCTATGCGGAAGTAAGAAAGCTTTTGGAAGATTTTGCGGACTCCGCCGTGTCCCGTAAAAATTAACAGATTATTATATCCACTTGGCTTTAGATACATATGTCTTTGTCTGTGCCTCGCCGGCTTTTACAATCGCGAATCTGGTAAATATCGGACCTATGATTTCATATATTATAACGGAAGCAAGTATAATTGTAAGGATTTTCGCGCCCATCCCGTCTTCGCCCGGAAGGTGAATCCACTTAAGCGCGAGAGCAAGCCCGAGCGCTACGCCTGCCTGAGGAATCAAGCTTATGCCCAGATATTTTTTGATGGGTTTGGATGCGTGAACAAGATTTGCCCCCACATAGGCGCCTATAATTTTTCCGGCTATTCTGGATAAAACATAACCCACCCCGATTATGCCTATAAATTTTAAAGCACCCATATCAAGCTCCGCTCCGGAAAGAACAAAGAAGCTTACGTATAAAGGCGGGTCTGTGTGTTTGATTGCCGTGAAAATTTCTTTTTTCATGGGAGAAAAATTAGCGATAATGCATCCCATGCTCATGGCGGTAAGAAGCGGTGAGAGATTTAATGCCCTCGCGCATCCTATGCCAAGAAGAAGCGCACCGCCCATTATCATTACGAGCTCGCTGAAGTTTTCTTCTTTCTGTGCCCAGAAAGAGAGTATCCCGCCGATTATGCCTCCGAGAAGTATGGATCCCGCGATTTCCCATAAAGACAATAAGGCCGCAGTAAGCAGGGAAGCGTCATTCGGATCGATCGGCATGAAAAATTTTACTCCCAGAAGAGCCAGCCTGAATACTATAAGGCAGAGGAGATTATTTAACGCGACAACGGCTAAAATATATTCCGTCAGGATTCCTTTTGAATGGTATTCTCTTAAAACCAGCAGTGTGGCGGCAGGCGCCGTAGCTATGGCTATTGACGCGAGAAGCACAGACATGTTGGCCGCTTCGTGTTTTGTCATGATTGTGCCGGCTATGAAAAATATTGTAACCAGAACAACGGTAAATGTGCCGAATCCTTCGCTCAGCACAACAGGCAGAATTTTTCTCCCTATTTTTTTAAACCTGTCAAAGCAGATTTCTCCGCCGATACTGAAAAGAATAAGCCCCAGGGCGATTTCACTGATAACCCTTAACGGTTCTATTGATTCCTGGCTTAAGATATTGCATACAGAGGGACCCACTACTATCCCGACAAGAAAGTAGCCGGTAACTTCCGGAATTTTTATCTTGGCTATTAAGCGTCCTCCCAGTATTCCCAGAAATAGAACTATGGCTATGTTTAACGGTACATTCTGTGTTACATCCATGAGGCTAATTTTGCCAATAATATAAAACTTCCTTCTTAAATAAAAGGTTTTGAAAATAATTTTGCAGAAGATAGATAAACAAAGAATTAAACAGGGGAGGATAATATAATTGAACGCAAACAATAAACCCTTTCATTTTTATACCCAGCAGCATCTTATAAAGCTGCTGGCAATTAAAGCAGGCAATCCCCTTGAACTGCTTAAGGGAATAAAAAAAGTCCCGCTTTCTTCTGTTTATTACCACACGCACAGATTTCTTCAGATACATAATTATTTATGCCCCGAGCCCCCCAATGATTTCGCGTACTGGCTTACAACCATACTTAACCTGAATGAACTTGCCGAATCGGTGGCGAGTATAGATATTATTACTTACAAAAATCTTGAGGATATAAGACTGGCGTTTATAAGAATTCTGGAAGAATATACTTCAAAAAGAAAGACCTACGCGAGATGCCCCGAAGGACTTGAATTTCACTTTATGGCATGTACAAGCTTTATTCTGCCTACGCCCTATGCCGCGCATAACCTCAAAGAATTTTTAGAAATTTTGAAGAAGGTAAGCGTAAGCTCGCTTTATTTCCATATATTTGAAGCGCGCATGAGGCTGGAAAAAGACGAGAATGATTTTGTGGCGTGGTTTAAGGGGATGGGGATGGATGATCTCGCGAAAGAGCTTGCCAGGCTGGACCCGTACACGATTACTTTTGACGGCTTAAGGAAAAAAATTATTAGCACGGTGGAAAAATATGAGAGAAATTAAAGATTATGCGGATATTGTGGGGAAGAGCGTTATAGACGAGCTTTACCTTCTGGGAGAAAAATTAAAAGACAGGGTTATACAGAACATAAATTCCACGCCCGTGGGCGGCGGGGTTGCCGAGATACTTATAAGGATGATACCTCTTTTAAAACAGCTGGGTGTTGACGCGCGCTGGGATGTCATAAAAGGTGATGAGCGGTTTTTCAACATAACGAAAAATTTCCATAACGCCCTGCACGGGGTGGATGCCGAAATAACAAAGGAAGATTTTGACTATTTTCTGGAAGTAAATAAAGAAAACGCCAAGGATATAAATTTTTACGGGGACACGATATTTATTCATGACCCGCAGCCGATCGCGCTGGTGGAGAAGAAGAAAGAGCTGGGCAAAAAATGGATATGGAGATGCCATATTGATTTTACGAATCCCCGCCCCGTTATAATGGATTTCCTTAAAAATTACATAAAAAAATATAACTGCAGTGTTTTCTCCGCCCCGGCTTTTTCTAGGAATGTCGGTGTCCCGCAGATACTGATATCCCCCTCAATAGATCCTCTGAGCGATAAAAACAGGGAGCTTCCCGAAGACCAGATTAAACAGATAGTGGGAGATTACGGCATTGACATGAGCCGCCCGATTGTTACTCAGGTTTCCCGTTTTGATTATTTAAAAGACCCCGTCGGGGTTATAAAGGCGTATAAAATGGTTAAGAAGTACATTGACTGCCAGCTTGTGCTTGCCGGAGGCGGCGCGACAGACGATCCCGAAGGAATGAAGGTTTTAGAAGAAGTAAGGGAAGCCGCCGGCGGGGATGAAGATATATTTATTTTATTTCTCCCCCCCTCAAGCGACATAGAGATAAACGCCCTGCAGAGAGCCTCAACGGTTGTCATGCAGAAATCCTTAAAAGAAGGATTCGGTTTAACCGTTTCGGAGGCGCTCTGGAAGGCAAAACCGGTAATAGCCGGCGCTGTCGGAGGCATACCCCTTCAGATAAAACATAAATATTCCGGCATACTTACTTATTCCATAGACGGCACCGCTTATTATTTAAAACAGCTTCTTCAGGAGCCGGAGTACGCTAAGCGGCTCGGCATTAACGGAAGGGCTCATATAATAAACAACTTCCTGATTACAAGGCATATAAGGGATTATATGCTGCTGTTTCTTTATCTGTATCACCAGGATGAAGATGTTGTGCACCTGTAAAGTATAGAAATCTTCGGTTGACTCTACGGAAGATATATGTTATGCTAATAATGGAAATGAAAATCATTTTCAATAAGGAGATAAGATGCGCGGGAGACACCCGTGGATACACGGCAAATTTAGAGAATGCGGCTTTAGATTTACCGTTCCGCGGCAGTATATACTGCAGGTTTTAAAGAAATCCGAAGGGCATCTTCCCGCGGAGGAAATTTATTTTAAGGTCCGCAAGCTTCATTCCGGCACGGGACTTACGACAGTCTACCGGACACTTGAGTTGCTTGTTAATATGGGGGTTTTGTCTAAAATTGACACGGGTGAAGGCAAGTCAAGATATGAGCTTGTAGAAGGAATTTCCGGCAAAAAGCATCATCATCATCTGGTATGCACAAAATGCGGCAAGATAATTGATTATGCCGATTTCATGGAAAAAGAGAAAGAATTTCTTGCGCAGACGGAAAAGGGCCTCTCTGCGAAGTACGATTTCGATATAAAAAATCACAAAATTTATTTTACCGGCTTTTGTAAAAAGTGCAGGTAAAAAATTTAACATAGTAATGAAAATGATTTTCATTATCAACAAGCAAGAAAGTAGGTGATTAATATGCCAAGAGGCGACGGAACGGGTCCTGCGGGAGCGCGGTCAATGTGCACGCAGAAACGGGGCGTAAGAAACAGATTTTACTCATCGGGGATTCCGTGCTTTCCGACAGGAGGAGCAGGGCATGATTTGTATGAATCTATAGAAGGCGCTAATGCGGAGGCGTTAAAGAAGCAGGCGGAATATTTTGAACAAGCTCTGGAAAAAATTAATTCTAAACTGGAAGAGATAAAAAGCAGTGAAAAATAAAAACAACGGACAATAAGACGGCGCAAGTCCGCGCCGCCTTATTACTGATCGGCAACCGTATAGGTTGTTGTATATCCCCCGTAAGGGAAGAGCGTTCTTCCTATGGACTGAGTCTGGTCAACATTGTAATGTGTTTTGTTTATCGCTATTACGGTAACTTTTACGGAGCTTCCCTCTGTGAAAATATTTCCCGGTATGGTGCAGTAATTATTTGCCGAAAGTTCATTTATTAAATTTGTAAATGTATTCATATCGGCTGTTGACAGGCTTCTCCAGTCGTTTGACGTCCAGAATATGTCCGATGTGCGGGTGGATGTGTTTGTTTCGTGTCTTGCCATTATAAGGTAGACATAATCAGTTCCCAGGTTTTCCCACTGCACCGTTGTGCAGGTTGAATAATTTATGTTTCCGAGAGGCGTCGGGGAGCTTATTGACGGTATATCGCAGAAATCATCCATGGTATTATTAATTATAACATTTGTATTATTTATGTTAAAAGTATAATCTCCGGAAAAAAAGGTAGGTTCGTTAAAATCATAGGAATAATATGTGCTGTTTTCAAACTGGAGATCAATATTCCCGTTAACGGTTAATTCCGGCGCTGCTGTTGAGCTGTCATAGCCGGCATAATAAACGCCGCGTATCCTTTCAAGGGGAGGGTTTTGCGTTGTATTCATCGTGTAATAATTTCCCGGGGGAGGAGCGACGGTCGGCACGGTTGCTAAGCCGCTTGTTATTCCCACGCCGCAGTGTATGCTTCTTGATATATCCAGGGTTTTAGGCGCTATTACGGCGTACCCTTCTCTGGCTTCTAAGTGTGCTTCTTTTGACGTTGCAAGCCAGGCGTAGGTCAAATATCTTTCTACAAGGGCAACGGTAACGGAAGGATTATCTCCCTGTTTTATTACGGCCGTTGTGTTTCCCGTGGCGAGTACCCCACCCGACGAATTAAGGGCGGCGGCCTTAAGTTTTATGTTACCTACCGGTATGCCGTTAATCTCGGTTGAAACGGTTGATGATGAACCCGGCCTGTTTATGAGGGTCTGGGGCACAATGGACGTTGTTTCATCTTCAACCTTATATATATCTATTGCTATTTTAACGGCCGCAGCGGGTATGGCTTTTATGATTTTAGAAGCCTCTGCCCAGTTTACCGCTATTTTTAACCCGCCTTTATCCTGGGCGGGGCTTGTGGTTGAACTTCCTCCCGTGCTTGTTGAAGAGCATCCGTATATTACAAGGACGGTAAAGCATAGAAGCAAAGACAGAATAAATGCTGATATAACGCTGTTTTTTGTATGTTTCATTATAAGCTCCGGTTTTAAGTGTATTTAATACAGCTTAGATTCTATAGGATAAACCCGCTATCCTTCTTCTTAACTTGATTTTGGGGTAGACAAGCGCCTGTTCTATGGTTATAATATATCAATATATATGTAGAACCTTAATAACAAGGAATTCTTGGCCGTGCTAGATGGGGAGTCAGCGGTGCCCTGTAACCTGCAATCCGCTATAGCAGGATTGAATTCCCGTCATAGGCAGTATCGTGAAGGGTCCGCCTTATTAAGACGGCGTTGATGGCCGGGCTCCGTGCAATAAAAGCTTATAAACCCCGCCAGGTCCGGAAGGAAGCAACGGTAAGTAAGATATTTTATGTGCCGCGGAAATACCTGGCCGGAGCTTGTTTTAATAAGAAGCGCCTTTATGATATTAACAAAGACGGGTGCACGGCCTAATTTGAATTATTGAAAGTTAAAAGTTGTTTTAATTGATATGGGGGATTTATGATAGAGAAACTGGTAAAAAGGCTTAAACGATTATATAAAAGATACAAACAGGAAAAGGAAGCATTTCGGAAAAAAGCACGGGACACAAAAGCGTGGGTTGTAAAAGTAATACCGCACGGTAAGGATTTCATGTTCAGCTACCGGCTTACACCCAGGCGCCTTCTTGTTTTCGGACTTATTTTAACCGTAATTTTAGCTGGTTTTATTATTCTTTCACAGCGCAAGACAATAGAGCTTGCCGCGCACAACAAAAAACTTGAAAAACAGAATAAGGCCATCACGAAACTTCTGGAAAAGCAGAACGAAGAGATATTAAAAGAGCTTGAAGAAGTTAAGGACGGCGAGAACAAAATAAAGAAGATAATGGGGATTAAGCCCTCAAAAAAAACATACTCAACAAATAAAGATAAAAAGGTTTCCATTACAAGTTCGCGCCGCGGGTTAGAACCGGCGGAACTGGAAGCCAAATTAAAGCTGATACAGGAAGAACTTAAAACGGCGAAAAAAGAACAATCCTCCCTGAAAAACCATGCCGTAAAATACAGGACAAAAAAAGAAAAAGAAAAGATTCTCAAAAAACTGGCGGCAATACCCTCAAGATGGCCTGCGGACGGTTATGTTTCTTCCGAATACGGGTGGAGAACCCATCCTTTATACGGCGGCAGCAATTTCCATACTGGCATAGATATAATTGCGCCTTACGGGTCATCCATTTACGCTACTGCTTCGGGTGTGGTTATAAAATCAGGTTATGACGGCGGCTACGGCTATACTGTTGAGATAGATCACGGTAACGGCTACAGAACCCTGTATGCCCACTGTTCAAGCATTCTTGCGGGATACGGCCAGAGGGTTGAAAAGGGCCAGGCGATAGCCAGGATAGGATCCTCGGGGACCGCGACCGGAGCCCATGTTCATTATGAAGTAAAAAGATCCGGCGAAAGACAGAATCCGAGAATATGCATGAATAAAGAAAATACAATGTATAAAGCCATAGCGGCAAAATTAAATCAGATTAAGTAAATAATAAAAAAAACATGACGATAAAGCCCGTTTGGATAAATTATTCAAACGGGCTTTTGTATAAAAGGAATATTCTGTTAAAGCAGAGAAAATAAATATCATTAAAAACGATATATTATATGAAGGAGAATAAAATTGCTGGAAATACTTCCTCCTATTAACGAAGAAGATAAATTTATAGCGGCCCTGTCTTACCCTTTCTGGTTTGTGGTTTCATGGCTTATTTTAATAACCGATAAAAAGAAAGAGCCTTTTTTATTCTGCCACGCCTACCAGAGCCTGTTTCTGGGATTGTTTCTTACTGTAGCCACACTGCTTTTATTTATTATTATAACCCTGTTTT
>JBDRKI010000039.1:0-9620 GCA_043814095.1 Armatimonadota bacterium | reverse complement strand
TTTTTAAAAAAAAGACTGCTGCAGTAATCTTCAACTCTCGCGTCTAAATAATACATCTCTCCAAACTCACCGGAACCGCAGTGGGCATCTGCCAGCAATTTCCCCTTGTTTATAATCCCGCCGCCGATACCCGTACCGATAGTCAGTCCTACAAAATTATTATATTTAATACCCTTGCCGAATAATTTTTCTCCCAGCGCGAAACAGTTCGCGTCATTATCAATAAATACTTTTATATTGAACTTTTTTTCAAGTAATTCTTTTAACGGTATCTTTTTATCTTTCCATGATGCTATGTTTTGAACATCGTATATAATTCCGTTTTTTCTGTCTACTACGCTGGGGATGCCGATACCTATTCCTTTTATGCCGTCAGAGAAAATCTCTTCAATTGTTTCAATAATAAAATCCACTATCAGCATTATTGAATCATCCGGATGATTTTCAGGAAGCTCCCTCGTGATACTTTTCAATACTTTGCCTGATTCTACTATACCCGCGCTGATTTTGGTTCCGCCAAGATCAATACCGATTACTTTAGAGTCAAAATATTTATTTTTCAACCTAATCACCCGCTCCTGTTTAATTTTATCCGATAAATTAATTATTTATTGTTTTTTTGTTGAAAATTGTTTCATTCTGAATAAGCGGTTTTGAAAATATCGCGATATAAAGCATATATGCCAGAGTTAAATAAAGAAAATACATACTTATCTTTAATCCTAAATAATCCCCTATTATCCCGATTATCAAAGGAATAATCGCCCCGCCGCATATCGCGCAGCATAAAATTCCGGCAAAAGTTCCCTGATTTTTTTCTACCGAATTCAAAGCCAGTGAGAATATTGACGGATACATTACGGATAATAAAAAACCGCAGGCGGAAAACGAGAACAGGGCCACCTGCTTTGAGCCTAACAACGCAAAACCTAAAAATACCATTGTTAAAACGACAAAAGCTCCCAGTACTTTTTTAACATCAAATAATTTAAGCAGGCCTAACCCTACGATCCCTCCGATTGTCATGTAAAGCCAGAAGTTAGAAATCGCGCCGGCCCCGACAGTTACGGGATCGCACCCGTGATAAGTTTTAAGAAAATTTGAAATACAGTTATTAAATCCCTGCTCTGTTCCCACATACACGAATATTCCGAAAAAATACATTATGACAACCTTATTCTTAATTAATTCGACAAGGAGCTTGCCGCTTTCAACCTTTTCATCCGCTTTTAATTCAACTTGCGGGAATTTAATAAAAGACACGACAACAAGCATAATTAACGATATTAGCAGACATACGCAGTATATTGAAACCCAGAGTATGTTCGGGGGAACAATTGAGGCGAGTAAACGGATTACGGGATCTGAAAAATTTTCATTCTTTATATTCACAACCAGGTAGGTAAAGACCAGCGGGCTTATAAAAGATCCCAATCCGAATATAAGCTGGGCCAAGACACTGTTGAAAGAATAATTCTCTTCCCCGCCTGAAGTTCTTAACAGCGGATTTATGATTACCTGAAGCATTGCCATGGCTCCGCCCACGACAAACAAAGAAAAAAGGAAAGTCGGAAAACTCGGCTTAAGAATAAAAACAAAATTACCGATTGACGCGATAATGAAGGATAAGATCATTATTTTTTTCTCGCCGTATTTTTCCAGCATTAATCCCGCGGGAATAGACATTATCCCGTACGCGATAAAAAAAGCAAAGGGCAGAAATCCTGCCATCGTAAGAGTCAGGTTAAAATCATCTTTCGCGTTGGGAAGTATGGCTCCGAGTATATTGGTAAGAAAGGATATCGCGAAAAAAGTTATCATTACAAGAAATACCATGAGTAGGTTTCTTGAAGATTTTGTTGAATTATTTGACCGCCCTAATGCCATACTTGCCTCCGATTCGCAATTCTATTTTTATAAAAAAGGGGGGGACAACTGCCATTTTCTTCTTAATTCCACCCCATATCCTTATTTTCCTGTAAAAAATTACTTTGACTTGACAACGATAGCAGTGTGGCCTTGTTTTAATTTTTAAAAATGTTATACTTAAAAAGCACCCTTTTTCGGCTTATTTAATAGGAAATGGGGGGGGATGGAAGATTTATCTATAAGCAAAAAATCTTTGTACAGAAACTTACTCATCAATATTTCTGATATTTTGCAAAAGGGTAGAGAAAAAATTTATTATGCCGCAAACAATGTTCTTGTAAAAACCTATTGGGAGATTGGCAGAGAAATAGTTGAATTTGAACAAAAAGGGAAAGAAAAAGCCGAATACGGCTCGGAATTATTGAACAAAATTTCAAAAGATTTAAAACATAAATTTAGCAAAGGTTTTAGCAGAAGAAATGTCTCCGATATGAAGCGATTCTATGCATTATATCCAATTTGGCAGACAGTGTCTGCCAAATTGGCCTGGAGTCATTACAGCCTTTTGATAAGTGTTTCTGATAAATATGCAAGAAATTTTTATAAAAAACAATGTCTGAAAGAAAAATGGAGCGTACGAGAGTTAAAGAGACATGTCAATTCAATGCTTTTTGAAAGAATTGCTTTAAGCAAAGATAAAAAAGGCGTTTTTCAACTTTCCAGGCAAGGTCATATTGTGGAAAAAGATCTAGATATTATTAAAGACCCCTATGTACTTGAATTTTTAAATTAAATCTTTTTGTCACAGTTACCTCCTGAAATATAACCCAATTATATCAAATTCACCCTTATTTGACTATCCATTCCGAATATAAAACCCCCCGTCTGATACATGACAAACGGGGGTAAATTTGTTGAGATTATATTTTAAATCGTTGTATTAGCTCACCTCATAGATAATGTCTTGTAATATTACTTTAAGTTTTTCCCGTCCGTTTGCTTCAATAGTATAATTTACACAGTCCTTAGTTTTTAAACATCCCAGCTCTACACCTTTATTAAGCGCCCAGAGCATTTCCCTTTCATCCATCGCAAAAGCTAAAGGATAATCTTTATGCGGCTCAATCTTAACTTCACCGCCTGATTTATTTGTTTTAAATTCTATATATGTAAGAATCTTCTCAACCTTTTCCAGATGATAAACAGGGATATAACTGTCTAAATATTCATTTATGCTTTCCCATGTAAGCACTGTTTCTTTATTTTCATATTCTTTTGCCGCTCTTACAAATCCTGATAAATTTGCCCTTACGGAAGGAAGTAGCTCATCTAAGAAAAATTTATACTCAACATCTATAACATACGACCCGCAGGTTTCACATTCTACATGATATATTCGTTCATTACCGGCATCAGGGGTTATAAGGGTTGCTTTTTTCCTGCACAGGAAACAATTTTCGTACATTCCTACCTCCGTTATTATTATTTTTATCCACCCACAGGTATAATTCACCTCCTATCCTTATTTTTAATTTTATTAAGGTTTTTCGAATGAAAAATCTTCTGTACTTTCTTTCAACTCCTGTTTTATCTGCCGTTTATTATTCAATTTATATTCTTTGTTAAAAAACGCCCATGCTTTATCCATTTTACCGGCGTAAAGATATTCTGAGTATTTCTAAGTATATACCACTGAAATTTTTCATTCGCGCATACATACTTCTTTTGTCCCCTGTTATATTCAAAAATAACGGGCTTACCTATATATTCTATCTTACACATTGAACTTAAAAAAAAGTTCTTCCCCTTAACAATCTCATACACTCCGTCCTTATTTAAATCCTCCATAGAAAAACCCTGATCATCGCTATTATAAACTGTCCTGAAATCCGGCTCTAAATTAAATATCCATACGTAATAAAGTACGCCGTTTCCGAGTAAATCAAAAAGTCCGAATTCCATTCTGCATAAGATAGAAGCCACACCAAAAGAAAATTTCACTTCTCCTTTCTTCTTTAAAACAGCCGTATAACAGGGATTTTTATAAGACTTGGCTAGTCTGCACAAACATATACCTTCCACGGCTAAATTCAAAATAAATTTCTCAGCTTCAAAACCCGGAATAAAAGATGTTTTATTAAGTACTTCAAAATGGTCCCTTTTTAAATAAGCCTGCAGATCATAAAGGGGAAGGCCGCGCATGTAGTTATAATAATCTACAAATTTTTGCTTTGATAATTCATAATCCTCGTACGTCAGTTTATCGCTTTTGATAGATATGTCTTCCATTCGTAACGCACAAACAGAACTTGCTCCAGTCAAAACCATAAATAAAACTAAAGCAATGACTATGGTTATTTTCTTCATATCCACCCCCGTAAAATAAATAGAAATACAAATAGCAAAACTATACTGATTAATTAATGATAAAAGAACGGAATGGCCCCCTGCCCTGTTTATATATTCATTTAAAACACGAAAAATCCTCTTTACCGTATTATCAAGCAAAATGGCAAAAAAAAGCCATTTTGCTTGATTTTTTACCTTTATTTACATATATCCGCCTTTAAGGTTCATGTGCTTCATTTCTTCGTCTATTACCTGCCCTTTAGTGCGTTCAAAAAGGGTCAGATACATGCCTTCACACTCTTCTATTATGGGCATTTTGACCTTTTTTTCCTTATAACCCAATCCATAGCGCGGCAGGTCAAAAGACAGCTTTTCCGGGTTATTGATGTCGCCTTGAGGGTATAAATCAATATGGAACCATATCTGATAATCAAGCTGGTTAAATTCGTCTTCCTCCACAAGCATATATGATTTCGGAGGCAGGGTTCCTGACGGCTTTTTAACTATGCTGGTTGATACCATTTTTTCGTCCGTGCTGAAAAAAGCTCCTGTTAAGGCTTCCACCCATACATAGTTTCTGTATGTAGGGTTTACCAGATAGATTTTATACGGTTTAATGCCGTCCAGAACAAAGGCTATAAAGGGCTTAGAGAGCTTTAAAGGGTCTTCTTCCCCTTTATAATCCGGATTTAGCTCGGGATTTAACGGAAAACATGTTTTATAAACAATGTTTTTAAGTGTTTCAGCCTCCGCCGGCGGATAATACGGTTTTATGTCTTTAAAAACGCTGTTTCTTATCTCTGTATAAATATCCGTAAGATCCTTAACAATTTTACTATCCAATCTTTCCTGTAGAACTTTTATAACCGACTCATAAAACCATAGCGTTTTTTCAGGAGACGCGTTGAATTTTGACCATAATCCCTCACCCTGCGCTTTATACGCTATATACAGGGAGAAAAGATTATGATACTTATCCGCGGCGCTTACCATTAATGCCTCATAAGAGGCATGCTCAAGATGTTCAAGGTACTTTCTCTTCCTTGACTCCCATGTGGCTTCATTTTTCTCTTTTGTGTCGTCGGGATCTTTCTCTTCAGAGACCTCGCTTACTATGCCGGCAATCCTTTTACCGAAATTCCTTTCCATATCATCATAATCATAGCCGGGCACATCCTCCAGCACATCATGCAGAAGCCCCGCTATAATTATGTCTTCATCGCCGGTATAACCGGATAACATATCCGCAACCGAATAAGGATGAAAAAAATAAGGGGACCCGTCAGCCTTCCTGACCTGACCCTGGTGCAGTTTCAAAACGAGTTCTTTCGCATTTTCAATTCTCTGTGTTCCTTTCATGCTTGCCTCCGATTAATTTAATTATTCTCTACCGGTATTTACCTTAACCTCCTTTCCTCGGGATTTAAGCCGCGCCTTACCCCGCCTAAACAAAAAAGCGGTTAGAAGATTTCATATCCAGTTTAACTCCGGATAAGAGTGAAATCTCCCAACCGCTTTATAGGCGATTAGTCATCATATTCCTTAAGGCATACGGCAGATTTCCCCGTTTGCCCAGCCCGTATAATACGGACAAAAATATGAGGCCGTTTTCTCCGAACGGCACGGCTATTCAGTTTTCAATCAACAATCCTTAATTATTATAGCATAAAAATTGGTGAGGGGCAAATTTAGTATATAGCCAGATAAAATACTAGCTTCGGAATTGTGCTAAAAATAGGGTACCGTCACCCCCGTCTGATTTATGCCAGACGGGGGTAAATTTATTGAATAAAGTTTTATAAAATTAAAAATGATTCTCTCGTAAAGGACTTAAATATACAAGAAAAAAATTTCTTAAACAAATACAACAGCCATCATTTTTAACTATTTTTATAATGTCCCCGTATTTTATCTAATGCTTCAATTGCATTTTGGGGTAGCTTGCAATAATCCTTCTTGCAATGCTTGGAATTCACTAAATTTATAAGCTCGGGTACCGCTGCTTCTGCGTCGGGCCCTATTTTGCCCAATGCCTCAATTGCGCTATTATGTATAAAACAGTCACTGTTTTTTAAACTATTTATAAGTTCAGGCACAGCGTCTTTTGCCGCAGAGCCTATTTTGCCTAAAGCAATAATTATTTGACCTCTATAATCTTCATAAATTGTCATCATTTTTATTAACCATGGTACGGTGTCTTTTGCCGCAGACCCCATCTTACCAAGCGCTTCAATTATCGAATATCTGGTAAAATGATTCCTGACCTTAAACGCGTCTAAAAGTGCGGGAATCACATCTTTTGTCAATGGCCCTATTTTGCCCAGAGCCTCAGCCGCATGGCTTGGAGCCCGGTACATCGGATGAGAATGCATAGTTCCTGGTCCATTAAATCCTTCTTCAAACTTAGAAACATCTTTTTTAAGTATGCTGATGAGCTTGGGTATAGCGTCTTTTGCCGCAGGGCCTATTTTGCCCAATGCTTCAATTTCATTGTTAGGAACCATATAACATATCGCATTTATAAGCGAGGGAACAGCGTCTTTTGCCGCAGGGCCCATCTTACCTAATGCCTTAATTATCGCTTTGCGCGTGCCAAAGGGCACTTGTATTTTTTTTGAGGTCCTTATCATTAAAATCTCCGGCTTTAATACATTTAGTACGTGTATATAGGCCGGAATCACATCTTTTGTTACGGGCCCTATGGTGCTTAACGCATCAGCTGCTCCTTCAGAAAAGTTATTTTTTAACGCATTTATAAGCGCCGGGACTACATCTTCGGTAACAGGTCCTATCATACCTAATGAGCAAGCTGCCCAGTCCGATACAAATTCATTTTCATCGCTTAATGCGCTTATGAGCGCAGGAACTACATCTTTTGTAGCGGGTCCTATCTTGCCTAGCGCCCTAGCCGCCGTTAATCGTACAGAGTAATCACTATTTTTTAGTTTACTTATGATTATTGCTATTGCCGGTTCTGCCAATTTTCCAAGATTAGATAATATTTTAGCTGCCGAGTTAAAATCATAGTCATTGGTCATATTCTCCGGGCCCAACATATTTACAAATTCATTTAGCATCTTCTCAAGAGCCGGCACCGCCAGTTTTGCTTCGGGATCTATTTTGCCTAACGCATAAGCCGCAGCTTCGCGCACCTGGCTATTACTGTCTTTTAATGTATTTATAAGTTCAGGAATAGCGTCTTTTGCCGCAAGCCCTATTCTGCCTAATGCTCTGGCTGCATCATCATGCATTAGACAACCGTTATCTTTCAACATATCTACAAGCACCGGTACAGCTTCTTTTGCCGCAGGGCCTATTTTGCCCAGTGCGGTAACTATCAAACCAAGGATAAGATAACTATGATATCTTTTATTTTTCAATACATTTAAAAGTCCCGGCACAGCTTCTTTATCCGCGGGCCCTATTATATTAGCCAACACAAAAGACGCATTTTCAGGTGCACGATAAAAAGATAATCTCATACTGTCTTCGTCCAGCAATATATTTACAAGCGCCGGAACCACATCTTTTGCGCTAGTACCCATTTCAATTAATAACATAGGTATTGATAACGCAGAGTCAATATAGTCCTGTTTATCCAGCAAAGATATAAGGCAAGACACCACCGCCGGCTCTGTTATAATATCCAAAGTTTTCAATGCTTCAATTGTTTTTCTGGATACAGCTAAATCTTTGAAATCATTCAATTCCTCTATAAGTGCCGGCATTATGGTTTTTGCCAATGCTTTCATATTGCCCAATCCCTCTGCCGCCTTCATACTCGCATAGTAATGCTTGTCGTTTTTTAATATATCTGTAAGTAACAGCGCAATTGACTCTGACGCAGGGCCTATTTTGCTCAACGCGTAAGCCGCGCTTGCGCGTACATAAAAATCCTCGTCTTTAAGTGTATCCGTCAGCGCCGGTATTGCATTTTTAGCCGCAGGGCCCATAACACACAGCGCGTCAACTGCTTTGCCGCGCACATAGGGATCGTTGTCGCTTAATTTAGTTATAAATTCTGATACCGCCGATTCCTGAACATGAGCAGGTTCGACGGATGTATTATCAGATGCTTTTGTTTCATTTGTCTGAGAGAAAAAGTTAGCTTTTGATTTACCCATCTCGCCTTTTGCTGGACTCGGTTCTGGCAGATCTATTTTATTTACCCTACTTTCATTAATTACCGAAGAAATGACTTTTGCATTAATCGCATCTTTTACCGAAAAACTCATGATGCCCCCTTGAAACTTTTCATTTTGTTTTTTAAGAAAAATTAATAGGCAATAAAAAAAACGCCCGTATTTATCATTATTAAATATAGCGCTTCCATTATACCCCCTGGTTGCCTTAATATGATTGAATTATAAGAGAATTAAGGTTTTGTGTCAATTAAAAAAGCAGGCTTTGTCATAACGGCTAATGAGGTAGGAAAACTTATGGATTTAACTCCCAAATCTGCCAATGCGCTGATAGGTGATTTTGAAAGAATCAGCATACTCAAAGAGATCACGGGACAAGAACGGAATAGAATTTTTGAGTTTAAGGAATATTTAGCTTTATTTAAAAAAGAATAAAATAATATTTTCGGCAAGTTTACTTTAAGATTCTAAAATAAAATACTGTTTTTCTTATTTTACTTTTAATCACAAAATTAAAATAAGACATTCATAAATACAATAAAAAAACGAAGACACCATAGAATTTAAACGGCATGATGGTACAAAATTATGAATAATGATATGTGATGTCTATTTTTATTCTTTCGGCGAAAATTCTCAAAAATCCAAGTTTGATGTATTATATATGGCTGACCAAGGGTAAAATTTTCAAATTTTTCCTATAATCTTACCGAATACGATTCATGCTTGCAAAAAGCACCTATAATATTATTTTGTCATTCCCGCGAAACTTGTCCCCCGTTTCCACGGGGGCGATGCCTAAGATTCAATGAAAACGGGGGGCGGGAATCCAGAATTTTATCGCTCGTCCCGACACTTCGGTCGGGATTTCCCATGCCCTGCTTGCCCCCATAGCAGTAAATTATCTAAAATTGAAATGCTAATTTATCAAGACTTTCTGTTTTTATAGTCATCATCTTTATTTTCCGTTTTCCAGATAAGTTTATCATTTTAAACATATCGGAAATTTCTTTGTTGGTATTTATAAAATTGCTCTCAATGTCTCGATTTTTTAGTTTTTCTTTAAAATTTAATAATTCATCGGCAAAAGACCGTGAAATAAATTCTACTCCGGCGAAATCAAATATTATAATAACATTCCGCAAATTATCATAAATATCGAAGATTTTATGTTTTATTAGGCTTATGGATTGACGCGTAACCACATTTTTAGCGATTAACCTTGAAAGATTTATTTTGATAATTTTCTTTTTCATAACG
>JBDRKI010000038.1:0-29705 GCA_043814095.1 Armatimonadota bacterium | reverse complement strand
TATCCTTTATGCCTGCAACATAACCTATAACTTCTTCATAAAGGCCCGTTGCTTTAACCCCTTCCACATCCAGACTGCCTACAATAGCTACCGATTTTCCGGAAGACGTAATAATAAAAGCCGACTGCCATGTACAGCTCGCACCGAAGATAAGATCCAGTGCCGGATCATGGATGGTTGAAGATTCCCTCACAAATGTAAGCCAGAGATCAATCTTTTTTTCCTTTAAAATGGATGAAGCCTGTTTTATTTTTTCTTTAAGCATAATGCCCCCTTAATATACATATTTTGACTTCTATTTGAAAAGCAATGGTTAGTTCTTTACCGCTCGACAAAATCCTTTAATCGGGCAAGAATCTGTTTTGCAGTAACAATGACAAATAAAAAAACAACCCTGATTCAATCTAGAGCTGTTTTTTGAAAAAAATATATTTTTTGCTTGATTACTTGCTTGAACTGCCCATTTTTTCCTTCACTTCCACCGCGAACTCCCCTTCGGGCTCAAGCTCAAGGTATTTTTCCCAGAATTTACACGCTTCCTCTTTCAGGGACATTTTATCGTAGCATCTGCCTATATGGTAATAAACTTCGGAATTATCCGTATCCAGTTTTTTGGTAATATTAAATTCTTCTATGGCTTCTTTCAGTTTTTCTTCTTCTTCGCAGATAAGCCCTAGATAAAAGTGGACAAAACCCGATACCGCTTTTTCCTTATCCATATCAAGGGCCTGTAGAAAATAACGGCGGGCGGCGTCAAAATCTTTAAGCTGGTATGATGCTATACCCAGGTTATTCATAATAACCGCGGACCCGGGATTACATTTTAAAGCTTTCTTATACTGCTCAATGGCATTTTTGTAATCCGTTATTTTTGAATAAGCCCATCCCAGATTATTTAAAAGTTCCGCGTCATCGCCTTTTAATTCAACCGCGCGCTCAAATAAAATAAGAGCTTCATCATTTTTATTATTATCAAGATAAAGCCATCCGAGATTTGTATATGCCTCAAGAAAATTCCTGTCAACCGCGATAGCCCCTTTATAATACTTTACGGCATTCTCGTAATCATCCTTATTCTCGTAAGCCAGCGCTATATTAAAACTTGTTCTTGCGGAATTGGGATTATACTCCAGTGATTTTTTAAACGCCTCTATTGACGATTCCCATTCCTCTTTAAAAGAATGTATGCTGCCCAGAATGCTGTATACTTCCGGATCGTTCGGCTCAACCTTAAGGGCAAGCTCGCATTCCTTAACCGCTTCATCAAATTTCTTAAGATGGGTATATGAAAAAGCAAGATACATATGAGCCTGATCCTTAAGCCGGGATTTTTTTTCCATGCATTTATTAAGGTAATTAATCGCCTGATCATACATCTCCAGTTTTGAGCATATAACCCCGAGATTAAAATAGGCGTCCGCGAAGGAAGGATCAATCTCTATAACCTGCAGGAATTCCTCATAAGCTTCTTCCAGAAGATTCTGAGCAAGAAAAGTATTTGCAAGACTGTAATGCGAGCTTAAAATATAATTATCGTCTTCTGTATGTTCTATGATAAAATTAAACTCCAGCGCCGCTTTGTCATAATCTCCCATCTGATAATATACCCATCCGAGTTTTAAGTGCGCGGCGGCGTATTCCGGAAAAAGCTCTATCGCCTGAGAAAACTCCTCAACCGCGTCTTCAAGATAACCCAGTTCCTGGTATATACACCCCAGCCCGTTATAAGGGAACGGGAGATCCGGATCAAGGTTTATGGATTCTTCAAACGCCCTTATGGCTTTATCGTAATCCCCTATCTGGTAAAATGTCCATGCCATATTGTTGTAAAGAATAGGTATCTCAGGATCCAGCCTGATCGCTGTTTTGTATTCATTTAAGGCGTCTTCGTAACTGCCGAGTTTCTGGTACACATTCCCCAGAAAAAAATGGGTGGAACTTAAATCTTCTTTGGCTTCCAGCGACTTTTTATAGTAATCAACCGCTTTTGTGTAATCTTCCCTGCCCTCATAAATAAGGCCTATATGCTGCAAGGCAAGATGATTATTCGGATCCTGTTTTATAACTTTAAGCAGCTGCTGGTAAGAATCTTCATAAAGGCCAAGGTGGTAAAACGCGATGCCGCTTTTAAGTTCTTTCTCAAGCTTGCTGTCTTTATGCCTCTCATCCGCAATTAAAACTTCTGAAAGATCTTTAACGAAATCCCCTTCCGAATACGCAACCTTTTTTTCTTCCAGGTATTTAACCAGCTTTGACGCGGCAAATTCAAGACTTTCATTTCCGCCGGACAATATAATTCCCACTATCTTTCCTGAATACTTCGGCTCTTCAAGGGGCTGTATCTCTATATCTTTTGAACATTTGACTTTTAGATTTAAAATAAGGCTGTAAACGGCTTTACCGTTCTTTTTCTCGTTTTTATCCAGTATAAAGCGAAAAATCTTTTTATCCATATATACTCTCCAGAATTATTATTACTCGTTTATCCTGTTATATACCTTTATAACATAAATGCTTAAGAATGCATAGAGGGGAGCGCGTATAAGCAGAGATACGGCTCTGTGAAAAAACGACATCACAAAAGGATATCCGAATAACTGGCTCATAAAATATGAGACCATATACACGCTTGTTATAAACTGCCCTATAAAAATACTTACGGTAATTAATAAAAAGGAAGGCTTGTTTTTATCCTGCCTGAAAAAACTATATATAAGGGCGGGGAGAATCCCTGTTAATACAGATGTAAGGGTAAAATAAACATGGTATGCGGCCCTGGGAAAAAGAGGATACCCCAGTATATCGGATAGCCCCCCTACAACCCCGCCCCATAAAGGCCCGAAAAGAAATCCGGACAGTATTATGGGAAAACCGCCGAAATTAATATTACCCACAGGAGGTACGGATATGCTTAAAAGGCGCCTGAAGACTATCGCCAGGGCGATAAATAAAGATAAATTTACCAGCAGTTTTACGGACATTCTCATAACGACACCCTATTTATTTAAACTCCTGCAATCTCCTGCAAAGGAATTATATCTCATTAAAAGAATTTAATTTATTGACAGGAGGCAGAAGATGAAAATACATGTTTTTGACTCTTTCTCCCGGGCTTTTAAACATACAGCCGGTATATTATTCAAGCCTTTCCGGTTAAGCAAATGGCTTAAACTTGGATTTATATCCCTTTTCATATGCGGGGGAGGGTTCAGTTTTAATTTTAATATTCCTGTGAACTGGAATCAGGATAAAGATAAGCTTTATTACAATCCTGCAGGCAGTTGTGATGATATGCACTGGGGAACGATTAAAACCCAGGTGGCAAATATACTGAACGATCCGGATAAACTGGCTGTTTTAATAGGCCTGGCGGTTATAGGAATTTTAGTTATTCTCGCGCTTACATTATTATTCATATGGTTAAAATCGGTAATGAATTTTGTGTTTCTGGATAATATCATAAAGAACTGCGCGTTCATTAAAGAACCTTTCCACAGGTTAAAATCAAAAGGAGGCTCGCTTTTCTTATGGCTTCTGGGATTCGGGAGTATTGTTTTATTCTTTGTTTTTATTCTCGCAAGCGTTATTATTTTGAATATACATTTTTATTCACAGAGCCATAATTCACAAAATATGCTCTGGATTCTTTTGTATTCCATAATACTGCTTTTTGTCATGCTCTTTATGGCGATTATCGGGATAATAACCATGGATTTTATACTCCCTGTAATGTACGCCGAGGATATCAAAATACTCGCGGCATGGAAAAAATTCATGTCCCGCACAAAAGGAAATATATTAAATTTCGTCATTTACCTGTTCTTAAAACTTATAATATCCATCTGTCAGGGAATAATAAGCATCTTTGCTTTATTAATCTGCTTTATAGTGCTCGGCATTCCCGTACTGCTTATTGTTCTTTTCTCGGGGCTTCTGGCAGTCGCTTTTAAGCTTACCTGGAATGCTTTTACAATATTCTTAACCGTGTTCTTCGGCGGGATCGCTTTTGCGGTATTTGTTTACCTAATGTATGTCCTGCTTATGCCTATAGAAGTGTACAGGAGAATCTTTGCGATGGATGTTCTGGGTCAGATTGAAGAAAAATGGAATCTTTTGAAAGTTTCCTACCCTGATTATGCTCCAAAACCAAAACCCGAGCCGGAACCGGAAAATTAATTAAGCATACTCTCAACGATCCTGACCGTTTTCTCATTGATAGTAGTATCAACAGGGGGGAAATATTCTTTTATAAAGCTCTGGCGGTTTACTTCCAGCTCTTTATTCATCTTTAAGTTGCTTAACAGCAGCCTTATATTTTTCATGAAATCAGCTTCGTTTTTCACTTCAACCATAACGGCTTTCTCTGTGTAGCGCTTTAAAAGATCTTTTGCTCCCGTGTTAACATATATTATGGGCTTGTTAAAATAAATCGCGTCAAGCAGTACGGGAGACGCGCCGCTTACAAATAAATTTATATTTTGCAGAAGGTCCGGCAGAGGAGAGCTCTTATCAACAAATACCGCCTGTGAAGACACTCTTCCGTTTAATACTCTCTTTAACCATTTTACATCATCATCCGTTGCTTTAGGATGCGGCCTGAATATAATCTGTATCCCTTCGGAATTATTCGCGAGATTTACCGCCCATTCTATAAGGTTGGTATTTATATTGGGATCGCTGAAGCCGGCCAGGCCCCTGTTCTGGCTTAAGGCGATTAAAATAAGTTTGTCTTTGGGATTTAAACCTATGCTTTCGCAGAACTGCTTCTTTCTCGGTATGGGTCTCTCTTTATAATGCAGGTATTTCAAATTGCCCAAAAGTTCAATTTTAGATTCTTTCTCCCCGTAATCTTTAAGATTCATCGCGGTTACCCTGTCCCATACAAGCATTTTAGTGCTGTAAGTATGGGCAAAGTTAAAAGTGTCGTCCACAAGTATATCGTCCTGGAGGTCTATTGTTTTTATGCCGGATTTTCTTGCCAGAAGAAACATTATCTTGTTAAAATCACTCTCTACTTCCGAACCTATTATTAACTTTATATTTTCCTTAAGAAGCACATCTTCAAAATATTTGACCTTGCCCAGAAGGTTATAGAATTTATGCTGGAAAAGATACTGGACCTCATCAAGAATTGTGTTCCATAAATAACAGCTTCTGTAATTGAATAAATTTCTGTGCCTGTATTCGTTCCGGAGCTTTTTAATTTCTTTGGCAAGGTCCGCGTATTCTTTTGTCATGCTTACAACGGGGGGAAAAAATTTTTTAAATTTAGTGTCAAATTTAGCGCTTAATTTATAATTAAAATCCCTGAAAAGAAATCCCATCCTGTACTTTTCGTTTTTATCAAGTATATCGAGAAGATGGGAGTAATTCTCATCAAAGGAGCCGTTCATTAAAAATGCTATATTTCTAACCCCTTCAGGGGGGACTTCCGCCCTGGCGCCTCTTTTTAAGAGACACCTTGAGGCATTTGTCAATTTTTTGTAAAACAATTTGATTTCAAAATATTTCTTTTTTATTTCATTATACAGTATGGATATGTTGCTTTCCTTAAGGCAATTAACTTTTACCTGGAGTTTGTTTTGATTTTTAATATCGAAAAAAACCTTGCTTATGTAGAAGAAAAGATTATCGTATTCGGAATGTTTAGTTTCCGGGGAGTTAATTAAATAAACAAAGTTGGTTTTTAAATCATTCAGTATGTTATGGGTTATGCAGATGCTTTTTAATGTGCTTATGATCGTAAGGTAAACGTTGTTTTCAAAAAACTTGCTGAGGTTAACTTCTTTATACCTTAAAGAATGGCCTGCATTCCATATCTTTAAAAGCCTGTTCGCTGTATTTATTATTTCGTCTATATCTATATCGCGGGCAAATGTATCTATATTAAGGAAATGGACCTTATGTTTCCTGCAAACCTGTTCCTGTTCGGGATTATTGCCTATAAAAACAATAAAGTCTTTTCTGTGTTTCGCCTTTACCTGTTTCAACCTTTTATTTAAAGATATATTTAATATGTCAGGGTTATGTATTATTGCTACGGAATTCATTATAATTAATCTTCCAGTATTATTTAATCAAGCAAGTCCTTATTTTAGCAGAAAGGGAACCGAGTTGCAATAGCGCTTGACAGCGGTTTTACAACTCTATATACTAGGCAGGATTTAAACTTACTAATTAGAATAACAACTACAAAATTAAGATTATTATAAGGGGGCTGTAATTATGCCTAAAAAACAAAATACGCTGGGAATACTTGTAGGAGGCGGCCCTGCTCCGGGCATAAACGGGGTTATAGGCTCTGCCACCATTGAAGCCAGGCAGAACGGCTTAAGGGTGCTGGGAATATATGACGGTTTCAAACATCTTATAAAAGGCGATATAACCAAAATAACGGACCTTACGATAGGTGATGTGTCAAGAATACATTTTGCAGGCGGATCAATATTAAGAACCTCGCGCGCCAACCCCACGAAAAACGTGAAAGATATGGACAACGTGGTTAAAAGCTTAAACCGGCTGGGAATTAATCATCTTCTAACAATAGGCGGCGACGATACGGCACTTTCGGCAAGCGCTATATGCAAACATTCCAAAGGCAAAATAAAGGTAGCCCATGTTCCTAAAACAATTGATAATGATATACCCCTGCCCAATAACATGCCGACTTTCGGCTTCCATACCGCGCGGCACGTCGGAACCCAGCTGGTACACAACCTTATGGATGACGCCAAAACAACGGACAGGTGGTTTGTTGTAGTGGTAATGGGAAGAAAAGCCGGGCATCTGGCAATGGGCATAACAAAAGCCGCGGGCGCTCACGTGGCCATAATAGGCGAAGAATTCAAGAAAACCCCCATCTCGTTAAACGACATAAACATTATTATAGAAGGCGCGATTTACAAAAGAAGGTCAACGGGACAAAACCACGGTGTTGTCATAATAGCCGAAGGCATAGCTGAGATACTTGACCCTACCGAATTAAACAAACTGCCGGGTGTTGACGTGCAGTATGATGACCACGGGCACCTGCGCATCGCGGAAGTTCCTCTTGCGACAGTTATAAAAAAGCAGATTATCAAGCGCTTCGCGAGCCGCGGAGAGAAGCTTAATATGGTTGATGTAACATTGGGATATGAGCTAAGGTGCGCGCCACCCATACCTTTTGACTGCGCGTACTGCCGCGACTTAGGATTTGGAGCAGTAAGATACCTGCTGGAAGACGCGAAGAACCTCCCGGGCAAAAACGGCGCTCTTGTATGCAGCACGGGCGGAAACCGCCATATGATACCTTTTGAAAAACTCAAAGATCCCAAAACGGGAAAGATAAGAGTGCGTCTTGTGGATATTAAAAGCCAGTATTATGAAGTAGGTTATGAATATATGCTTAGACTGAAAGCAAAAGATTTCCAGCCCAAATATCTGGCAAGACTGGCAAAAACCGCCAATATGACGCAGGCCGAATTTAAAGAAAGATACGGAAAACTCGTAAACCCGATAACCGGGAAACCCTTGATATAATTTAATATATCTATATAAATCTGGCGAAAATATATCCCACGGCCAGAAGAAACTGTGTGCCAAGCACTACCATTACATTGGCCCCCATCGCGGGTATTATTCCTTCCCGTGAATGATGGTTCATTACTGCCCCCCTCATGGCTTTTATGGCCAGAGGAAGCGTCAGAAAGGCTATAACGCATGAATAAGGCATAAACCTGAACATTATGGAAAAAGCTATAACAATATAGGTAAGTATCGTCAAAAGCGCGTATAATCCGGCTGCTTTCTTTTTGCCTAATAATATGACAAAATTTTTCTTTCCTACTTTTTTGTCGGGCTCGTAATCGGGGAATTCATTTAGCAAAAGCAGATTGAGAGTAAGAATTCCTGACGGGATTGCGGATAAAATGGCTTCCCACGAATAAAATCCGGTTTGAACAAAATAAGCTCCGAGAACAGGCAGGAAACCAAGCCCCAGTCCCGCAAAAAGCTCACCAAGCATTATCCTTGACAAGACGGTGCTGTAAAATATAACGGCCACGCCGCCCAGAATAATTATCGGAAGAAAAGCCGTACCGTAAAGAATAAAAAAATACACGCCTGCCCCTGCCCCTATAATACAGCATATAATACCCAGAATAAGAACATGAACCGGATTAAGCCTGCCTTCCGGCAGCATTCCGGAACCGCCCGAAAATGGGGTTTTTATCGTCATAAAATCCAGGCCTGACTTAAAATCAGAATATTCATTTAAAACATTTACGGCTATATGAAGGGCAATAAGGCCTATAAGCGCTATAATAAAATATTTTAAATTGAAAAAATCATGCCAGAACGCGATAGATGTGCCGTATATCACAAGGATAACGGATAATGCTAAGAAATTAGCCCTTATTTCTTTAATCCATGACGATAAATTAGACATATATCACCTCATATAATATGAATTAATTCTCCCATGCATACAATCTTTCCTTTTAAAAGCAGGCAGGAATATAACTCTTCAAACAAGAAGCTATAGTTTAAAATAATTTAAGCAAAAGTTGATATATTAATATATGTTTCAAATACAGCCGGATAACACAATTTTTATTATACTCTCCTTTGAGGGACCCGATATTTATTCTCTGGCGGGCGGATTAGGCATAAGAGCAACTGAACTGGGACGCGCTCTGGCACAGATGGGTTTTGAGTCACATCTTTTTTTTGTTGGAGATCCGTACAAGCCGCCTCTTGAACTTACACTTGAAGAAAAATTTATACTCCACCGGTGCTGTCAGCAGATAAGCATAAACCATCCCGCGGGCGTTTACGAAAACGAAAGAAGCAAAATCCTTAACTATGAAAGCACCCTCCCCCGCTGCCTCGTAACTAATGTTATAAAGCCGGCCGTAAAATCTGGCAAAAAGGCGGTAATCCTTGCCGAAGAATGGCATACGGCCTCAACTGTAATTAATATACAGTCCTTCCTTAAAGAACAGTCTCTTGATAAAGATGTAATAATATTCTGGAATGTAAATAACACCTACTCTTTAGACAGGATAAACTGGCGCAGCTTGACAGAATCAGCTGTTATAACCACGATATCAAGATATATGAAGCAGATAATGGCCCAGTGGGGATTGAATCCTTTAATAATTCCCAACGGCATACCTTCAAGATCGTTAAAAAAAATAAATTATTTCCAAACTTCAAAGATAAGAAATATTTTTAAAGATAAACTGTTTATGCTTAAAGTGGGAAGATATGATCCCAATAAACGCTGGATAATGGCGGTAGAAGCGCTTGCGGAGATAAAGAAGCGCAATAAAAACGCGATACTTGTCATACGCGGCGGTAAAGAACCCCACCGCTATGATATATTGAGAAAAGCGGAAAGTCTAGGATTGAAAGTTAAATCCCTGGAAACGGAAAAAGGCGATTTTGAGACTTTATGCACGCTTTTATCCGAAAATTCTTCTTTTGACATACTTGAACTCAGCTTCTTCGTCCCTGAAGAAATATTAAGAATTCTTTATCATGCCGCTGACGCAGTTCTGGCAAATTCACTGCATGAACCGTTCGGACTTGTAGGGCTAGAGGTAATGGCGGTAAGCGGTATTGTCTTAACAGGGGCTACGGGTGAAGATTATGCGGAATCTTTTGAAAATTCCATTGTTGTGGAAACCAGTAACCCTAAAGAAATTGCCGTATACGTTATGGACCTTCTTATGGACAGCAAACTTAAAGAAAAAATAAGGAAAAACGCTTATAATACGGCAAAACTTTATACATGGGATAATGTAATATATAAATTATTCAAAAAGCTGGAATTTGTCATAATGAGCGGAATCAAAGGTTAAAATCATAATAGATTAAATAATAAAAAAACCTCGCAAAAACGAGGTTTTTTTATTATTTACCCCTTCTAAAACCAGCTTATTATCTTAAAATACTCCATTTGGCGGCAAAAAATACTCCTTTTGACCGATATTTAAAACCGTTCTTACAAGTTACAATTAAGTTAGGGAGCGATAAAAAAATTTTCATTGAAATAGGAGCTGATGCTGCATGAAAAAATTTAAAACCTTACTTCCAATTTTAATTCTCCTGTTTTTTATATCAATTTTGCTGCCAGGTGGTTATTCTTTGGAAATACCTAATATATTCGGGAATAAAACCAGCTACACCGCGGAAAAAAACATATCCTTATTCAATGTAGCGCGGCCGAACAAAGTAGCTATAGACCATATAATGATGGCAAACAAAATTAATTCATTATACATAAACAAGGGCAAAGAAATTATTATGCCAACATTCTGGATACCCCCTCTTGCGAATATTGAGGAAGGGCTCGTTCTTAATCTGCCCGAGAGATCAATATACCTTTATAAGAATAATGAAGTTGTGGCTGTTTATCCGGTGGCAATAGGCGCGCTCGGGTGGAATACCCCGACAGGCAGCTATAGCCTGGCCGTAAAACAGAAAAATCCCACATGGTTCCCTCCCTCATGGGCAAATGTGTCGCATCCGGTATATCCGGGCCCCAATAATCCGCTCGGGGACAGATGGATGGGCCTTTCAAGAAACGGGTACGGCATACATGGCACAAATAATCCCCAGTCCATAGGGCTCGCGGCATCTCACGGTTGCATAAGAATGTACACAGAAAACGCAAGAGAGCTCTTTGAGCAGGTCGCAGTGGGGATGCCCATAAAAATAATATATGAAAGCATAAAAGTCGGGTTTAACCCCGATACCGGCAAATTCTATATATCCGTTTTTCCCGACATATATTCCTACGGAACTAACAGTCTCGCACAGGCAAAATCAAAGCTCGCGAAACTGGGCTTGGATAAAATAACGGACGAGAAAAAAATACTTACTGCTTTAAGGGAAAAAAGAGGCATCCCTGTTGAATTAATAGGATCGGATTATAAAATACAGATAGGCAATGAAGAAACTAAAACCCACCTTGCCCCCATAGTTAAAAACAATGAAATCCTTGTTGAGGCCCAGGTCCTGGAAAACTTGGGATTTGACATAACTTATGATGAAGAAAATAAAGAGCTAACAATTGACCGCGGATTTAACCGCATGACCGTAAAACTAAACTCGGATATTGCCTATTTTAACGGCAAAGGTTTAAAATTCAATGCCGCTACATCCAAAGCGGGATCGTCAGTTGTAATACCATTAACCATTGTAAACTATTTCGGATACAACATAGAAAAAGACAAAGATAAGCCTCTTTTGGCCATTACGGTAAACCCCGCACATAATCCCATATGGGCAATGGAATCAGAAGCATACAAAAGATTTACGGCTCAAAACGGTACAGACACGCTGCTGTTTAAAAAAAATCAGGAAAAAGAAAATGAGAACATAAATAAAAAGGAGCTTGATAAAATTTTAGATTAAAAACTATCCCCGCCTGTAAAGGGTAAGCATTAAGGGAAAAACACATTTAAAGAGAAAGAAAAATCAAAAGAAGAACTTTTGCTGATAGTCGTCACCCTTGCCCGATGCAGGCTTTTTTAATTACTTCATATTAAAAAATATAATACATCGAGTAATTTTACTTTTAAATCTTTTCTTTCCTCCGCGTTTCAAGATGCGCGTTACCAAGAAGTATCCCCGTACAGATCTAATGCCAATTTACCATAAATAATCCGCATTGACAATACAAAAAGCGGTATTGCCTGTATAATTAAATACAATCAATACCGCTTTTTGCGTATAAAATAATAAATCCCGGCGGTGTCCTACGCTCCCACACCGTTGCCAGTGCAGTACCATCGGCGCTGAAGGGCTTAACTTCCGTGTTCGAGATGGGAACGGGTGTGACCCCTTCGCTATTGCCACCGGGAAATCTATCAATTTAACTGCATAATACATTGTCTTTAAAGCACCGTTCTTGTTTTTGCTGTTTTCTCTTTAAGGCAAGAGATAAATAAGACTAAGCCCTCGACTTATTAGTACCACTTAGCTCAACACATTACTGCGCTTACACCTGTGGCCTATCAACCTTGTAGTCTACAAGGAGTCTTACCTGATTAACTCAGTGGGAGACCTAATCTTGAGGCTAGCTTCGCGCTTAGATGCTTTCAGCGCTTATCTATTCCGGATGTAGCTACCCAGCTTTGCCCTTGGCAGGACAACTGGTTCACAATAGATCCGTCCATCCCGGTCCTCTCGTACTAGGGACAGCTCCTCTCAAGTCTCCTACGCCCACAGCAGATAGGGACCGAACTGACTCACGTCGTTCTGAACCCAGCTCACGTACCGCTTTAATGGGCGAACAGCCCAACCCTTGGGACCTTATCCAGCCCCAGGATGCGATGAGCCGACATCGAGGTGCCAAACCGGGCCGTCGATGTGGACTCTTGGGCCCGATAAGCCTGTTATCCCCGGAGTAGCTTTTGTCCGATAAGCGACGGCCCTTCCATACGGAGCCGCCGGATCACTAAGTCCGACTTTCGTCCCTGCTCGACTTGTAGGTCTTGCAGTCAAGCCACCTTGTGCCTTTACACTCGACGACTGATTCCCAACCAGCCTGAGGTGACCTTTGAGCGCCTCGGTTACTCTTTTCGAGGCAACCGCCCCAGTCAAACTGCCCGCCTGACTCTGTCCTACTGCAGGATAACTGCAGGAGTTAGAATTCCAATAAACTTAACGTGGTATCCCACCGGCGGCTCCGACAGGCCTTGCGACCTATCATCATAGCCTCCCACGTATCCTGTACAAAATTCACCAAAACCCAAAATCAGGTTACAGTAAAGCTTCACGGGGTCTTTCCGTCTTGCTGCGGGTACTTCGCATCTTCACGAAGGTTGAAATTTCGCCGGGACCCTTTTAGAGACAGTGCCCAAATCGTTACGCCATTCGTGCAGGTCGGAACTTACCCGACAAGGAATTTCGCTACCTTAGGACCGTTCTCTGTGTTACTATCCTTTTAGGACGGTGAGATTTTACTCACTCTGCATGTCGCCATGCAGCTCGGACTATATCATCCCTGATTTATTTCAGGGTCTAGCGTGTAGTCTCTGAGGATTTTTCGGATGTTATTTTGTTTAATATTTCCAGTTCTTCAAATTTTCTTTTTCCGCCATCATTCATATCTCGTCTGATTTCCAGGATTTCTTTAATCCCTTCTTCTGTTGTATGATGATTGCTTTTTATTATATCTACTATTTGTTGGAACTTAGAAAAATCTCTTTTCTTTTTAGATGAAAGAAAACCAAATCTTTTAAAAAATGGGATTACATTTTCAATTATAGAGCTTAAGTTATTAACTTCGTAATACCAAACTCCATCATGACGGCTGCGGAGAGTTCCACATTTCAAATATTTCTTAAAAAGAGCTAAAATAACTTTATCTCTTTGCGATATATTGAAACATACTGAAACTTTCCATGGAATTTTATAATCAGATCTCGGACGAAAGCTTACATTAAAACTTCCTTCCCCATCTGAAAATCCCGCCATGTAATACCCTATTTTCTCCGGAATTTGCTTTACATTTAACATCTAGCCTCTCTTCCCATAACACCTGAAATCTTTCCTGCTGATTATCTGCACTTACAGATTGTCACTGTCTTTTAAGTCAGACAGTACTGTAAGATACTCAGACTTCCCAGCATATAGCTAGATTTTTTTACGTAACTACAACGATCAACTTATAGTTACGGCCGCCGTTTACCGGGGCTTCAGATCAGACCTTCGCATACCGAAGTACACTAAGCCCTCCCCTTAACCTTCCGGCACCGGGCAGGCGTCAGCCCCTATACATCAGCTTGCGCTTTTGCAGAGACCTGTGTTTTTGATAAACAGTCGTTTGGGCCTCTTAACTGCGACCTGGTTAAGCCACCTAGAGAATAAATCTATATGACCATACCAGGCTCCCCTTCTTCCGAAGTTACGGGGTTAATTTGCCGAGTTCCTTAAAAAGGGTTAACCCGTCGCCTTGGTATCTTCTACCTATCCACCTGTGTCGGTTTACGGTACGGGCACCTTAAAATCTGACTAGAAGTTTTTCTTGGCAGTTTGGGATCATTCACTTCGCCGATTACTCGGCTCGTATTCGCTTCTCGGACTTTATATAATCTCCCGGATTTGCCTAAGAGACCATCCTACCAGCTTAACCGCGGAAAACCAACTCCGCGTAGAACTACCCTCCTGCGTCACTCCATTGCTCATAACGATTTTAAGGTGGGGCCGGAATATTAACCGGCTGTCCATCGCCTACGACTTTCGTCCTCGGCTAAGGTCCCGCCTTACCCTGGGAGGATAACCCTTCCCCAGGAATCCTTGGATTTACGGCGAAGAAGATTCTCACTTCTTTTTTCGCTACTTATGCCTACATTCTCACTTGTGCTTCGTCCAGATGTCCTTACGATCATCCTTCAACCTACAACACAACGCTCCCCTACCAAACCAAGTATCCGTAGATACTTAATTTCCATAGCTTCGGTATTGAACTTTAGCCCCGTACATTTTAGGCGCGAAATGACGTCGACCAGTGAGCTATTACGCTTTCTTTAAAGGATGGCTGCTTCTAAGCCAACCTCCTGGCTGTCTGTGACATATCACTTCCTTTGCCACTTAGTTCAAATTTAGGGACCTTAGCTGATGGTCTGGGCTGAATCCCTTTTGACTATGAATCTTATCACCCACAGTCTGACTGCCTAACTGTATTGCACGGTATTCGGAGTTTGATGGAGTTCGGTAATCCGGTAAGATCCCTAGCTCTGTCAGTGCTCTACCCCCGTGCATGAACATTAGACGCTAGCCCTAAAGCTATTTCGGGGAGAACCAGCTATTACCAGTTTCGATTGGCATTTCACCGCTATCCACATCTCATCCAATGGTTTTTCAACACCAACTAGTTCGGACCTCCACGCGAGTTTAATCGCGCTTCATCCTGGACATGGATAGATCAACTGGTTTCGGGTCTAATACATGCAACTATTCGCCCTATTCAGACTCGCTTTCGCTGCGGCTCCGGACTATATGTCCTTAACCTCGCTGCATATATTAACTCGCAGGCTCATTCTACAAAAGGCACGCTGCCACACATTTACGCATTGCTGCGCACATAGTGCTACAACGCTTTGTAAGCACACGGTTTCAGGTTCTATTTCACTCCCCTTCCGGGGTTCTTTTCACGCTTTCCCTCGCGGTACTTGCTCGCTATCGGTCGGAAACTCGTATTTAGCCTTGGAAGATGGTCCTCCCGACTTCCCATGGGATTTCACGTGTCCCATGGTACTTAAGAAACAACGCACAGAGACTTTTAGTTTTCGCCTACCGGACTATCACCGTCTATGGCAGAGCTTTCCAGCTCTCTTCGGCTAACTAAAAATTTTTTGACTCTGTCGCAGGCCCTGCAGGCCCTGCGCCGCTGCTCTTGTAACCCCTGACTAAGAACGACTGCAGTCTATGCCTTAATCAGGTTTAGGCTCTTCCCCGTTCGCTCGCCGCTACTTAGGGAATCTCTTTTGATTTCTGTTCCTCCAGGTACTGAGATGTTTCACTTCCCTGGGTTGTCCTCTACAGCCTATGAATTCAGCTGCAGATGTAACACCTTACTGTGTCACTGGTTTTCCCATTCGGAGATCCTCGGATCACGGTTTGCTTTCAACTCCCCGAGGCTTATCGCAGATCGCTACGTCCTTCATCGTCGGTTTCCGCCTAGGCATCCACCGTATGCCCTTATTAGCTTAATCTTATTTATCAACTTCCCTTAAAGAGAATCTCTTCAAGAAGATGCTTGCAAGACAATAATTTGTATTATGCAGTTTTCAAAGATCGTATTGACGCGTTTTTTCTTTTAGATCGCACGGCTCATTACTGCGCGATATGCCTAAAATTTTTCGCAATCAATTCGTTCGCTCAAAACTAAACAGGTTGTATTAATGTGATCGACCTAGGGAGATATTTCATATCTACATACTATTATATATGTAAGATGAAATGTTCTCCTTAGAAAGGAGGTGATCCAGCCGCACCTTCCGATACGGCTACCTTGTTACGACTTCGTCCCAATCATCCACCATACCTTCGACACCTATCCCCCTTGCGGGTTGAATCGATGGCTTCGGGTACAATAAACTTTCATGACGTGACGGGCGGTGATTTGGATTCCATTGAATCGATGTTTCCATCCCCACCGGACAAGCACATATCGCGCATCCGGCGAGTCCTAGATTCCCTTTTTATTAACAGTTTTCAACTGGTTGGCTGTTTTTTTTAAATTTTCCAGTCCTTGAGGAGTTTTTTGTTCTCCTTTTGAAAGCCCTTTTAAAATTTCTTTAAAAACTTTAAAAGCTTCCAGTTTTTTTCCAAAGAGCGGATATTTTTCAAAAAACGGGACTACTTTCTGTATTAAATCGGCTTGATTACTTACCCTGTATTTTACATGAGGTTTCCATTTCTTATCCTGATACCCCTGGTATCGTCCAAAGTCTAATTCATAAACTTTGCCGCATCCCAAAATATCACGGATGGCTTCGAGTATTTCTCGATCTTCTGCCTTAACCTCTATACAAAATGCGGGGCGAATTCTGTGTTTTAATTTGTATTTCTTATCAAAACCGCTTTCTACGTAAAAGCACCCTTCACCAACTACAAAACCGCTAACATTCTCAGGTGATATTTCTATCATAGGCTTTCTCCTTTGCCGACGAATCGGCTATTATGAGTCAGCTGACTTCCCGGAGAGTTTTTTAATCGATTCATCTCTTCCGGGATCTCCTTGGGTCATTTATTCATCTCTTTCGGGTATCTCGAACCAGTTTTTTCAACGGGTCTTCCCTATAGTACACACATAGGTCGACCAACTGTTTTTTGTGTTCAAGCTACCTTTCGCATAAGGACCCTTCAGACAGACGGTTACCCTGCTCTGTCCTGTCCGCTGCTACTAAGGTATCACTGATACCAAGATTGGATTTTCACCAACTAGACGAATAAACTGCCAAGCGCCTTTAATTTGTGTACAAGGCCCGGGAACGTATTCACCGCAGCGTAGCTGATCTGCGGTTACTAGCGATTCCGACTTCATGGAGGCGAGTTGCAGCCTCCAATCCGAACTGAGGCCGGTTTTAGGGATTAGCTCCATCTTGCGATTTGGCAACCCTCTGTACCGGCCATTGTAGCACGTGTGTAGCCCAAGACGTAAGGGCCATGCTGACTTGACGTCATCCCCACCTTCCTCCGACTTGTAATCGGCAGTCTCCTTAGAGTGCTCAGCATTACCTGTAGCAACTAAGAACGGGGGTTGCGCTCGTTGCGGGACTTAACCCAACACCTCACGGCACGAGCTGACGACAGCCATGCAGCACCTCCATACAGGTTCCCGAAGGAACACGTACATTTCTGCATGCTTATCCTGTACAGTTCAAGCCTTGGTAAGGTTCTTCGCGTAGCGTCGAATTAAACCACATGCTCCACCGCTTGTGCGGGCCCCCGTCAATTCCTTTGAGTTTTAGTCTTGCGACCGTACTTCCCAGGCGGGATACTTAATGTGTTAACTGCGGCACAGCAGGGGTCGATACCTCCTACACCTAGTATCCATCGTTTCCGGCTAGGACTACCGGGGTATCTAATCCCGTTCGCTACCCTAGCTTTCGCTCCTCAGCGTCAGAAACAGGCCAGACAGCCGCCTTCGCCACCGGTGTTCCTCCTGATATCTACGTATTTCACCACTACACCAGGAATTCCGCTATCCTCTCCTGTTCTCAATAACTGCAGTATCCAAAATGGCCTATCGGTTGAGCCGATAGATTTACTTTCAGACTTACAATTCCGCCTACGAGCTCTTTACGCCCAATGAATCCGGACAACGCTTGCCCCCTACGTCTTACCGCGGCTGCTGGCACGTAGTTAGCCGAGGCTTCCTCTGAGGGTACCGTCATTATCGTCCCCTCTGACAGAGCTTTACAACCCGAAGGCCTTCATCACTCACGCGGCGTCGCTGCGTCAGGCTTTCGCCCATTGCGCAAAATTCCTCACTGCTGCCTCCCGTAGGAGTCTGGGCCGTGTCTCAGTCCCAGTGTGACCGATCGTCCTCTCAGACCGGCTACCCATCATAGCTTTGGTAGGCCATTACCCCACCAACTAGCTAATAGGCCGCGGGCCCCTCTCTTCGCGAATTACTTCTTTCCTTGTTTCGGGATGCCCCAAAACAAGATATTCGGTATTAGCTCGCCTTTCGGCTAGTTATCCCCAGCAAAGAGGCAGGTTACCCACGTGTTACTCACCCGTCTGCCACTATCTATTCCCAGGTATTACTACCCGGGGTAGACCGTACGACTTGCATGTGTTAGGCGCGCCGCCAGCGTTAGTCCTGAGCCAGGATCAAACTCTCCGTAAAAAAATTAAACTAACTTGCGTTAGTTTTTATTCTTTAATAGAGCTTGTGGCTCTTTTAATAAATTAACTCATAGTTAGACAGTTCTCAAGCTTAAAACTTGAGAACCCGCACATCAATACAACACTATTTAGTTTTCAATGAACGGGGTATAAAAAAAGATTAGCTTTTCAACTCATCTTGAGGTTCTTTTTTGAACCCTTATTATTATACCACTTAATAATATTTTTGTCAAAAAAACAAGTGCCTTTTTAGCTCTGGTTTCTGGTACATTTTTGACACTTGGTGCAATGTCCCTCCATGGGGACAAGCGTAAGTATAGCATATATATTTTTAACTTGTCAAGTGTTTTCCGAAAAAAAATCTAAAATTTATTTTTCCCTTATTTTAAGGGCAAAAACGGCTTTGTAAAACTATTCTGAAACACTCTTTTTTGAGCTTAAAAAAATGTTTAAGCCCTTTGTTAAAAGCGCCTCCGGAGAAATACCGGGGTTTTCGTTATAAAGTTTTGAGTATATGCTTTCATACTCCCCGGGCTCGTAGGAAGAAGGCAGGTAATACACGCTTGTGTTTAAAATTTTAGAATTATAAAAAGCGGCAAGGCATTCATACGCGTTGTAAACCTCGGCAAAACTATAATCACCTTTTTTAATCATATCGGCAAATATGTCAATTAAAATATGCGCGCCGGTTTCATGGCTTATATATTTCATCATCAGTTCATAAGAGAAATCATAGAAAAGAACATTCTGATCATAACCCAGGGAAATGGCGCTGGGGCCGTTCTTTATCGCCCTGCTCAGTATAATGTAATAGTCATCCGTCTTAAACTTTTTACCCGTAGTTTTCTCCCACTTGAAAATCAGGTTTTCATATTTTGAATGTTTAAGACGGTCATTAATTATTTTAGCAACATCAAACATTTTGCCTTTTTCAACTTCCCATAATCTCTGATAGTAAACACCGTAGTTTCTCAGATAAATATCTTCCATCTCATAAATAATATCTCTGTGCTTTGAAAGAGATTTTAAATAATCGTTATCTATACGGTTCTGCTTAAAAGGCCAGACTTTCAGTTTTTCAATAAAGGACGCGTATCTTGTCAAAAAATCCGTAAAATCGTTTACCTTAAATCCCTTTTTCAGCAGTGAAAAATATTCTTTAAAATCTTCCCTTGTTTCAAGATTAATATAGGCGGGGAAAAAAACAGCAATCTGAACAAGGTCGCCGCATTTGCCGTCTTTGAAGGTAAGCAGTTCATCATATTTCTGCAGAAAATATTTGTCTTCATCTACAACAGTATCTTTATATATAACGGCGTAATCGCTGTCAAAACCCAGTTTGGATACCGCCATGACATGAAAAACATAACTGGGCCCTTTTTTAATGGCTACCGTTACCTGCCTCTCGGGGGAGGCGGTTTTTTCATCCGCCGCCGCGGACACCCGTAAAAACATCAATATTACTGCCAGAAACAGCATCATAGAGGCTATAAATTTTCTTTTCATATCAACCCCGCAACCAGCAAAAATTTTTGAAATTTAAGGATGATATCCAGCTTTTAGGGCATCAGCCCTATTCTATAAGGTACGAAAAGTTAACAATTTGTTAACAATTTTGTAACTTTTTGGCAATATACATGTTATATAATATTAATAGGAGACGGCTAGAGTGAAACCTGCCTTGACTTATGTCATAGCGGGTTTCACTCGTTTAAGGGACTATTTTAAAATCAAGTTTCATCCTATTATATATTAATATATATCTAGGCCTGTTTTCTGCTGTAACCGCCGGCCACATAGAACACAAGCACGATTAATAACAATACCAGAACCATACCTATCTTCTGTATCCTGGATATATCACCCAGAACCGGGGTTAAGGTTCTCATAACGGGATATGCAGCAATGCCTATAATAATCCATAAAGAACCCAGGGATGTATTCCATACCGGATCATCAATTTTATACTTAAATAAATGTATAAACGATACGGCTCCCGCAGCAATAAGACCTATTAATACCGCGGCTAAAGGTTCTATCCCGAGAAACATGGTCACACACACAATAGAAAATCCCGCCAGAATAAGCAGCGCGATATAATTAAAGCCCGTAAAAAATAATCCCGACACCCTGCTGATACTGCTTTTAAAGGGATTAAACAAGGCGTCAATTTCAATAATAAGAGGAAGAAATAACCCCAGCATAACCCCTACTATAAAATAACCGTTGTTTAAGTTTATCCCTATTTCATACAATCTGGTAAATTGTATAAATATCCTTACGTTTAAAACTAGGATTAAAACAAAACCCGCAACGGTTAAAACTTTAACGGCATTCTTGAACAGGGATCCTTCTTCATTATTATATTTATACACCATAAAAGGAAGAAGAAGCAGAAGATCCGCAAGAAAACCCACGGCGCACAACGATAGGCCGTACCCTCTGGCAAATTTAAAAGAGGCCCATAATATTCCAACCAGTATTAATACCGCAAGCACTGATAAATTAATAGATTTATCTTCGCTTTCGTTATAACAGGAAACAAGTGAAATAACAAACGCGGACACAATACCCGCGGCAATACAGTAAAAATAATTAATATCTTTCACAATCATCTTTACCACAAAAAAGCCGAGAATCAGAAGCAGAACCGCATATACGAAATGCAGTATATTGCTTGCCGAAGGCTTCATGCCGGTATTCATGATAATGCTGAATACAAGGCACAGGGCAAAAGCAAATACCGTGAAGTAGAAAGGAAGTAAGGGTAAATAACTATCTCCCGAGAAATGATAAGAACCCAGAATAACGGAAAAAATAACGGCTATATGCAGGTAAAAACCCGACTGCATGGAAGATGCGGCATTTACTACGGCATTTTTTAAAGACATCTTTCTGCCGGCCAGAACAACAAATAACGCATCAGACGCAAGTCCCAGCCCGAACAACAAAAGAGGCACACGAGTTGCCGATATATCAACAGTCTTACATATATAATAAAGAACAATCAATACTAAAGCCGTACTTATAAATGAAGGGTTTAAGGCAATAAACGCCTGCCTGCCCTCCGGCTTTTCTTTATTAAATCCTCTGTTCAGGAAATAATAGATTAAAAACGAAACCGAATAAACAAGGAATCCAGCGACAAAAAAGACAGCGTCTTTTTTTACCAGAAAAGCAAAAAGAGATATTATGACTAAAACTATTTTGAGAATAAGAAAATTAGAAATAAACTTATTATCTGTTTCCATATCCACTCTCCTCTATATCTCTATAATATATAATAAAACTTCTAAAATTCGCAAAATTGTCCTGCAGAAAAAAAAGAAAAGAAGTAAATAAAAAACCCCGTTTAAAATTTATAACGGGGTTCTATTTTTTATCTGTTACTTATTAATTTTTATGAAAGTATATCCGGGACTGAATCAAGCAGATTCATGTTGGCGTCAGCATACTGGCTCTGGCCGCCACTGTTTATTGTTTCCACCATTTCATTCACGGCTGCCGTTGTTTTGGGATAGAGGCTCCCGCCCGGAGCTCCGAGGCCCATAAGCGTGGGTGAAGGCGAGAAAAATCCGCCGAGGCCGCCCATCATGGAACCAAGTGAAAACGGGTTGCCCATTCCGCCCATCATTCCGCCACCCATCATGCCGCCGCCGCCCATCATGCCGAAAGGAGACATCTGGCCGCCGCCTAATGCGGCTGACAGAACTCCGCCCAGCATGGATGCCCAGTTAAAGCCGTTATTTACAGGTGACATACTGGGTACTGCTCCAGGCAGACCCATCTGGGTAATATCCATACCGCCCGCATTCATCTGCGGCTGCGCAGCTTTAGGCATTAACATCTGGCCAAGCAGGCCGCCTACTATCGGTGCTAAAAATTGTATCATACTAATCACATCCTCAAATGCAAATGAGTTTCCTTTTTTCCTACTTTAATTATAGCATAGTATAGTATATAGATGTTGCCAAAATGTTAACAAAATGTTAACTTTTTGTTAACATTTTGACCTTTTTATAATGCTCAATCGGGTGCAGTTTATCAAGAAAAATCAGCCCAAAATTAATACTTTTTGGCCTAAAATAACGATTTTCAATCTAAAACTCCCGGGGCTTGGCAATATAGCTCCTTACCTTCATTTCCATGAAATTATTGGAAGAATCTGCCTTTATTATAACAGCGGTATCAGCCCCTTTTCCCGTGCCCGCCACCGCAATTATATCCTCAGGAGGCACAAGCCCGGCATCACATGAAGAAGCCGCTATTTCTATACAAACCTTTGTGCCCTGTCCGAACATCCTTAAAGCAGTATTAACTAATTCTTCCTGGCAGTATCCTAATATATTTTTAATAGATCTGCCTAAATTCCTTAATACCATTGTACCTGTATGCACTTTAATGCCTCTGGCTTCCAGATCATTTTTCAACCCGGGATCAAATTCCTGTACTCCGGGTTCTTTAAAACCCGTATTATGCGTTACTATAACCAGGTTTAATCCTGCGCCTTTAAAAAATTCTGCCGCAAGGCGCGCGGTATTGCCTCTTGTTGAAGCAATCACCACGTGCTTTATATCCCTTTTTAACGCCTCTTCTTTTGCGGCCTTCAAAGTGTCTTCAGTATTGTGCTCGCCCGCTTTTTCAAAATAAATCATAGATAAGCCTCTTACTACGCCGAAGTTAAAACTTTTTTACGTTTTTTATTTTTCACTTTAGTTTTTGTTTTAGCTTTTTTTGCATATAACCTGTCGGCTCTCTTATATGACCCCATATCTCCTATATCAAACCAGCCTTCTTTGAATATGAAGCCGTAAACGGGAATCTGTTTGTGCAGCCACGCTATAAAGTTGCCCGGTGCGTCTTTATTTAATTTATTCTTTAAATATTTATCCACGTATTTCAGGGTTCCTTTTTCAAAGAAATAGCAGCATATTGAAGCAAGGTTGGATTTGGGTTTTTGGGGTTTTTCCTCAAAGCTCGTCATGCGCTTGTTTTTATCCACTTTAACAATGCCGTAGTGGGGGAGAAGTTTTTTGTTCTTTACATATTTTAAAGCGACTATATTTTTCTTACTCTTAAAAAAGTCAAAAAACTTTTTCATATCAAACTCAAAAATATTATCCCCTGCTATTATAAGGACATCATCTTTTACTTTGCCCTTATTTAGCGTATACCTTATGTCGCCTATAGCGCCTAATTTATCCGCGTCGCTTTTTGTGCCGTCATTTATTACCGTTATTTTAGGAGAAGCGGCTTTGATTTTCTTTTTCCAGAAGTTAAAGTTTTTGCTAAATTTGTCATTCGTAACAATAAGAACCTCATCAATCTCTTTTATCTTCTTTATGTGCTTCATAATATAGTCAACAATGGGTTTTTTGTTTATAGGCAAAAGCGGTTTGGGCTTGTTTAAAGTCAAAGGACGCAGTCTTACCGCATAACCTGCAGCTAAAATTATAGCTTTCATAATTCACCTCTTTAAATATAAAATTAACTGGTATTAAAAATGTGATTTAATTTTAAAAAGTCCGGCCGTTATGATTAATTATAATAGGAATACAGCTTATTTACCGTTTCTGTTTTTGCCGCGCTGTCCATATTTATATTACATATCTGGCCGTGCATGGTTTTTATCCTGTAAAATTTAGTCCTGCGCGGCCTTGTATTTGCTTTTTTTCCGTCTTTTTTATTGTTCCCGAGACCGAAACAGTAAGGCGCGGTTATGATCTGGTTCAGATAAAATATATCGTCTTTATAAGTTAAACGGGAGTATCTTAATGTACTGCTGTATCCTCTATACGCGTTATCTGTATTTGCAAATTGATGCATTATGTCCCCCGGCAGTTTTAAAATTTAACTTCTTTAATAAATTTTCAAAATCCTCTTTCTAATATTTTACTCTATTTACTAAGTCTATGTAAACCGCTTTTTAAACAATTTTTAACGGCCGCAGAATACTCTTTACCGTTTATGCTTCTTGAGATTTCCGGATAATCATATGCTTTATAACAGGGCCTGTACTGATCCATTATATTAATATAAGTGCCGGGAGAAATTTCATTATTTAAAAATTTGCAGACCTCATATGTCCCGGCAATATCTTCCGGCATTACAAGATGCCTGACAAGCACTCCTTTATAAGCGATGCTTTTATCATCAAGCTTTAAATCCCCCGTCTGCCGGTGCATTTCTTTTATGGACTCTTTGGCGTTTTTTCTGTAATCTTTTACGCGGCAGAATTTTTCCGCGTAAACTTCATCCCAAAATTTAAAATCAGGCATATAAATATCAAAGACGCCTTCCAGCAGTTTTATTGTTTTAACGGATTCGTATCCCCCGCAGTTATAAACAAGCGGGATTTTTAATCCCTTCTTAACAGCGATACACAGCGCATCAAGAATAAACGGAACTTGGTGGGTCGGGGTGACAAAATTAATATTATGACAGCCTTTATCCTGGAGAGAAAGTATATAATCCGCAAGCTCGGGTATGCTTATCTCATACCCTTCCCCTTCATGACTGTCACGAAGGTGACTTATATCATAATTCTGGCAGAATATACACCCTAAGTTGCATCCTGAAAAAAATATGGTGCCTGAACCTGAAAAGCCAGAGATAGGAGGCTCTTCGCCAAAATGAGGAAATGCGCTTGAGATAACCGGGAGATCAAAAATACCGCAGAAACCCTTCTCGCCCTTTGTCCTATTAATGCCGCATTCCCTGGGACACAGATTACACTTCTGAATTATTTTATAAGCGGAATTTGCTTTTTCCTTAAGTCCGCCTTCTTTATGTGTTTTTATATAAGACGGGATATGCATAACTATCTGCCTGCCGTTAAGGGAATAATAAATCTGCCCTCGCTGCTTTCCACAAAACCGGTATTCACGCCAAAAACTTTTAAGATGCTTTCTTTTGAAATAACATCCCCGGGCATGCCTTGAGAATAAACAGAGCCGTCTTTAAGCATAATTACTTCATCACAGTACATTAATGCCAGGTTAAGATCGTGAATTGCCATCACAATTGTAATATTATTCTCTTTATTTATCTTCCTGATAAGATCCAGGACTTCTATCTGGTATTTTATATCAAGGTGGTTAATGGGCTCATCTAAAAGCAGGATATCCGCGCAAGATGCAAGCGCCTGGGCTATCAAGATCCGCTGGGCCTCACCGCCGGAGAGCGTATTTATAAGTCTGTTTCTTAAATAATCCGTGTTTGTCAGCTTCATGGTTTCATTTACTATATTAATATCTTCTTCTGTCTCAAATCCCAGGTAGCCAAGGAAAGGATACCGCCCCATCATAATAAATTCATAACATGAATAAGGAAAAGAAAAATTATAATTCTGCGCGACAAAAGAGGTGAGCTTGCTTTTTTCCTTGTTTGACATCTTTACTATATTCTCATCATTTAAAAGCACTGTCCCCTGACCCGGATGCAGGTACCCGCTAAGGAGTTTCAGCAAAGTTGACTTGCCTGATCCGTTAGGACCCAGCACCCCTATAATCTTACCCGCGGGCATATCAAGATTTATGCTTTTAAGCACTTCAACCCCGTTATAGCTAAATGATAAATCTTTAATTTTTATTGACATCTCTATCCCTATTTAAAAGTAATAATCTTTGATTTTCTTATCTTTAACAAATAAAAGAAAAACGGCGCACCGCAAAGCGCGGTTATGACTCCCACGGGTATCTCTGCCGGACTTATTAAAAGCCTGGAAAGGTTATCGGCCCATATTAAAAATACAGCACCCGATAAGGCGCTTACCGGATAAAGCAGCCTGTGGTCCGATCCTGTAATATTTCTCATAATATGCGGGACCATCAAACCCACAAAACCTATCATACCGCTTACCGCAACAGCCGCTGATGTTATAAGGGTTGCGAAAAGTATAACCAAGAACTTACTCTTCTCAACAGATATGCCCAGATGAGCCGCGTGCTCTTCTCCCAAAGAAAATATATTTAACCTGAAGCTTAATATGTATAAAAATATAAATGCTATTAAAAAATAAGGGATAAGGAGAAGTATATGGTTCCAGCCCTGGTAATTAAAAGTACCCATCATCCAGAATATTATTTTCGGCAGACTTTCTTTCGCCATAATAAATAAAAATGAGACAAGCGCCCATAAAAAAGCGCCCATAACAACACCAGCAAGAAGAAAAGTCTCTGTGGGAAGCTTATTCCCCACCCTTGCAATCTGATAAATAATGATCATTGTAAGCAGGGATGAGGTAAAAGCTATTACCGGTATAAGGGGAATATTATTAAGAAGCCCGCCGATACCCAGCATAATGGTTACTGCCGCACCCAGAGCGGCGCCGGATGAGGTACCTATTATATACGGATCGGCAAGGTCATTTCTTAAAACACCCTGGAATGCAACACCGGCAACAGCCAAAGACGCTCCTACAAGCCCGGCTAGCAGTATCCTGGGAAGCCGTATCTGGAGTATAATCGTCTTATATACATCAGAATCCATTTTAAGTATATCAGCCCAGCTTATATCTGCAGAGCCCAGCTTAAGGGAAATAATAATAGAAATAATAAGAATAATTAAAAGAGAAAAGTTATATGTAATTATCTTTTTTATTACTGTATTTTTCATAATAAATTTTTATCTTGTTAAAATTCGCCCGGGACATGATGGTTTATAACTGCATACCCAATTATAAATCTGGGAGGCGGCTTCTGCAAGTCTCAAGGTGGGTCTTGCTATGATATCAGGGCTTATCTTGTAAACCTTCTTATTCTTAACTGCGTTTATATTTTTCAAAACCTTATTATTATAAATATCGTCCGGATTATTTGTTGTAAGTATGATAATATCGGGATTATTCTTAATCAAAAATTCGGTATTCACAACGGGATACTTATTATTTAAATTCTTAGCTATATTCTCCCCTGCGCTAATCTGTATTATCTCATCTATAAATGTGCCTTTAGAAGCTGTCATAAGGGGCTGGTTCCATATCTCAACAAAGACCTTAGGTTTATCCTTAATATTAACAGCTCTTTTTTTAATCTTATCCAGCTTATAATTAAAAGCATTCATTAATTCCTTAGCTTTACTCTCTTTACCCAAAGCTTTTCCCAGAATAATAAAAGAGGATTGAAACTCTTTAAGATTGTCACAGCTTACGAGAAATACAGGAATATTTAAGCTTTTAAGTTTATCCAGTGTATCTTTAAATATAGAGCCTTCTGCTATTACAATGTCAGGCTTTAAAGAGATTATCCTCTCGTAATTTAAGCTAAGATCCCCTATCTTAGGCTTATTTTTAGCTTTAACGGGATAATTGCAGTTATTTGATACAGCAACAATTTTATTATCAAGACCTAATGAATACAGTATCTCGGTAACAGAAGGATTTAAAGATACAATCCTCTGCGGGCATTTCTTTATCTTAACTTTATTCCCGTAAGAATCCTTAACGGTAAAATATTCCCCCGCAAAAGACATCCCCGCAAGAAGGATTATGATTACAATAGTAAGTAGTTTTTTCATGATTCCGAAAGATTAGTTTTATCTGCATAAAAATCCTTCTATATTACATACAATTCATATAAACTGCTGGATACAAACGAGTAGGAGGAGGCGATTAACCTCCGTCCTCTCACACCACCGTACAAGCCGTTCGGCATACGGCGGTTCACAAAGATTGACAAAGTCTGTAATGAGTTTTAGCTAAGCTGATAAGCCCTGCTTCTTGCCAATAGGCTAGATTTAGGGCTTTGTGCATTTGGGGACTGCATGCAAGATGCCATACCCCTTTGCGGGAGTTGCTTATACATCCTGCCCATTTTGCAGAAATACCAAGCGCCGTTAGCTTCTTCGTCTTCGTTCTCGGTAGTTTCCATTGTTTCAATAGACACATTCGCAGACGCCTTCTTATCCATTTGTCTATTCTTTGGAATATGCTTGGCGTCTCTGCAATCCGAAAATACCCTATCCAGTCGCGCAGATATTGATTAAGTTCTTTTATTCGTTTCTCAATACTCCAACCTTTACTGCGGTTAGTTAGCGCTTTTATCTTGTCTGCAACGCGTATTACAATTCGTTTCGCTAAACGTATTTTCGTTTCCTGATGTAAATGAAAACCCTAAGAACTTTCTTTTGCTTGAGTATTCTACATCACTTTTGCTTTCGTTGATTTTCAGCTTTAGCTTTCTTTCCACAAATGCTTTTACACTCGACATTACACGCAAACCGCTTCTTCTGCTTGCTACATATATATTGCAATCATCTGCATAGCGAACAAACTTGTGACCTCTTTTCTCCAGTTCTTTATCAAGTTCATCCAGCAGTATGTTCGCAAGCAGTGGGCTTAGGCTTCCGCCCTGCGGCGTACCCTCTTCTGTCGCATGGCAAACACCATTTACCATTACACCAGAACGCAGGTATTTTCCGATAAGACGTAGTATGCGTTTGTCTCTCACTTTTATTGCTACTCTGCTCATCAGTATATCGTGATTAACTCTGTCAAAGAATTTCTCGATATCTATATCCACAACATATATATTTCCTGCTTGGATATATTCTCTCGCTTTCTTCACAGCTTGATGAGCATTTCTCTTTGGGCGAAAACCATAACTACTCTCGGAAAACTGCGGGTCGAATATCGGCGTTAACACTTGTAGAATTGCTTGTTGGATTAAGCGATCTAGCACAATGGGTATTCCTAACTGCCTTATGCCTCCGTCGGGTTTCGGTATCTCAACCCTTCTTATCGGCTTAGGTTTGTAACTGCCATTCAATAGACTTTGTCGTATCTCTACCCAATGTTCTTTAAGATATTGTGGCAGTTCTTTTACTGGCATACCATCTTCACCTGCAGAACCTTTGTTTTGTTGTACACGCTTTAGTGCGGACAACATGTTCTGACGGCTAACCACCTGCTCCATTAAGCAGCTCTCTTCTTCGCAGGTTTGTTTATGCGTTTGTGCCTCTTGCGAACTCGGCGCTTCGGCAGCACACAGCGTATTCACCGCTTTCTGTTGCCGCAAACTTCCCTTCGGAATTTTCTGCTGTCTATGTTCACAATTTGAACTCACGATAAACTTACCTTTCTTCGTGTTCAGTCCTTCCCGCGCTCACACACGGTACTATGACTTCTGCTGACTTCTGTTAACTCAATTGTATTTCACAACACAGGTTGCCGATTTAATCAGCTTGTTAATAGACCTCCCCGAGTAAGAGCGCTGTCTTTCTCCCCATATATCTGCCGCATTTACTCCGGACAGCCTTCGATAGCAAGGACTTTGTTTTGTTTAGCAAACTCGTCCAACTGCCCGTGCCTCACTTGCGGTTCGTGTTCCTCAGACCGGAGATTTGCCGCCCGC
>JBDRKI010000037.1:0-96271 GCA_043814095.1 Armatimonadota bacterium | reverse complement strand
AGAATTAATATCGATAACCCGCAGGCTAATAACCAGGCACAGATACAAATACCGGCTAATGCCCAGCCGGGTAATTATAAAATCGTTGCGGCTGTTTCTCCTTATGTTAATTTCTCTAACCATGTAGCTGAACTTAATGTTATTATAGGTATGACCCGGGCTGATGTAAGAATAACCGCACCTGCGCCTAATACAAGCTTTACACCCGGACAGCAGGTACAGGTTAATGTAACTGTATTACCTGAAGCGGCAAGCGCCGCTAGATCTTTAAGAATTAAACTCAAACACGGCAACCAGGTTCTTATACAACAAATTATACAAAACCCGCAGAGTAATAACAGTCAAAGTATAACCATACCCGGTAATATTCCACCAGGCGAGGCCATTATAGAAGCAACTTTAGATCCTGCCGAAGATTTTATTAATCACACCGCAACGCAAAATATTAGAATTGAAAATATCGATGCGGGGATAAGGATTACAAGCCCACAGGCAGGTATCGTATTAAGAGCGGGACAGCAAATTGATGTTGTTGTAGCTATGAATCCTGAAGCAGTTGGCCTTAATATCACATTGAAAATCAAAGTTAAACGCGCGGGGCAGGACCTTGCTATATATACCATACAAAGACCGCAGGTTAATAATAATCAAAGAATAACCATTCCTGCCAATATTCCCGAAGGTGAAGCAGTTATTGAAGCAATTCTAGACCCTGTCGGAAGCTTTATTAATCATTCCGCAACTATTAATTTCAGAGTGGAAAAAATTAATGCAAATCTGAGTATCCCAATCCCGGCAGAAGGTACAGTATTCATAATCAGAGATGCATTCATAGCTCATATTAACATGAACCCTGAGGCAGTAGGCGTTCCAAGTACTTTAGATGTCAAACTCATGAAAGCCGGACAGATGCTTGATCAAGAAGTAATACAAAACCCTCAGGCTAATACGGAAGTCCGCCTTCAAATACCCAGAATCTCCCCCGGAAATGCTACTGTAGAAGCATCACTCCGGCCGGAAGACGGTTTAACACAGACTTTAGCTGTTAATAACATCACTATAAATGCAGTTAATGCGGCACTAAGTATTATGGAGCCACCCAGTAATCACAAAATTAAAAGAGGAAGAACCCTTATAGTTAGAGTTACCATGACTGACAGAGCCGCTAGTATTACCAATGAATTAACCGTTGAAATCGAAAAAGACGGTGAGAGAATCGCACGTAAGATAATAAGGGATCCAAGCCGCAATGAACGCGTTAGACTGGAAATACCCGGTCCGGGACATATAGAACCGGGCATGGCGATAATAAAAGCAACACTTTCTCCGGGGGCGTATTTTACCTCTAATACTAAGTTAAGAAATATTGAAATTACACCTTAGCTTATAAATGTAATAGTACTTCTTTAAAAGCCCCTTGGAATAATTCCGGGGGCTTTTAAACAGGAATTTTACTTTAATATGGGAATTTATTATAATAAGCAAGTAATTTATTATATATTATAATCGGAGTTTTATATGAAAAAAATATTAGTTTTTTTATTTTTAATATCATTTATTTTAATTTCACAGGTCTTTTCAAATTTAGATACGGTAGATTCCCAATTGAAAATAGCTAATATAAAGGAGGGGTCTGTTCTTTATGCGGGACAGGATATAAATCTTTTAATACAGATGTCATCCGTGGCCGCGCGTTCGGCTAACAGATTAACCGTTACAATTAACTTAGACGGCAAAATAGTAGCATCAAAAGATATATTCGGGCCATCAGCAAACAACCCGCTCATGCTCCAGATGCCTGATAATACTCCTGCGGGAAAAGGCACGATAAAGGCGGTTATATACCCGGAAAATAATTTTACCGCTTCATCATCTGAAAAAGAAATTATAATTGAAAAAATTAACCCTAAGCTTAATATAACCAATATTCAAGATAATGAGAAATTTTATCCCGGACAGGATATTAACGCAAATATAACCGTTACTAAGGAAGCCGCAGTCTCGGGAGACAAACTGGAAATAGGTGTTTATAAAAATGACACTCTGGTTACTTCCAAAGACACTGACAAACTTCAAACTAATAACTCCATAATACTCCATATTCCCGACAACGCGCCTTTAAGCAACAGCGATCTGCGCGTAAACTTGTCCCCTGAAGACAAATTCACACAGCCCAAAACAAATAAAATAATAAAAATTGACAGGATAGACTCTCAGCTTGATATCCCGAGCATAAAAAATGATTCTTTCTTCCATAAGGGGCAGAATATAAATTTGATTATTGAGATAAGCCCCGAAGCGCTTAAAGCCGCGAACCAGATACAGATAATAGCCAAAGACGGCGGAAAAATTTTTATGACCAAGACAATAGATAAACCCCAGACAAGAAATCAGTTCTATTTTACAGTGCCCCTAGATTTAACAAACTCTACCGTTACCTTGTTTGCCTCACTTACCCCTTATAATGCTTTTAATCTATCAAGCACATATAAAACAATACATGTTAACAATATGAATCCTAAATTAAATATTGCGGATACGGCTAAAATTTTTATGGATGAAGAACTTCTGGTAACTGTTGACATGGATCCCGATGCCGCAAGAATAGCCGATAAACTTAATGTATCAATTTATCATGATGATGAATTAATTTCTTCTAAAGATATAGAAGATCCTCAGCAGACTAATAAAGTTAATCTGAAAATAATTGAAACAATGAAAACCAAAAATTATACAATATACGCGACTTTATTCCCCCAGACGGCTTTCCTGCCTTACAGCACGTATAAAATCGTAAAAGTTATAGAATAACAAGTATTTACAATACTGTTTTTTTCTGTTAATCTTTTATAAATAACAGTTATTTATAACTGGAAGGGATGATAATTATGCAGCAAAACGATATAAGAGGTTCAAAGGTCCTGGTTATAGGCGGAGCCGGTTTTATAGGTTCTCATGTAGTGGACGAGCTTTTAAAAGAAGATCTTAAAGAAATTGCCGTTTATGATAATTTTTCAAGGGGATCTTTTGATAATGTAAAAGAAGCTTTGAAAGATCCGCGGGTTAAAATATTTGAGCTCGGCGGGGATATACTCCATACCGATATCCTTAATGAAGCGGTAAAAGGTAAAGATTATGTAATCCATCTTGCCGCCTTATGGCTGCTTCACTGTTATGATTATCCGAAAAGCGCGTTCCATGTAAACATTGAAGGGACTTTCAATGTACTGGAAGCCTGCGCCAGGCATAATGTCAAAAAACTTATTTATTCGTCCTCGGCTTCTGTTTACGGCGATGCGGTAGAACTTCCCATGAAAGAAGACCATATATATAATAATAAAACTTTTTACGGGGCAACCAAAATAGCAGGTGAACATATGTGCCGCGCTTTCTATAACAGATACGGCTTAAATTATGCCGGCTTAAGATATATGAATGTGTACGGGCCCAGACAGGATTACAAAGGCGCTTATATAGCTGTCATTATGAAAATCCTTGACCGTCTTGATAATAACCAGCCTCCAGTTGTTTACGGGGACGGATCCCAGAGTTATGATTTCATATATTCATCGGATGCCGCAAGAGCCAATGTATGCGCCATGAAATCAGACGCGACCGATTCCTTTTACAATGTAGGCACAGGCGTGCAGACTTCAATAAAAGAAGTCGGTGAGCTTATCCTTGATATAACTAAAAGCGGTCAAAAAATACATTATGAACCGCAGGGAGTAACTTTTGTTACCAACAGAATCGGTGATCCAGAGAAAGCCAAAAAAGAGATAGGTTTTAAATACCAGGTGCAATTAAGAGAAGGACTTGAAAAACTCATAAACTGGAGAAATTCCCATAAAGAACAGGTAGAAAAAGCAAGAGCAAAAGTATAATATAAGGGGTTTTTAAATGTGCGGTATAGCCGGAGTTATATCTTTAGATAATAAACCCATAAATACGGATTATATAAAAAAAATGTGTGATGCCATATCTCACAGAGGTCCTGATGACGCGGGTTATCTTCTGTACCAGACAGGCTCTTACGGCGGCTCTTCTTATTACAAAAATTTTACAGACCCTAAATTTGCCGGCATACGTCCCGACCTTCTAAACATAGACTCTGACGGGGGCAGAAAAGAGGTAAAAGGAAAAAAATGGAACCTTTTCATGGGTCACAGGCGCCTTTCCATAATTGACCTCTCCCCTGCCGCCCACCAGCCGATGAGCGATAAATCCAAAAATATATGGGTTGTACATAACGGCGAAATATACAACTTCCAGCAGATAAGAACAGAACTCATAGGGCTCGGGCACAAATTTGAATCGCATTCCGACACGGAAGTAATAATTTACGCTTACCTGGAATGGGGCATAGACTGCGTTAAAAAATTTAACGGCATGTTCGCTTTTGCCGTATGGGATAACCGCAAAAAAGTACTTTACCTTGCAAGAGACAGATTCGGGGTAAAACCCCTGTATTACACTGTCTTAAATAACCTTGTTATCTTCGCAAGCGAAATAAAATCCATACTGGAATACAAAGATTACCGTAAAGACATAAATTTAGACGCTTTAGACGAATATTTCACTTTCCAGAACCTTTTCCAGTACCACACCTTATTTAAAGATATTTATCTTCTTCCCGCGGCAAATATAGCGAGGATAGATTTTGATAACGGTTTTGAAAGATACTGCTGGTGGGATTACAATTTCACAGACAGGGATAAAAGATTAAAGTTTAAAGATGCTAAAGAAGAGACGCTTAAGCTTTTTAAACAGGCCGTAAAACGCCAGCTTATCTCAGATGTTCCCGTAGGCAGCTACTTAAGCGGCGGTATGGACAGCGCCTCTATAACTGCCGTAGCCAGCAGGTATATACCGAGATTAACTACGTTCACCGCCGGTTTTGAGCTTTCAAACGTTACCGGAATTGAAGCCACTTTTGACGAAAGAAGAAGCGCGGAACTGGTGGCAAATGCATATAAAACAGAGCTCTATGAACAGGTAATAAACGCGGGTGATATAAAATGGATTATGCCAAAACTTATATGGCATCTTGAAGACCTTAGAATAGGTATGTGCTATCCTAATTACTACATAAGCAGGCTGGCATCCAAATTCGTAAAAGTATGCCTCTCAGGCGCGGGCGGGGATGAACTCTACGGCGGTTATCCCTGGAGATATTATAGGATAATAAAATCACTTGATAAAGAAGACTTCTTTAAAAATTACTATGATTTCTGGCAGAGACTGGTAACCGACCAGCAGAAAAAGAATCTCTTCAACAGCGATGTATACCAGTATACAAAAAACCATTCAAATTATGATATCTTCCGCAGGGTATTCACATTTAACGAAGACTTAAGATATGACTCTCCCGAAGATCATATTGCCAACTCCCTTTATTTTGAGATAAAAACCTTCCTACACGGCCTTTTGGTTGTCGGGGATAAGCTTGCCATGGCAAATTCCCTTGAAGAAAGGTTCCCTTTCCTTGATAATGATCTTGTGGATTTCGCAATGAAAATACCCATTAAACATAAACTAAAAAATATTAATCATATAAAAAGAATAGATGAAAACGAGATAAGAAGAAATATTAAATATATAAGAAAGCATGACGACGGCAAAAACATCCTGCGTGAAGCCATGAAAGAGATCCTGCCCGAGAGCATAACCAACAGGAAAAAACAAGGTTTCTCCTCCCCTGACGAAAGCTGGTTCAGGGGTGAAAATTTTGATTACGTAAAAGAGAAACTCCTTTCTTCAGGCACGAAGATGGATAAATACATCAATAAGAAGTTCGTGGAGAAAACAATAAAAGAACATTCTCAAGGAGTAAACCACAGGCTTCTTATATGGTCTCTTTTATGTTTTGAAGAATGGTGCAGCCAGTTTTCCATGTAATAAATAAAGAGGCTGCCTACCTTTTTAGACAGCCCCTTTATTTATTACTCCGGATATCTCTTAATACATATTGTCTCCGTAGATATCCTCAAGATCTTTAATCTTCGAAAGTGTACCTTTAAAAGAATCTTTCTCGGTAACCCTGGCAAACACTTGCTGTATTGCCGTCTGAAAATCTGTATATCTTCTCTTCTGCTCAGGGCTAACATCCGGAGAATTTAAGGCCCCGGAAAGATCAAAATACAGGTTCATGAATTTGCTGGACATAATCTTTATATTGGTCTTTACATCCATAATTTTACCGTAGATATAAGGGGAGCCTGATACCGCATATATTGACTTCCCTCCGGAAACGGCACCTGTCTTTTCTTTATCTATAACATCTACAGAAGGCGGTATTTTCTCAAAATACCCGTAGATATCCTTTGCTACCGCCCTGAAGAAACTTGTATCAACAAACAATGCTTTAACTATATCAGCGCCTTTACCGCCGTTCTGATTTATAGCCATATGCAGTAAAGTTAAATCAGTATCCATATCCCTTACAAAATAATATATGTCTTTTGATTGATTCTTTAAAACTTCTGTCGGAACACTGGCGCTTTTAACGCCCTCCATTACGCTTCCCTCTTCACCTGAGGGCAGGTCTCTGAAAATCCTATACATTGATTTAAGAAATTCCAGCATCTTCCGCAATGTTTCTTCCATACCGGCAACTTCGCCGACTAATTCCCTGGCTAAAGCTTTATCTTTGTCCGGTCCGAAATGAACGCAGGATTCCAAAACTGTTTTTAATTCAATTACTTTAGAGGCAAAGTCCGCGCAACCGTAAACAGCCCTGGCTGAAGTACCGACGACATTTGACAATGCTTTAGAGGAAGATCCCGTTAAATCAGTATGTACACCGTTAAGCCGCTCTTTGTATCTAAGTGAAGTATTCTTAAAATCGGCTATCTGCTTTATATAAAAATTCGCCTTGTTTTTATAATGCTGTTTGCCGCCCTGAATCTCCAGGTTAAGTTTTAAAATATCCAGTTCTTTTGCCAGAGATTCAAGGTCAGCAATAAAAATATCCGCGGAAACTAAAGCCTCAGAAGAAGCTTTTATACATAAATTTTTAAGTTCCTCGGGGCTTGTATAGGCCACTTTATTATTAATTCGCGGTCTTTTCGCAAATGTATAAGTATTAGGCATTATGGAATTAAGCATTGCCCCCCCCCTCTTTATTAGAACTAACCACTTAATTATTCTCCGTAAATTTTCTCAAGTTTTTCAAGTTTTAACAGAGTGCCGTCATAATACTTTTTCATGTGCATTCTGTACAGCACCTGGCTTATAGCGATACAGTATCCCTTAAGTCTATTTCTCTCCACAGTGCTAAGCCCGGAAGAATTTAAAACCTCGACAAGCTTTATATGGAGATCCGCAAACTTAGTGGATAAAAGTTTAACCTTATTTTTAATCGCTGCTACATTACCTACTATAAGAGGATCTGCTGATTTCGGAGCCATTGCCTCATTTATATCCACGGGAGGTTTCATCCCTCCTGTTATGGTCTCTGCTACTTTCTTAAAGAAATCAACATCATCATACAACGAAACTATTATTTCCCTGCCCTGTCCGTTCTTCTGAGCAATCATAAAGTATAGATTCTTAAGATCGGTATCAATACTTCTTGTAAGGTAGTATAAATCCTTAGCCTTGGACTGAATAACTTCTTCCTGAGAGAACGCGCCTTTAACACCTTCTGTGCCTTTTAACTCATCTGTCGGGTATCCTCTGTATGTCTAGTGAATCATACTGAGAGCACCTTTCATCTCCACTGCTTTTTCATACATTGCCCTTACTTCTTCAAGATAACCCTTAAGTACTTCTTTTTCTTCTCCCTGAGAAGCGTTAAATGCTTTATGGAAAGATGATCTTAAAAATGCCAGTTTCTGTATATAATCATCACATGCTTTCATGGCATCTGAAGATGCACCGGTAACATCTGAAGGCTTCATGGCTTTAGCCTGAAGGCCTTTTAAATCCCAGTGTATCTGGTTAAGCCTGTTTCTCTGTGAAATAACGGTATTAAAGTAGCTTTTTACTGTTTCTATAAATTTGTCCGCCTGTTCAATGTATTCTTTCTGAGCCCCCATCATGACTAATCTTTTCTTGGAAGCCTCCAGTTCGCCCAGTAATTCAGAAAGTTTAATGGCAAAGAAATGGGATGAGGTAATAGCCGCGGAAGATGTGTTTACAACTTCTTTCGTATCGGAATATGCAAGAGCCGGGCTAACCTCCTTAGTATAATTAGGGACCATCCCTATCTGTTTCATGGATGTGTTAATCATGATATACCCCCTTCATTTTACGCCTTAAAGGCTATTTTAAAGCTGTTATACAGCTTATCTGCTATATTTTTTTTCTAGCTCAGCTAATTTATACATTGTTGTTCCGGCTTCGCCTTTTTCATAAATTTTATTTAATACTTTACCTATATTCTTATAGAAGATTTTACAATGTTTTTTATCAATATCATTAAGTTCCGAACAATCTCCCGCTCTCATTAAACCGTAATGAAGACCTCTGTAATCACCGTATAATTCCTTCACATTATTTCTAATATCAACTATCTTTTTATATATAGATGAAGGCATTGTCTTTACTTCAACCTCGCCTTTAACACCTGATTTCATATTATCTTCATTTACTGTGTCTATAGGCGGTCTGTTCTTCCCGAAATAACGGCAGATCTTTACAGTTTCTTTCTTGAAATAAGCGGTATCCTGGTATAACTTTTGTACTATCTTCTGGCTTGCTTCATCAGAACCCAAATACCTGTATAGCTCTACAAGTTCTGTTTCAAGAGCAAGCACATTGTAATACAGTTTCATTGAACCCAGATACAGAGCTTCACCTGTAGTTACCTTCTTATCCTTTACTTCGCCTGCATTGAAAAAAACCGGTTTCATAGATGTGACATTGATCATAAGATACCCCCTTATTTATTTTATAGCATTTATATTATACACCAGCTGATTTTAAAAGTTGTTAACAAAATGTTAACTTTTTGACCCTTATAGGGCTTAAAATACCTATTTTAAGCCCTTTTATGTCTTTTTTGTGCTTATTTAAAGCCCGACCATAAAATATCTTTTTATAAAAAAAGGAGTTTCACCTCCACTTAAGAATAAAAAGTTAAGTATTAGCTACTACGATCTATTATAGAAAGGGGCAATTTATGAATATTATAACCGCATTTGATTTTATCATTTTCCCGGTCATAATTATCCTGAGCATGATGACATTTTTCCGTCAAAAACACCCTAAAGGATTATACACCCTCTTCTTTACTGAAATGTGGGAAAGATTCGGATTTTATACAATGCTTGCAATTCTGGCCCTTTATATGGATGAATTCTTTAAAATGCCAAAAGAAACATCCGGCCAAATTTATGGTTTATTCGTAGCATTTGTATATTTTACCCCTCTTATCGGTGGATGGATAGCGGATAAATTCTGGGGGTTTGTAAAAACCATTGCGATAGGTGCCGTAATTATGGCTGCAGGATATAGTTTGTTATATTTCCCTGATCAAAAAATATTTTTTATAGCTCTTGGTTTAATAGTTATCGGTAATGGATTATTTAAACCTAATATATCTACCCTTGTAGGAAATCTTTATGATAAAAATGATCCCAAAAAAGATTCAGGCTTTAATATTTTCTATATGGGTATAAATATTGGTGCGTTTTATGCTCCATCGGCTGCGTCATTCCTGCGTACTGCATTCGAAAAAGTTCCGGGCACCGGTGACGGCTGGGGATTTGCTTTCCTGGCGGCTGCGGTTGGAATGTTAATATCTTTAGCAATTCTGCTTATTTATAAAAATAAGTTTAAGAACGCAGACAGTTTGCATAAAGAAGCGGCTCATGAAAAAGCAACTGTAGATCCGAAAGAAGAAAAAAATAGATTAATTGCATTATTTTCCATATTCGGCGTTGTAATCCTTTTCTGGATGGCCTTCCACCAGAACGGATTTGCTTTAACCTTCTGGGCAAGAGACTGCACAATAACCAACCTTAATCCCGAATTATTCCAGAAAGTAAACCCGTTCTTTGTGGTACTCTTTACCCCGCTTCTTATATGGGTATGGACCATGCTTGCCGTGCGGAAAAAAGAACCCACAACGCCTGCAAAAATCGGAATTGGTATGATCCTAACAGCCCTGGCTTTTGGTGTAATGTGGGTTGGCGCTCTTAAATTAGAAACTTTAGGATTTGGAGGCAAAGTAGGCGTAAGCTGGCTTATATCATCTTATGCGGTGGTTACACTTGGAGAACTTTGCTTAAGTCCTATGGGCCTTGCATTTGTATCTAAAGTTGCACCTGCCAGAATGAGAGGCCTGCTCATGGGCGGCTGGTTCGCATCAACAGCTATAGGCAACTATGCTTCAGGGTTTTTAGGAAGCTACTGGGATAAGATGACTCACGCAAACTTCTTCCTTCTTCTGGTCTGCACATCACTCTTTGCGGCAGTTATACTCTTCTCAATACTAAAAACCTTAAACAGAGCTATAGCTCCTAAAGAACACATACACATACCGGGCGATGCTACAGAGCATGATGTAGTACCTTCACCCGAACCGCCTGAAGAAGATGAGGAAATGTTTAAACCTCATTAATTAGGAATAATTAATAATAAATAAATTGGAGATATTAAAAACCGCCTCGATTGAGGCGGTTTTTATAATATACTGTAAATAAAATCTAAAGTAATTTATTCAAACAAAGCATCCACAAACTCACCGGGATTAAATTCCTTCAGGTCATCCAGAGTTTCCCCTACTCCTATGAATTTAATGGGGATGCCCAGCTCATTCTTTATGGAGAAAACCATACCGCCCCTTGCGGTACTGTCCAGCTTGGTTAAAACTACACCTGTAAGTTCCATGGCTTCCTGGAATACTTTTGCCTGGTTAAAAGAATTCTGCCCTATATTAGCGTCTAAAACAAGCAGGGTCTCCCTGTGAGAATCAGGAGCTTCCCTTTTTATTATACGGTCTATTTTCTTAAGCTCTTCTAGAAGGTTAACTTTGGTATGGAGTCTGCCCGCGGTATCAACTATGAGAAGATCCGCTTCCCGGCTTTGCGCTGCTTTTATCCCGTCAAAAACAACAGCTGCGGGGTCTGAGCCTTCTTCGTATTTTATAAGGTCTATGTTAAGTCTTTTTGCCCATATTTGGAGCTGGTCGCCTGCCGCGGCCCTGAATGTATCAGCGCATGCAAGAACAACTTTTTTGCCCTGCTGGAGGTAATTATGGGCAAGCTTGGCTATTGAAGTAGTCTTGCCTACCCCGTTTATGCCTATTACAAGAAATATGTTAAGTTTATTTTCTTTTAATATGATTCCGTTAGTATTTGATTCTAAAACAACTTTTAATTCCTGTTTGAATTTTTCAAGAAGCTGAGCCCTTTCTTTAATCTTATTTTCCTTTACCAGCAGTTTTAAATCATCTATAACTTTATTTGAGGCCTTAACACCAAAATCAGATGCAACTAGAATATCGGTAAATTCTTCCCATAGCTCGTCATTAATCTCCGTGCCTAAACCTACTAAGTCCTTTACATCTGTCAGCAGGATAGCTTTGGTTTTGGAAAGCCCGGTTTTTAATTTTTCATGCCATGAATTAAACATATATTTTGCTCCTATTTATACTTAAGACCTTTCTTCATTTTTGCCACACCAGGTATATCATGGGGGAGTTTACCTTTAGGTTTATGCTTCCCGAATAAAGTTTTTATTAATACATCCACACTTTCAGGTGTAAATGAATATGTAACTATATGTGTATGGATATTTTTAATATCCATAGCGTGGTAGGAATTATATATTGAGGCGATTGCCGTGTTTTTATTCAACTTATTTAATTCATTAAACAATGATTTATAATCCCCGTCTAACCTTGTTCTTTTACATGTTACAATTATTAAAAGTTCACACTCTTTTGCTAATTTTATGTAATCCTTCCTGTTTTTTATTATTGATTCGTTATTATATGATATTTTGTGTATATTTTTGTTTTTAAAAAGATATTTCGTAAAATCATATCCAAGTATATTTATATCAGGATATATGAATCCTGTTTTCCGTTTATTTATATTAACAGGAAGAATATTTTTATCATTTTTAACAAGGGTAATTGCTTTTCCCGCTATATTATAATACAGTTTTTTTGCTTTTTTTACGTTTAATTTGCCTTTTTTCCTGGTTTTTATCAATTTTTCTTTTAATTTAAGAATTTTTTCAACAGATTCATCTATTCTGTCTTCAAGAATATCCCCGTCTTTAACCGCTTTAAGAAGAGCTTCATAAGACCTAATCTGCTCCTGGAAGCTTCCCAGCGCCATAACTATATCAGAACCGGCTTTTACCGCCCTGACAGCGGCCTCGTCAAAACCGTAATTATCTTTTATGGCTTTCATCTGGAAAGAATCCGTTATGATTATACCTTCAAAGCCCATTCTTTCCCTGAGAAGATCATTTAATATCTTTTTAGACAAAGTTGCCGGATATTTTTTATCAAGATCAGGAAATAAAATATGGGATGTCATTATCATCCATACACCCGCGTTAATGGCGGATTTAAACGGCTTTAAATCAACACCGAGCATATATTTAATATCATGGTCAAGTTTCGCAAGCTCAAGATGGGAATCAAAAGAAGTATCGCCGTGTCCGGGGAAATGCTTAGCGCAGGCGCAGATACCGTTATCCTGAAGACCCTTAACTGCCGCGCCGCAGAGTTTAGAAACTTTTTTTACATCCTGCCCGAATGATCTTACACCCACTATGGGATTTAAGGGATTGGTATTAACATCGCAGACAGGCGCGTAAGATACATTAAATCCGAGATCGTTAAGCTCCCGGGCAGTATATTTTGCTGCGGCCTTAACGGTATTTTCATTATTAAGAACCGCCATAGCCAGGTTCCCGGGATGATTTGCCCTGCTGTAAGTAAGAGGGCAGATACTCCCGCCTTCCTGATCAACACTTACAAGAAGCGGTATGTCTGTTAATTTTTCAGATAATCCCTGGAGGTCTTTAATAAGTTTTTTTGTCTGCGAAAATTCTTTTATGTTCTTTTTAAATAATATTATCCCGCCCCATTTATATTTACTAAAATAATCTACAACTTTATTTTCCAGAGTAAAACCGGGAAAATCAATCAGTATCATCTGGCCGATCTTTTCTTCAAGCGACATCTTGGTTATGTCTTTCATTTACTTTACCGCTCCTGCCGTTATTCCCTTAATAAACTGCTTCTGCATAAGTATAAACACAATGATTATGGGAACCATTGATATTACCGCGGCCGCGGCAACGGTCCTGAAATCCGACGCGAACATATTGGAAAGATACGTAAGCCCGACCGCAAAGGGGTACTTACTCTCTGTTTTTAAAATTACAAGAGGCCACATAAAGGTATTCCAGTACGCGACAAAAGTAAATATTGACAGCGCCCCGAGCGCGGGTCTTGTCATCGGGAGCATAACATGCCACCAGAGACTTAGCTCCCCGCACCCGTCAAGCCGGCCGGCATCCTCAAGCTCTCCGGGTATCGTAAGGTATGCCTGCCTCATAAGGAATATGCCGAACACATTAACCAGAGCAGGAAGTATAACGGCTATGTAGGTATCAAATAATCCGAGTTTTCTTATGGTAATGAAGTTTACTATCATATTCGCCTGTGTCGGAAGCATCATTGTTGATATAAACATAAAGAATATGAAGTTCCTGCCGGGGAACTTAAACCTTGCAAGAGGATATGCCGCCAGAGCTGAGATAACAATACCTAACAGCATCCCCCAGAACGTTATAATTACGGTATTAAACAGGAATTTCGGTATTAAAGGCACTGTTTTCATAACTTCAATAAAATTCTCAAAGCTTACCGGCCATGGTATAATATCGGCGAATGTTTCTATTTTAAACATATTGCCGGTTGTTTTTATTGAAGTTAATAAAAGCCATATAAAAGGGAAAGTCATAAATAAAGCAAGAGCTATAAGAATTGCGTATTTTATGGTATTTTCAACTGTTTTATTCATTTACTAATCCTTATTTGATTTTTTATTTGGATTTTTTATTTTTTTTTAATAATACTGCAATCCGCCTTTTCTAAAAAATGCTATATTAATTATTGAGATTATCCCTACAAATACCGCCAGAACAAGGGCTATAGCAGCGGCATAACCCATATCAAACTGCATAAACGCTTTACTGAATATATAATAAACCATTGTATCAGTTGCATGATCGGGGCCGCCCTGTGTCATAACATAAATCTCGCCGAATACCTTTAATGCCGATATACATGATATAATCGAACATAAGGCAATAATAGGCATTAAAAGAGGTATTGTAATCTTAAATAACACCTGAAGTCTGTTAGCGCCGTCAATTCTGGCGGCTTCTTCAAATTCCGGAGGTATTGACTGCAAACCCGCGAGATACAGCACCATATAATAACCAAGCCCCTGCCATACGGTAACAAACATAATGGATGGAAGCGCCCATGTTTTTGATGTAAGCCATGGTATAGCGTATTTAACAAGGTGAAATTTTTCCACAAGGAAAAAGTTAAGCAGGCCGTCCGATGCAAACACCCATTTCCATGCTATACCAACGATAATTACCGAAGTAATAACCGGTATGTAATAACAGGTCCTGAAAAAGGTTACCCCTTTTAGCTTCTGGTTAACGGCTACCGCTATCATAATTGCAAGTATCTGTATAACCGGAACAACAAGAAGATACAGTAAAGAGTTTTTGAGGGCATTATAGAAGTAAGGGTCATACAAAAGCTTTTTAAAGTTATCCAAACCTATAAATTTAGGAGGGACCATAGCTCCTTCAGCTGTCGTCCTTACCACATTATAATCTAAAAAGCTTAAAATTATGCCGTATACAACGGGATAAAGGGTGAAAATAATAAACAGAAGGATCGCGGGGAGCAGGAATAAGTATGCTATGAGTATCTGCTGTTTTTTTCTGTCCATTTTCATTTTTTATTCCTCAAATTAGCCTGTATTTTTAAAATCTTATCCCATTGAGCGGCCGCGTCATCAAGCGCCTGTTTCGGGGTTTTCTTGCCGACTAACGCGGACTGCACGGCATCGGTAAGATATTCACCAAGCTTTGCCCGCTCGGGCAGAGCCAGAGAAAGATCTTTTGAATTAAATAATTCTTTTATTGATATTCTTATTGCCTCGTCTTCTGTCGGCATCCCTTTTCCTTTTATAAAGAATTCATCTAGGGCCGCTTTCCTTGTTGAAGGAAGAAGAGGCACAACCTTGCAGAATGCAAGCTGGTTTTCGTCATTGGTCATAAAAAGGGCGAATTTTACCGCTTCTTTCCTGTTTTTAGACGCCCGGGGAATAACAAAATTCATAACAGCCGCGGGATATATATGGGCTTTGCCCAGAGGCATGGGCGCTACTTTTGTTAGGTCATAAACCTGGGCGGCATTATTTTTTATCCTTAAAAGAAAATTTGCTCCTGTAATAAGCATCCCCAGCTCCCCGCACTGGTACCTGTTTGTGGCTGTCTGGTAAGCTGTCCCTAAATTTATGGTCTCCCTTGGTATTAAATCCTGTTTGTAAAGATCAACATACCATGTTAACCGTTCAACTCCCTGAGGACAGTTAAATAAAGCTTTAGTCATATCTTTATTAACTATGGGTATGCCGTCACACTGGAAATCATCCATTACTTTCATATCGGGCATATAGCCGTATATGCCGGTTTTTTCTTTTATTATCTTCGCGTACTGGGCAACTTCATCGTAATTTTTAGGCGGTCTTTTTAAACCGGCTTTTTTGAAAATATCTGAATTATACATTGTTATCTTTGTTGTAACATACCACGGCAGTGCATAGACAGAGCCGTCTATATTCGTGGCATTATATAGATTCTTAAAGTATCTTTCCTGTTCTTCTTTTGTAAGGTATTTATTTAAGTCCACCAGGGCTTCATGCTGCGCCAGTATAATGGCCATAGGGGTATTTAAATTAACCACATCGGGGCTTACCCCGCCGGCTATTGAAGACATAAGTTTCTGCTGGAGTACATTGTACGGGATATCAACCCATATAAGTTTAATATTAGGATTTTCTTTTTCATATTTATTTATCAATGAATGGATAAAATCATCAAATGTGGGGCGCAGACTTATAGTCCAGAATTCTATCTTTGTTCTGCTGTCTTCCTGTTTTTTTAAACACCCGCATATAGAGAAGATAACCGCAATTATTACCAGCAGCAACACTATTCTTTTAAAATGCATCTTATCTCCAGTTATATATTCAAGTTGGGATTTCCTATAAATTTAACGCCAAAGGACTGTGAAATCTCGCGTTCAATAAAATCCGCGTTTGAGAAATAAGTAAACAAAGATGCTATCTGATCTTTTTTAACGGGAGCGTCTATGATGAGGAGTTGATTCTGTTTTTCAATATAGTATTTTAATACAATTACTCTGTCTGCTTTTATAAATGTGCTTATGCTTATCAGTTTAAGCTTTTTGGATTTTAAGCCGTCAATAAAATGAATCAGTTTATCGGCATTTATGTTGAACTTTTTTATTGTCTTATATTTCATAATTAATTAAAAACGCCTTTTAAGAGGGTATAAACAGCTAACCCCATAAAAGCCGTTATTTCACTCTCTACGGCCTGCTCATCTCTTTTCAACCGTCATTTTAATTGCCGTCCGGACTTCCCCGTTAATCTGGACTTCGGTAAACGCGGGAATACAGACAAGTTCCACTCCGGCGGGAGCCATAAAACCTCTCGCGATCGCAACCGCTTTTATGGCCTGGTTAATCGCGCCGGCGCCTATTGACTGCATTTCCGCGGAAGGATTATCCCTCAAAATACCGGCCAGCGCACCAGCTACGGCGTTTGGGCTAGACTTAGCTGAAACTTTTAGTATCTCTGTTACCATAACAGCACCTCTTCCCGGGTTTAATAATATATATGTTGTTATATATGTATATAAATTAAGAGAGTGCTCTTTAACTTATATATTACTTCATTTTATATAAAAAAAATCCTGCTGTTTTTACATAAAAAGCAGGATAATTTATTTTAAAAAATCTTTAAATTCTAAGATTCTTCCCTTATACAGATCCTTTCTATGGATTCCGCCTTACCTGTTGCGTCATTTATCCTTATAATCACTCCTTCCAGCTGGGCCGGACCCTTTGCCACTTCAAAACGGCTCGGCATTGTTGTAAGAAATTTATTGATTATAATATCTTTCTCTACCCCTATAACCGAATCTATAGGGCCTGTCATGCCCGCATCGGTTATATATGCGGTGCCTTTAGGCAGAATTACCGGATCCGCTGTTGAGACATGAGTATGGGTACCCACAACCGCGGTAGCTCTTCCGTCAAGATAAAAACCCATCGCTTTTTTTTCCGATGTAGCTTCCGCGTGCATATCAACTATTATAATATCGGTACCGGCGGAGAGCTCTTCAAGAATCCGGTCGGCTTTCCTGAAAGGACAGTCTGAAATAGAATAATTGCCCATGAAAATCCTGCCTATCAAGCTGAAAACCGCGACCTTTTTATCGTTTATTTTTGTTTTATAAACAGGGCTGCCGTATTTCACGGGCAGGTTCGCGCCCCTTAATATTCTCTCATCCTTGTCTATAAAAGCCAGTATCTCCTTATTATCCCATACATGGTTGCCGGTAGTTAAAATATCTATACCGTATTCAAAAAGTTCATCCTTGATCTTGGATGTAAGGCCGAATCCCCCTGCCGCGTTTTCCCCGTTTCCAATCACAAAATCAATTTTTTCCCTGCGTTTTATCTTGGACAGATTCTCTTTTATAATCCTGCGGCCCGGTTTGCCTATTATGTCGGCTATAAATAAAATATTCATATTTACCTCATTAAAGGTTTATAGCCGCATTGCCTTTTACGGCAAGGCGGCTATTTTTTATTATTTTAACCATCTTAATGTTATAACGGTTATTACTTGGCCAGCTCTACTGTCCTTGTTTCCCTTATAACCGTTATCTTTATCTGGCCCGGATAATCAAGTTCGTCTTCTACTTTCTTAACTATGTCTCTTGCCAGTTTTGACATGGTTAAATCGTCTATCTCTTCGGGCTTAACCATAATCCTTATTTCACGCCCTGCCTGTATGGCAAACGATTTATCCACGCCTTCAAACGAATTTGCCACAGCTTCAAGTTTTTCCAGTCTCTTAATATACAGTTCTATTGATTCGCGTCTCGCACCCGGCCTGGATGCCGATATCGCGTCACAGGACTGTATAAGAACCGCTTCAACAGTACGCTGTTCTTCGTCTTCATGATGCGCGGCTATACAGTGAACTACGTCCTGTGATTCATTGTATTTTTCCGCAAATTTAGCGCCTATAAGAGCGTGGGGTCCTTCAACTTCCGCATCCACCGCTTTACCTATATCATGGAGAAGTCCGGCCCTTTTGGCTATATTCACGTTCGCGCCGATCTCCGCGGCTATTGAACCCGTAAGAGACGCAACTTCCAGAGAATGCTGGAGCACATTCTGTCCGAAGCTTGTTCTCCATTTCAACCGCCCAATAAGTTTTACAAGTTCGGGATGTATTCCGGTTAATCCGACCTGGAATACCGCCTGGTCGCCTTCCTGGATAATTTTCTGATCCATCTCCGCAGAACATTTTTTATACATTTCTTCTATTCTGGCAGGATGTATTCTTCCGTCAACTATCAGCTTTTCCAGTGTCTGGCGCGCTATCTCTCTTCTTACAGGGTCAAATCCGGATAGAATCACTGCTTCCGGGGTATCATCTATTATTAGGTTTATTCCTGTCAGGTTCTCAAATATCCTGATGTTTCTGCCTTCCCTGCCTATGATTCTTCCTTTCATCTCGTCATTCGGCAAAGGAACAACGGAAACCGTTGACTCAACAACCTGGTCGGAAGCATATCTTTGTATAGCTGTGCTTATTATCCGTTTTGCTTTCTGGTCCGCTTCTTCTTTTATCTTTTCTTCCGCATCTTTTATTCTGGCAGCTATATCATATTCTAGATCTCCCTCAAGACTCTTCAAAAGAAGTTTTTTGGCTTCTTCAGAAGACAGCTTAGCTACCTTCTCAAGTTCATCTCTCTGCTTGATCAGGTTCTGGTTCCATTTTTCTTTTAACTGGTCAATATCTTGTTCTTTCTGAGATATGCTTTTTTCCTTTTTGTCTATTGAGTCATACTTTTTGTCTATGTTTTCTTCTCTTTGAAGAATTCTTCTTTCCAGTTTCTGCAGCTCACCTCTTCTTTGTTCTGTTTCTCTGTTTAACTGGCTCTTCATTTTGATTACTTCATCTTTAGTCTCTATGAGCTTTTCTTTTTTCAGATTTTCAGCTTCTTTCTGCGCACTTTCAAGCACATTCTTTGCGCTTTCTTTCGCAGAATTTAACTTTTTATTCTGAAATACGGAAAGTACCGCTATTCCTATAGCAATACCTACCGCAAAAATTACCGTGTAAATTAAGTAAGTATTAATAGCTATCTCACCTCCTAAATATTATGATTTATTATTTGTCGCCTACTTTATAATTCTTCCCTTTAAAAATGACAGCTGAAAACTATTTACGGGAAAACAGTTGATACCCCTTTACTGTCCGTAAATATTATCCAACCCTTTTAATAAAATAAACTAAGCTAAAATATGCCAGTTAATATTTTATTCTCTTTAAAAGCAGGTGTCAAGGAACAATACAACAATAAAAACACACAAAAAAAAGCCTTATTTATAAAGGATAAATACAGAGGGTTATCTAAGGCGGCGAAAACAATTATTTTAAATACATTTAAGCATCTGACCGTTACCGGCTTCTATATGCTTAATGATATTATCCGCATGCTGTCTTACCAGCTCAACTTCATCTTTTAAGAGAGTTTTTACCGCTTCCAGAGCTTTTTTCTTATCAACATTTGCCAGCGCGTACGCAGCAAGAATCCTCACATTGGCGGACGGCTCTTTCAATAAATACATAAGCGGCTTGAAAGCTCTCTGATCCGGTATAAACTGCAGCGCCCTGACCGCGGCTTCACACAGTTCATCATCCCTGGAAAATAATGTTTCTATTAAAGCGGGAACAGACCGTTTGTCCCCCATTAATTCTAACGCCGAAATTGCGTAAACTCTTCGCCCTTTAGTTAACCCGCCCAGTATATCCAGCAGGTATTTTAATGCTTTATCTCCTCCTATTTTACCAATGGCTATAGAAGCGTAATAAGCTAACAGTTCATCTTCGCTTCTCAAAAATTCTATTAGTTCATCCACACATCCGTTATTGCCCAGATTACCGAGCGCGAGCATTATCTGTATTTTTACGATATTGGACCTTGCCTCTTTCAAAGCTTTCATTAAAGGCTTATACATTTTATCGTCTTTAAATCCCTGAAGGGCTATAGCGGCATAATATACCTGGCCATGATCTTCTAAAGTTTTTAACAGCTTATTTAGAATATCCTTAGAATGTATTCTGTTTATAACATCCGCGGCTTCTTCCCTTACGTACCGGGGTTCTCCCTCATCTGTAATCCTGTCTAAAAGTTTCTGATCCCACTTGTTTTTAATTAAAATATCATAATTTCTTTCTATTTTCTTTTCATCCTTAGCGAAACTCAAATCAAAACAGGAGTTTGCCTTTAAAGTCCTGTAATAAAGAGTTAATGAAGCGGAGAGCCCGCTCGCAAGTCTCTGCCCTGCTTTATTAATGGGCTTTACTAAAAGCTTTGTCTTGCCGACCTTTTTAATGGAATGGTCCGTAAGCCACTTGCCGCCCAAGTTCTTTATTATTACTTCACCCAGATAACATCCTATTAAGACTGCCGCCTGGTAAAAATGCTGTCTGTGCTTTTTAAAAAACATAGTAATAAGATCATCGGCCACAATAAGTGATTCTTCGGAAAAATCAAGATTAACGCCGAATTTCTTATTCGCCATTTTTATAAAGGCATCCGCCCTTTCATTAATTTTTTCTAAAACGGCTTGTGTTTCATTCAAAGCTTTAACCATAACTACCTTCCCCAAAATTTTAACGCTAATAATCCTATTTTAGATATAATCTGATCCACCTTTTTTATATTTTCAACATTCTTAGTTAAAACCACTATAATAAAAGGATTATCCTTATTCAACACAATTCCTGCATCGCTGCGCACTGAATTTATTTCCCCTGTTTTATGAGCGAATTTCACGTCCTCGGGAAAATCAGCCGATATTTTATCATTATACTGCTGTTCTGATAATATATTAAGCGCCATATCCCTGTATTTCGGCTGCATAAAATTTTTGTCGTATATTTTTTCCAGCAGAATCATAATATCCCGGGGTGTGGCAAAATTCTTAGAAGTTAAAGCCTTGGGATCTATATGGAGTTTCCGTCCGAGAACGGTTTTTACTATCCCCAGAGACCTCATCATTTTATTAACCGCATCCATGCCGAGTATATCTATAAGCATATTAGTCGCGGTATTGTCGCTTATAATTATCATTAATTTAGCCAGGTCTAAAACTGTAGGTTTTAAGTCATTATCCATAAACTGGAGAACTCCCGAACCTCCGACTTTATCCGAATTTTTCAATGTGTCTCTTTTTTTAAGGTTGTTTTTTTTCTTCTGAACCTGGCATAACAGTTCAATTAAAATAGGTATTTTAATAATGCTCGCGGCAGGGAATACCTCATCAGCGTTATATAAAAATAAGTTTTTTTTGTTCAGGTCAGTAACCGCGATACCGAACTTCGCTTTTACGCCTTTTATAAGGGTTGAAACTTCTTTTTTGAATTCCTGATTCATTATCTCACCTTCAATGCCGCATGATTACTTCGTTTTTAATTATATTCAATACATCCGAAACTTTTCCTCTAAGTAAAATAAAAAGAAGGAATTGACATAAGAAAACAAACAAAAGGAAGAAAAGTATAAACAAAAATAAAAAAACAGCCTGTTTTAAGGCAGGCTGTTTTTTATTTTTTACTGACTATACTTGTTTTTTTTCAAAACATTCTTTGCAGTAAACCGGTTTTTCGCCTTTCGGGAAAAACGGCACCTGAGTATTCTGTCCGCATTCTGCGCATACCGCGTCAAACAGTTTTTTCGGTCTTCTCGGGCCGCCGCGTGACTGTTTTCTCGCTCTTCTGCACTCGGGACATCTCATGGGTTCGTTTTCGAAACCTTTTTCTGCGTAAAATGTCTGTTCGCCAGCTGTAAAGACAAAGTCATTACCGCATTCTTTGCATTTTAAGGTTCTGTCTTGTTTCTCTTCCATCCCTGTTAGGTTCTCCTTTCCAAAGATTTTGTGGACTTGTCTTCACATCCTTGGCAAACCTTTTTGAACCACCCTCCCGGACCCCCGGGATAAAGTCTTCAAATTTGGGTACAAGTCCTTATGCCTCGGAAACTTTTTATTACAGATATTCTAACAAATATCCGGCTATTTATCAACATCTACGACTAAATTTATAAAACCCTCGGAAAACCTTATTTTTCTTAATATAAGGTTGTTTTTCTTAAAATATTCAATTTTTTCAAAATCTATAAAAACCCTGTTGCCCTCAAAAGCCATAAAAGGCAGGTTCATTTTATCATCTATAAACTTAAAAATCCTTTTCAAGGTAAATGTCGGAAAAGGCAGTATATCCATAAGCCATAAGCTTTTAAATTCAATGCATAAGAAATTTTTCAACTGGTTAAAATCCAGTTCAATATAAAACGGGAAGAGTATATATTTTTTAACCGCGCCTTTAAGTATAAGTTTGGAATTATCTATCCTGAACTTCAAGTAATCAATAAACCTTATTTTAGCAAAAATTATATTTAATATAGATGTGATAAAATTCTGACTGATTAAAACATCAATCCCCTCAAAACGGAACAAGGGACTACCTTCGGCTTTTTTTGTTTTCTTCGGAAAAAGATCCGCAAGCACCAGTTTTTTAATTACCAGGTCGGGATTCCCCTGAGCGTTTAAAGACAGGTTGTCTAACTTTACGTTAAGCTTATCGTCTTTATAATCAACATCTATGTTCTTAACGGATATCCGTTCAATATACTTTATAATTTTTTTAAACATTTAATCTTCTTTTTTACCTTTTTTGTCTTTGTTCTCTTTTTCTTTTTTTGTTTTATCTTCTTTTTTAATAGCATCTTTCTTTTTATCTGAAGCTTCTACATCCCCTCCTGATTTTCCTCTACTGTAATCGGTTACGTGAAAACCGCCGCCTTTAAATATTATACCTATGGGAGATATAACCTTCTCCAGTTTGCCGCCGCAGGCTTTACATTTTTTTAAAGGTTGATCCCCTATTTTCTGAAACTTTTCTTCAAAATTGCCGCATTTTGCGCATTTATACTGGTATATAGGCATCTGATAACAACTCCGTATAATAAAAAAGCTAACATCATTACTTTATATATAATAAAGCGGTAAATTTGTCAATATATATTTTTACTGCCACTTCTCGTCAGAATCGTAATAAACTTTGCCGATATTTGAAAAATCATAACCTTTTAAATCTTTAACTTCTTTTTTAAACGATTTTGAATTTAAAAGGTGCAGCAGTACCTGTATTTTATGATCATTAAGGAATTTTTTAGGTATGACAATATCATATCTTTCCGTCATTGCTTCAACGGGTATAAAATCAAGATCCAGCGCTTTCGCGCTCATGTATATGCCCAAAGCCGCGTCAGCCGAAGAACTTGCTATAACCTGAGCAGCCGCCATATGGTTATTTATTTCTTCGTTATACCCGCTTATCTGCTGGGAACCGATCCCGCTCTTCATTAATGCGTGATCAAATATTGAACGAGTGCCCGATCCGACATTCCTGTTCACAAATTTAACATCTTCCCTTATAAGATCTTCAAACCCGTTAATATTTTTGGGATTACCCTGCTTTACGACAAGGCCGATTAACCTGTTAAACAAATTAACCATTATTACCGGCACGTCATCTAAATAATCTTTTACAAAAGGCGTGTTGAATTCCCCTGATTTACTGTCAAACATGTGGATGCCGGAAAAATGGTTTAACCCGTCTTTCAGAGCTTTTAATCCCTGCCTGCTTCCTATATTGTATGTATGCAGGTTGACTTTATGTCCCAGTTTATATATGAGGTTCCTGATAATCTGCCATATAAAGTCATAGGTGCCCATCATTATAAGGTTTTTGTCTATATTTGCCCTGTTTGTCAGAAGATCAACTTCAACTATTGAACCGGCGTTAATTTTTGAAATCTCGCTTGATATTTTAAGCATACCGTCCGCTTTAACAAGGGACATAAGAAGCTCCGCCCCCCTGGACATCGGAACTGCTATCATTTTTGTTCCCACGTTTACAAGCTGAACCCTTATAAATTCATCAATGCCTATGGGTGAATTTACAATACTGGCAAGTACCGCATTGGCTTTTTCCTTTGATGCCGCGGATACACCCTGCATTCTCAGGATAACCGGCAGAATAAAGGATTCAAAAGCGATATAAGCGGAGAACGGGAAATGAGGAACCCCTATTACGCATTTATCGCTTATAAAACCGGCGCAAACAGACTGACCCGGCTTCATACATGTACCGAAAACCGCGAGCTCGCCGGCTTTTAACATAAGATCCGCTACTAAATTCGTGCCCCTGGCGCATCCCGCGATAATTATTACCATATCTTCTTTTTCAACGGCTTTTGAAACAATCTTATTTAAATCTTCCAGGTTTTCCTGTGATATCGAATATATACCGGATAAAGCTCCGTGATCCTTGATAATATTAGAAAGGATATATGAGGTGGATTCGTAAAGGGATCCGGGCTCTAACGTATCCCCCGGCGGAATCAGGTTGTCGCCAACGGAAATAATGCCTATTTTGGGCTTTTTCCGCACCTTTATTTTATCCACACCGCTTGAAAGCATGGCTCCTATATCAAAGCTTCTTATCCTGGAGTTTTTAGGTATGATGATCTCCTGTTTCGCTACTTCCTGACCTATCGGCCTTATATTCTCCCATGGCGTGACTTTATCGGTTATCTCAATAAGTTCCAGGGAATGAAATTTAACTCTTTCTATCGGTATAACAGCATCGCATCCCGCCGGCAGCTGCCTGCCGTTATCAACAAAATAGCCGGCTTCGCCCATCTTTAACTGCACAGGGGTTGCGGGTGAAGCGTTATATGTAAGTACGGAGCTTACGGCGATACCGTCTATTCCCGACATGAAGAAATGCGGATATGAGACTTTTGCCATAACATTCTCGGCTGTTATCCTGTCCAGGGAGTCTTCAACCTTAATTTTCTCTTCCGGAGCAAGCTTGGCGCAGTCTTTAAAATCTATTTCACTGCTCCAGCGCTCCTGGGCTTCATCTAAAGGAACTAACGCAAGATCCAGATCTTCCTGTATCATTTTTACCTCCGCTCCAGTTTTTTCTTTAATAATTCATTTACAGATTTAGGATCGGCTTTACCCCGGGACTCTTTCATAATCTGTCCGACTAAAAAAACAAATACTTTCTCGTGCCCCTTTTTATACTTTTCCACAGAGTCCGTGTTATCATCTAAAACCTTATCTATTATTTTCTCAACCTCGCCGCTGTCGGATATAACAGCCAGATTTTTTTCTTTTATCACTTCTTCCGGGTCTTTTCCTTCAATAATATCCGTTATTATATCCTTCGCTATCTTACCGCTTATTACTCCTTTTTTGATAAGGTTAAGCAGTTTTATAAAGTTGTCTACCTTAAGAGCTGAACTTCCAAGATCTATACCTTTATCATTAAGTACTTTTGATATATCCTGGGTAAGCCAGTTGCATATAATCTTGGGTTCGGGATAATTCCTTACCGCTTCTTCAAAAAATCTTGAAAATTCAACAGATTGAATCAATATGGATGAATCATATTCATTCAAGCCGTATTTTTCAATAAATCTTTTAGAAGTCTCCTCCGGAAGTTCAAATATATCTTCTTTTATCCTGTTTATCCATTCGCCGCTTATCTCCATGGGCAGAAGATCCGGCTCGGGAAAATACCTGTAATCATGAACTTCTTCTTTGCTGCGCATCAGAAATGTAATCTGCTTATCTTCATCCCACCCGCGCGTTGACTGATCAATTACCCCGTTATCTTTTAAAATTCCAGTCTGTCTTTCCTGTTCATAGGAGAGTGCCTTAAGGACGGATTTAAACGAATTCATATTTTTTATCTCAACCTTATAATTAATATCCGACAAACTCTTTTCTTTATCTCTGACCGATATGTTTGCGTCGCATCTTAACGAGCCCTCTTCCATCCTGCAGTCGCTTACCCCTATCCATTCCAGGATCTTTTTCAGTTTAGTTAAAAACTCATAAGCTTCTTCCGGAGAGAAGATATCGGGTTCTGTTACAATCTCCATAAGAGGCACACCGGCTCTATTATAATCTTCCAGGGTATATTCGGATTTATCAATTGTGCCTTTATGAACGGATTTACCGGTATCTTCCTCTAAATGTATTCTTTTTATCCTTATCTTTTTATCCCCGACCGTAATATAGCCGTTCTCCGCGAGAGGCATATCATACTGTGAGACCTGGTAGTTTTTAGGCATATCCGGATAAAAATAGTTCTTCCTGTCAAACTTGCTGAAAGAAGCAATACTACAATTCAAAGAAAGAGCTGACCTAATAAGAAGTTCTACCGCTTTTTCATTTACAACAGGAAGCACCCCCGGATACCCCAGACAGACCGGGCAGACATTTGTATTCGGGTCTCTGGTAAATTTGTTCCTGCAGCCGCAGAAAAGCTTGGATTCTGTTTTCAGTTCAACATGAATCTCAAGCCCTATTGCCGTAATAAAGTCCATATTATTAATCCTGCTCTGTCTTTATTTATTTAAACAGCCGTTTATAATATAAAAAAAGAATAACCTTTTAAGATTATTCTTTTTTTATTACAGGTTTCCTTTAAAATTATTTAAACCATTTTTTTAACGCTTCATGGTAAGCTTTCTTATACTTAGGTTCATTTTGTATCCCTTTTTCATATTCAATTTCAAGCTTGCTTATTTTTTTTCTTGCTATAACATCTAATGTTTTATCTATCATTTCCTTAACTTTATTATCTTTCGTAATCTCCCTGGCTTGTTCCAGATATGTATTAACATAATATTTTTCCTGGCCTCTGCATTCAGGAATATGTACCACATCTTCAAATTTTTTCTTATCCACAGGCTTATTATTATTTAATTTATAGCGCTTAACTTCAAGTTTGTGAGTCACCAAATTAAATTTGGCCGTAAATCCCTCGGTAAGGTCAGGGTTTCTTCCTTTAAATTCAAATAAATATGCACCTGTTTTTTTGCTGTATTTCACCTTAACCGTTCCCGGTCCTGTGTAATACTTTCCGCCTTTAATATTTATTGTTTCCTCAATAATCGAACCATTACCCTTATCCGCGAAGATACTGCCTGCTCCTACAGTCGGAATTGCATTTATCATATCTATTTCCCCCTTAAAATAAATTTTACATCTATCATTATATTACACAATCCCTAATTATATCAAGCATTTAATGTTAACAAAATGTTAAATTATTGTTAACATTTCCTCCCTTATAAAATTAAAAAGCAGTATTTAAACTGCTTTTTAAGATATTTTTCATTACTATCGTATTAATTTTATACTATTTAATTATTGCATCTTATTAAAATTTCATCCCATGCCGCCAGAAACGCTTCAACAATCCTGGGATCAAACTGCGTGCCGGAATTAGCTAGAATCTCTTCCTTTGCCTCTTCGGGAGACATCTTATCCCTGTAAGGCCTCTGTGATGTCATGGCATCAAAAGCGTCAGCCACGGCAAGTATTCTTGCCGAAAGAGGTATCTTCTCCCCCTCTAATCCTAAAGGATAACCCTCCCCGTCCCATCTTTCATGATGGAATTTAATAACATCTAAATTATTCTGGAATGATTTTATCCTGCCTACGATCTTACTGCCTATTATGGTATGTTTTTTAATTTTCTGGAACTCTTCATCCGTAAGCTCAGACGGCTTTAATAATATCTCATGGGGTATGCCTATCTTGCCCAGATCATGGAAGCATACCGCATCACGGGTTATATTAGCCGTAATGCCCGGATATAATTCCCTGAGCTTTCTGGCTATTATAATAGAATAAAATGCGACCCTGTTTGAATGAGAATCTTCATGCCCGTCCATTATGGAAAAAACATCCTGCAAAAGACCCACTATCTCATAATTAATCTTATGCAGGGACCCGCGCAGTTTCTTATTCTTGCCCTCCAGCCGCTTTATTTTCTTCTGGTAGTATTCCGGTGTCATATCCTTATCCTTTACTCTTAAGCTTCAGGAGACAAAAAGCGTTTACAAATAGGTAAAAATCATTATTTAACAATATTTTTATAATAACAAAAGGTTGTAAATATTACTGTTTACCTGCTTATAGTATAGCATAAAAGCATCTTTTATTTGTTGCCAAAATATTAACAAAATGTTAAAAATTTGTTAACTTTCCGTACTTTTTGACTAATCTATAAGGTATAAAATGTTAACATTTTGTTAACATACATATATATATGCATATGTTATAATGCATATAGAATATATAATCGGGGGTATTCTATGAATACAGTAGCTGATATTAAAAATGTGGTTCCTAATATTATAAAGGAAGCAAAAACCGGTAAAATAGAAAATAAAGATAAAGAAGAAAAAGTTGGAATCCCTATAAGCCATAAAGAAGTTGAAGGCGGAAAATCTATACATATGGAAGATGTATATGTTTTTCATGTAAATAATAAAATTACAAAAATCGAGTTCAAATCCGGCTGGATCGTCAAAGAAATGTGTGATGAGGGAATCCTGGCAACCGCCCTCCCGGGGGTTTACAAAGCAACCTACAGATATATTCCTTCAACAAAAGTTATGGAAGTTGATAGAGCAACTGACTCGCCATGGGGATCAGATAATAAAAGTGCACGGGAATACAGAAAAGAAATGGATGAAGTTAGTGTCGCTTATTTCATAAATATTCTTGATGAAGCCGTGAAAAAATGTAAAAATCCGGAATTTAAAAAAGCTTTACAGGAAAAATCTGCCGAAATAAAGCTTAACCATTTAAAGATTTTTATTTTCGGACCGGAATCAAGATAAAGGAAGAATTTTAAAATGAACATTAATTCTTTACCAGCATTAAATTCAAATTCCGGTATAGGCAGTTCAAAAAAGAAAAAAACCTCTACCGTAAAATCAATCATCTTAGAACATGATCGAAACCACCATAAATGTTTTAATATATATATAACAAACGGTAAAATTACACAGATTGAGCATATTAAAGAAAAACTAATAAGAGTAGCTTATCCTAAAGACGCAACAATAATTAAAAGGTATAAAACAAGATATTTTTACAGGCCAAAAGAAAAAATAGGCGCAATTGACAGAAAGGCAAAGGAATCCCGTATTGGTAAAGGCTGGGTTATTACTAAAGAAGATGTAGCGAAAAAACCGACTAAAGCCGAGATTAAAGATTTCCTGGACAGTTTGAATGATGCGGTAATAAAATGTGATGATAATAAAATAAAGAATAAGTTAAGTTTTGAAGCCGCAAAAGTTCAACTGCTTTTTTTAAAAACCTATGACATATTTGAAGATAAAAAAATCTATGAAAAAGGTTGCGAAAAATAATATTACCACTTCATTAATTTAAACAGAAGTATCATCCATAAAGTAGCAAGGATACAGGATATAAGTGTAATAATAGCACCTGACTGAATCCATTTTTTAAATGTTATGGGTTTGCCTATCTTCTCGCTTAAATTTATAACCACAACATTAGCTGTAGCGCCAATCGGGGTACCGTTTCCTCCGAAGCCCGCACCGAGTGCCAGTGCCCACCATAAAGGAGCAATATTTATACCCTGGCTTCCCATATACTGTATAAGGGGGATAACGGCCATTGTAAACGGTATATTATCAACTAAAGCTGATATTATACTTGCGCCCCAGAGCATTATTATCGTCGTAAGCAGTAGATTGCTTTCGGCGTAGCCCAGTATACTGTTTCCTAAAAGTTTTAAAACACCTGATGCTTCGAGCCCTCCCACAATAACGAATAATGCCGCGAAGAATATAAGGACTCCCCATTCCACATCATTTAATATCTCATCAAGATTTTTAGGCCTTACGAGTATAAGCGCAAGCGCGGCGCCGAAAAAGGCGACAAATGAAGGCGAAAGATGCCAGCTGCTGTGCAAAAAGAATAATATTATAACAAGGAAAAGACAGAATAAGGTTCTCTTAAGCTTTGCATTATCTTTTAAAGCTTCTCTGGGATTCATCTTCATTAATTCTTCAAGATCAGGTTTAGCTTTTAAGTCCTGTTTAAATATTTTCTTTAACAGGAACATGGATATTATCCATGTAACGGCGACTATAGGCCCGAGATATATTAAAAACGCATTAAAGCTTATATTCGCCGCCGTACCTATTAGTATATTGGGAGGATCACCCACAAGTGTTGATACACCGCCTATGTTTGAAAGAAGCGCTTCAGATAAAAGAAGCGGAACAGGATTTATCTTTATCTTCTGTGCTATAAAAACAGTTATGGGCGCGATTAAAATTACGGTGGTTACATTATCCAAAAACATTGAGAGTACGGAGGTTACAAGCCCCAGCATAACCATAAGCCGCCAGGGACTGCCTTTTGTTCTCTGCGCCACCCATATGGCTATAAACTCAAGAACACCCGTCTCTTTTAAAAGAGCAAGCAGTATCATCATGCCCAGAAGAAGCCCGAGTGTATTAAAATCAATTGAACTTAAGGCGTGGTGTTCGTTGTAGAAGCCCATCAATTTTCCGACAAGAAGCATAAGCATAGCGCCCGCAAGGGCAACAATTGTCCTGTGTATCTTCTCGGAAAATATAACTACAAAAGCTGTAAAAAATATGAATACGGAAACTATATAGTTTAAAGTCTGCGCGTTTTTCAGAAAATCCACTCTTAACCGCTCCTGATATAATGTTAGTTAGAAAAAAAGTAAAACATTTTAAGATACAAAGAAAACAAAATTTAGCCCGCCGGAGTTTAACCCCGGCGAACTATACTTGTTTTTTATTACCGAACCGTTTTTCTACTTTTTACCTAAAATTCTATACATGCCTGTACCGCAGTCCGGACATTTACCCTGCATGGCCTTACGGCCATTCTTCATTTCAACTTCTTTTGCATCTTTCATTTCTTTTTTTGCTTTACATTTTACGCAATAACCTTCCATCGTTTCCTCCTAAAATTTTCATTCTTTTATATGGTAGCCCCAACGGAATTCGAATCCGTGTCTCCGCCTTGAGAGGGCGGTATCCTAGGCCGCTAGACGATGGGGCCCTGTATTATGGAAAATCTGTCAGTTGATACTGGCAGATTCCCTGTAATATCTTAACTTATATTATCAAGGCCAATTATATCAGGTTCTTTAAACTATATCAATAGTATACCGCTTTTATTTAAAAATACCCACAAATACCATTATATTTATAAAATATGAGATTAATGTCTGTATAAACCATGCAACTATAAGTAAGAAGGGTATATTTATGAATAAATACATAGGCATATACCCCATAACTACCGATAAACTTGCCGCAAAGAAGAAGAATGTAAAAAGCTTCCCGGCAAAAGAAGCATTTTCAAGCCTGGGTCGTAGGAAATCATAAGAAGCAGCAAGCACAAAACCAACTAAAAAGCTGAGTAATACAGAATATATGAAGAAACTTGCTGGAGGCGGCCCTTCCGCGGACATCATTACCTTAGACCATAAGCCTGCCATCGCAGGATCCGTATAATAGGACATTGTAAGGTGTGCGCCTATTATATGAACAATCTGGTCAATAACGGCAAAGATAATTGCAGAGATAAAAACTTTCCCCCACCTTATCTCTTTACAGCACACGCACATATAATACTCTCCTTTTTAAATGTAATTTATATAAATTATTTTCTTTGATTATAAAAAATATCCTGTATAAATAAATTTAATATGCAGGATATTACTTTTAAATATATAAAAAGTTTATATATATGAAAAGAATTTATAAAAAGATTTATGATAGGTTAAATGTTTTTTCCAAACCCTTAGGTATCGTATTCGGGGATATAGGAACAAGTCCCATATATACACTCACGGCTATCTTTTTCTTTTTAAAAGAACCTACCCCCGGCAATATTTTTGGAGTCCTCTCCCTTATAATATGGTCATTAATAATTGTTGTATATATACAGTATGTTTTTCTCGCAATGAACCTCAGTATAAGAGGTGAAGGCGGCATAATCATACTGAGGGAAGTTTTAAGAAAGCTTCTTAAGTCCAAACGCCAGATACGCATTATTACCATACTTTCTTTTATAGGGCTTTCATTCTTAATCGGAGACGGCATCATAACTCCGGCGATATCCATATTAAGCGCGGTTGAAGGAATAAAGCTAATGCCCAAATTCCATAATATGCCGCTTAGCAATGTGATATTGATCTCTGTGGTTATTACATTCTTAATATTCTTCTTCCAGAGTAAAGGGACCGATAAAGTCGCTAAATTCTTCAGCCCTGTAATGGGCATATGGTTCCTTATCCTCGGTATTACCGGAATAATATCCATAATACAGTTTCCCAGTATCCTGGGTGCAGTAAGTCCGGGACACGCTTTCGCCTTCTTTGCAAAAAACAAACTCTTAGGATTTCTTGTTCTTTGCGAAGTAATACTCTGCGTAACCGGAGGTGAGGCTCTTTACGCGGATATGGGACACCTGGGTAAAAACTCAATTAAACGCGCCTGGCATTTCGTTTTTATATGCCTTGTACTGTGCTACTTGGGCCAGGGAGCCCACCTTATGAAAAATCCCGGAACAAAAAGCATGCTCTTCGGAATGATTCACGCTCAATCAGTATTATTTTACATACCCTTCCTTATACTGGCCATATGCGCTACGGTAATAGCTTCACAGGCAATGTTAAGCGCGATGTTTTCCATTGTATATCAGGCTATAAATACCAACATCCTGCCGCGCTTAAGAATAGATCATACTTCAAAAAAGATGCACTCCCAAATATATATAGGATCTATAAACTGGTTTTTATTCATATGTGTTACCGTAATGTTATTATTATTCAAGGAATCAGGCCGTATGGCAGTAGCATACGGGTTTTCGGTTAATGTAACCATGGTTATCACCGGATTAATGCTGTTATGGATATACTCCTTAAAGAAAGAACCGCTTTACGCTTTCCTGTCTTTATTTGTAACAGTGGTTGATATAGCATTTTTAATAGCCAACTTCCATAAGATACCGCACGGAGGATATATATCCATAATACTTGCGCTTATACCGTTAAGTGTAATACTGCTTTATACAGCAGGCCAGAATGCAGTACGTAAAGCGCTCAAACCTGTTAAATCCCAGGCTTTTTTATCTGAATATAATCAGGTATATGAAAGCGCGCCTAAAATAACAGGCACGGCTATATTCATCTCGGATGATTTTGCAAACCTACCTACCTATATTCCGAATGTAATGTTTAAACAAGGCATTATCTACCAGGAGAATATAGGGTGTGAGATAAAAGTCACGGATAAACCGTTCGGTCTGGATGTTGAATTTACAGAAGATATTGCCCCGGGCCTTAAAGCCCTTTATATAAAACTGGGGTATATGGAAGTAATAAATGTTGAAGAAATTCTTGAAAAACACAGCGTAAATGAAAGAATAATCTTTTACGGAATTGAAGAAATTCATACACATGATATATTCTATAAAATCTTTAATATAATAAAGAGATTAACACCTAAAGTAGTACAGTTCTACGAATTCCCGCCGGAGAAAGTTCACGGCGTAATCACACTGCTGGATATTTAACCCAGTTCATACAGCTCCGGCCTGCGGTCAGATAATACTTTCATTTTATTTCTTATCTCATCCGAAAGAGATAAATCTATTTCAGTTGAAAGAAGTTCTTCTTCTTTCTCCTCTGCTTCTATAACAGTCTCACCCCAGGGGTCTACAATAACAGATGAGCCGAAATATGTTACCTTGCCGTATTTGCCGAAATCTTCATCCCCCACTTGATTTACTCCAACCATAAAAAGCTGGTTCTCTATGGCGCGGGCCCGCACAAGTATCTTCCAGTGCGAAAGACGGGGATACGGGAACGCCATGGGAGATAAAATCAATCTTGCGCCTTTTAAAGCATATGTTCTGAAAAGTTCCGGAAACCTTATATCATAACATACCGATAACCCTATTTTCCCCCACGGAGTATCTGCAAGAGTTAAATATGTACCTTTAGCGGTATGTTTATCTTCATGCATATAACTGAAAAGATGTGTTTTCCTGTAAACTGCAACGCGTTCACCTTTATTATCAAACAGCATCGAAGTATTAGAAACGTTACTTTCTTCATCAAGCCCGGGCATTGTGCCGTTAATCCATATATTATTTTCCTTTGCCATAGATCCTATTATATTTACAATATCTTTATTCTTATGCGCAAATTCTTCATTAAACTTCCAGTCAAAACCGGTAAGCCACATCTCTGGAAAACATATAAGTTCAGAGCCGCTCTCTGCGGCTCTTTTAATATATGATTCGCTTTTCTTTAGGTTCTCTTCCGGATCAGCTCTTAGGACATCCGTTTGCGCTATTGAAATTTTCATTTTATTCTTCATTATAATTATTTCTTCCGCAGGACTTTAAGTATTTTAAGATTCTTGCCTTTATAACCTTTAGTAATAGGCTCAAGCTTAGTGCAGGTTAACATTTCTTCACATTCAGCGCAGGACCAGATTTTTTTTCTTTGACAGCACTTCCTTATTTTGCACCACGGATTACTGCCCCCTCCCCTGCATAATTTAACACATCTGAGCATTGCCAGACCGTCCAGAGATTTCTTAAACGGCCCATACTCACCCAGAAACGGGATATCGCCCCAGAACTTTTTCGCTTTAGCCGAACGTAGCTCCCTGCGCAGCGCTTTTGCCTTTCCCGAGATATCAGTAGTATGAATAACACACTGCGAGCAATCAAGCCCGCAGTATGAAATTAAATTTCTGTCTTTAGGCAGAACCTGTTTTGCCGGCATACGGCCTCCTTATTTTTACCAACTCCCTATCATTGCCCTGTATACGGCGCTGTCATCAAGCTTCGCCGAACCTGCCGCAGAAGTGCAGGGCGCTCCGAAATTAACTGTGTAAGCGCTCATATAACCGTGATCAAACGCTTCTATTTTTATCATGTACACATAAGGAGCTTCTTTAAGCATATTATAAAAGGGTTTTACATCCTTATCGTTTTTATTCTTTTCAAGATCTTTTCTGTCCAGTTCTATAAACTTAAGCTTTGCCTGTTCACCATAGTTTTTATCTTTGGTGGGAAAATTATATTCCGACATGGTAAATTTAGCAGGCCGGTTAAAAGTAAGCCAGAGAAGCACTTCTGCTGTACCCCCGTATTTATTGTTAGTGCAGATTACTACCTTTGATTTGCCTTTGGCAACATCCGAAAGGTTTACCCACCTGCCGTCATAATTAAAATAATGAACTTTCTTTAATTCTCCGCCCAGAAGCTTTTTAGCATCCGCGGGTTTTGATGGAAGAATGCCTGCAGGCGGAGGAAGGTTTGTAACCGGGGGCTCTCCCATAACTTCTTCGCCTTTTTCAAGCTTTCCGGGAAGGCCCGGATACTGCCATATTGACCAGTTTATCCGTTTCCCGTTATTTAATATGATCTGTATATACGCGCCGTAAATCCTGCCGTTAACATTTATGGAATTCACGTCATCACCGCTGTATATCTTTCCCGCAATAAGATCCCTGCCGCTGTCATACTGGCGTACAGTGGCGTAAAAAACTTTTCCTTTCTGGAAAACTATAACAGGACCCCGCCATGAGCCGTCAGTCCAGAAATTATCAACACCGGTCGCGATAACAATACTTTTGTTAGGCAGCCAGTTGCCGTAACCCGCCCCGTAACATAACAGTGTATGATCCTTATTAAGAACAACGCGCCAGATAGAATTTTTGTAGACCGCATTCTGCTCGCGGGGTTGTGCGAATGCAGTGGTACTTATTACTGCAAAAAAGATAAGTAAAATAAATGCGGTAATCCATAATTTATTTCTCATCATAATCCTCCTATTCTATTACTCTTATAACTTGCTTAACTTCATAATTCTTAAGACCTTTATGCGGGCTTAAAGTTATATAAAGATCAGCGTCACCCATATAATCTCTTTTTTTAAGTTTTGCCCTAATACTGTTAATTGCCTGCGGATCATCTATTGTCTTTGTATAAAGAATTGTATCTACAGGGGTTTTAAGTTTAATAAGCACTTTTTCCGCCAATTTCAAAGCATCTTCATTTATACTGAACTGTATTTCAAACTCTTCGCTCTGTTTTATAGAAGCGCCCATACCCGGCATTATAAGTCTTAATTCCGCGTCAATTTCTTTAATACCTATGGCAACCTTAGCCGTATGATCAGAAAGATGCCTGCACGGCATAGCTACAGCTTTAACCGTAAAAAGATCACCGGGTTTCGCGTTCTTAGGAATCTGTAAGACAGTATTATTCTTTTCCTGCGGCTTATCTATTTCTGCCCGAACTACAACTTCATCATCTTTGCACAGATTAACCTCTATGTATTTAACCCCGCTTATAGCTTCAGAATTTATCTTTGTATTAATTTTAATATCTTCACCGGCACAAAATTTTGCGTCTTTTACAGGTTCTGTTATTTCTATATCTACATCCGGTTTTTCTTTAATAATATTTACAGTTTGCTTTGCTATATTATTTTTAAGCTCACTATCCGAATTAAGCTGGACATAAATCTCCACCGGCCCCGCTGATATGTTAGAAGGAATATGTATTGTAACTTGAGTAAGAGGTTGAATGCCTTCCTCTATTAATTTATCTGTTATGCGGTTATTCTGGGTAAACCGGATTAATAAACTTTTTGCAGTCTGAGCGGCATCCTTATTCATAGTTACGTTTATTACACAGTCCTGCCCCGGCTCAAAAGAAGCCCCCTGAGCGGGACTTGTAATTTGAAGGCCGGCATCAATTATATCCTTATCCGCATAGAGGCTTAACTGCATACAAAATACAAGAATAAAAAGGGAAATAACGGTAAAAAGGATTTTTCTGGACATATTTTATCCTCCGGAATATAAAAAAGTGTTATTTTACAGTATTTTCTATATTTACCGGAAAATACCTTTGTTATAACCTGCAAGTATCTACCGAATTCAGAAAGGAAGATATATTCTCTATAAACTTATCCGGCTGATCGGTTAAAGGCCAGTGTCCCGCGCCTTCAATAACATGATATTTAATACCCGCTCGGGAAAGAAGAGATCTGGAATACTCGCCTACCCCGCCCGGGTGGCCAAGTATATATGATACAGGTATCTTTAATTTAAAAAGACGCTCTGCAAGCTGTTCTTTTTTGGATAATTCCACAAGCTCTAAGCTGTTTTTGTAATAAGCGTTTATATCACACATGCGCAGGCTGGCATAATAACCTCTTAAAGATGTTTCTTTAATACCTGCTTTGTAAATAATGTTGCACATGTTCTCAAAACCGCCCTCTTTGAACTCTGGAAGGGTATATTCCGCGGCTTTCCAGCTGAAAGTACAGTCCTGTAAAGATAAGTTTCCCTCAACATTTATAAAGGCTTTGATAAGACCGGGGTGTTTCTCACATAAGATAGTGCCGATTACCCCTCCCATGGAATGGCCCAGCAGGACAACCGGCTCTTTTATGTTTTTCTTAATCCATTTTGAAAAAAGACTTACCATCTGTTTAAAACTAAGAGGATTCTCTTCCCGTGGCGATTTGCCGTACCCAGGTATATCCAGTGAGATGTGGTTCCACTTATTTATCCTAGTGTCAGTCATAAGCTCTTCAAAACAAAGTCCTGACTCGCCCAGTCCGTGGATATAAAAAATTGTCCCTTCTGCATCATCATTTTTAACTTCTCGCACAAAAAATCCGCTTTTAAAATAATTATCAACCATTGTTCTGCTCCTTAGCTATTTTATCCCGGATGTCCGGCAGAAATTCGCAATTTCTAATTTTTATTTACTGCACAGTAGGCGTCCAGCCCCCTGTTACTGTAAATGCTTCCGCATTTGAAGCCGTACCGCTTACCGTAACTACTACATTGCCCGTAGATGCGCCCGAAGGCACCAGGCATACTATCTGGTAAGGGCTCCAAGAGATAGGGGTTACAGCCGTACCGTTAAATGTAACCGTGCTCGTCCCTTGAACGGAACCGAACCCCGAACCTATAATATTTACCGTAGTCCCTACTGATCCGCTTGAAGGTACCAATGCGTTAATAGCAAGAGGCCCTGAATACGGCTGTGGGTCATCCGTTACCGTAATGGTAAATGTCAGTGCAGGTTCTTCTACCACATAACCCGTATAAGTGCCTGCAGTATTAAAAGCATATGTAAAAGAAGCGTTTGTAACTATATAATTTGTAGTTACCGTTCCCGCGTTAGGAGGAGTAATCTTTATAGAATAACTTTTGCTGCCGTTATTTTTAAATGTTAAACTCGTACTGACAGGGATAGTCATAGAAGAAGGGATAACTTCATTATCTTTTACCGTTACTCCCATATTCGCCTGTACAGACGTTATCTGACCGCCTGCCTGAATATAATTTACAATCCTGTGCGATAAAACCGTACCGCTGGAATTTACTGCGGACAGGGTAGCCTGCTTATTCCCCACCGGCACGGAATAAACCAGTATCTCCGAACTCCCGTAAGCCACTGACTTTGTCATTGAACCTGTTATGCCGTCTCCGGTAATAGTAATATTAATAGTGGAAGTAGAAGATGAAATATAGCGGGAACCGGAAGATGAATCTTTCTCCGGCCAGTTTATTTTACAGCAAAACAAACCCGTTGAATTATCACTGCTTACGGCAGGCGTAGAACTACCAGAAATACCTCCACCCCCGCATCCATAAGCGAAAAACATACAACTTAATAAAACTAAAAATATTTTTCTCATACCTTTTTACCGCTTTTTAATTTATCCTATCTTTTTTATTACTGTACAGTAACATCTGCATTGCCGTTTACCGTAAATGATAACCCTGTTGATGAGGCCCCTGAAGCCGTTACCACTACGTTGCCTGTTGCGGCACCGGAAGGCACGGAACAGACTAGCTGGTAAGGACTGCAGTTTGTAACCACTGCTGATGTACCGTTAAATGCTATACTTACGGCTGTGGCGTCATCACCGAAACCGCTCCCGTGAATCATAACAACATCACTTATAGAACCCGAATTAGATGTATTTCTCGTCAGGTTCGCGATAAGATTTATACTCGGACCAGATTTAACATTTTTAACCGGCCTGCTTATATCATTTGAACTGTTATAAACATATATATAGCCGCTGGAAACACCGGCAACCATCTCGCATATAATCTCGGTATCTGACCATGTAATTACCGTAAGATTTTTCTCTTTATTATATACAGGATCAATAAATTTAACCGTGCCTTCTTCAGTACCGAAATTAACACCGCTTATTACAACCTCATTACCTACCAGCGCCTTGGTAGGTGTAACATTTGCAACAGCAGGATTCGTGGATAATCCCAGTGCCACAGGAGCTTCGTTTGTGCCTACCGCAGAGGTTAAATTAGTGCTTATCGTAACCATGTTTGAATATGAATCATAACCCGCTTTTGTAATTGTCACACAATAGCTTCCTGTTTCTATATCTATTATTCTTGCATACCCTGCAGAATCCGTATAAGCCCATTTACTTCCCGCACCTACAACCGTAACCAGAGCGCCGCGCAGAGGCCGAGTGCCTTTAGTGCTCTCTGTATCCTCATATGCCCATACCTCAAGCGTGCCATACTCAACAGGAGTAACCGGGGAAGTGGGATTATTTACAACTGCCGTTGCCGAGGTCCCTCCGCCACCGGATGATCCGCTTCCCCCCCCGCAGCCGGCTATAATGCCCGCGGCAAATAAAAGAGAGATGATACAGATTATGTATGCAATTATTTTTCTTTTATGTATCATAATACACCCCGTTAATTTAATGATAATAAAGGATAGTGCCGCTTGCGCCGCAGCACCAGCCGTGAGTTACATCAACAAAATTTATTCCGTATAAATGCTGTGCCGTACCGCTTGTCTGGGCTGACCAGTTTGTACCGCCGTTGCTGGTATAAAGGATTGTGCCGTTCGCGCCGCACGCCCAGCCCCAGTCAGAATCAACAAAGCAGACACCGTATAAATGCTGTGCCGTGCCGCTTGTCTGTGCTGACCAGGAAGATCCGCCGTTTGAAGTATGAAGAATCGTGCCTGAATCGCCTACCGCCCAGCCGTTGCTTGTATCGGTAAAGAAGACACTCCACAGGTTATTTGCAGTGCCGCTTGTCTGTACCGCCCTACTACTACCACCGTCTAATGAATAAAGAATCCTGCCGCCTGTACCGACCATCCATACCTGATTTGCATTCTCGGCATGAATTGATTTTATACGGTACGCGCCTGCATCGTAAATATTAGACCAGCTAGCCCCCCCGTTACTGGTTTTTTTAACTGTCTGTCCATATTCCCAGCCGCAGGACATCCAGCCGATATTTTCATTAATCATAAAGACCGAACTGGCACTAGATGTATTAAACCATACACCTGTCCAGCTTGAACCGCCGTCTGTGGTATAATAACAATTAGTGGGACTTCCGGCTGTCCATGCCCTCATATTATTTAATGCCGAAATAGTATAAAGAGTAGTACCGCCCCCTAAATCGTAAACCGTAGTCCAGTCAGTACCGCCGTTTGTAGTTCTTACACAATATTGAAGTCCCGCCGCCCAGCCGTTGTTTGCATCGGTAAATATAATACTTCTAACATCACCCGTTATAGCGCTTGCCTGGGCTGACCAGCTGTTGTTCACTGTAAAAGCAACCCCGTTTGAGGCATTACCGCTCACGGTAACAACTACATTGCCTGTTGTCGCATCAGGAACAGTACATATTATCTGAGTATTACCCCAGCTTGTAATTGATGCGGTTATACCGTTAAATGTAACTTTTGATGTTCCCTGGGTTGACCCGAAATAATTTCCGTTTATGGTAACGGAAGTGCCTATCGCCCCGTTATCAACACTTAAACCTGAAATGGAAGGAATGCTCATTGTAAAGCTCTGGGCATTGCTGGCTTGTCCTGCTACCGTTACAATTACAGTACCTGTAGTTGAATAAGTAGGAACCGTACATGTTATCTGCGTATTACCCCAGCTGCTTATGCTGGTTGCGGTTACTCCGTTAAAAGTAACGGTTGATGTGCCCTGCGAGGACCCGAAATTCCCCCCGTTTATCGTAACAGAAGTGCCTATCGTCCCCGAAGACGGGCTTATTGAATCAATATACGGTGAAGCCTTTACTATTACATTGCCTCTTATGGAAGGATCCGCATTATCATAATATTCACAGGTATTAGCGGTTGTAAACTGATAATTATATGATTGCCCGTATGCCAGATTGCCCGAATTGGTAAATTTGCCCCCCACGGATATAATCTGATGATTTGCCGCACTGTCTGAATTTATCCAGTATAATGTATCATTAGGCGATATGGTAATATTCTGGGGAATATAGCCATCTGCGGTTATTGAAACACCTAATATGGCGCTGACATCCGTTGTCTGGCCGGAACTTATAACAAAATCAACAAACCTGTGAGCTAAAATCGAACCGCTCCCTGCCACAGCTTGGATCTCGGCGGTTTTATTTCCGGCAGGCAGGTTTTCTATTGTGGCTTCGGTCGTGCCGTAGGGAATCTGCGCTTCCCTGTCGGTAGTTAATCCCTGCCCGCTTATTGTAATAAGTATATGCTGTGTATTTGAAGGTATTAATTTACTCTTAATCTCTTTCTCAGGCCAGTAAACCTTAACCCTTACATCTCCTTCACCGTATAATACCGTACCGTCAACTGAAGCAGATGCTATGCTGTTTTCAGAGCCAGGTAAAGTATCAGCCGTATTTGAACTGCATCCCGCACTTAATGAAAAGACAAAGCAAAGTATAATTACTGCCGCACAAAGCCGTAATAAATATCTTTGTTTTATATTTTTTAACTTTTTCATCATAAATATTTTCAATCCTTAATTATAGTAAAGGATTACACCGCCTTCACCGCATACCCATCCGTGAGTTATATCAATAAAACTTACGCTTTTTAAACTCCTGAATGTACCGCTTGTCTGGGATATCCAGTTACTGCCTCCGTCCGTGGTATATAGAATTATGCCGCTTGCGCCCACCGCCCAGCCGTGGGTGGAATCAACAAAACAGACACCGTATAAAGGATGGTTCGTGCCGCTTGTCTGGGTTGACCAGTTTGTGCCGCCGTTTACGGTATGGAGTATTGTGCCTGCTTCACCTACCGCCCAGCCGTTATTTACATCGGTAAACCAGATGCAATAAAGAGAATTTGTAGTGCCGCTTGTCTGGGCTGACCAACCGCTACCGCCGTTTGAGGAATAAACAATCCTGCCGCCTGAACCCGCGCCCCAGATCTGGCTTGTATTTTCGGCATGAAGCGAGTATATGTAATAAGGGTTGGCATCATAAATAAAAGACCAGTTAGCTCCGCCATTACTCGTTTTTCTAAAGTTCCTGCCGTAATCATATGTTACCCAGCCGATACTTTCATTAATCATAAATATCTCGACTGAATTGTAAGCCCATAAATCGCCGTATGACCAGGAGGAACCTCCGTTTGTTGTGTAAGGAAAATTCCTCGGAGAACCCACTGCCCATGCTTTCTGGGTGCTTACCGCCGAAATACTCTGAAGCGCATACCCCCCTATATTATATGCAGTCCAGTTACTGCCTCCGTTTACGGTTTTAAAACAATAACTTCCTCCGGCCGCCCAGCCGTTGCTCGCGTCAAGAAAAACAATCTGCATTATAGTAGAAGTTACCCCGCTCGTCTGAGCTGTCCAGCCGCTTGAAACCGTAAAACTGACTCCATTTGAAGTGTTGCCCGCTACCGTTACAATCACATTACCCGTAGTTGTGCTTGGTATAGTACAGACAATCTGCGTATTTGACCAGCTTGTTATTGAAGCTGAAACGCTATTAAAGGTAACTGTTGATGTGCCTTGAGATGATCCGAAATTAGTGCCTGTTATTGTAACGGAACCGCCCACCATGCCCGTATCAACATTTAAGCCTGAAATAGAAGGCGTATTTATTGTAAACGCGGAACCGTTGCTTGCCTGATTATCAACTGTTACTACAACATTCCCGCTTGTCACATTAACCGGTACCGTACACTGGATCTGTGTGCCTGACCAGCTTGTAATATTTGTTGCCGTTGTACCGTTAAATGTAACTGTTGAAGTGCCCTGAGAGCCCCCGAAATTAGTACCGTTTATTGTAACTGCCGTACCGAATGTAACTGTTGAAGTACTTAAAGAAGTAATAGTAGGCGCGCCTTTTACAATTACACTGCCTCTTAAAGCATGATTGCCGTTATCGTAATAATTATATGTGTCCGCGGCGGTAAACTGATGATTATAAGATTCCCCGTATGCCAGCACACCGGAGTCGGGAAACCCGCCTCCGTCGGATATAATCTTATGGCTGGCGGAATCATCCGAATTAACCCAGTATAAAGTATCATTGGCAGATATGGTTATATTCTGCGGGATAAATCCTGTTGAAGTTATTGAAACACCCAGTATGGCGCTGATGTTTGTCGTTTGTCCCGAATTTACAACAAAAGCGACAATCCTGTGAGCCAAAGTCGCGCCGCTTCCGTTTACCGCTTTAATTTTAAGAGTTTTATTCCCAGACGGAAGATTTTCTATTGTTGTCTCCGTTGTGCCGTACGGGATAACCGTAATTCTTTCACTGTCTAACCCCTGACCGCTTACCGTAAAAATTATGCTTTGAGTGGATGAAGGTATTAATTTATTCTTAACCGCCTTTTCGGGCCAGTAAATCTTAACTCTTACATCTCCCCCTGCAGTAGATTGGGTACTATCAAGAGAAACATTATTATTTTCGGATACCGGCAATGTTTGTACGGTATTACTACCGCATCCCGCACATAGAGAAAAAACACAACTTAAAATAACAGCAGAAAGACATAAGTACAGCAACTGTTTACTCTTTGTATATTTTAAAATATTTCTCATATATACCCTTAATAGTAATAAAGGATTGTTCCGCTCTCACCCGATACCCATCCGTGAGTTATATCAACAAAGCTGACACTTCTTAAACTTTTCACCGTGCCGCTTGCCTGGGCTGTCCATGTAGTGCCTCCGTCGGTGGTATATATAACCGTGCCGCCGCCGCCTACCGCCCAGCCGTGGCTGGAATCAACAAAACATACGCCGTATAAACATTCGTTCGTACCGCTTGTCTGGGATGCCCAGTTACTTCCCCCGTCTATTGTATGAATTATAGTGCCTGCTTCTCCTACGGCCCAGCCGTTGCTTGTATCCGTAAACCAGACACTGTAAAGATTATATGCCGTACCGCTTGTCTGTACTGTCCAGCTTGAGCCGCTATTTGATGAATAAATAATTCTTCCGCTTGTACCGACACCCCATACCTGATTTACATTCTCGGCATGAATTGATTTTATACGGTACGAACCTGCATCATAAACATTAGACCAGCTGGTTCCAGCGCCCCCGGTTCTTTTAACTGTCTGTCCGTAATCATTACATGCCAGCCACCCTATATTTTCATTGATCATAAAAATTGTAGTTATATGATATGTGTTAACCCATACACCTGTCCAGTTTGAGCCGCCATCTGTGGTATAATAACAATTCTCTTTACTTCCGCCTGCCCATGCCTTTAGATTATTTAACGCGTAAATAGTATAAAAAGTGGCTCCTCCTATACTATAAACCGTAGTCCAGTTAGTACCGCCGTTTGTTGTTCTTAAACAATCCTGTGTTCCCGTCGCCCAGCCGTTATTTGCATCGGTAAATATAATGCCGTTAAGCCAGCCCGACACACCGCTTGTCTGTGCTGTCCAGCCCGTTGCGGGAGTGAATGAACTTCCGTCTGAAGCGTTGCCCGCAACCGTTACAACAACATCTCCTGTAGTACAGCTAGGAACGGTACAGACAATCTGTGTATTAGACCAGCTTGTTATTGAAGCTGAAACACCGTTGAAGGTGACGGTTGATGAACCCTGGGCACTCCCGAAATTAGTGCCTGTTATCGTGACAGAAGCTCCTACTATACCGGTATCAATGCTTAGGGTTGTAATTGAAGGTGTATTCATGGTAAATGATATGCCGTTACTTGCCTGCCCGCCCACGGTTGCCACGACATTCCCGCTTGTCGCGTAAGCCGGCACGGTGCACTGAATCTGCGTGCTTGACCAGCTTGTAATATTTGAAGCGGTTATACCGTTAAATGTAACGGTTGATGTGCCCTGCGAGGACCCGAAATTTCCTCCGTTTATCGTAACAGCCGTTCCGACAGTCCCTGTGGAAACGATTAGAGAATCAATATACGGTTCTGCTTCTACAATAACGCTTCCCCTTAAAGTATGGTTGCCGTTATCATAATATTCACAGGTATCTACTGTTGTGAACTGGTAATTATATGACTGTCCGTAAGCCAAGCTTCCTGAGTTTGTAAATTTGCCGCCTACGGATATAATCTGATGGCTCCCTGTGCTGTCTGAGTTAACCCAGTATAATGTATCATTAGCGGATATAGTTATATTCTGCGGGATATAGCCTGTTGAAGTTATTGAGACCCCTAATATAATGCTGGAAGTCGCGGTCTGACCGGAACTTACGACAAAATCAACTATTCTGTGAGCAAGAGTTGTTCCTTCGCCGTTTATTGCTTTTACCTCGGCTGTTTTTGTCCCGACAGGCAGCTCCTCGAAAGTAACTGTTGTTGTCCCGTAGACTATCCTTTCGGTTCTTTCGGTTGTTAAACCCTGTCCGCTTACGGTAAAAACTACCTGCTGGGTATCTGATGGAATTAGTTTACTGCCCGCTCTTTCCGGCCATAGAATCTCAGCTCTGAATGAGCCTGTTTGAATATTATCAAGAGATGTATCGGCTGAAGAAACCGAACTTACGGAAGCAGAACCTGAAGAAGCCCCTCCGCCGCAGTTATTAAGAACCAACAATAACATGCTTAAAATTATAATAAAGGCAAACAGAGAAAACGTATTTTGTTTTTTAAAAAATATTCCTCTCACAGATATTATTCCCCCGGAAACGGCTTAAATATTACATTGTATTAATTTTTCAATTCCTTATTATTGATAAATTTCCTTTTTTTAAAAAAAATATAAGTTTTTTTTTACTATATTATAAAATTTAAAAAAGGATATAACAGTTAAAAACAGAAAAATTCGTTATATTAGGTTAAATTCAGGAGAAATATATGCAAAAATCACCACTTATGGAGATAATTCAAAAAAGGCGCAGTGTAAGAAAATTCCTGCCTCAAAAAATAGAAGAATGGAAAATAAAGCAGATGGTTGAGGCGGCACGATTAGCTCCTTCGGCATGCAATATCCAGCCCTGGAGATTTATCGCTGTTACGGATGATAATATAATAAGTGAGATTGCGGAAAAAGCGCTTGGCGGGATTGTAGCAAACCAGTTTGCCGGATCCGCCCCCCTTATAATAGTCTTATGCTCTGATAAAAATTTTGTAACCAATACACTTGCCGAAGCATATAAAGGGATAAATTACCACCAGATAGATACAGGCATAGCCGGAGAACATCTTGTCTTAAGGGCGCAGGAGTTAGGAATCGGAACATGCTGGATAGGATGGTTTAAGGAAAAGCCCTTGAAAAAAATATTGAATATACCCTCAAAGATAAAAGTCCTTTCCCTTATAGCCGCGGGTTATTACAACGAAGAAGAGCTCCCGGTAAGAGCTAAAAAGAAAGAATTGGAAGAAATTCTTTTCCGGAATAAGTATAAATCATGATTGATCTTGTAAAATTTATTATTATACTGGCTTCCATAATTCTCCTTATAAGGAGAGGCTTTAATTTAGGCATGGTTATGCTCATAAATTCCGTGCTTCTGGGTTTGCTATGCTTTATATCTCCTCTTGAATTTATAAAAACGGTATTTTATTCAGTTACTGAAAGAACAACTATACTTCTTCTCCTCTTCCTTATAATGATTTCTTTCCTTGAAAAAATATTAAACGAGAGCGGCCAGCTTGAAAAAATGATAAAAGCCCTGGAGCGGTTCATTCCTTCAAGAAGGATACGATTAATAATAATGCCCGCTTTTCTGGGGTTTCTGGCATCCCCGGGCGGGGCTATGTTCTCCGCGCCCTTTGTGGAGAAAGCTTCTAAAGAGCTTAATATAAATGCGGAACAGAAGACTTTTATAAACTACTGGTTCAGGCATATATGGGAGTATTTCCTGCCTATATACCCCGGTGTCATAGTCACATTCGCGCTTTTAAATGTTTCTTATGATGTTTTCTTAAAACTTGTATGGCTTTATACCCCCACTGCCGTAATAGGTGGCATTATATTCGGGCTTCTGCCTTTAAAACTCGGAAAAAGACAGAGGCATATATTTAAAATAGAGAAAGAAACGGTGAAAGAACTTTTTTTCGGGATACTCCCTATAGCGGCGCTTCTTTTCATGGTTATAGTTTTTAAAACAGATATGGCTTTATCCCTGCTGCTGATACTTCTTGTAATGATACTGTCATATAAAATTCCGGCTAAAAATATTCCCGTAATGCTTAAAAAAAGCATCTCTTATAAAGTGCTGTTAAGCGTCGCAAGCATATTTATTTTTAAAGACCTACTGCAAACATCGGGGCTTGCCGCCGGAACATCACAGTATTTATCCGGGATAGGCATCCATACAAACATATTATTCTTAATAATACCTCTTCTTGCGGGGATACTCACCGGCGTAACCCAGGCCTTTGTAGGCATAACTTTTCCCGTACTTATGGCTATGCTGCCTGTCGCAGGGAACCTTCCTTTATTCGGCTTTGCCTTTCTGTGCGGGATTCTTGGAGTATTCCTATCCCCTGTCCACCTCTGTCTTGTCCTTACATCAGAATACTTTCATACAAAGATATCAAGGGTATATAAATATCTATGGGGACCGGTAATACTGCTTTTTATCGTTTCCGTGATAATAACTTTCATACTGAAACAGTCTTGAAAAATTAAGAGTGGATATAACAAAACAGGCTGTCTGATTTTTTATGACAGCCTGTTTTATAAATTATTTAATACCTTATCTGCTCTTTAAATAATCCCCTAACATTTCTTTAAGCATATTAAACACTGTCTTGTCTTTTCCGTCACCCGGACGCAGCTTATCTTTCATATCCATTATGTATTTTTTCAGAATATCTTTCGCGTTTTTAGGAGAGGCAATTTCTTTTCCGTTTTCAAAAAACTTTATTTTATGTTTAATCCTGTCATAATCAACACTGAGTTTTGTGCCGGGAATTCTAAAAGACATCTGGGTATTAGTTGCTATAGGATAATTGTTTTCGAAAAGCTTTATATCGCCCTTCATTTTTTTCAACATTGATAATGCGGCTTTTTTATCGGGATGGTCTGCGGGCATCTTGCCGACTTTCGCGCTTACCTGTTTTACAAAATGATTAAACTGCTCGTCCGTCATGTTGCTTATTCTTTTGCCTTTTAACTGGGCCATAAATTTATGATCGCTGTAAACAAGGCAGCTCCCGTTTGTATTAGAAAGCATTAAATACCTGCCGGGAAGAAAATCAAACTTATTAAAACTGGAAAGATCATTCTCTTTCGCGGGATTAAAAATAGTACTTGAGATTTGATTTTGCGGAGCTCTTATTGAAAAATCTGACATATAAATACCTCCCTATGTTTATTTCCTTCAATTATATTATAAAACAAAAATCAAGCTAATAATATAGGTCTTTTGGAGTATTTTTAAAGGTATTATTCGTTTATTGTAGAAAAACATTGTAAAATAATATTTTTCTTGAAAAGAAAAAGGAGGGAACGGTGGCTGAAAACAACAATCCAAAACCTCATTATCTGGGTGTATTTGTTCTGGCAATGATGAATGTAGCCATTGTCATGAACTTGAGGGGCCTGCCAATGATGGCAAAAGAAGGTCTCTCTATGATTTTCTACCTGTTATTTGCCGCATTTATCTTTCTAATACCGGTAGCGCTTGTATCGGCTGAACTTGCCACTGGCTGGTCGGACGGCGGCGGCGTATTCAGGTGGGTAAAGGAAGCTTTCGGAGGCCGGATGGGTTTTCTGGCAATATGGCTGCAGTGGATACAGAATGTTATATGGTACCCTACCGTCCTGGCATTTGTGGCGGCTGCTTTATCTTATATGTTTTTAGACCCCGCTCTGGCAACCAATAAGATTTATAATATAGCTATAATACTTTTAGCCTTTTGGGGGGCGACACTTTTAAATTTCAGGGGAATAAAAACTTCCGGTTGGGTAACAACCGTATGCGTAATGGGAGGCACCATATTCCCGGGAGCGGTAATTATTATTCTGGGATTAATATGGTGGCTGACAGGAAAACCCATCGCTTTTACCGGAACCCATCAAAGCATAATTCCCAACCTTTCCAATTTTACGAATATTTCATTTCTTGCGGGGATAGTGCTTCTGTTCGCAGGCATGGAAGTCTCGGCGGTTCACGCGCGCGAAGTTAAAAATCCGAATAAAGATTTCCCGAAAGCCATCTTCCTGGCAGTTATAATAATTCTCACAATATTTACATTCAGCTCTCTTGCTATCGCGGCTGTACTCCCCGCAGGCAAGATAAGCTTAACTGCCGGAATAATGCAGGCTTTTAAAGATATGCTGAACCAGTTTCACATGGGGTGGCTCGTTCCCATAATGTGCTTCCTTGTGGCTTTCGGAGCTTTGGGCAGCGTAACGGCATGGATCGTCGGCCCCAGTAAAGGCCTTCTTTCCACCGCGCAGGACGGAGATCTCCCGCCGTTTCTTCAATACACCAACAATCAGGGAGTGCCTGTGCATATCCTTATCCTGCAGGCATTAATAGTAACCGTACTGTCTCTTGTATATTTATTAATGCCCACCGTAAGCAGTGCGTTCTTTCTTTTAACCGCTTTAACCGCGATACTTTATCTTATAATGTACTTAATGCTCTTTGCCGCAGCCATTACTCTGAGATATACGAAACCGGATGTGCCCCGCGCGTATAAAGTGCCGGGCGGAAATTTCGGTATGTGGGTTATATCGGCTGTAGGCATACTCGGAGCGCTGTTCGCGATAGTTGTGGGATTCTTTCCTCCGGCACAGCTTACAGTAGGAAGCCCCGCTTTTTACGTCTGGTTCCTTATAATAGGAATTCTGTTATTCACTTTATCGCCGATAATTATTTACCAGTTAAGAAAGCCCGGCTGGCAGAATAAAACTCAAAATTAATTTTCAGAAAACACTGTTAAAAAGGTTATGATTTAAATTAAAACGTCCGCTCTCAAAAAGAAAGCGGGCGTTTTAATTTTCAAAAACTGAAATAGAAACTGCCAATAAAAATTAAAAACTGTAATTTAAAATAATACGGCAGTCGGATATGTTAAGATCATTCATATCCAGCGCGCTGTCAACTTTTGCCGCACGGAACCTTAACCAGAGATCCCCATCAGGCCTGTAATCTATCGTAAAGTTATTTTCATTCTGCCTGGGATCAAGCACTGAACCGCTACGCGAAAGAAAAGCGTGGGAATGATTCATAAACGCGCTTACATTTTTTAATCCTATATGCCTGAAATCATAAGATATCCCCGCAACCCAGGCTTTCTCACCCGCAAGATCGCAGTCTTCTTCAATAAGCGAAGCGTATCCCTGATATGAACCCCAGGGGTTTACTATATCATGGCCTTCCTGTGTGGATGTATGGCCTAAAGTAACGCCTAACCCGTTGCATAGAACACCCGCAAGCACGCCTGATGCGCCCGTTGAAAATTTTCCCGCAAGAGGATTCTGCCCTATATCATGCTGGTCGATATATTGGGCTGAAAGCGTCAAAAATGTATCTTTCTCAACAGGCCATTTTGCGTCACCCTGAAAATAAACTATGTTCATGTAGTCGTAACAAACATAATTCCATAACTGAAATTTATATTTATCATCCGGTATAAATCTGACTCCGGCTAGCGTAACCGGCTTATCTGTTCCGGGATAGCCCGCATACGCCGACATAGATTGGAATCCGTTCATTGACCAACCTTTTATCTTTGTAACGTGCGAAACCATAAAATTAAGTTTGTCCGAAGCAGCGCCTTCACATGTATAAGCTTCAAGCGTTACAGGCACCATTCTTACATCATTAAGATTTATAAACGGGGTCTCCATAGACTGGCGGTAAAGACGCAGTTTGCTTTTGCCCAGCTCAACCTCCGCGAAAGCCCGCCCCAGCACCGCAAAACCCTTCTGGTCCCTGGTAAGAAGGTTAGCGCCTCCGTACTGAGGCAGATTATTGAAAAACGGCTGTGAAGTATATCCTGTTAAAGTAAACGAGAGTTTATTCCACTGGGCACTGCGGTAGTTAAGCCACGCCCCTATCGCCGTGCTCTGCTGTATCGTGCCGTCGCCGAAAGTTCTGTTCATATAATTAAGAACGGATAAGCCCGGTTAACCTGGCTTTGGAAAAAATTTCGCTTATTGCTTTCGCTTTCTGTATATCTTCTTCTGACGCGAATAAAGGAGAAAACACAAGAAATATAAAAAACACAAGGATACAGATCATGACATTCTTTATCTTTAAAAAATACGGCATACACGCTTCTCCCTTTTATTCTTTTTTGAATTTCAATCCAGCAGGTAAGTACCGTCATATATAACTTTTATTTTTTTTCTTGTTTCATAATCTTTTTCTTTTTCTGCATTTATCTTTTGAATATTATTCAGCAGTATATTCTTAAACCCGCTGCCCGTTATGCTGTTTTCCTCATGATAACTGGGATAGTATGTATAAAGGTTGGCATCTACAAACTCAAGTTTGCCGTCCGGGTATTCACGGAACTTGTATTCATAATCCCAGTCTGATTCGGGTGTATTTATGTTTGTACGGCAGTTCATGGAAAAATTTATAATTCTAACGCCTGAGGGTTTATAATTTATTTTCAAAGAAGCGTCAATACCGTAATCCAAAGTATAATGCGTGGATACTTCTTTATTTTCTTCTTTTTTAGCGCCTGATTCTTTAAGATATGAATTATAATTTGAAAAACTGTTTTTAATTAAGTTAATCACTCTATCCCCCTTACAATAATCTTATTTCAGAAAATTAATTATACTTTGGCTTAAAATACCCTTTTTCATATAATTCAAAGCTGTTGCAAAACAAAAGGGGAAAATCCGGTTAAACCGAATTTTTTAATCATGATCAATACATGAAAAATAAAGCTGAAATATACCAGGAGGCGTTATGAACGTAATATTAAATTTAACTCTGTTTATACTTACCATCGTATGCTCGTTCATTGTAAACAGGATAGGAGCCGTTGCTTTTGAACTTACCGGGCTTAACGGTTCAATCGCGAGGTTCCAGGCTTTATCCTGCTTTACGGGCACCGGCTTCACCACAAAAGAAGCCGAACTTATAACAGGAAACCTGCAGAGAAGGAAAATAGCGTCAATCCTTATGATACTGGGCCATGCCGGAATAATAGCGCTTGTTGCCACGTTCGCAAACGCTTTAAGATCGGACGATGTTGTAGATAAGTATACAATACCTCTTATGGATTTCGGGATACCTGTAAAATTGGTTCCCCTTATAAATGTTTTCCTGATAGTTATTTTTTTATATATAAGCTATACTTTCTTTGTAAAGTCAAAATTCTCAGCCAAAATTACGGATATAATACGCAAACACATGATTAAAAAAAGCATGATTGAGCCGGTTACTTTTGAAGAACTTGCTGTATCAACGGGCGGATACGGCGTAACCAGAGTTTCTATAGATGAGAACAGCCCCATAATGAATAAAAAAATAAGCGACCTAAAACAAACAAACGAGAAACTTATAGTTCTTGCAATTGAAAGAAACCACGAAACCATTCCTGCGCCATGTGATGACACGCAAATCCTCGCGGGAGACCAGCTTTACTGCTTCGGCATACTGTACAGAATAAGAAAATTAATAACGGGAGAAAATTAAATGGAAGATCATATTTTTTCAGTAATCTTTGCCGCTGTCTTTATTTTAATTATCTGTGCAATTTATTTTGACAGGATGTCAAAAAAGAAAAAATTTGAAAGCTTTATGAAAATAATACCCGGAGAATTAAAAAGCGACCTGATATTCAGAACATTTTCTTTAACGGGATACTGGAACGGGAAAAAAGTAAACTTGGAACTAATTCCCGGAGACAAACACTCTCCTTCAAAATTCCATATATACTTTTACCGGGATATCCCGATCAGCCTTGTAATATCCTCAGAAACAGCTCTCCAGAACATATTTAAAAAAGCATTCGGATATAAAGATATAGAAATAGGATTGCCCGGGTTTGATCGCGAATACATTATACAAAGCGATGACGAAGTTAAAACAAAACAGTTTTTAAACACCTGGCGCTGTGAACTTATAAACGACTTCTTTAAAAAAGATTTTATAAAAATTGCCATGGTTAAATCACAGCCCGAATTACTGAAGGAACTGTCTTCAACATCTGCCGATGAAGAAGTCAGGCAGAATAACAGCTTCGGCCTTTTTAAAATATCCGGCGGTGCAACAAATATAAATACTATACTTAACTGTTTTCTGAATTTATCTTCTAATTCGTTCAATCTATGGAAAGAAGCCGGCTCTTTTGTTTTACTTGAGAAAAATAATTACCTGCCGTCAAAAGAAGAACTTATGGAAGTTTTAATTCATATGGAAAAGTTAGTTAAATAGACCCCTTTACAGAATAATTTCAATTTGAAAAGTTATTATTAAAAAACAAAAAACCATAATGCCGCCAAAACTTTATCCGGCGGCATTATGGTTTCTGTCTGATTCTGTTATTATTTTTTAACTAACTACACCCCTTTTTTTATCAAGCATATTAGTGATAAACGAATACAGCAGGAATACCGCAAAAGTCGCAAATCCTATCCCGGCAAACACATACCATATATAATAGGCGTGCGAATAAGCCGCCGGCATAGCCCCCTGCCCTGCCAGTGCGTTCTGCCATGCGGATTGTACCTGGGGAGAAAGAGTCTTGGGGTCCGGGCACCAGGCGTTAAGAAGATAGCCCGAAATACCGAATCCAAGAAGGTTCCCGAAGAAGCTGTTTATGTGCGCGTATCCCATATATAATCCGGTCTCTCCGGGAGGCGCCTGGTGGGAAGCATACTCAAGAAACCTGGGAGAAAGAAAGCATTCCGCAAGCGCCTGAATTGCTATTCCTATTATAAAGACAAGGGTTATGGGGTTAATAAATATCTTGCCTATAAGAGGCATTGAATTGCCGAATGTTTTCTGCAGAATAGGGCTTAAACTCATTGTAAGCGCGGATAACGGGATTATAAATAAGCCTATACCTATTGATACCATAGGTTTAAATTTTCTCGTAAGCTGGGTAATCGGTATAACTAATAGCACAACAACAAGGGGATTTACATTAGCGTACCATTCGGGAGACGCCCCCGCCCCTACCGTTCTTAGAATATATTTGGGCATTGTGGCGTAAAGCTGGTGCTGTATAGCCCAGAACCCGCCCACAATTATTATAATAGCCATGAAACGTAAATTGCCGAGTACTTTTACAAAACCCGCCCAGCTTTCCTTCATGTTTTTTCCCATGCCATGTGTATCGATATTGCGGTAAAGGAAAAACACTATTCCGAGAGCCAGCAAGCAGTAGCAAGCCGACGCTATATTAATGTACTGGATGCCGAGTTCAACCCTTAAAGGTTTGGCCAGCATCTTTCCTGTAAAAGCTCCGATATTTACCATCTGGTAAAAAATAGAGAATGCTCTAGCCCTGTTTGTAGGATCGGAACATTTGGCGACAGTACCGGTAATAATTGATTTTATAAAAGATCCGCCCATCATTATTATAGCCAGCGCCATTATTGTTGAGGGCTTAGTCGCGAAAAAACCCAGCATGCCGTACCCTATTGTAAGAAGCCCGAATGCCAGAAGAAGCGCCCTTCTGAAACCCATAGAATCAGCCCATGCTCCGCTGAAAGTGGGCATAAAATACAGAATAGCCGCAAAAAGACCGGCTATCCAGCCGGCTTCAATATCGGTAAACCCCACAAGATTCGTAAGGTAAAGGGTAAGAGCTATAAACATGCCGTAATAAGCGGCTCTTTCTAAGAGTTCAACCCCGTTAGCCGTCCAGAACTCGCGCGAGAATTTCCAGGTAAGCTTTTCTTCTGACATAAATGCCCCCTAAAATTTTAATGATTACCATTTCAAATAATTACGGATAAATCCTTTAATCTATTTCTTACTTTTTAACGATTTTAAGCATAAATAACAAGAATATTCAAAATGTTAACAATTTGTTAACATTTTGGCAATAATTTTGCAATATAAATAGCTTATAATATAAGTAAAAGAAGAACTTTATAGGGGGTATAAAATGAGCGAACTCAGTAAAATTACAATGGGAAAGATAATTCAGGAAAGTGTTAAAAAACCTAATGTACGCAAAGCTATTTCTTCAACTTTAAACAGAATTGGAGAAGCTGCCAGAAAAATTAAAGACGCTTTTATAAAAACTAATATTGAAATAAGTGATATGCTTAAAAATCATCCTGAAATTTTCGGCAAATAATTAAGTTTAAATACTTAAATAAGTAATATTGATGTAAAAAGCAGGGACAGTATTCCTATCCCTGCTTTTTATTACCTTAATTGCTTTTTCATTCACTTAGCATCTTCTATATTATCCACAAGCCCCTTCATGCTGGAATAAGCCGGCCCGGTAATTCCGGTGTCTTTATGACATCCGCCCGAACAGTATATTATAAAATCGCTATCTCCTATTCGTTTATAAACATAGTTCATTTTTCCACAGACAGGACATTCCGAGAGTTTATGGAGATATCTAGGTATTATACTTTCAAGACAGGGCGGGTAATGTCCATTATTATCAGTCCCGTACATTTCAATCGCTATAGCGATATTTTTAATATTATTTTTGCAGCTTATCAATGCTTCCTTTTTTTGTTGAGAAATAAAATCTTCCGGTGTCTCGGATAGAATGATAGATATAACACTTGTAAAATCCGGATCTTTTTTATGTTCTTCACACGTACATCCAACGGCAAATCCCCTTGAGTCGTTTTCATTCATAGAGATAAATTTATATGTGTTCTGTCCGCTTAAGGGACATACTGGAAGTTTTTTCAGAAATCCGCTTTTTATAAGTTCATTAAAGCTATCGGGGTAAAACCCCTTTTTAACGGTATATTCCTGACATACAGTTACCAGTTCCATTAAATTGCGCCTGCACCCCGTTAAATCAAATTTCCTCCCGGAAAATTTCTTAATATTATAAATCTCTAAACCTGTCTGTAAATTAAACACAGGACCGTCTTTATTCCCGATCAATTCCTTATGATGTTTACCGGAGCAATATATTATATAATTCCCTTCATTATCCGGCACACAAATATAACTCATCTCACCGCAAGCAGGACATTCAGGCAGTTCATCAAAATATCCTGTTTCAACAAGCTCTTCTAAATCTTTAGGATATTTTCCGTTATTATCAATAGAATAAATCTCACACCCGGAACTTAGAACTTTTAAATTCGCGCAGCACGAACTGAACAAACCTTTTAATTTCATATAAGTAAAATAATCTGCCAGAGTTTTACTAAAACCCGAGACGAATACGACGTATTCCATATCGGATTGAGCATAAATATTGGGATAAAACATAATATAGGCATCCCCAAGTAATTTATAAAGATATTCTTTATTACCCGCTTCCGGAAAAACGGGTATTTTGTCTAAGTATCCTTCTTTTACAAGAATTTGAGAATCCTCGGGGTAATTCCCGTTTTCAAGAGCATATTTGCCGCAGGCAGATGCGAAATTAATAATATCCTTCTGGTTATCAGTAAGAACATGCTCATCAGCAAAACAAACGCCTGTTGAAAAAAACGGCAGTATAAACGCCGCTAAAATAAACAGTACGAAAAAAAACCGGTACGCGTTGCAAGTTTTTTGATTAAACATTTTTCATCCTCCTGTGTTATCAAGGCCTATAAAGCCCTCTGGGATCAGACCCTAAAAGACCCGCTTTAAGAAGCTTTTTATCTGTTTTAGCGAGATTTCTTATCATTGAAGGCGTTACTATCTTATAATGTTTTATACCGTCAAGATAATCCCCTATATAACTTATATCTTCTTCTGTTCTCATCCAGTCACTTTTATCAAATCTTGAAAGATCAAGAGGTACGGAATATTCCCTTAACGTCTTCTCGCCCATGCTGTTAAAATAAAAATCAAAGTAGCTCATCACAAGTTCCCGCAAAGTCCTGTAAACAGGTTCCCTGTACTGGAGGGTGGTAAAATTTGATTTTGCTATTGCCCCCCAGTGACCGTTCTTTTTAAATACAGCAATAACATGGTCATCATCATTATGCGCTCTTAAATCAATAATTAAAGATTTGTATCCCTGTTGTCTCAACGCCGCTGCGGCAAATAAAGCTCCGTCAAAGCAATGGGCTTTCCTTGTTTTTATAACATACCTCGGGGACCTGCATACGGGATCGGTGTTATAAGATAATGAGCTTACAAGCTTTTGTATTCCATCGGGGTTTTTAAGCTTCTTAAAAAAATCAACTTCTTTTTTAGTCCATAAGTTTTTCATAATATTCATATTTTTTTCTCTTGATTAGAAAATAATACGGCTCTTACCGGGGACGCCTCCCCTGCCATTATCTTTAAAGGCAGGCATATTAAAGTATATTCCCCGGGAAGTACTTCTTTAAGATTTATATCTTCAAGAATAAGTATATTGTTTTTTAAAAGAAGTTTGTGTACGGGAAAATCATATCCTCCGTATTTGTCAACAGTGGCATAATCAATACCTATAAGGCTGACCTTTTTATTTATGCAAAACTCTGCCGCTTCAGGTGTTATATATACAAATTCTTCACTGAATTTGCCATTACTGCATATGCCGGTTAAGGAATTGGCGGTTTTAAATAAAACCGCCTGACCTTCCTTAATATCTTCATTCTCTATCTCCGCCAGGTTAACCGATTCTTTATCTTTAATCTCAATAATCTTTGCCGGCAGAATAAAATCCTTAACAGAATAATCATCCAGAGACAAACCGTTTATAATAAAATGAGAAGGCATATCTATATGGGTCCCGCAGTGGGAAGTCATATATAGTTCGGAAAGATCACAGAAAGAACCGTCTTTAAGAGAAATCCTAAGTTTCCTTGAGAACGGCATATCTTCCGGGAAAACAACATCTTCTTCTCCCAGAACAACACTTATATCATAAATATTTTTACTGTTTATTAATTCCATAATATTATCTCCCCAACATTATATTATTATTTTTCCGTAGAATGCGTTATTTTAGTAAGGAAAGGAACAAAAATCAGAAATATAAACGCGCAGGCAAGCATTATATAAAAACTTTTTGTAAAAAGTCCCAGATATACCGCGGAACTCGCGGAGATATTTGCCGCGGCCTGCTCAGTTACAGCCCCCAGCGAGGCTATAACACCGGAAAGATATCCCCCAAAAGCGGAAGACATAAACCATGCGCCCATAAGTATGCCTGCCAGATGCTCGGGGGAAAGATGTATTATCATGGAAAGCCCGACCGGGGACACGCAAAGCTCGGCCATTGAAAATATAACCATCCCCAGCAGAGTCCACCAGACAGTGCTCGGCACCCCGCTTGTTGAAAGCTTCGCCTGATGAGCGAAAACAAGAAAACTTACGGCTATAAGGACCATCCCTATAAAGAATTTAAGAGGCACGCTGGGCTCTTTCTTTATCTTGCCAAGATAAAGCCAGAGCCATGAAAATACCGGCGCGAATAAAACAATAGCGGCGGCATTAAAAACCAGAGATGCCGTGCTTGCTGGTATATTAAACCCGAACATATTCCTGTTTACGTCCCTGTCCATAAATAAAATCAAAGAATTATTTATCTGCATATACAGCGCGAAAAAGACTGCCGCGAAAAGCACATAAATAAGTATCGCAAAAACTCGTATACGGTCATTACCTTTGCATTTTAATCCGAGATAAACTATATAAATTAAGATAATGCCGCTTAATACCGCCATTATCTTGCCGGTAAGATGCGGGTTCCAGAAAAGATAAGCTACAATTCCCGTTAACAGGATAAGGCCCAGCGCAATCCATGCCCCGGCGCTTATGCCTAAAAATTTCTGCCTTAGCTTATCGGGATATACTTCATTAGACACTGACGCGTAATATTTTGTGCCCTTCCAGAATATAAACAAACCTAAAAGCATGCCGGCCGCCGACAGCATGAACCCGTAATGCCAGTTTACCCTCTCCCCTATATAGCTTAATATCCCCGCCAGAGTCGACCCTATATTTATACCCATGTAAAAAAGAGTGTACGCGCTGTCAATGCGCGGGTCATTCTTGGGATAAAGCTGACCAACTATAACCGAAACCGTTGATTTTAAAAGGCCGGTCCCCATAATAATTAACGCCAGCCCTATAAAGAAGCTTTTAGTCCCGTATGGAAGAACCAGAACAAGATTGCCGAGAAATATTCCCATCCCGCCCAGCTTAACACAGCGCGAATACCCCAGATAATTATCCGCAAGCCATCCGCCCAGAACGGGGGACAAAAACGTAAACGCGCAGTAAGCCCCGACGATAAGGTCTGCGTCTTTATCGGTAAACCCCAGTGCTTTTGTCATATAAAGCACCATAAGGGCCATTATGCCGTAATAGCTGAAGCGCTCCCACATCTCGGTTGAAAAAAGGTAATAAAGCCCTTTAGGATGCTTCATTGCATTATTGTTTATCATTTATTCTTTTTGCTTTCTGTAAGGTTTAAGAGCTTCCAGAAATTTCTCATTAGGTTCATATCCCAGTTCTATCGCCCTGTCGCAGTATTTAATTGCCAGCTCATAATCCTCTTTAAAATAATATACCACCGCTATATCATTATTTGCCGCGGCGTAATCAGGATAAAGTTCTATCGCTTTTTTAAGCTCGGAAATGGCCTCATCAGCCATCTCTTTGTTAATATAAACCACTCCCAGGTAATAATGGGCTTCGGCGTCTTCCGGATCAATCTCTATTATCTTTTTATAAACCTGTTCGGCTGCGTCAAAATTATCTTTTTTTGCATAAGCCCTTGCAAGATTAAAAAGAGGAGGCAGGGCCGAAGGTGAGATCTCCAGCGATTTTTTAAAATAACCTATGGCTGTATCAAGATCTCCTTCTCTGGCATAAATAATCCCCAGATTATTGTATCCTCTGGCAAAGCCCGGATCAATTTCAACCGCCTTTTCAAACTCAATCTTTGCTTTATCAAGGATGCCCTTATCCCCGTAAACCTTTCCCAGATTATTATAAATAAAAGGATACTGGTCAAACTTTAAAGCTTCCCTATAGGAAATTACAGCTTCATCAAATTTTGAATCTTCTTCATACTTAAGAGCCTTAAAAACATGAACAACTGTTTCTTTTTTTATTTTGCCGGTACCGGTAAGTTCAATAATTTCCGCACACAAACCGGCATCTTCATAATAAGGTTCCAGTTTTAAAGCCTTCTCAAATTCAATCTTTGCCTCACCGAATTTCCCTGCAATGCCGTATTCTAAGCCCTTATTATAATATTCCTGCGCTGTTTGAGCATAGATAAGCCCCGTAAAAAAAAACAAAAAGCACATAAAAATTAAAATTTGTTTAAAAATTCTCATGATTATTTCCCTTTTGCATCTTCAACATTATCCACAAGCCCTGTTTTGCTGCTCCATGCGGGACCGGTAATGTTCAGATCTTTATGCTGTTCTCCGGGGCAGTATAATATATAATTTTCGCCGTTTTCAGAAAGCTCAAAAACATATCCGTTTCCGCTAACAGGGCAGACAGGAAGCTCCTTAAGATATTCGGGAATTAAGCTTTTAAGATCAGGCGCATATTTCCCTTCATGATCACAAGCATACATCTCAAGCGCTGTTGCGGTATTCTTGATATTACATTTGCACGCTGTAAGTTCTGCTTCACTCACTATTTTTTTATAACTCTCTGTTTCTTTCATTACCTTATCGGCGTATTCCGCGCCTGCTTTTATTGCTTCCGAATCTATGCCGGGCGCTGCGGATATCATTTTCTGACCGATAGGTGATTTGTAAAACTTGATCATCTCTTTTATATCTTCATATGTGTAATATTTGCTGTAAATAGGCACCAGAAGCTCAATGACTTCATTTATATCATATTTACTTTTAAATTCATTTATAAATTCTTTACAAGCATCAAATTCTGAATAATTATCCTCAATAATTCCAAACATTTCATCCATTGTTTGTTTTATCTGACTATTGATTTCTGTTATGCGCAGCAGTTCCAGTATGGCCTCTTTTTTATCTGCCGGGACATCCTGAGCAAATACCGGCATAGAACCAAAAAAGAATCCCGTCATAACAATTAAAATAAGAAGCCTTGTAAATAATGATTTTTTCATAAATCCTCCTTTTTATTTATATAAATATTTTTATAAAAAAATTCCACACATTTATTTATCTCGCAATTGCCACACCGGCAGGTCCACTCCCGACAGAAACGGTCGAAACAACGGTATTATCCGATGTCCTTACAACCGATACATTGTTTGAACCGTTGTTCGCTGCATACACAAAACTCCCGTCAGGGGTAACGGCAACGCCGTTTGCCCATAACCCTATGCCTATGGTCGCTATTACCGTATTATCGGACGTCCTTATAACAGACATGTTGCTTGATGTGGCATTTCCCACATATACACCAGAGCCGTCAGGGGTAACCGTCAGACCGAAAGGCCTTACCCCTACCGCTATAGTTGCCGTAACTGTATTATCGGACGTCCTTATAACAGATACATTATTTGACGTGCCGTTTGTAACATATACAAAATTACCGTTGGGAGTAATAGCGGGATTTATCGGTTCTGTCCCCACATTAACTGTTTCTGATACCGTATTATTTGATACATTTATAACGGACACGTTGTTTGATCCGGAATTTGTCACATACGCGAAACTGCCGTCAGGGGTAAAACAAACACCGTTAGGATTAACCCCTACCGCTATAGTTGCCGTAACTGTATTATCAGACGTCCTTATAACAGATACATTGCCGGAATCACGGTTTACAACATATACCAAGCTGCTGTCCGGATTAATTGAAATACCGTTAGGGTTAGATCCTACATCTATTGTAGCGGCAAGCCCGTAATCAGACCTTCTTATAACTGATACTGTATTCGCGTCAGAATTTGTTACATATATAAAACTTCCGTTAGAGGTAACTGCGATAGATGCATTATCTGGAGCGCTGAACCCGCCTATAGTACCTATTGCTGTATGATCAGAAGTTCTAATAATTGATATTGTATTGGAATCACCGTTAAGCACATATGCCCTGTAAAATACGGTAAAGGCATACCCGCTTGAAGATACGGAATTAACAGTAACCGAAACATTTCCTGTAGAAGCACCCGGAGGAATCTCACATACAATCCGGGTATCTGACCAGCTCGTTACCGAAGTTGCATCGGTACCGTTAAAAGATACACTTGATGTGCCTTGAGAAGAACCGAAACCGCTACCTGTTATGGTTACCGTCTCGCCTGATGAACCGCTCAAAGGATCTATATCCGTTACAGAAGGAGTACCAACGATAACCGTACCGGAGATGCCGGAATTTACGCTGTCAAGATAATAGGTACAGCTGCTGCCTGCAGTAAATAAAAATGACCTTGAAGAACCAGGTTCAATAACCGCATTATTAAAAACGGAGGCCCCTGCCAGCTGGTGAGTCCTGTTATCAGAATTATAAAAGAAGAGAGTAGTTCCTGAATCAACCGTTATATTGGAAGGGCTGAAGCCGGTGCTTGATATTATAACTCCTAAGCTAAGACTAACATTCACAGTTTTCTCAGCTTCAATCGTAAATGATGCTATACCGGCAGATAAGATGTTACCTAAAGTATCTAGTGCGGAAATTTCAGCTCTCTTAATACCGGCAGGAAGATCGGAAATCCTTACCGAGGATGAACCGTAATTAACTGTTGTGGTATAAGCCGGATCGAGCCCCTCCCCTCTTATGCTTATGTAAAACGATGTAGTTGCAGAGGAGATAAATTTAGATTTACTTTGCTGCGGCCAGTTGATTTTAAATGCCGCAGTACCGGTAGCGGTTTTGCCGCTTTGTGAAGTAGAATCAGACTCGAACATACCGGGACCTGAACACCCACCGATACTTACAATAAATACAAATAAGAAAATTATTAACAAAAACTTATGGAAATTTTTCATAAGTTTCTTTTTATAAAACATCTCATAGTATAAAGCAAATAAATTATAAGATTTGTACATACTATAAAAGATTCTATTTTCTTAAAAAATTTCCTTTTATATTAATACTTCCCCCATTTTTTAAGCTCTTCATCGGTTATACCGAAATGATGCGCAAGCTCATGCTGTACGGTATGTATAACCGCTTTTTTTACCTCATCCCTGGTCCTGTAAACTCTCTCTATACTCTTTTTAAATATTGTAATCTTATCGGGCATTACGGACCCGTAGAAATGCGTTCTCTCCGCAAGCGGGATACCCTGATAAAGACCTAAGAGTACATCCCTGCCCGAAACATGAACCTGATCAAGCTGTTCGGGTGTCGGCTCGTCTTCCACAACAACAGAGAGGTTCTCTATCTTCTTCTTAAAAAAATCAGGCAGCTCATCCAGAGCTTCTATAACTGTTTCTTCAAATTCTTTTCTGTCCATAAATCACCTTATCTAACAGTTTTTTTAATATATTCCCTTATAATAATTAAAGAAGCGGGTAAATTTACCTGCTTCTTTAAACTTAAAGGTTTGTTTTTTTATTTTTGTATTTTATTTATTGTCTTTAATGTATTTTTTCGCTGAATCTCCCCACTGAGTATCATGATATGAAACACCATCTATTTTATGCTTTTTCAGAAAGTCCTCTATTGCATTATCCACTTTCCTGCCGTTTCCTATGGGTATATTGCCTATACCCCGGCCGATGTACCATCCGCCTACCGCGGCAACCGTAACTCCTGCGGCAGTAGCCCCTGCCGAAGCGCCCGCAGAAGCGTGAAGAGCCTGCACTAAAGCGCTCATCGCCGGAATAGCAATTTCTTTTCCACCTAAATTCATTACGGTTGAAGAAATATTACGGCCTGCCTGCTGAACAGTTAGAGTTTGAGTTTTTACGCCTTCCAGAAAAGCTTTTTCAAAATTCTGGAGTGAATTCAAATCTATTCTGGAAAGAGCCCTAAGAGTTCCGCCTGTAATTTTTCCGCCCGTATTTCTCAATACATTGCTAATTACGGATAAATTATAATTCTGGCTGTTTGTACAGGCCCGGCTGTCGACCTTGCCTATATTACTCCTTACAAGCTTCCAGACTTCACTCTTCGGCATCTTAAGTTCTGCCGCTATTTTTCTTATATGACCTGCTATTTTCCATATTGACTTTTCCGATGATACGGCATTTTTCACTCTTACCAGGGGATCGGTCAGCATTCTTCCCAGTCCTCCCGCTTTAGTCCTCAGCGCATTATTTATTTTCTGCAGGCTTTCAGTACTCAAATCTTTTAATTTATTAAGAGTAGCGCCGTTAAAATTCCTTTTCAGCCATTCATTAATTGTTTTCAGGTATGAACTGTTAACATCTTTTTTAAGATCATTGCCGGCCGTTTTCGCAGCCTCTTTAAAAGGCCGGCCTATTTCTATAATATTACTCCTTACTTCTTTAAATGCCCTCAAATATTTTTGTCCCTCTTGACTTATAGTTGAAGTATCTACAGTACCTGATGAAACATAACTCTTCATTGCCGCTGTGCCGCCGGAACCCAAGCTGACAGGAGGCTTAAAAATATTATACATATTGGCTACATTTCCTACGCTGCCTATACCGCTTATCTGGCCGTTTCCCATAAATCAACTCCGCTTTAATGTAAATAGGATATTTATCTCCTAATTTAATTTTAAGGCGGAATGATGATATATAATATAGGTCAAAAGGAGTATTTTTTGTTGATAAAAGAAGTATTTTTACCTGATAAGCTCTATTTCATAGATTTTTGGCCAGCATTTACCGGTTATTAAGATATGTCCCGTTTTATGATTATATGCTATGCCGTTAAGAACAAAAGAGTCATCTGTCTTGTCCTTATCGGGATTTATGCCTGTAAGATCTATCCATCCCGTTACAGCGCCCGTATCTGGAGATATTATAGCAATAAGGTCTGTATGCCAGATATTAGCGTAAATATTACCTTTAATATATTCAAGTTCATTTAAGTTGCCTACCTGGCCTGTTTTATCTAAAACTTTTACATATTTTTTAACCTTAAAAGTTACCGGATCAAGAAAGATAAGGGATGATGAACCGTTGCTCATAATAAGGCTCTTGCCGTCTGTTGTAAGCCCCCATCCTTCAGACGGGTAGCTGAATGTTTTCTTTAATTTAAATGTGTTCTTATCATATACAAATCCCGTATTAGACCGGTAAGTAATCTGGAATATATCATCCCCTATAACAGTAATGCCTTCACCAAAATATTTAGGCCTAAGCTTACTTTCTTTTATAACTTTGCCGGTTATAATATTATATTTAACAAGTTTTGATTTATTCCATAACCCGGTGCTTTCATATAATATACCTTTATCAAATACAAATCCTTCTGTAAAATATGATTCGTTATGGTTATATTGTTTAATTACTTTGTATTTATATACTGGAACATCTCTCTGTTTATAAATATCCTCATAACGCCCTTTCTCCCATGATTCGGCTTCTTCAATAATATCAGCAGTATATACCGGAAGAATAAGGAAAAGGATAATAAATGAAATAACTATTAATAATATGTGAAACTTTCTATTCAATTAAAAACATCCTTATTTTCAGGATAAAACTTTATATAATATTTTGCTGTTTTAATATAAATACCTTTTGTTGCAGGAAAAACAAAGCCTTCTATTTAATTAAAACCAGACACCTGTCAATAAACCTATATTTAATTTAAGGAGCTTAAATTATGAAAACAATTATTGAACCCTTTAAAATTAAAACCGTAGAGCCCATTCAAATGACCACCCGCGAACAGAGGGAGAAGATTCTGGAGGAAGCCCGTTACAATGTCTTTATGATAAAAGCTCGTGATGTAATGATTGATCTTTTAACGGACAGCGGAACAAGCGCCATGAGCGCTAACCAGTGGGCCGCAATAATGAAGGGCGACGAATCCTACGCGGGGGGTGAATCTTTCTATGAATTTGAAAGCGCGGTTAAAGATATTACCGGCTTTAAAAATATAATACCTACCCATCAGGGAAGATCGGCAGAGAAGATACTTTTTTCCATAATCGGCGGCAAAGGAAAAGCCATACCCAATAATACCCATTTTGACACAACAAGAGCCAATGTGGAATATACCGGTGCCGAAGCTGTTGATTTAGTGATTGACGAAGGAAAAATACCTTCCCTTGAACATCCGTTTAAGGGCAATATGGATACTAAAAAACTGGAAGTATTTATAAAAGAGAAAGGCAGGGAAAATATACCCGCCATTATGATAACAGTCACTAATAATTCCGGAGGCGGCCAGCCGGTATCAATGGAGAATATAAAAGAGGTTTCGCATATAGCAAAATCACACTCTATCCCCTTCTATATAGATGCATGCAGGTTTGCCGAAAATGCCTATTTCATTAAGAAAAGGGGAAAGGGTTATGAGAATAAGAGTCTTCTTGAGATAGCCCAAGAGATGTTCTCTTATGCCGACGGATGCACAATGAGCGCCAAAAAAGACGCCCTTGTAAATATAGGAGGATTTCTTGCGGTAAATGATGATACTCTCGCCATGGAATGCAGAAACCTCCTTATACTTACAGAAGGGTTCCCCACCTACGGCGGCCTTGCAGGACGCGATCTCGCCGCAATGGCAGTTGGCTTAAAAGAAGTTCTTGAAGAAGATTACATGAGATACCGCATAAGATCAGTTGAATATTTCGGCGAAAAAATATTAAAAGCAGGCATCCCGATTATAAGGCCGGTGGGAGGTCATGCCGTTTATATTGACGCAAAAGAGATGCTTCCCCATATACCTCCCCATGAATACCCTGGCATAGCGCTCTGCAACGCATTATATATAGAAGGCGGAGTGCGCGCGGTTGAGATCGGTTCTTTAATGTTCGGTAAATACGATAAAGAAGAAAAACTTATACCATCACACATGGAGCTTGTAAGGCTTGCATTCCCCAGAAGAGTATATACCCAGAGCCATGTTGATTACCTTATAGAAGTTACAGAAGAAGTATTAAAGAATAAAGATAAATTAAAGGGATATGCCGTAACCTACCATGCGCCTTTTTTAAGGCATTTTACTGCTCACCTTGCACCTGCTGGTAAAAAAGTAAAAGCGTAAATAATAAAAAAACAAGAGAAAGAAAGAAAGAAAGAAAGATTTTAATTAAGAAAATAAGCAGGGACTGTTCATATATGCACAGTCCCTGCTTTATCTTATACTTTCTATTTTAACTTCAGGACCAAAACCCTATCTGACAATAGTTATAGGCCTGGTAACGGTGTTCCCTTCAAAGTTCGCGGCAGGATATAGCTCTGCTTTCAATGTAACATTTCCAGGCGCGGCATTAGCCGGCACCTGGAGCACAACATCATTTGATACTTGAGGATTATCTATGTTAACACTGACAATTACTCTGTTATTTTGTTCTATCCTGACCTGCAATCTGGTAGAAATACCGATAGCCTGACGGTCCATTGCCACACTGACATTAAATTCATGCCCGCGCCTTACATTTGTATTGGAAGGAGGTCTTACAAATCTTAAGCTGGGATTAAATTTGGCTATCGTAATATTAGAAGTTGCTCTGTTATTGCTCATTCTCTCTGCAGGATATACAAATGATTGAATCACGGCATTACCGAGAGAGGCATTAACAGGTATAACGAGATTAACCCTGTTTACCGCTTGCGGGTTATTTACCATAGTTTCAACCAAAGTATTATTATTCTGCACAATCCTTACAAGAATTCTCTCTGCGGTATCAACAGCCGCCCTGTTTATGGCTACTGTTATGTCTGCTTCCAATCCTTTATAAACAGTCGCATTGGCGGCAGGTCTTGAGATAACCATAGCCGCATCCACTACGTTAACTTGGATAGGTATTGAGACACTGTTCCTATTCATTCTTGCTGAAGGCTCTACAACCGCCCGTATTAAAGCGTTTCCGACGGCTGTATTAGCCGGTATCTGTATCCTTACATTGCTTGTCTGCCTGGGGTTATCCACAACGGTTTCAGCTATGTTTCTGTTATTCTGATTGATACTTACAATCAGTCTCTCGGCTATACCTACCGCATCGGCGTTCATGGTAACTCTGACAACTAAATCCTGACCGGGGAACATAACTGTGTTCCCTGCAGGGGAAGTAATCTGCAGGTTAGCGTCAACTGTATTAATTCTTACGGGGATGACAACATTATAATTCCTCATTCTCTCAGTAGGATAGGCTACTGCCTGTATGAAAGCATTGCCTCCGGCGGCATTAGCCGGCACAGTTAAAGTAATACGGTTGCTTATACGCGGATTGTTGATATTTGTCTGCACAAGCGTCTGATTGTTCTGTACAATCCTTACAAGTATTCTCTCTGCAGTATCAAGCGCGTCCTTGTTCATCGTAACTACAACAGGTACTTCCTGGCCCTGGAACAACGCAGTATTAATAACCGGCTCTGTTATCCTTAAACCGGCATCAACCGCGTTTATACTTACATTAACCAGAGCGTTGCGGCCATTAAGACTGTTACTAGGGCTCACAACCGCCTGGATATTGGCCTCCCCCGCAGCGATATTAGCCGGAACATGGAGAGTTACACGGGTCGCAGTGCGCGGATTATCAACCGATGTCCGGACAAGTATGCGCCCTCCCTGCATTAAAGCTATCTCCATCCTGTTAACTATACCGACAGCCTCCGCATTCATGGTAACCGAAACATCTATATCCTGGTCAGGCGATATTACCGCGTTGGCGGCAGGCCTTGTTATCTGAAGATTAGCATTCGCTTTCTCAACGGCAACAGGTATTGAAACATTGGAATTACTCATACCTTCAGGCTCCACAATGGCTCTGATAACAACAGGACCTAAAACCGTATTACCGGGAACATGCAGGGTTACACGGTTGCTTGTCTGGGGATTATTAACTACAGTCTGCGCAACCACATTATTGTTCTTCTCTATCTTAACAAGTAATCTCTGAGCAGTACCTACTGCATCCCTGTTCATCGTAACCGTTACGGGAACATCCTGCTCTAAATATATGCTGGAATTCGCAGCAGGACCCGTTATCCTTAAACCGGCATCAACCGCGCCCACGCTTATCGGCAGTGAAGCGCTGAAATGAGTTAAAATGTTATTCGGATAAGCAAATGCCTGAATTGACGCGTTCCCGGCAGCCGCATTCGCAGGCAGCTGCAGTGTAACCGTACTCGCGGCGGAACGCGGATTATTTATAATTTTCTGGACAATTGATCTGTTATTCTGATAAATTCTTACAAGAATCCTGTTTACTGCACCGACGGCATCCCTGTTCATGGCTACCGTAATACTCACATTCTCACCCTGAGAAACAGAAGTATTTGCCGCAGGCCTTGTAATCTGAAGCCCTGCATCAATCTTGCTTACAGTTAACCGCACTAAGGCACTGTGATTACCCAAATTATCCAAAGGATACACAAAAGCGTTAACAGTTGCTTCGCCAAGAGCGGCATCCGCGGGAATCTCTATCGTTATATTATTTACCTGTCTGGGATTATTAATATCAGTTTGCACTATACTGCGGCCATTCTGTGTCAGCGTTACGTGAATCCTGTCAGCTATACCAACTGCTTCCGGATTAATGGTAAGCCCGACATTTAAACTCTGGCCCGGATATATAACAGCATCAGCCGCGGGAGAAGTAATGCGCAGATTGGCATTGACACTGCCTATATTAACCGGGATGGCTGCACTGTGTCCTATCATTCTTTCTGACGGATATACAAATGCCTGTATTGATGCATTGCGTACAGCGGCATTTGCCGGAACATGTAAAGTTACCCTGTTAGTTATCTGTGGATTATTTATGACGGTTTGCGCTATGGCGACACCGTTCTGTTCTATCCTGACCCGCATACTCTCGGCTACTCCCTGTGCTTCGCGGTTCATAACAACCGTTATAGGCACATCCTGTCCCTGTAACAGATTGGCATTTGCATTGGGAGATGTTATCCGCAGATTAGCATTAACTTTATTTATACTTACATTCACCAGAGCGTTGCGGTTATTAAGACTGTTACTGGGACTCACAACCGCCTGGATATTAGCCTCGCCCACAGCGGCATTAGCCGGAACATGCAGGGTTACACGCGTGGCAGTGCGGGGATTATTAACCGATGTCCGGGCAAGTATGCGCCCGCCCTGCATTAAAGCGATATCCATACTGCTGGCTATACCGACTGCTACGGCGTTCATATTAACTAAAATATCAATATCCTGATCCGGTGATATTACCTCATTGGCGGCAGGTCTTACAATCTGAACACCCGCATCGGCTTTCTCAACGGCAATGGGTATTGAAACATTGGAATTACTCATACCTTCGGGCTCAACAACAGCCCTTATGACAACAGGACCTAAAACCGTATTACCGGGAACATGCAGGGTAACACGGTTGACTGTCTGGGGATTATTAACAACGGTCTGCGCCACCACAGTATTGTTTTTCTCTATCTTAACAAGTAATCTATGGGCAGTACCCACAGCATCCCTGTTCATATTAACCGTAACAGGAACATCCTGCTCTAAATATATGCTTGAATTAGCAGCGGGACCCGTTATCCTTAAACCGGCATCAACCGCGCCTACACTTATCGGCAGTGAAGCGCTGAAATGAGTTAAAATGTTATTCGGATAAGCAAATGCCTGAATTGACGCGTTCCCGGCAGCCGCATTCGCGGGAAGCTGCAGTGTAACCGTATTCGCGGCGGAACGCGGATTATTTATAATTTCCTGCACCACTGATCTGTTATTCTGATAAATTCTTACAAGAATCCTGTTTACCGCGCCGACGGCTTCCCTGTTCATGGCTACAGTAATACTCACATTCTCACCCTGAGAAACAGAAGTATTTGCCGCAGGCCTTGTAATCTGAAGCCCGGCGTCAACCTTGCTTACAGTTAGACGAACTAAAGCTCTATGATTTTCTAAAATCTCCGTAGGATATACAAATGCCTGAATATCAGCTTGGCCGAGCTCTATATTTTCTGGAACCTCTATCCTAACATTATTAACCTGTCCCGGATTATTAATGTTAGTCTGCAGTATAGTGCGGTTGTTCTGGTTAATCAGTACGGCAATCCTGTTGGCTACACCGACAGCTTCCTGATTAATTGCAAGCCCGACATTTAAGCTCTGACCCGGATATACCACTGTATTGGCCGCGGGGGAAGTAATGCGCAGGTTGGCATTAACACCGCTTATCCTTATCGGGATAGCAACACTGTGATTATTTAAATTGTCGGAGGGAGCAATATATGCTTCTATTGAAGCGTTGCCTACGGCCGCGTTCGCTGGCAGTTGCAGGTTAATCCTGTTATTTGCCTGGGGGTTGGCAACAACAGTTTGTGCAATCGCAGAGTTATTCTGCACTATCTTAACGACCAGTTTGGCCGCAAAGCCCGCGGCTTCCCTGTTCATTGTAACTGCAACGGGAACGTTCTGACCCTGATTTACCGGCGCGTTTGGCGCGGGGCTTGTAATGCGAAGATCGGCGTCAATTCTGTCAATTCTTATAGGCATGGAGGTTTCAAAATTTTCCACGGCCCGACTGGTCGACAGATAAGCCTTTATGGACGCGTTTCCAAGCGCCGCATTACCGGGTATCTGCAATCTTACATTATTATTAGCCTGAGGACCGGCAATTATTGTTTGAACGATAGTAGAATTATTCTGCACTATGCTGACAAGCAGTTTTTGGGCTACCTCTACAACCGCGGGATTTATACTGACAGTTATACTTAAATCCTGCCCCGGATATACAGAACTGTTTACCGGCGGATTAGTAATGGCGACATTCGCGTCAGCAGCGGAAAAAACCGGCTGCGCGACAAGCACCATAAGAAAGGCAAGTACTAAAAATAAATTTGTTTTTCTCATTCTTCACTCTCCTTATTTTTTTAAAAACATATAAAGCTTAATTTATTTAAATTTCTTGTAAAATATAAAAAACCCTTCCCCAGCGATTTTTGATATGGAAATTAATGAAAGAAAATATTTAAATTTAAGAAAAATATTTTTTTGCAGCTTCTAATAAAGGTCAGTTTTTCAACTTCTCAAGGTAATGGTTCAGCACCACCCTTATAACAGCTGCGGCAGGAACCGCTAAAAACATGCCCGGGATACCCATAAGTTCGGCGCCTACCAAAAGAGCTACTATTATAACAAGAGGAGGGAGGCCCACTACCTGACCCACAACTAACGGGATAATAATATGGCCTTCAGACCAGTGAAGCGCTATTAAGGTCGCGAATACTCCCAGAGCGATCCAGGGAGACTTTAAAAGAGCAAGCAGAACGGCAGGAACCATACTTACCACAACACCCACATAGGGTATTATTTCCACAATCCCTGAGAAGACACCGATTAAAAATGCGTATTCAATCCCCCACAGCTTTAAGACAATCGTTACCGATACGCCTATACAAAAGCAGACAATCAACTGCCCCCTTATAAATCTTCCTAAAACAAGGTCAATTTTCTTTAAAAGCTCTGATGTATCTTCCCTCCTGCGGGCGGGTATTAAACTCATAAACCCTTTTCTGTATTTATCCGCGTCCATAAGTATATAAAAGGTAAGAAGCGGTATAATAAGGGCTATGGCTACATTAGAAAATATCCTTATTACAATCGGCACGGTCTGGCGCAAAATACCCAGCCCCATATTTTTAACTTCCGTAAGAAAAGTATCTATTACCTGGGGCAGAACGGATCTTGAAAAATAAGATGGGAGTTTTGAGTCAAGCCATGCCGAAATACTCTTAAAGGATGTCTTCATATCTAAATGAAGCTGGGGCAGATTATATTTAAATTTTTGAAACTCAAAAGCTATCTTCGGAAGAACATACGATACCGAGATCCAGAGTAATACCAGTAAGAAAATATATACTATTGAAATTGCCAGTATCTTAGGAAATCCTTCTTTTTTCAATATAATTTTTTTCTCTTTGGAAAGCTTAATCTTTTTTCTGAAAAACGATATATACCCCGGATAAATAATCACAATGGGAGAATTGAAGAACCTGACAGCCGGGACCAGAATATAGGCAAGGAGTATTGAGATCGCAAGCATTACAACAACGATTTTAACAGAACTTAAAAGCCGCAGAATAATAAAAACAAGAACCAGCACGCCTATGGCAAAGCATACCGCGTATAGCCTGTCTTTCCATATGTCTTTATTCATAAAGCTTTAATTCTTCATAGATAAAATTTAATCCTTTTAAACAATACTATAAAAAGGTGTTTTATAATTCATCTGGAATTTTATTTTTATGAGTTTAAGAAAAAAACTTTTATTAATACTTATTCCCATTATTATATTATTATTCGGGCTTGTTGTATTTGTTAATTATACAATTTCTAAAGATACTCTCTTAAAACGAATCAAGTATGAAGCCGAATCTGTAAGCACCTACTATGCGTGCGAATTTTCAGGCCTTATAGCTATGGCTGAAAAAATAGCTGAAGGGATGGCAAATACTTATGAAGTTCTCCCGAATTTTACCGATAAGAATATAAGGGATATAATATACAAAACCCTGCAAAAAAATCCTAGTATTTACGGTTCAACCCTCGCGCTTATACCTTCAGAAACTTCTTTGGGATTATACTCCCCTTATTATTATAAATCAGGAGATCAAACTAAATACACATCTCTTAATACGCCTTCATACGATTATGTGAATAAACCGTGGTTTACCAAAGCTGTTAAGCAAAATAAAGGGATATGGTCACAGCCCTATTATGATGAAGGCGGCGGGAATAAACTTATGATAACCTATTCCGTGCCTGTTGTAAGAGGCGGCAAGATTAAAGGAGTTGCCACCGTAGATGTTTCTCTGGATTCCATGATAAGAAAACTTAAATCCCTGCAGATAGGCGCTACCGGCTACGGGTTTATTGTTGATAAAAAAGGTCATCTTATTGCTCATCCCATGAAAAACTTAATTTCAACTGAATCAATTTTCAATCTAAAAGATTTATCTAAAAACCCTGATATGAGACGTTTCATAGGAGCTATACACCGGGACAAAGATGCTCTTCTGGAAAATATCAAGGACCCGTTCACCGGCAAACTATCATGTATGGCGGTAAGTCCCATAACAGGGACCAACTGGGACCTTATAATCGTTGAATCAAGCACGGCTGTATTCGGGCCGCTTGTAAAATATACAAGTATCACTATTATTGCTTCTGCAATAGTAATTTTATTCCTTATTATACTCATTATTATAATTATCGGGAATTCACTTTCACCCGTATCAGAGCTTGTAAAACAAACCGAAAACTTCGCACAGGGAAATTTTGAAGCCCGCCTAGATGATAAAAAAGGAATTCTTGAGATAAGAAAACTATCTCATGCGTTTAACGTTATGGGTAACGCTATTGAGGATTATATAGAACAGCTCTTTGAGGAACAGAAAAAAAGGGAAATCTTCCTTGCATCTATATCACACGAACTTATGACACCTGTCACAATGATAACCGGGTACAATGATCTTTTAAAAGATGAACTTGATTCTACCCAAAATGAAACAGTTTCCGAAAGCTTAAATGTAATTGCCAGAGAATCAAAGCATTTAAATATGCTTATATATGATCTTTTCGTAGTTAATGACATAGAAGGCGTTGAGAAACAGATAAATTACGGTATCTGCAACATTGAAGCGATTATAAGGGAAGAAGCCGAGAATATAAGGCAGCGCGGGGTTCCCAATGTTATAAGCATTAATGTCGCAGAAACATCTCCGGGAATACAGTTAACGGTAAACGCCGACAGAGATAAACTGACACACTGTTTCCGCCATATACTCGATAATGCCGTTAAATTCTCACCGGAGGGCGGGAACATAAATATATCGATAGGATTTACTAAAAAAGATAATATTAAAATGATTAACATCGTATTCGAAGATCACGGGATAGGCATATCTGAAGATCAGATTAAAAAAATATTTGATCCATTCTACCAGGTTGATATGTCATCAACAAGAAGATTCGAAGGTCTCGGCAACGGCCTTTACATCTGCAGAAAAATCATAGAAGCCCACAATGGCAAGATATTATGTGAAAGCACCCCGGGAAAAGGATCAAAATTCTATGTAAGACTGCCGGCGAGTCAATAAAAGTTTTTATTTCTTTACCCGTGCAAGCCCTTCTTTAAATATATTTACTTCACTGTATTTAAGGAGAACCGTAAGATTTCCCGTTTTATCAACAAAACCCCATTTATTTTCAATCTCAACAGCTCCGAGCCCGTCAGTAAAACTCAGAACACTGTCATATTTCAAACCGACAGCGAGCTTCCCTGTTACGTCCGCAAAACCTTATTTATCATTAAGAAAAACAGCGGCCATGCCGTTGCTGAAAGAATACGCGTAATCATATTCAACGGGGACAACCTGCTCATCAGCATTATTTATAAAGCCGTATTTGCCGTTTAACTCAACAGAAGCCAGTCCCTCATGGAAATCTTCTACGGAGTAATATTTTATTGTTACTGCAACTTTCCCGGTTTTATCTATAAAACCCCATTTTTCATTAAGTTCAACAGCGGCAAAACCTCCGGCAAAATTATTAATACTGCTGTACTTAGCAGATACAACGTCTTTGCCGGTTGTATCTACAAGACCGTATTTACCGTCAAGCTCAACAACGGCAAGTCCCTCATAAAAATTATTCACATCATCATATCTTAAAGGAACAACAAATTTACCCGCTGTATTTATAAAGCCCCACTGCCCATTAAGCTCAACAGCGGCAAGACCTTCCGTAAATGACCAGGCGTTCTCGTATTTTAAAGGAACAACTTTATTTCCCGCCTTATCTATAAATCCCCATAGCGTCTCTTTTTCAACGGCTGAAAAACCGTCCTGGAAATCCTCGGCAAAACCGTATTCTAAAGGAATAACCTCCCTGCCTGTTGTATCTATAAAGCCCCAGAGACCGTTAAGTTCCACACCTGCAAGGCCTTCCTTGAAATCTTTAACACTGTCATATTTAGCGGCAATAACAAGAGACCCGTTCTTATTTACAAAACCGTATTTATCATCAATCTTTACTGCGGCAAACCCTTCACTGAAGCAGACATCTTCCGTACCTACCGAGTCGTATTTAACAGAGACGACTTCCTGCCCTGTTTTATCTATAAATCCCCATTTGCCGTTAAGCTCAACAGCGGCAAAACCGTCTTCAAAATCAGTAACAGTGTCATATTTTAAAGAAACAACTTCTTCACCCGATGTGTTTATAAATCCCCACTTTTCCTGGGCACAAACAGTACTTACACATCCCATAAACATAATAACAATCAAACAACCGGTTAAAACCTTAAAAGCTTTTCCCATCTTATCCTCCTATACGGCTTTTTTCAAGCATTATATTTATTATGGTATCATCCATATTTGCCATACCTATTTTTGTAATTTTATTTAAATTTCTTATGGTTTCCTCAGCACTTGCCCCTATAAAACCTTCTATGCTTGTGATGCCGTAATTATGGATACCAAGATAACCCGATCTTATAGCCGCATCAGCTGAGCTTACAACCTTTAACGCGCACCCGCTTTTGGCCCCGTCGCATAACATGCCGCCTAAGTCGCTTATAAGGTTGTTTATGGCAAACGTTATAGATTCTATATCCTTGCCTTTCTGCTGGTATACAATTGCGCTTGCCGCCCCTACCCCGGCCGCTATGGCGCACCCGCATATAGGAGCAAGGTCCCCTGTAAAGCATTTAATATATGAATTTAATACATGTGAAAGAGCTATGCTTTTAAGTATTACTTTTTCATCAACTTTAAATTCCTTACCAACATTATAAGGGACGAGTGTTGCAACTATTCCCTGGTTGCCGCTCCCGCCGCTTGCCATGGCGGGAAGCGGAAAACCGTCCATTCTCGCGTCAACCGCGCATGCAACCATTACTTTTGTGGATGAAAATATATCGTCCAGCAGCATTTTTTTATTAATGAGATCTGTCATGAACCAGCCGATTTTTTTAAGTTTCTGGCCCGCACGGAATATTTCCATGTTCATCTCTATGCCTTTTTTTAAATATTCCATGTCCTTTTCATCAATATTTTCCGCAAGATCAACAAGCTCGGAAAGAGTTAGATTCCTCACCTTGTCTTTATAGGAAGCTGATTCTTTTTCATGGACCTCACCGCGTTTATCAATAATTACTTTCCCGTTTTTCTCAAGATAAACACAGTTAGTATGGCTTCCCGATATTATACATATGTTACTATGCGATTTTGTCTTAAGCTGTACCTCAACATAAAATTCCTGGATATGCGGGTGAACATTTATGGAAAACTTTTTATTACCGGCAAGTTTTTTAGCATTTGCAAGAATTGAAGGAGTAACGTCTTTTAATATCTCCATCTTAAGCTCGGGTTTGACAATAAGGGAACCCAGTATCCCTGCTATAAGGTGCCTTTCTCCCCGCCCGTATTTGGTATTGTAACGGCAAGCCCGTTCTTATAAGAGCCCTGGTTAACCAGTATAAGGAGCTCTTCGGGTACCTCTCCCGTGCCTTCTGCCGCAATGGATGCCGCGTACGCTATTGATATGGGTTCTGTGCATCCCATGGCCGGAAATACTTCATTTTTAATTATTTCTTTATACAAGTTCATATTATTATGCCTCATTTATTATTTGATTTTATACCTGTGGCATGAAATAAGATGGTCATTTACAAGTCCTGTTGCCTGCATATGGGCATAAATAATTACAGAACCCAGGAATTTAAAACCTCTTTTCTTAAGATCATTGCTTACCATGTCGGATAATTCCGTTTTAGCCGGAATCCGGGATATATTCTTCCACTTATTCTTAACGGGCTTGTAATTTACAAACTTCCATATATATTTATCAAAACTGCCGAACTCATCCACAATTGCAAGAAACCTTTTCGCGTTATTTACAGATGCTTCTATTTTCTTGCGGTTCCTGATTATGCCCGCATTTTTGATAAGCTCGTCAATTTTCTTTTTGCCGTAGTTAGCAACTTTTACCGGATCAAAATTGTCATACAGAACCCGGTAATTCTCCCTTTTTCTCAGTATAGTTATCCAGCTTAATCCTGCCTGGGCCGATTCCAGAACCAGAAATTCAAAATGCTTCCTGTCATTATGAACCGGGACACCCCATTCTTCATCATGGTATTTTATGTATAGCTCATCATCCCCAGGCCACGGGCATCTTTTCATAATAAATCCTCATTAGAAACAAAGTGAGATTATTTTTTAAACTTAATTATTCCACAATTAAGAATTTCTCCCTTTATTGTTAATTACAAAGAAAAGAAGAAAAGAAGAAAAAACAGACCGCCTTTTTATAAAAGCGGTCTTTAAGATTATTATTGTTAAAATTTTTCTGTTACTTTTTCTTCTTAAATAACTTGTCTTTTGCGGCAGAACCCCATTCGGTATCATAGCGCGACACGAACAAAGCCCAGTCCATCTTATTTTCAAAGAATTTCTGGACATGGGTATCTACATTTACATATTTACCCTTATTGTTTTTAATATAGAAGTGTTCTCCTATAAGCCTGCCGGCAATCCAGCCGACCGTAGCACCCACGGTAACGGCACCTGCACCTAAAAGAACTCTTCCCAGAGCGCTTGCGGCAGGCACTATAACTTCCTGCTGGGCGATAACTAAAACATTTGTTACAGCCCCGGCCGTTCTTATAGTCTGAACATCCATAGTATTCTTTATGGCCCTTAAAATTCTGGTTAATTCCCTTACACTAAATCTGGAGAGAGTCTTTGCCGTTAAATTTTCAACATTATTAAGTAAATTATGTATAACCTCAAGGTTGCGGCGCATGGCAAGCATCTCAACCTCATCCGCTCCGCCGTCAGACAACTGAACAGATATATACCTGTAAAGCTGGTTAAGATTATTTTTCAGCATATTGAAAACTTCCTGACGCGTCATTTTCAATTTATCGGCTAGATATTTAATAAACTCCATTATTTCTTTTATAATCAAGTTTCTCTGCATTACCAGTTTAACTTCATCAACTATTATTTTTAAAGCATTTCTTGAAGTCAAAGCTTTATCCAGCTCTTTCAATACCCTTATATCCGCCTTGGGAAGATCTTTAAATGAAAGCCCCCGTTTTTCAAGCAGCTTGCCAAGCACTTCATCCACGGCTCTTTCAGATGCTCCCCCGTCCTTAATTAAAATATGCCTTATCTCTCCCAGTTTATCTATTACTCTTAAAGCAAATCTGGAAATACCCGCCCCAGAAGGCTTTACTGAAGGCGCTTTCAGCGCTCTCGGCAGAAGTTTTACGGTTCTGCTGTACGCATTAAGCGCCTTGCTAAGAGTGCCTTCATGAAGCTCAATTCTCTTTACAGGTGTGACCCTGTAAACAGCATCTGACATTTAAACCACTCCTTTAAAGTACTATATTATCCCCCTAATTTAACTTTAAAACAAAATGAGGAATTAAAATATAGGTCAAAAGGAGTATTTTTAGAGGATACATGGAGTATTTTTATGAAAAACAAGAAAAATAACGGAAAGATTAAATGAATTACAAGAAATACATAGTAAAATCATGTATTTCTTGTAATATTTATTGTTATTACTATTATTTATTTAATTGTAAGGCTCCCTGAATAATTATCATAAGACTGGGGGTGCTGGTTAGCTACCGCGCTTGTAACTTTAGACGATACATAAGAATACAGCTCTTCTGCCGTTACATAGCAGTCACCGTTTGAATCAGCCAACCCGACAAAGGCTCCGGGCCCCAATCCGTTATATACATAATATGTAAATAATCCGTTTTCTAAAAATTCGAATTCCCAGCAAGTTTCATCCCCGCGGGAAGCGGTAATTACATAAGTATTGGAAGAACCTACTATTGATTTTGCAAATTTTTCACTCCTGTAACCGGGATTAAATCCTTCTATAGGCACAAATCTTGTTTTCCTGCCGGAGCTTTTATCAATAAAACTACCGCTGTAACAGGAATCAAGTAAAACACATTTTTTTACGCTTGAAGAAAAACCATCCAGCAATATTCTCAGTTCATCCTCACTTATAAGATTATCTATATCTATAAGAGCGTCGTATGGAATAATATAACCTGTGTCTCCCGAACTCGTACCGTGACCGGAATAGGTAAATATAAAAAGACCATTGCCCGCAATACTGTTTTTCGCATTAGTAATGGCTGTTTCTATCATTGATTTAGTAACCTGGACATTATTCTGAACACTAACAGTGGAATCAAGCGGGAAAACAGCTCCAAGCAGGCTGCTTTTTACATCCGCGGCATCGGTAACTGTATAATTTAAATCATTTACCTCGCCGGGATAATCATTTACTCCTACAATAACGGCACATTTTGTTTTATCCGGATTTGTTATGGTTATAAGCGTGCCTTTATTATATCCCGGTATACAGGAACTTTTTATCTTCATCTGACAGCTCTCGTATGACTGCGGATTCTGTGAACTGATCATGGCAGGCACAAAAGCCTTTGCATAATCACCCAGCTCATTGGTATATATTACATTATCTCCTTCTTCATCAGACGGACCTATAACAGACCCGGGCCATAACGCATGATCAACCGCATATATCAATAAACCGTTCTGAACAGGGCCGTACTCATAACTTATTTCGTCCCGGCTGCATGCTGTTAGCACGCTAATATTTGATACGCTTGAAAGTGACTTCGCGAATTTATCATTATCATATTTCCCGTCAAAACCCGGTATTTTTACAAACTTAGCCTTAATATCAACGCAGCTGCCTTTAATATCCGCTTTCTTATCTATAAACTCACCGCTGTAGCATGAATCTATAACAACATATTTTTTAACGTTTGAAGCAAATTCGCCCAGCCAACTTTTAAGCTCATCTTCGCTTATAAGGTTGTCTAAATCTATTAGCGCATCATAAGGAACAATGTAGCCGGTAGTACCGGAACTTGTACCGTGACCGGAATACATGAATATAAAAAGGCCGTCGCTGTTTATCCTGTTTTTCGCGGACTCAACCGCATTTCTTATCATGGACTTAGTTACCTGAACATTATTCTGAACAGATACCGAAGCCCCGTTCCATAGCTCATTCCCTATAAGGGCGTTTTTAAAATCTATAGCGTCATTAGCGGTATAATTTAAATCATACTCGCCTTCCGGATAATCAGTTACGCCTGCAAAAACGGCAACCGCGGAATTATCCGGCATAGTTACGGTGATTAGCGCTCCTTTATTCGCAGGTTCCGGAGTTACCGTAACTTCAGGCTCGGCGGGAGACGCGGTATCATCAGTAGTCGTGTTATCACTGCTGCTTCCGCCGCCGCCACCGCCTCCTCCTCCCCCGCTTCCGCCTCCGCACCCCGGCAGAACAAAAACAAGGCATAAAAATAATAAAGAAAGAGCTGCCAGAATAAAGATATTCTTTCTCATAATTACCCCCCATTTTATATACATTACATATTAATTATAATCCACCGTAAATTTACAATCAAGTAGATATGCCTATTTCTCCAGACTGCACCTTTGCTGTTTTTTTATTGATTTATTATTTATTCACTTGGAAGTAAATAAATAAGCATTTGCGGAAAGAGGCTCCATCTTAAAAGTAAAAGAACCTTCCCCTGCAACTTCTCCTATTGCTTTTTCATTTATAATATCGGTAATTTCCGTATTGCAGAGTTCTTTCATATTAACCGTTTCCTCTGCGGGAGTTCTCCCGAAATTAATAGCGGTCATCTCTATGCCGGCTCCGTCAGGCAGGCGGTGCACCATTATGACTACACCGTTGTTCTTAACTTCAGGCACCGCTATCTGCTCTGATAGATTTATCTTGTATTTTTCTCTTATCTGCATAATATCTTTAAGCCGCGATGCAAATGAATCAGGGTCTTTAAACTGTGCTAGGAGAGATCCGTAAATGCACGCCGCTTTAGGAAGCCCTGATGATAATGCCTTATCCGCTCCGGGATTCTCGCCGAGCAGATCATAAGCCCCCCTTATAATCCATCTATAATCCTCATCCGCTACAAGCTCTTTAACTGATGAAAGAGGTAATGGAAGCGCACCAACTAAATCCCAGCCCGAAACAGACATAACCCCGGGCTGCATGGCATTGTAAAACGCGAGAAGCAGATGCCCCCGTTTAACAAGTTCTGTTTCTTCTTCTGTCATATTATAAGGGTCTTTAATGCCGAAGGCTGCTGTGCAGAGGCTCGCAAAGGTGGCGCAGAGCCCGTTCCCGCTTAACATGTTATAGGGGGCGTTTTTGCCTGCCGCTATCTCCTTCATCTGATTTATTATAAAGTCGCGCAGGTCATTTCCCGATATCTCTTTTCCGTGAAACGGGAACATTTCACTTCCGTGGTCCGCAAAATGAACAAGCTCATAGGTAAGCTCATCATGCACCTGCATGGAATGTATCAAAGCTCCGGGGTCTATATCATATTTATGCATTAAATTAAGGCATAACCGCAGGAAAGAAGCATCCCCTGTAAGAAGCGCGTGGCAATACGCCGGGCGCGTTATAAAATCATATGACATATCGGGCCCGTTAACCGAGAATTTCTTAATATCTTCAAAACTTAAGTTAAGCTCCTGGAAAGAGAACCCGCCGAGCTTTCTTGTAAGCATTGATACTAAATTAGTGGAATTGACAGAGAGCGGATGGCCTTCCGACCAGGCGGTAACGGAATCTTCAACAGGCTCAATACCTAAAAAACCGTTAGCGTCCAGCCTTATAATTTTAGCGCCTAATACCCCTACTGTTTTAATAACGTCCCCGGCAATCAGCCTGTCCGCGGCGAATGAAGGATCAAGCCAGTCCATTGTGGGCTGGCCTTCCTTGAAATAATGAAGGTAAACCCATCTTCTTTCTTTCCCGTCGGTTCCTTTTACGGTATCGGTAGCGCTCCAGTTTGTTTCTTTTATCCCTTTAGCGTAAAAAATAACTCTCCGCAGTTTCCCTACGATATAACCGGCTTTCTTAAGTTTTAAAACCTCATCAGGTGAAAGATTAATACTGCTTTTTCCTTCAGGAACCGAGGGTAGCATATCCCAGTCTTTTTCATTAATCTCTATAATATGATAAATACCCGGATAATCTTTGTATTTCATAGTTGCAAGAAGAAAATCAGCGCCCTTGCCGGTATGCCCGGGCACAACATCGCCCGCTATTACCGAACTGTACTCAGCGGCATTTTTAACCATCTCCTTATACTGTGCTTCTGTGCCGAACTCCGGCGCTATCTCTAAGCTTATACGGTCAAAATAACCGTCAACGGTGGGTGTATATTCTTTCCCGTCAATACCGCCCGATCTTTTTAAGGGGCCGGTATGAAGAGCGTGTATGCCTATACCGTCAAAGACTTCCCATAATTTTTCCTGTGCCAGATACTGAAGGACGCTCTGTCCTTCTTTTGTAATTATGGAAGCGGGATACGAACTGAACCATAAAGAGGCTTCCCCGCAAAGTTTTGCGGGCTCAGGGTTGCCGTAAGGATACTGCCACTGTTTTGATGAGCCCGAATACTCCTGTGCGAGCACTCCTCCCTGGTAAAGCATTGACTGATCTTCCAGCCACTTAGTATAATTTTCATCCGCGCTTAAAGCTGAAAAGTTTAATACAAATACCGCGATAAAGATAAAGGTGAAAATAACAGAGGAAAAACTTCTTACACGCTTCATAAGGCCTCCATACGGAAAAAATATGATTAATATTATTATTTTTCTATAGAATACAAAAAAATCCTTGATTAACGGTACTTTCTATTATAAATTAGTTCTTTCGACCTATATTCATTAATAAATATTTTATGTATAATTAAATTAGGAAGATATTAAAAACGGAGGTTTTTATGGATAAAATCAATGCAGGTTTTAAAATATTCGATGTATGGAACCCGAAAAGCAAATTAAAGAGCATCCCTCTAGGCGGAGGTAAAAATATCGATATTAGCAAATTAAAAGCTGAAACAAAGGCTAAACTGGCCGGCCTTTTTAATTATTTTGATCAAAATAATAATGCCAAGATTGATAAAGGTGAATGGAAAAATTTTCTGCAGCTGGCACTTAAAAACAATCCTACTTTAACAGAAGAAAAAATCAACAGGTTAAATAAAAAATATGAAGTAATAATGAATTCAATACATAACCTTACCTCACGTACTGACGACGTAAGGAAAAAAGCCGCTGCTAAACTGATACATTTAGCTAAAAAAGACAAATCTGTAATTATTATCCTCAAAAAAGAATTAAACCGTAAACCCGTAACCCCTGCTCAGGTTAAAAAACTGCATAAAGCCGTTAATCCTGGCAGTGTCCCTAGCACCGTATCTTATGAACAGCTGGCGGAGATAACAAATGAAGGATTACAGCGCCAGAAACAGGCTGTAAAATGGATATTGAAAAATATTTAATATATAACTTTGGAACAAAAAAATGATAACTATCGGAAGTTTTCCAATATACTTAGCTTCAATTCTCGGAGTAGGCCTCGGAGCATTTTTAATATTCCTTTATTACAAAAAAGTTGAAGAGCGTTCAACACTCTACTTCGGTCTTTTAAGTTTAGCCGAAGCAGTCCATTCATTCGGGCATGCCATGCTGCTTAATGCAGACAGCTTTACTGCGGGATTATTCTGGTCAAGAATCCTGCATTTTGGAGCAATATTGCTGGCATTTTTCTGCATACTTTTCATTAACGATTTTACCGGACATAAAAAGAAAATAAATCAGTTCATGGCATATATATTTCTTGTATTTTTATTCTTTCTGCCGAGCAATTATTTTTTAAGAGCCTCCACCGAATTAAAACCTTATAATCCCGCACCGTATATGCCTGATATAGGTCCGTTATATGCCGTATTCGGATTTTTTGTATGTTTAGCCGCCTTCTATATTCTTTACATGTTAATATCCTATAAGAAAAGATATAAAGGCGCTGATACATATAAACTATTACGGCTCAATACCTTATTCGCGGGAATGATTATTATAGTTATCGCAGGTGTCTATGATATGTGGGGCATGATAAACCAGGTAAAAACCGTATATATTCTTTCATACGCCCTTATACTGCTCTGCATTATGTTTACAATAAGAGTATTCTTGTACCATGTTGATATGGTTAAATGGCTTAAGAAAAGCTACTTCTCCGCGATATTCGCCCTAATCAATACCCTTGAAGCCAAGGATAAATATACCCTAGGCCATTCACAAAGGGTTAAAAAATACGCGGAAATAATCGCCCGGGGGCTGGATCTTGCGCCTGAGCGGATATCTCTTATAAAGATGGCGGCGCTTCTTCATGATATAGGGAAAATAGGAATACCGGACAGCGTGCTTAATAAGCCCGACAAATTAACCGATGAAGAATGGGATAAGATAAAATACCATCCGGTTAAAGGAACACAGATTCTTGACCCTATTGAATATTTAAGAGGAGCAAAAAAATTCATATTTAACCACCATGAACGAATTGACGGGAAAGGTTATCCCGCCGGACTAAAGGGCGATGAGATACCTCTGGAAGCGCAGATAATAAGCATTGCCGATACTTTTGACGCCATTACCACCGGACGGCGCTACAGAAAAGCAATCTCATTTGAAGAAGCGGTAGACGAGATTATAAGAAACAGGGGGACCCAGTTCAGTGATGAGATTGTTGAAAGCTTTTTAGGTGAAAAAGATAAACTAAGAAATGCATTAAGCCGCATCCTGCCTAAAAACAAATAAATAAATAAATAAATAAATAAATAAATAAATACTCTCTTTTATTTTTATTTCCTGACAAGTTTGGCGTAAAGATATCCCCATATTACACCGATGGCAAGACCGCCTGTATGTGCGAGATTGGCTATTGACCCCATCATGCCCATCCAGCAAAGGAAGAACCATATTATCATAGTGATTACGGTGAACCTGTCCATATAAAACCCCGAGAAGGGATTAAATCTCCACTGCATCCAGACAAAACCGAAAAGCCCGTACACAACACCAGACATGCCGCCGAAATTAGGCCCGGAAAAAGCGTACTCCGCAAGGTTTGAAGATACTCCGATAACGATAACAAGAACGGCAAGAAGCTGCCACCCCTTTTTATTTTCAATCATGCTTCCCAGATTTTTGAGCCAGAGCATATTAAAAAAGATATGCATAATACTGAAGTGCATAAAGATAGGCGTTATAAGCCGCCAGACCTGGCCCCGGCTTACTTCCACAAGCCCGTCCCAGAATCTGCCGCTTGTGGAAACATAATTCGAGATCCTGAAAAGATCCACAAACCCGGTATTACTGCCGAACATACACAGAAGCGTTATAATACAGCTTAAGACAATAAGCCCGAGCGTCAGCGGCCCGCTGGAATTAATACCCAATCTTTCAAATCTGCCGACTTGTTTTCTTAACTTAATCTGCGAGAGAGCTTCTTCTTTTTCATCCTGTCTTTTTTTAATCTCCGCATCCTTATTTGCTTCCAAGTACCTGGGGCTTCCGGGATTTATAAAAAACTGCGCGAGCTTTTCTTTCGCCTCGGGAATACGGTCTTCCGAATATATCCAAACAGCCCACCCCGCCTCCGCGTCAGGCTTAATTATATTATCAATTCCCTGCATATAAAGATAATTACTGAAAACGGCCGCCGCCTTTTTATCCTCAATTCTGCCTATTTCTCGCATTATTAATCCTCCCGGAGAAAATCCCGTTCCTTATTTATATTATATTTTCTGAACAGCATTACCGCATTTTATAATGCAGGTTGAAGACTAACTTTCAAAGTAAATCCCAGAGCACGGGCAATTTTTACCAGGGTTCTAATAGAACATCCGCAGTGTCTCCCGCTTTCAAGTCTGGCAATCGCGGATTGACTAGTTCCAGCCATATCCGCAAGTTCAGACTGGGTAATGCCTTTTTTCTCTCTGGCATTTATTATTTGTGCGGCAATATCAACAGAAGTTAACTTGTCGTATTCTTTAGCAACTTTCGAATTGCTTAATATTTCTTTTCTAACATTTTTCCATTTTTCCATTTTATTAACCCTTCCTTTTTAGAGCTATACGCATTTCATTTTTTTGAATTTTTTGTCTTTTCTTTATAAATGCATGTACAACCACAAAAGTATCTTTGATTAAAAAATATAAAATTCTAAAAAGAAATATTTAATATCACTGTATAATTCTATTGTCCATTTCAGAATATGATTATATCAAATTTGATATAACAGTCAAGTAGAAAAGCTAATTTATCTGTTTCATTCTTAAAAACAAATAAATCTTTTCTTTATATTTCCATTTCCTTATTGCTTTTTATGTTAAAATAAGGTATTAATTATAGGTATTATTAATACACCGAGGCAGCATTATGATTATAATGAAATTCGGCGGGAGCTCTATAAAAGACAGCCGGCGTATTATTCATATATCGGAAATAATAAAAGATAATTTAAGCAAAAAACCTGTTGTGGTTTTATCCGCTATGGGCGATACAACGGATCTTCTCATAAAAAGCGGGGAAAAAGCCCTGCATGAAAGAAAAGTTGATATAAAAGAGATTGAAGAACTTCATAAAACAACAGCAAGGGAGCTGGGTATACCCTTAAAAGGCATAAACCGAATCTTAAGCGAACTTAAAGAGCTCCTATCAGGCATCTCCCTTATAAAAGAGCTTTCCAAAAGAACAAAAGACCTGCTTGTATCTTTCGGTGAGAGATTAAGTATAAGGATAATATCTTCATATTTTGAAAAAACCGGTATAAAATCAAAATGCTTCGACTCATGGGACTTAGGAATCATAACAACATCTGAATTCCAGAACTCCTCCCCTCTTCCTGAAAGCTTGAAAAACTTACAGAAAAACCTGGGAGATCTAAAAAAGAAATACACCTACACCCCCTTTATAACCGGATTCATAGGCAAAGACAAAAAAGGGAACATAACGACATTCGGGAGAGGCGGGAGCGATCTTACCGCATCACTTATAGGAGCAGCGCTTTCGGTTAAAGAAGTACAGGTCTGGAAAGATGTTGACGGATTAATGTCAACAGATCCCAAAACAGTACCCGGCGCAAAACCCGTAAACGAAATATCATTTGAAGAAGCATCAGAGCTTGCGTATTTCGGGGCTAAGATACTCCATCCCAGGAGCATCATCCCCGCGATGGAGAAAAATATACCGGTAAGGGTTAAAAATTCCTATAACCCGGAGCACCCCGGAACGGTTATAAAGAAAAAAATTACTTCAAATAAACTTGTAAAAGTTATTACCTCCCAGAGGCATATAACCCTTATAGATATAGTAAGCACAAGGATGCTCGGGCTTCACGGCTTCTTAGAGAAAGTATTCCATCTATTCGCGAAATACGAGATATCAGTTGATATGATAGCTTCAAGTGAGATAAGCATATCCTTAACCCTCAATAAAGAACAGAATCTTTCTAAAAAGCTTGATAAGCTCACAAAAGAACTTGAGGAAATAGCCAATGTTTCGGTAAGCACGAATAAAGCCATGGTTACCGTAATCTGCGATGTTAAGAAGTCTTCAAAAATACTTGAAAAAGTCTTTGACGTGCTTCTCAAGAAAAAGATAAACGTGCAGATGATAAGCCAGGGCTCTTCCAAAGTAAACATCAGCTTTATATTCAACGATAAAGAATTAAAAAAAGCTTTAACCGAACTCCATAAAGCGTTTTTCAGATAAAGGAGTAGATACCATGCCTCTTAAAAATAAACTGCTTGAGCTTGGAAAAAAATACGGGACACCTCTTTATGTTTATGATGCAGATACCGTAGAGAAAAGGTATACAGAGCTGTGTACATCTATAAAATGGCCGGGTGTAAAAATTTTCTACGCCATGAAGGCAAACTATAATTTCCATATACTTAAACTCCTTAAAGAGCTCGGCGCGGGAATTGACGCGGTAAGCCTGGGCGAGGTTATCCTTGCTTTAAAAGCAGGTTTTAACAAAAAAGACATTCTCTATACAGCTAACAATATATCCCTTGATGAGATGAAAAAAGTATACGCGCTCGGCGTCATACAGAATATTGACGCGCTATCCTCACTTGAGATGTTCGGGAAAAACTTCCCGGGCGGGAAGATCTGCGTAAGATTTAACACAGGCATAGGAGCAGGCGAACATGATTTTGTCATAACATCAGGTGAAGATTCTAAGTTCGGTATAATGTTAAGAGACCTTGATAAAGTTATAGAGATATCTAAAAAATATAATTTAAAAGTAACTGGACTTCATGAACATACAGGCTCAGGCATAGGCGATACGGAAAAAATATTTGAAAGTATGGAAGAACTGTTGGATATTGCATCTATAAAAAATTTCCCACACCTTGAATTTATCGATTTCGGAGGAGGATTCAGCGTCCCTTATAAACCCGAAGGCAAAAGAACCGATTACTCCTTATTCGGTGATAAAACAGTTGAAATGTTTGATAAATTCTGCAAAAATTACGGCAGGAAACTTAACCTTTACTTTGAACCGGGTAAATATATCACCGCAGAAGCCGGTTTCCTTATAGTACGCGTTAATACCATAAAACACACAGAAAACCTTAATATAGCGGGGACAGATTCCGGATTCCCTCACCTTATAAGGCCGGTACTTTATAATGCCTACCACCATATATGGAACCTGTCAAACCCTAACGGGAAAACAGAAAAATACGATATTTACGGCAATATATGCGAATCAGGCGATTTCTTCGCCAAAGAAAGAGAACTTCCCGGAATAAGGGAAGGAGATTACCTTGCCGTATTAAATGCAGGCGCATACTGCTACTCCATGGGCGGGGTATATAACTTAAGGCCTATGCCTGCCGAAGTAATAATTAAAGACGGTAAAGATTTTCTTGCAAGACGCGCTCTCTCTTATGAAGAGCTTGCCGAGAAGATTATAGAAGAAAGCGGTTAAGCCTATCTACTATATCTACCATACCTATAGTATCTAAGAAACAGTAATCTTTAAGATTTTTAAATACTTTTTCTTTATCTTTATTATTATCCGTATACATAACCCTGTAATACTCCCTGCTTGCCATATCCCCCTTGGTTATATCAAGGTCGCTGTATTTTCTTTCTGTAAGAACGGGTAAAACGCTTTTTATGGACGCGCTCCCTTTCTGAGCGGGATGGTAATAACAAAAAGATTTAAAGACTTCATACAGGTCAAAAACCCTCCCTGTAATATCTTCCACCCATTCCGAATATTCAGGTAAAAAGGAAGAGCATCCTTCTAATATACCCTCTTCAAAAGATTTATAATAAACAATTATACTGCCTTTATCTTTTATATACTCTTTAAGCTTTCTCATAAATTCATGCCTTGGATCATCTTTGCCATCATAAAGGAAAGAGTAATGTTTGGGGTTCCCTCCGGGGGTATCTACAATATGCAGGGAAAACTGGAAAGGTATATGCTGGTAAGGTTTTGTTTTATCAAATAAAGGTATTGCAGGGCCTATTGTCTCAAAATCAAGATAATGAGCCGGATATTCTATTTTAGATAATATATCCTTAATGCCGTTTTTATCTATATTAGCCTTATTATCTCTTACAGATTCTGCCTGGATCTGCTGCTTCTCATTTAAATTAGTATAAGGGGGGATATCAACTATATTTAATACGCCCTCTTTTATAAGATTGTACGCGTCATCTTTACTGAACCTGTATAAAGATAAAACATTATGCTCGGGTAAAAAAGAGAAACAGTTCTCTTTTAAAGGGCAATCATAAGGATCACTGCAGTGTTTCCCTATACTTATATCCCTATAGTTCTTCTCCCCTATTACATCTAATATTTCCCCTATATTAAGCTCTATATTATCAACTTCATCCGTAACATCAACCATATTAAATAATTCTTTAACATTAACAGCGCCATCCCTTACATACTCATTATTTATATGGACTATATAACACTTCCTTACCTTTATCCCGCAGTTCTGGTAAACATACTTCTGGAAAGCCACATCCTCATAATTTACCTCTTTAACCTTTGTGGCTGATTTAACCTCAACTATATCCCATAAATCATCTTCCACGGGCAGAAGTATATCGGGCTTCGCATAACAGTTATCATATAGAAAGCCGGGTTCAAAAAGAGGCCTTCTGTGTTTTAATGATTCCATGCTCTTTTTATGGGTATTATATACATCGGGATCATACTTTATCTCTATCCCGCCCGGAAAAAGCTTCCTTGCGTATCTCCCGACAAATTTCCCTTCTTCAAATATGGCAAGAAGAGCATCACCAGCATCCGGAATCCGGTCTTTCGCATTATAATAATGCCAGATGAGCTTATGACATTGCTTTCCTAAAAGATATCTTGTTTTACTTAATATTTTTTTCATAATTTTGTAAATTTAGAGAAAAAATAGGAGACGGGGCTATATCTTAAAATCTTTTAAGATATTTTCAAAAACGCTTATAAAACTACTTTCTTGTAAGGCGGTGTCAAATTCTCGAAGCCATTTCTTTATATATATTTCGTCAATATCCGAATTTTTAAGAATAATATTTTTTACATCTTCTAAGTCCCTTGCCCTATTGGCAAAAATTTTATGTATTATAAGGTCTTCAACTGAAGCAAAATTAACCTCGACGTTATCAAGTAAAACTTTTTTACCTCTCTGTATCGCCTGTTTTTCATACGGAGTAAACGAAAATATAAAATCTATTCTTATTCCCGTGGGTTCATCCATGACGGGCAGTACCATTGTTTTTTTAACAAAAGACGGTATGTCTTCAGCCAGTATTTTAAGGTTCAGCTCTTTTACTATATTTAAAATATTGTCAAGTTTTTCCGTGCCTATGCCAAGCGTTATATCAATATCTCTTGTAAGGCGCGGCTCCCCGTAAAGAATAACTGCCTGCCCTCCTATTATCATATAAGGAGTTAAATTTTTATTGAAAATTTTTGCAAGTTTTGTTATAAGCTCTTTAAACATGAATTTAAAATCCTCGCGACTCTTATATCTACTTCTATGCCTTCCATCGGATTTTTGGCGGGCAAAACGCCTAAAGAGACGCCTTCTTCCCACATCGCTTCAAATATTTTTAACGCTTTTTCATATGGAAGCTTTTGTTTTGCGATAAAATCTTTCTCAAATTTTTCAAAATATTCCGGGTTTTTCATCATAAAACATGTTTTCCTTAATTAAAAAATTACCCTTTCTAACATTTAATTTCAACAAAAATCCAGAATTTCCTTTATATCCGGAGGACAAACAGTAACAGTGAAGAAATATATGTTTAACCATTAAATATACACTTAAAGGATAAAATTATGACAGAAAACTTTGAAGAAACAAGCTTTCCGCCGCATACCCGTATTATAACTGTCTGCTTTATGCAAGACGAGAAAGCTCTCTCCATAGAACTGGAAGACGGCTCCACCCATAAAGTACCCGTGGATGATATATTATCCATTCACGGAGCGCGCATCCGCAGGGAATCACTTCATTTTACAACCGAGAAAAAAGGCGGGAGCGCATTAGGATCTACAGCCCTTTTAGCCATAGGTATCCCTGTTAATCCCCTCTCTAAAAAAACAAAAGAAAAAGCAACCACGACAGAAGACCTGCAGTATGTTCTGGGTATGAGGGTTAAAAACGTAAAAGAATTTTGGTATCTTATGGCCTCATCCTTTAACTTCCGTAAAGCCCTGGGAGCCGATGCCGCATATTCACTGAATATTAACGTGCAGGCATTTATACAGAAGCTTATCGCATTCTGTCCTCAGGCAAGCCGTGATAATTTTTTTCAGGCTGCTATGGAAAAAGCTGCTCTCCCTAAACCGGTTGAAAGCTTATTAGAATTTCTAAGATCAACGGAGGTGTAACATTAATATTACAGATTATAAAGATATTATAATGGCATTAGGAATGTTTATTGACGCCGTAGGAGTGCTGGTAATTGTAATAGGAACCATACTTGCCAGTGTTGTATACGTTTTCAAAAAACAGGGACGTTCATTCCAGGCATACCGCACTTCTTTGGGAAAAGCCATATTGCTGGGGTTAGAGCTACTTGTAGCCGGAGATATCATCCGCACCGTTGTTATCGCGCCTACTATCCCCAATGTAATCACACTGGGCATCATAGTTTTAATAAGAACATTCCTTAGCATGTCCATGCAGCTGGAAGTTGAAGGATGCTGGCCATGGCAGAGAAATAAGATGCTCCAAAAAGTACCTTGTGAGAAGTAATAGTAAAGAGGCTGTCTGATTTCTCAGACAGCCTCTTTTATTACGAAATAGATTAACTATTAATTAATAGCTTCTTCTGTTGCCGTAACCGCCTCTTGAAGAACCGCTTCCCGGTCCTCTTGAGGTCTTTTCTCTGGCTTCGTTTACGTTCAGATTTCTTCCCTCAAATTCTTTTTCATTGAGGCTTTCGATTGCTGATTTTGCTGATTCGTCAGTTGACATTTCAACAAAGCCAAATCCTTTTTTTCTGCCGGTGTCGCGATCAGTAATTATCGCTACTGATTCAACTTCACCGTACTGTGTGAAAAGAGTCTTTAAGCTCTCTTCAGTTGTGTCGTAGGAAAGGTTTCCTACATATAATTTCTTAGCCATTTAGATGGCTCCCTTCTTCCGGTCTTTGCCGGTGTAATAATTATCGGCTGTCATTCAATCTTAAACATTCTTGTAGCCGCAATTACTCTCATTAAAGGAAGCCTGCGGGATAAACCCGCTTGTTGCGAAACAAGTACTATTTCGACGAACATCTAACCAACTCATATATTGTAGCATGTATCGTAAATAATAGCAATGAAAATACAAAAATAAATTTATTTATTTTTCGGCACAAATTTAGCGTATAATCTTCTTAATCTAAGAGATTTCGGGGTTACTTCAATAACTTCGTTTTCTTTAATCCATTCCATAGCGCTTTCCAGAGTATGTATTAAAGGAGGAGTTAAGACTACTGTCTGATCGCTTGAGGCGGCGCGCATATTAGTAAGATTTTTCTGCTTTGTTATATTTACTTCAAGATCATTTTCCCTGGAGTGCTCCCCTACTATCATGCCTTCATAAACCTCATCACCCGGTTTAACAAAAAGCCGGCCTCTTGCTTCCAGGCCGACTACCGCGTAAGCAGTCGCGCGGCCTGCCCTGTCCGCTACCAGCGCACCATTAATACGTGAAGGAATATCTCCGGCCCACGGCTCATATCCGTGAAATATAGAATACATGATGCCTGTACCGCGAGTAAGCGTTAAAAAAGTTGAACGGATGCCGATAAGTCCTCTTGAGGGAATATGAAAATCTAGCCGCATCCTGGCCGTGCCGAACCCTATCATATTGGTAATTATGCCTTTACTTGAAGAAAGAAGCTCTTTTACAATCCCGATATACTGCTCCGGAATATCCACCGTTAAATCTTCAAACGGCTCGCAAATTACGCCGTTTATTTCTTTTTCTATAACTGACGGCCTGCCAACTTCCATTTCATATCCTTCACGCCTCATTGTTTCAATGATAATGGCAAGCTGAAGCTCTCCCCTGCCCGATACCATAAATTCTTCGGGGGTTGCGCCTTCCGCAACCCTTATAGAAACATTCTGGCGCCCTTCGCGCTCTAACCGCTCTTTAAGCTTATTGCCTGTTACATGTTTGCCTTCACGGCCGCCGAAAGGCGATGTATTAGCCGCAAACCGCATCTTCACTGTCGGCTCTTCCACCTCTATACGTGGCTGAATTAAAGGTTTTTCAACCGAAGTAACCGTATCACCTATGGTTATCGCCTCTATACCCGCAAGAACAACTATCTGACCTGCCATAGCACGCGGAAACTCCACCATTTTAAGACCCCTGTACCCGTAAATACGCGTAATTTTGCCCTGATAATTTCCGGTCTTTCCGGCAACAAGCACGGAATCGTTAACATTTATCCTGCCGGACTTCATCCTGCCTATAGCCAGCCGTCCAACATAATCCGAATATCCTAAATTTGCCACAATCATACTCAACGGCTCATCATACTCTACTTCCGGTTTGGGGATATAATCTCTGATAGCTTCAAATACAGGCCTCATATCGGTAAGCTCTGCGTCTAAATCCAAAGTGGCACATCCTGCCTTCGAATCCGCGTATATCACGGGACTGTCAAGATAACTTACATCAGCATCGCATTCCAGAAGAAGATTTAATACTTCCTGCTCCACTTCTTTGGTCTGCGCGTCTTTGCGGTCAATTTTATTTATGATTAAAACAAGCGGAAGTTTGGCTTCAAGCGCTTTTTTTACAACAAAACGGGTCTGGGGTAAAGGCCCCTCAGCCGCGTCAACAAGAAGCAGAGCCCCGTCAACCATTGATAAGGTGCGTTCTACTTCCCCGCCGAAATCGGCATGCCCCGGTGTATCAACAATATTGATTATAATGTTTTCCCATTCCAGGCAGCAATTTTTAGCAGAGATGGTAATACCGCGCTCTCTCTCTAAGTCCATGGAATCCATAACTCTTTCAGGCACCGCTTCATTAGAGCGGAAAATTCCGCTTTGTCTGAGCAGGGCATCCACTAAAGTAGTCTTGCCGTGATCCACATGCGCGATAATAGCAACATTCCTTATATCTAAATTTTCTTTATTAACCATGATTTTTAATTATTTCCTTTTTTAAAAATTATTCATAATAGTAAGACAAAGCTTAATATAATAAG
>JBDRKI010000036.1:0-115597 GCA_043814095.1 Armatimonadota bacterium | reverse complement strand
ATTAAATAATGAAATATAATATAAAATATATATTATAATATGAAACGACCCATTTCTGCAACAATTGAAGAAGAGCTTATTATTTGGATAAACAAGGAAGTAGAAGACACGAGAAAATATAGGAATAAATCTCATCTAATTGAGATTGCGCTTGAACATCTTAAAGAAGAAAACAAAAAGAGGACAAAGTAAATGGCATTATTCAATCCAAAAAAAGGACCTTTTAGCTATGATGTAATCAGGGAAGGGGAAAACAATATCCTAATTGTTGATTTAGAAGAATATACAAGAGTCCCGTCTGTAGAAGATGATCCTGTCTGTATGTCAAAAACCTGTGATATGTTGTTAGAATCAGGCAATATAACAAAGATTGTTTTTACACAAAAAAGAAATTATGAATATGATTATAACCAGACACAATTAATACAAGAGATAGCCAAATTATACAATCAATTGATTAAAAGAAAAGACTTGCTTGGTTACTCTGCATTATTTTCTGATTCTTCTTGTAGGCCTAATGCAAATGCATGGTATTCGAGTATTCATAATATAATCTCAAACCTCCTAAGAAGCGATCCTCTAGCAGCATATGTTGAACTCAAACGTATCGCAAGGGAAGAACGTATCCAGTTAGAAAAAACCATCGATGAATCTATCTATAAATGTAGGACTACGTATATAAAAGTTCTTGATCATATACTATCAATGCTTGAAAAAACAAGGATGGTGGCCTTAGCAAAACCCCGTCTTGCAGGATTCAAAGTAGGGGATAGGGAAGTATACAGGCATATCTTTAGCCCTTCAATACGGCCTGATTTTATGTTCACTAGGTTGATGGCAACCTACCCCCACGACGCAGAGGAAGTTGATAACTATATGGTTGGTGATACTGAAGTTACAATTTTTGAGTTGCCAGATTCTGTTCAATATCTTTATCACATCATGCCTCCTGAATTTAGGCTTTCTGAAGAAAAATATGAAGTTCTAGATACTGCAAGAAAGATAATGGGCGAATACAAGCCAAAACGATCGGAATTTGTTGATCCTGAGCGTATGAGGCAGGTCTTTTCAAATATTGGTGGAGATCTTATTGAAGAACTTACTGGTCTTAGGAACATGAGGGTTACCTCAAAGGAGATAAGTGAATTAACTGACGTATTAGTTAGGTATACTGTTGGTTTTGGTTTGATTGAAGTGTTGATGAAAGATGAAAAAGTCCAGGACGTAACCATCAATTCTCCGATGGGCGAAATCCCTATCTTTTTGGTTCACCAGGATTATACAGATTGTAAAACAAATATCATCCCAACAAGGACTGAAGCAGAATCATGGGCATCAAAGCTAAGGATGATTTCAGGAAGACCATTAGATGAAGCAAATCCGATTTTAGATACTGAACTTTCTCTTCCAGGAGCTAATACAAGAGTTGCAGTGATATCTGCTCCATTAAATCCGACCGGTCTTGCATATGCTTTTAGGCGACATCGTGACAAACCATGGACACTTCCTTTATTTATCAATAATGAGATGATAACTCCTTTGGCCTCAGGTATATTGAGTTTCCTTGTAGACGGTTCAAGAACCTTGATAGTTGCAGGAACCAGGTCAGCAGGTAAAACATCTTTGCTTGGATCATTGCTTGTTGAATTGATGCGAAAATACCGTATTATAACAATTGAAGATACTTTAGAACTTCCAACAAATTCCCTGAGAAAGTTGGGATATAATATTCAAACAATGAAGGTTGCAGCTGCAATGACAAAAGGCACAGCAGAAGTTCCAGCTGATGAAGGGATAAGGACAACATTAAGGATGGGCGACTCAGCATTGATAATTGGGGAGATAAGAAGCAAAGAAGCTCTTGCATTATATGAAGCAATGAGGATTGGAGCAATGGCAAATGTTGTTGCAGGAACAATCCATGGTGATTCCCCCTATGGTGTTTATGACAGGGTAGTTAACGATTTACAGGTTCCAAGAACGAGCTTTAAAGCAACTGACATCATTATAGTTGCAAATCCAATAAGGTCAGCAGATGGCTTACATCGTTGGAGAAGAGTAACCCAGATTACTGAGGTTAGAAAACAATGGGAACAGGATCCTTTGTTAGAACACGGTTTCTCTGACCTTATGAAATATCAGGCAAGCACTGATCAACTTGAACCTAGTGATGATCTTATTAATGGTGAGAGCGAGATCCTTAAGGCAATCGCAGGAAATGTAAAAGAATGGGCTGGAGATTGGGATGCAGTCTGGGACAATATATTGTTAAGAGCAAAGATTAAAGAAACTACTGTTGATATCGCAAAAAGATCAAAAATGCTAGACTTGCTAGAAGCAGATCATGTAGTCAATGCAAATGATCAATTCCATAAGATTTCAGATAAAATAAAAGATGAAGTTGGTTCATTAGATTCAAAAAGAATATTTTTTGATTGGAATGAATGGTTTAAGCGTTCAGTTAAAAAGATGAATATGAAATAAAATGAGAAAGGCTCAAATCCCCCAACAATTAATGACATATATTATTGCAGCAGTTGTTGCAATGATAGTTCTATTTTTAGGATATAACGCAATTGTTTCAATCCAGGAAAAAGGTGAATCAGTCCAGTTGATTCAATTCAAATCTGATTTGAGTAGTGATGTTGAAAGGATGAGCGCAGACTATGGATCTTTAGTCGTAACTTCATATAGACTCCCATCAAATATTGAGAAAGTTTGTTTTGTGGATATTGACAATCCAATCTCACAAGGCCTCATTGGCTCTTATCCAATTATTGCAGAATCAGTAAAAGAAGGGGTAAAGAAAAATTTATTTTTAGTTGATGATGAAGATTCTGTTGCCTTCTCTGATTATGTAGGGGATATTGACATTGGCGGCCCTCATTGGGTGTGTTATCCTGTAGTTGCAGGTGGTTTCACAGTTAATCTACAAGGAAAGGGAATCAATACTTTAATCGTTGAAGATTTTACAATAACTAGAGAAATCCCAACAGATTCTGATATTGTAATGCAATTTGATGTTTATGATCAATTAAGCCTTACAGTATATCCACAAAATGATGGTTCAACAGAAATAATAACATTTGGTATCGATATGGAATCAAATAGTGAAAGCATCAGCGATAGAATAAATATTTTCTCTCGTAAAACAAGTTGGGATCCTCCTTTGGTATTAACCTTACCCTTAGAAGGAAAAGTATGCGATACTTTAACTTTTGTAACAGATGTTGGAATTTATACTTCAAACTGTTCAGAAGCACATAATGGGATTGTTAAATACAGTATTGATAAAATATAAAATAATTACATGACAAAGGACATAAAAAAAGAGGAACTGAGAAATCTCTATAATAATTATAGAAGGCAGATTGAAAGGCAGCTTGGTACAGCTGTTGAAAAAACCGAAAAGATCTCTTCATCAGAATACAGCGAATTCAAGAAAGCATATATGCCAAAACATCTAAGCATTTATGAAAAAGCATGCTCATTATGTGAAAGAACTGTAAGGATTAAGCCTAATAAAAAAAGAGAAGCAGAGATACAAGAAGCAATTGACATCTGCCATCTTAATGTTACTCCAGTTGGTGTTAGTTCCCTATCAATTCTAGGGCCCGTAATTATAGCTTTGCTTGGATCATTAATATTTTTCGCCCTAACACAATCCACATTCTTCATTCTTTTATTCCTTTTATTGGGGATTGGGATGATGAAGCCCTTAGAGAGATTTCCAGAATACACAGCAAACAACTGGCGTATGAAAGCATCTAACCAGATGGTTCTGTGTGTCTTCTATGTCGTTACATACATGAGACATACCTCTAATCTTGAAAAAGCTCTTCAGTTTGCTTCTAACCATCTAGCCCCACCTCTTAGCTTAGATATGAAAAAAATTCTCTGGGACATTGAAACAGAAAAATATGAATCAGTTAAAGAATCTTTAGATATCTATCTTGAAACATGGAAGAAATGGAATATGGAGTTCATTGAAGCCTTCCACCTCATCGAAGCATCTCTTTTTGAAGGAGATGAAGACCGCAGGCTTACATCTCTTGATAGGTCATTAGACCTTATTCTAGACGAAACTTATGAAAGGATGTTACACTATGCTCACAATTTACAAAGCCCAATCACAATGCTCCACATGCTTGGAATCATCCTACCCATATTAGGATTAGTGATATTACCATTAGTAGTTAGTTTTATGGAAGAAGTAAAATGGTATCACATATCAGCATTATACAATTTCGTTCTTCCAGTTGTTGTGTACTTCATGGGTAAGAGCATACTATCAAGACGTCCTACGGGATATGGGGATACTGATATCTCTGAAGAGAATCCGGAGTTGAGTAAATACAAGAATATAATATTCAAAATTGGAAAAACAGAAATTAAAATGAGCCCTTTATATTTTAGTATATGTATCATAGTTTTATTCGTATTTATCGGATTCTCACCAATAATTCTTCACTTAATCGGTTTTCCTGATATCCCGTTTGGTGGTGAAGATCCAGGAAGTGTGTGCAAAGGTAAATTCTGCTTATTGGGATACAGAACCTCAGATACTGGAGAAATTAAAGGCCCATACGGTCTAGGGGCTACAATAATCAGCTTAGCAGTAACAATTGGTCTAGGCATTGGAATTGGATTTTATTATAAAGTAAAATCAAAAAACGTCATGAAGATCAGGGATAGGGCAAAAAAACTAGAAACAGAATTTGCAGCTGCTTTATTTCAACTAGGAAACCGATTAGGGGATGGCATTCCAGCAGAAACCGCTTTTGCCAAAGTCTCTAACGCAATGGAAGGTACTATTTCAGGAAATTTTTTCCTTATGGTTAGCAATAACATCAGGCGACTCGGTATGGGCGTCAAACAAGCGATCTTTGATGTCAAGAGGGGAGCTTTAGTATTTTTCCCATCAAACTTGATTGAAAGTTCAATGCAGGTTTTAGTTCAATCCATAAAAAAAGGGCCTATGATTGCAGCTCAGGCTCTTACAAATGTTGCAAGATATATAAAGGAGATCCATAAAGTAAATGAGAGATTAAAAGACCTCATGGCAGATGTTATTTCTTCAATGAAATCGCAGATAAAATTCTTAACACCTGCAATTGCAGGAATTGTTATTGGAATAACATCGATGGTAACAACAATCTTGGGTAAATTGACAGAACAATTATCTACAGTAAGTGCAGGTGGTGGAGCAGATGGCGCAGCAGCGGGAGGCGGAATCATGGATATATTTGGTTTAGGTGTTCCCGCTTTTCATTTCCAGATCATTGTGGGGATATATGTTGTACAGATTACCTATATCTTGACAATTTTAGCAAATGGAATTGAGAATGGCTCTGATAAACTAAATGAAAGGTACGAAATAGGTAACAATTTAGTCCGAAGCACTTTACTCTACGTAATCATTTCTGGTATAGTAATCCTTGCATTCAATCTTGTTGCAGGTTCTATACTTTCTTCAACAGGTTATTCTTAAAACTTTTTCTAGAGAGAAATTGAATCCCACACTCCAAATTTTTCCTATCATGCGTTTATTAAGGAAAAATTTGCATACACATTGATGTTTATTTTATTAGAATTTTCTTGATAAAATTAATAAAAATGGGAAGAAAAACTCAAAATCAAATATATACTTATTAAATCACTTTAATGATATTGCACCTTTAAAGCTATAATTTTTTAAATTCCCACTGGACATGCGCACGTGAGATATTTAAACAATACCAACTACCTAAGTTACAAAGTAGATATTTGGTGATTAATAATGAAATTTGATTTATCTCAAATAAAATTAAGTTATAATGATGTAAAAAGAAACCTAAAATTACCTGATGGGCCTTCTTGTGAATTAGCTGAATTTATTGGAATTATGACCGGCGATGGGCATATTAGCTTTACTAAAAAAAGATATCAAGTACGTATTACTGGCAATTCATTATTAGAATACCAATATTTAACAAGTCATGTTAATAGACTGATATTTAGATTATTTAATATAAATTCAAAAATTCGAAAAAGAAAAAATAAAAATGCAAATGTAGTATATTTTTCTTCTAAAGGATTTGTATCATTTATGAATAAAATTGGTTATTATAAACATATTTCAAATATTAAAATTCCACCTTGGATTGGAAATGACACTAATCACATAACTTCTTTTTTAAGAGGTCTTATTGATACTGGTGGATGTGTTTTTATCTCTGATAAAAAGGGCACTTCAAATTACCCCTGTATTGAATTAACAACGGTTTGTTTTAATTTAGCTAAATTAACCAAGGATTTTTTAGTAAAATTAAGATTTAAAGTACCTAAAATTCGTTCCTATAAATACAGTCACAGCAAAAACAACTCATATAAAGTCTCCCTATATGGTCACAAAAACCTTTTTAAGTGGATTAATGAAATCGGTTTTTCAAACAAATATAAATTTAAGAGAGCAATAGAATATAAAAAATGGGACGGACGGAATTTGAATCCGTGACACCTACGTCTTCAGCGTATAAAGCCACATTTTAAATGTGTGTGCTCTCCTTAGCCGAAGGTTTAGGGATTCTATTCCTTCCCAGGCTGAGCTACCGTCCCATTTAGAATCCAAGAACTAAAACCTCATTTAAATTACTTTCGGTTACTCAATCTCTTCTTCATCAGTAACCGGTTCTTCACTTAACTCTTCTTCTTTTTCTGCAGCACCTTCAAATTCGTGCTTCTCTCCTTCTTTATCTTTCTTAATCTCTTTATCTCCTTCTTTTACAACTTCAATCTTGCCCATTCTTCCAGTAGTTAATTGTATCTCGCCTTGCCATTCGCTGACATAACCATTAGTAATATGGATCTTATCTCCTGATTTTACCTTTTCAGTATCTTCATTCCATAAAGAAAGTTTACAATCTCCAGTTTCATCTTTGACAATTGCCGTTGCAACCTTACCTGTTTTCCCAAATTTCTGAAATTCCCTAGGTTCAGATACATCGATAACATCAACTATAACATCAACATTTCCTTGTTTGGCTTGTAAATCTTTAATCTGCATTTTAATCCCCTAATTCATTGAAGGAAAGCTCAGTATTTAATAATCTTTTTATTAATTCAGTGATTTTGTCAATTTCAATCCTTACTTGTTTAGTGCTATCTCTATCCCTTATAGTGCATTTATTATCTTTTAAACTTTCAAAATCAATTGTTATGCAATATGGTGTTCCAATCTCATCTTGTCTTGCATATCTTCTGCCAATCGATCCGCTCCTGTCAAATTGACATGCAAACTCTTTTTTCAAAATATCGAAAACTTCTTTTGCTTTATTGACAACATCTTCCTTATTGGACGCTAGTGGAAAAATAGCCACCTTAACAGGGGCTAATTTTGGACTTAACTTTAATACAACATTATTTCTCAAAGGATCATTTTCGTAAGAATCAAACATAAAGACTAAAAAACTTCTCTCTACACCTAAACTTGGTTCACATATCACATGAGGGATAATCTTCTTCTTGGTCTCTTCATCAAATAAACTTAGATCAGTTTTAGAATGTTTGATATGTTGGTTAAGGTCAAAATCTGTTCTATTTGCTAATCCTTCAAGTTCTTTCCATCCAAAAGGAAATTTATATTCCAGATCCCAGGTATCTAATGCATAATGGCTTTTCTCTTTTTGAAGATGCTGCCTTATTCTGAAATTATCGGCCTTTGCACCTAGGCTAGTAAACCACTTATGTTCAAAGGCTAACCAATACGCATGCCATTTTGTTTTTATTATTTCTTTTTGAATCAATTCCTTAATTTTCATCTTCTGAGGTGTTTCTTTCTTATCCTGCATCTGAGCACTGTAAACTATTAACTCATAATCTAAAAACTCTTCAATGAATGGACATTCAGTTAACTTATTTGGATTTACAAAATATTCTATCTCCATCTGTTCAAATTCTCTTGTCCTGAAAGTAAATTTGCCCGGAGTAATTTCATTGCGGAACGCCTTGCCTATCTGCGCTATGCCGAAGGGGAGTTTTTTTCTTGCTACGTTCAAAACGTTTTTAAAATTAACAAAAATGCCCTGTGCCGTTTCAGGCCTCATATATACAACCGCAGCCTGATCTTCCACGGGACCCATGAATGTTTTAAACATAAGGTTGAATTTTCTTACCTCGGTAAACTCACCGCCGCATTCGGGACATTTATTTTCTTCAAGATCATCGGCTCTGAATCTCTTTTTGCACTGCTTGCAGTCAACCATGGGATCGGAAAATCCTTCAACATGACCCGATGCTTCCCATACGGTAGGATGCATTAAAATACTGGCATCCAGACCAACCATATCATCTCTCTGCTGGACAACAGCCTTCCACCAGGCGGCTTTAACGTTATTTTTAAGAAGCACGCCGAGTGGGCCGTAATCCCAGGTGCTTTCCAGCCCCCCGTATATCTCGGAACCCGGGAAGACAAAACCGCGTCTTTTGCTTAAAGAAGTAATTTTTTCCATTAACTCCATATCAGTTGCCATCATAAAATTCCTCGCTTTTATGTCTTTTTAATACCAGTAAATTATATACCAATTCAAAATTAAATCAACCCTTATAAATTTTAAGGTATATATTAAATTAAGGATACTGAATTCCTTCCTTCCTGCAGGAATATATAGAAAAAAATAAAATAAATAAGGATAAATACTAAATTAAACATATTGCGAGTTGTTTTGTGAATATATTTAAAAAAAACGCGGTTATTGTAATATTTCTGGGGGTCTTATTTATCTTGATAAACAAGTATTATGAAAATAAAGGCCTAGAACCGGACTTGCTTATGATTGTTTTCCTGACCGTACTGTTTTTTTCTATTTTTTGGGTTTTCTCGCGTTCAATAAAATTAGAATCCGATTACAGAAAAAAACTTCTTAAGCCGGTCAGAGCATTTTTGCAAAAAAGCAGCATTAAAAACACCTTTTTAAATTATGTTTCGCTTGAAGGAATCTGGCGCGGCAGAAAAATACATATAGAATTAAGCCCGCCTACCGCCAGAGGACTTTATCCTGATACGCTTTCTATTACAAAATTCGAAATGGAAATAGAATTTTTAAAATTTTCAGACAAACCTTTTGAATTTAACTCCGAAGAATTTGACGAGGAAGACAAAGATATACTGAGATTTGCGGAAAAAGTAGAATACAGCGATGACGAAATAAATAAACTTAAAGAGGTTATTACTCCGCTATTTAAAGAAACCGTGGAAGAAATGTTCAACATGGGATATGAAAAAGCAGGTTTCTCCTCTTCAGGAATCGCTGCATATAAGATTTATAAAGAAGACGGCTCCTGCGCAGATGATTTCTCGGAGTCAAAATTAACAGAGTTGTTCGCCACTATGTCAAAAATAAAATAAAACAAAAGGAGAAAAATTATGATAGAAATAAATGACAGTAATTTCAAAGAAACAGTACTGGATTCAGACAAGCCCGTTCTTGCGGATTTCTGGGCCGAATGGTGCGGACCGTGCCGGATGCTTACGCCTGTTCTTTCCGAACTTTCAAAAAAATACGAAGACAGGTTAATTATAGGAAAAGTGAACTGTGATGAAAACCCCGCCACTCCCGCTAATTATAATATAAGCGCTATACCGTGTCTTATACTTTTTAAAGAAGGTAAAGAAGCAGACCGTTTTGTAGGGTTTGCCGATATTAACGAATTAAGCCGGTTTGTGGAAAAGAATATATAATAATTATTCACCCATTGCCTTAACTATGACCCTTTTCTGCCTCTGGCCGTCAAATTCTGCGTAAAATATTCTCTGCCAGGTGCCTAAATCAAGTTTTCCGTTTGTTATAGGGACTATTACCTGATGGTGCACGACTATATTTTTAAGATGTGTATCACCGTTGGTCTCCCCTGTCCTGTGATGCTCATAAGGAAGTCCGGGAGGAGCAATTTTATCAAGCCATTTATCTAAATCATGTAAGAAGCCCTGTTCATCATCGTTAACAAAAACGCCTGCCGTTATATGCATGGCAGATACAAGAACCATGCCCTCTTTAATCCCGCTTTTTCTTACTATTTGACCAACTTCATCCGTAATATTTATATATTCCCTTATTTTTTTGGTGTTAAATAACAAATATTCCGTTAATGTCTTCATAATTCACCTCTTAAAAATGTGTTTTCTCATACAAATATTTACTTTTAGATGTTAAATGAAATTTTCCTTTTTTTACAGTGTTTTTTAAAAATCCCTTATTAAAATAGGTCAAAAGACCGATTGTAATACTTGACCCCTGGAATGTATAATAATAGTAGAGAAACACGGAGGTAATATATATGCCGGATCCCATAACCAGTTCTGCAAATACACCAGCGGGCGCGGTACGTTATTATAAAAAAAATCACCGCATACTGGAAACCGATCAAATTGTTAAAGACAACAACATTAAGGGGTTCGCCCAGCAATTTTATACCGGATTTTTAATGCATTTTAAAATTGATCCGAATAAACCCAACTCTATGGGAGACATAACAGACGGACGGCTTTATGCGGGCACTATGGAAAAAGGAATTGTAAAAACATATGAACTGGTTTTTTTCAACGTGTGTAATTTAGATAACAGTAATATGGAAAAATTTATAGAAGAATTCTCGGAGAAAAACCCGGAGCATAAGATCTCTTTAACTGAAATCTTTAACGAGCAACAGAAAGATGGCGGGGCAGAAAAAAGCTACCGCTTTATAATAGAATAGTTAAAAATGACTGGCTTACATAAACTTAAAACTTTCACAAGTTAATGCATCAATAACTTCCCGTTTTACCTTCTCAGTTATTTTAATTGCATTCTGAGCTTCCTGTTTAGTTACTTTTTCGTCTTCGCCCGGATATCTTGTTGTAATAGCAAAAGGAGTAAGCGTTTCTGCTTTTTTAAGATTTTTGGCCCACTCTTGAGAACATAATTTTAATAGAACCCTAATATTAAGAGATTTTTATAACGAATATGCGGGAAAGATGGACAAAAAAGAATCGACAAAAGAAGAAAAAATAAACATATCAAAACAAGACAATAATATTACTTTAACTAATAAAAAAGGGGGAATTTGCTCTTATAATACCGAAACTCATGCTTTTACTTTTCGCCCAAATAAACAAAGTGATGCCAGATTTATGAGTCGCGCAGAAGCAAAAAATCTTCTATCTAAAACAAGCGAACAGAAACCGCGAGTAGCGACAGATACAGAGCTTAACAATATGCTGGAATCAATCTTTACAAACTACAATTTTTCTACTATTAATTACCGAACAGATATTAACGGAAAACAGCATAATGTTACAGAAAATACCAATGTGCATGGAAAGAAAATTACCGTCCCCGATTCTTTTGAATCCAATTATGAGAATTATATAAATACAGCCGGAGATAAAAATATTTTTAAATGGGTTAAAGTAGATTCGAATTCTCTAGAAACAACTGTAGACAAAATCCATAAAATGAATAAGAAAATGCTGGATTCTTAAAAAGCTATGATTCATTACTAACAATTCCGGTATATACCGGAATTGTTTTATTTTTATTATTGATTTATCTTTCCTTTTTCTATCATTCCCACATTAAAGGAAATTCCGTAATTTAATTGAATTTATTATAAAATTTCTTATTTCAAGGGTATAAGGATGGAGATAGTAATACTTAATCCCGTTAAATGGGAATTATTCTGGATGGGCAGCCAGATAAGAAAAGAGGTTTACCGGAATTGCCTGCCTGAGATCCAGAAGGATCCGGAGAATAAGGTAAGAGAGATTGAATTTGAAAGAGTAAAGATGTACTCTTATCATTTTTCAATAGGAAAAGCCGGTTACAGGATTATTTATAAGATGCATAATGATAAAATATACATTATTATGGTTGAATTCAGGAGAAATTTCAGCAAAGAAAATCAGGCGTTCTTCAAAAAATTAAATTCAAGACTGGTGGCTTTAAGCAAAATATATGAATAAAAACATTGATAAAATATTAAAATTACTGACTAAAGAATACGGGCCCGCAAGAACAGATCTAAGACATAAAGACCCCTTTCAATTGCTTGTAGCCACGATCCTTTCAGCTCAATGCACCGATGAAAGAGTAAATAAAGTTACGCCCGGTTTATTTAAAAAGTACCCGTCCGTAAAGGATTTTGCCAAAGCAAAACAGGATAAACTGGAAGAAGATATACGCTCAACCGGATTTTTCAGGAATAAAGCCAAAAACATAATCGGTTCTGCTAAAAAAATAATATCCGATTTTAACGGGAGCGTGCCTGATAATATGGACGAGCTTATTACCCTGCCGGGGGTTGCAAGAAAAACGGCAAATGTCCTTCTGGGGAACTCTTTCGGAAAAACTGAAGGCATAGTTGTTGATACCCATGTGCTCCGTCTTTCCCAGCGGCTTGGCTTTTCAAAAAACAAAACGGCGGATAAAGTTGAGCGGGATTTAATGAAAATAATACCGGAAAAATCGTGGATAGACCTCCCCCACCAGCTTATACTCCACGGAAGACGGATATGTAAAGCGCGCAAACCTGAATGCGGTATATGTATGTTAGAAGAATACTGTCCTAAGGTAGGAATAAAATAAAAATAAAGGAGCCCTTATGCACAAAATTTTTGAAAATATCGTAAATAACAAAGAGGTTGATTATTCTGATGTAAGGTATGAGCAGATAACGGCAAATTCCATACATTATTCTGGAAAGGAATTAAAAGACATAAATCAGTCATCAACCCACGGCGGGTTCATAAGGGTATTGAATAAAAACGGGCTGGGGATGTCCTCGTTCAATACACCCGAACAGGCCTTGTCTTCGTTTAATACCGCGAAAGAATCTTCTCTGCTTGTATCTGAAAACACGCAGGAAAAATTAAATTTTGCTCCGGCAGAGCCCGTAAAAGATGAAATATATGTTGACGCTGAGATTGATCCGAGAACAATATCTTTAGAAGAGAAGAAAAACCTGCTCTCTCATTATAATGATATGATACTTTCTTCCGAAAATATCTTTAATACAGATCTATCATATATAGAAGTATTCTGGGATAAATATTTCCTCTCAAGCGAAGGCGCGAGAATAAAACAGGAGCAGATGATAGTATATATAGGCGGCAGTATATACGCTAAAAGCGGAGATATAATACAGCAGGTCCGCCTGTCCCTGGGCGGATCGCAGGATTATAAAGCTCTTTTAAAAAGAGAAGATACAGTAAAAAAACAGATAAAACTCGCCCAGGACCTCTTAAAGGCGGAAAAAGTAACCGCCGGAACATATACCGTTCTTCTGGATCCGGAGATAGCCGGGGTTTTCATACATGAAGCTTTCGGCCACTTAAGCGAAGCCGACCTTCTTGAAAACAATCCCATTAAAGACAAAATGAAGCTGGGAGACACCTTCGGGACTGAGATCTTAAATGTTGTTGATGACGGCACATTATACGGCAAGCCCGGCTATTATGAATATGATGATGAAGGAGTACCATCACAGAAAACCTACCTTATAGAAGATGGAGTATTATCCGGACGGCTTCACAACAGAAAAACAGCTCTTAATTTCGGCGAACCGATAACGGGAAATGCAAGGGCGGAAAATTTCTCGTTTGAACCTATTATAAGGATGTCTAATATCTATATAGATAACGGGAACAGCACCTTTGAGCGCCTTTTAAAATACATAAAAAACGGGCTCTACATCATAGGAGCAAAAGGCGGTCAGACAGGCGGAGATGTTTACACTTTCGGAGCCCAAGCCGGTTATATGATTGAAGACGGCAAGCTTACCAAAATGGTAAGGGATATAAATTTAAGCGGCAATCTATTTGAAACATTAAAAAACATAACCGGCATAGCGGATGACCTCACCTTTTCGGAAAGCGGAGGCTGCGGCAAGGGCGGCCAGACCCTATGGAAAAGCGGGGTCGGCTCACCCCATGTGCGTGTTGAGAAAGTAGCGGTGGGCGGATGTTAAAAATCAATCAAACAAACCGGGAGATTTATATGGAAAATTTACTCAATAAAGCAAAACAAGCCTCAGATGAAGCTGAAGTTTTAGTGTTTAATACCGAAAGCATACCGATATCATTTGAAAACTACCAGATCCAGGAGATAAAATCCAAAATACATAAAGAAGTTTCCCTGCGTGTTTTAAAAGACAAAAGAATAGGAAGAACCTGCGGGAACTCATTTTCCGAAGAACTTGTAGATAAAGCGGTCCAGACAAGCCAGTTTTCATCACCGGAAGAATACCATTTTGCCGAACAGAAAGACATAAACTACGAAACATCCCTGTATTCTGAAAAAGTGATAAACCTCTCACTGAAAGATTTAGTAGATACCGGGAAAGGAATATTAAACAAACTAAAAGGCAAAGCCGCACACATCCCCGCGGATTTATATATATCAAAAACAAATTGTAATATACAGATGGCTACCACAAACGGCTTTAGCGGAGATTACGCAAAAACCTACTATGAAATCCTGCTTGTGGGAAATACAACACAGGGCGCGGCTAAAATCTATACAGATAAAATGAGCGGTGATTATTTTGAGTTTGAAGACAATGAAATAGATAACTTCATAAATGAATATGCCTTAGCCGAAAAACCCATGACAGTAGGAACAAAGAAAATGCCTGTCATATTCACGCATACGGCTTTATGGGGACTCCTGTACCGTCTGGCACTGGGGGTAAGCGGTGAATTTTTAGAGAAAAAGATAACACCTCTTATGAATAAGCTTAACGAGCAAATCTTCCACCCGTCTGTAAGCATCAATGACGACCCATATATACCTTACGCTTTCGGGAGCATGCCTTTTGATGATGAGGGTATACCTACATCAAAAAAACCCATTATTGAAAACGGGGTATTTAAAAACTTCCTGTATGATCTAAGAACCTCTTCTAGGTTAAATGCCCAGCCCACAGGGAACGGATTTAAAAAGACAATGCACGGAGGAGGAATAGCAGTGCCTCCTGCCCCTTATCCTTCCAATATTTATGTGGTACCAGGCAACCGGTCGCTGGAAGATATAATAAAAGATATGCCTGAAGCCATAGTTGTAAAGCAAGCGCTGGGATGGCACAGCGGCAACTTAACTCAAGGGGAATTCTCCATAAACATAGGTATGGGATATCTTGTAAAAGACGGCAAACTACAGGGAAGAATTGTTGATTCCATGGTATCAGGAAACATATATGAATGTTTTAAAGATATATCAGAGATAAGTAATACTTCAATTGAACATGCATGGGGAATTTACCCCGATATAGTGTTTAATAATATGAGTGTGACGGGGAAATAAATAAATTTTTTACTTATTGTTTTCCTTAATCTTATCAACCGCACTTTTAGCGGCTGATTGTATTTTTACAGGCTGCTGTTTATCATTTGATATATATAAAAGAGTTCTTAGAGCTTTCTTAGACCCTATCTCTCCCAGCGACCTAATTATGGATATAAACTGATCCTGGTACATATTTTTTCTGTCAAGAGAAAATAAAAGAGGGTTAACGGCTCTTTCATCACCTATCTTCCCTAATGCAATAATTGCACTGGAAAAAACATTGTCATCTTTATTCTTAAGCATGTTTATAAGCTCAGGCACTGCTTCTTTTATCCCGAGCCTGCCTGCTGCCCATGCCGCCAGAGAACTTATATCGGGATTTTCATACTTTACTAATTCAGTAATATAGTGATCAATATTCTGTGAACGGATGTCTAAATTAGCAAGTCCTTCTATACAGACTGATATCTCTTCTTCATTATTCTCCTTCATGGCCACAAAAAGCTTATTAAGATATCTTTCCGCCATATCATTTTTAAGAACATTTTTACTGCCGTATAAGGAAGCAGACTTGATATTACTAATCTGAAAAGACATAATCTCCCCCTATTTTTTCTTTTGATTCATAAGCTTCTGGGCTTTTTTAGCATAATCTTGAAATACATGGTTTTTATCCCCTGCAATTTCATTAATGAGCTTAACTGCAGACTCTTCTTCCTTAGTGCGGTTTGTTTTCGGGATTATAACGGCAAGAGCAAAAGTTATAGAGCTGTATGCTTCCTCGGCTACTGTTTCATCTTTCAGTTTAGCCGCAAGTGCCGGGACTGCAGGTCTTGCTTTCTCACCTATTATTCCAAGTGAAGATGCCGCGCCACAGCATAAAATATCGCTGTCCCTTTTTACGGCATCAATAAGAGCGGGTACAACCTCATCCGTAACAGTACCAAGGTGGCCCATGGCGCTAACAGCATGAAGTTTTTCAGTAAACTCTCCCTTAGTTGATTTCTTAATCAGTACATCTGCTACTTCTTTAACAGATATGCTCTCCCCCACTACTTTATAAAGTGCTTTTAATTCATCACCTTCTAAGGTGCCGTTTATGTCTTTGTCAAAAAAGTTCAGCATCTCAGCTAAAGCCACCCTTGCGCCCTTTCCTTTAACAGAATCTAATTTAATCTGTGTTTTCATACCGGCGGATGCTTCTTTGGGTATAAACTTAACCTTTTCTTTTGCCGCATCTATTATCCTGAATCCCATATTTTCCCCCTGTTATTATAAATAGGTTTATATATTTTATTTTCCGTCTAATTTATAATCCGCCCACCTGCGCACATTTTCATCCACATCATCTGAAGCTACTTTTTCTATAACTCTTCTAATTTCTTTGCGCTTACTATAATCAAGCTGATAGTATAAATCACACAGCCGCCATATTATAGTCATGCGCTCCAACCTGTTAGGTGTCTTTCGTAGCTTCTTAATAAGTTTATCTATGTCTGTTTCTTTGTGTATAGGTATTGCTCCAAATAAGCTCCCTGCTTTATTCTGCCCGCTGATTTTCATACTCCCGATATTCATACTTACCTCCAGATATTTTTCCGATCATACTCTTATTGTTATTCCTTATTAATTAAATATTAACATAATTATATTGCTAAATTATTGCCAAATTGTTAACAAATTGTTAACTTTTTTGCTCTTCACATCATAAATTTAAAGGATAAAATTAGCATTAAAATAGGAGCATGGTAAATCATGCTCCTGTATTCATAAAAAATACTTAAAAATAAGGATTTCTACTGTTCTCTGAACAGAAGAACAACCCCCAACCCCTGCTTCAGCCATGCTTTTGTAAATTCATCCCTTTTATATCCCCGCACACCTTTTTCCCTGGTTTTAAATGCAGGATCGTTTACATACACATTACCGTTCTTATCAAAACCGCGCACAACAAGAAGGTGCCCCGGACTGGAAGGTACGGGAGAACCCGTAAGCTGACCCTCACCGAATGCTATACCTACGATAACAGGATACCCTTTTGAAATCTCTTCCTTTAACTGCTCTAAGCTTGTAAAATACTGAACCCATCCTGTTAAATTATTTTCAGAAGCATATGCAACAAGATAAGGCCAGTTCCCGTAAATATCATTAGGCTTATCATAACAGGCATAAGCTGTTTTCTCTGTCGGCAGGTTAATCTTATAATACTCCATTATCATGGATAAGGATGTAGGCCCGCATATCTTACCGCTTATGTTATCTTTCTCAACCTTCTGGCTGCGGTAAGGAACTTCAATTATCCTACTAAAATCTTTAGCTTTCTTAATACTTACTTTCTTATTTGTTTTTATATCACTATAGCAGACTGATATCATTTTAACCTGCGGGGATTCTTTTTTATCTTTTGAAAAGAATAAAATCCTGTACTGGAACATATTTTCTTTATTCTTTAATAAAAGAGTATCATCGTTAACTTTGCCGAGCGTGTCTTTTTTAATCTTCTCATCATAATTTTTTACAGCAGTATAACCCCACTGCCCCATAAGGTACCAGCTTGTCCAGCGCTTCTGCTCACCGGCCCTTAAATACACGGCTATGCCGGTATCAGGGCTTGTTTTGCAATTCCATGATATTATGGCTTCATTAAATTTAAATTTTGCGGCAACCGGAATAGAAATATATTCACCGTATGTAAATCCTTGTTTTAATACTATACTGCCATCATTATTAAATTCTGTATTTATAAATTTACCTTTTTTAAACTGCGCCATATTTTTTTCTTGATATAAGTCAGTTAACACACACCACCCCGCACAAGTTAATGTTAATACGAATAAAAATAATGTTATTATTATTCTTGAAGTTTTTCTCATTACTTAGCGCCTACAGCCTGCTCCAATCCTAATGCCTTATCAACAATACCCCTTACTTCTTTATACATGCCGTAAGCTTTATCAAGAAGCTGGTCCGCTTTTTTCCTTGTTTCTTCTACAAATTTTTTGTCTTCTATAGACTGAAGATTAATTATAACATTGTAATACGCACTGCGGGCTGCTGCTTGAGCGCATATAGCGGCAACACCTGAATCAGATAATGAATTCTGGTTGCCAGATTGTGCCACTTCTTTTGCAAGAGGGAAAATTTCTGTAGTTTTCTCAAGTACTTTTAGAGGAATCTCGGCTGCGTATTTATTTGCATCTTCTATTGCTTTCTGCCTTATTTTTTTATCTTCATCAGATTTTTTAGGAAGCTTCATTGCGGCCATAACTTCACTAAATGCATCCGTATCTTCATCAATTAAAAGGAGAAACTCATCCTTAAGCTTCTGGCCCGATACCGCGATCTCTTTCATCTTTTCAGTTACTTTTTCATAACCCTTTTTACCTATGGTAAGATTGGCTACCATTGATGAGAGAGCGCTTCCCATGCTTGCCGATAATGCGGCAACAGACCCGCCGCCGGGAGCCGGAGAATCCGTTGAGAGCTCATTTGCAAATCCACGCAGCGTCATATACCTTAAGAACTGCCTGTCTTTTTTAGCATCTTCGGTAAGCCTGTATTCTATAACCTTCTTTTTGGGATCAAATTCGGATATATCCTCAAGCCCTAAAGACTGTATGGCTGTGAGAATTATATCTTCTTCAGGAATACCCGTTGATTTACCCTGTTTAGAAAGGTAATGAACTCCCGCGTCTATCATGGCATCTTTGGGAATAAGCCCTACAAGCTCACTGCCTGTAACGCGCAGGCCGAGTTTCTCCGCTTGATTACATACTTCATCAAAAATAATATGGACAGGTGTCTCGTGATGATCCGTTATATTCATTGATACCTGCGCCTGCTTGTATTCATCTATATACCAGCCGACCGCTTTTAATCCCTTAAATATACCGGGCACCTTAATTGCTTTGCCATTATCATCCCTTATAATATTGCCTTCGGCATCTTTTTTTGAGCGGCCTGCCTCGCGTATGTTTAAAGCTATCTCATGAGCGAGTTTTTTGTCTTTTGTGTTTAAGTTTATGTTATATGCGATTAAGAATTGCCTTGCTCCCATAACAGTGACGCCTGCTTTTGAATTAAAGCAAGCATCCCCGCAGTCAGGTTTCCATTTGGGATCTTTTAATTTTTCAGGCAGGCATTCATACTCTCCCTGCCTTATATTAGCAAGATTTTTTCTTTCTTCGCAGTTTGCCGAAAATTCATAAAAATACACGGGGATATTTAATTCTTTTGCTACCCTTTCCCCTACTCTCTTTGAAATTTGGACACACTCTTGCATTGTGACACCGCTAACCGGTATAAAGGGACATACATCAGTTGCCCCCATTCTCGCGTGAGCGCCTTTATGTTTTGACATATCAATAAGCTCGGATGCCTTCTTAACCGCCTTAAACGCGGCTTCACCTACCATCTCGGGCGTGCCTACAAAAGTTACAACAGTCCTGTTTGTATCAGCCCCTGGATCAACATCTAAGAGCTGTACATCTTTTACCGATTTTATCTCATTTGTAATGGCGTCTATTACGGACATATCCCTGCCTTCGCTGAAATTAGGTACACATTCTACTAATCTCATTTTTACCTCCAAAATAGTAAACAAGTTAAGTCTTATACAATACTACACTTAATGCTTTTTTTTTATTCTTTTCTATTATAAATAAAAAGTACCAGGGTTTACAACCCCCCTGTTTAAATTTGTAGCTTTCTTCGCAATTACTATGCCTATTCCTTTAAAAGAAAAATAAAAGGAATAGGCATAATTTAATAAGAATTATAAATTATATAACGGAGGATAAATGAACAAATTAAAAACTATTACATTATTACTGTTAATACTCTTTATTCTGGCTTTGTTTTTCTTCTCCGGCTTATTTAAACAGCCCGATTATTTTCCTCTTACTCAAGACTCGGAATGGATATATAAATTCGGGGATAAGGATCTGATAGTTGTCGTAAACGGAGAAGAAAATATTGATAATATACAATGTGCCGTTATGGAAACCATAATGGATAAAGAAATAATGCAGAAAGATTATTATGATAAAAATAATAAAGAAGTTCTTGCCGTTATGAAAACATATAATAATAACAATATCAAGGTGAAACTAACCCCTCCGCAGACTATAATGAAGCTCCCTTTAAAAACAGGCAAAAGCTGGGTATGGACGGGCAAATTTAAAGATACCGGGGATATAACTTTTAACTTTAAAGTAGCCGCGTTTGAAAAAGTTACGGTGCCGGCGGGAACTTTTAAGGCTTTTAAAATCGATATAACGGCAGATGCCGGAATGGATAGAAAAATAACGGTTCAAAGATGGTATGCCGCGGGAATAGGCCTTATTAAAGAAACCTCTGGGCTTCCCCCTTTAAGCTTAACACACGAACTTAAAGGGTATAAGATAGAGAAATAAAAACAAAAAACTCCGGCAAATACCGAAGTTTTTATCTCTTTATGGTGCGGAAGGTGGGACTTGAACCCACACGGGAAATCCCATACGCCCCTCAAACGTACGCGTATACCAATTCCGCCACTTCCGCACTGGTTTATAAAGAAGATTATAGCAAATCTATTATAAAAGTCAATTTCTATAAAGAGGAAATAATACCCTTTACTCTTTTAATTTCATCTTCCGCGTCATTTATCAGATCTTCAATAACCTGCTTCATGGGTTTTATCTCATCTATAAGGCCCACGCTCTGCCCCGCCATTAAAGAACCGCCTTCTACATCACCGTCTATAACCGCATTCCTTAAAGACCCTACCCAGTAGTTTTCAACCTCAAACTGGGCCTGCTCTTTAGAAATTTCACCTGATTCAAGCTTCTTTAAAAGCTCAAGCTGCAGCAGGCCGAAACCTTCCATTGCTTTATTCTTTAATGCCCTTACCGCGACAACGGGAAGTTTTGAATCATACTGGGGCGTTGCTATTGCTTCTCTTGAACGGGCCCTTTTAAATACTTTTTTAAAATTCTCATGGGCCGTGCATTCTTCGGTCATAACAAATAATGTACCGAACTGGCAGCCTGCCGCTCCCATAAGAAGAAGATGGGCCATGATCCTGCCCATTCCAAGACCGCCCGCGACAAATATCGGGAAATCCCTGCAAGCAAAGAGAACCTGCTGGAGAAGAACAATTAAAGACACATAACCTATATGGCCGCCGGCCTCGCTCCCTTCAAGTATCAGACCGTCAATGCCGAAAGCGATCTGCCTTTCCGCTATGGCCTGTCCCGAGGCGAAAGACAGAGTCTTTTTGCCGGCTTTTTTCATATTTAAAATATCATTCTGCTTGGGAAAGTTGCCCGCGAAAATAACAAATGGCACGTTTTTACGCTGGACTATCTCATACTGAGCCCTGTAATTAGGTGCTATAGTGATAAGGTTAACACCAAACGGCTTATCTATCCCCTCTATGCACTTATCCAGTTCTTTTTCAAAAAGCTCAGGCGGCATATTCCCGCCTGCAAAAACACCGAACGCGCCGTTATCACATACCGCTTTTACAAGATCAAAATCGCTTATCCAGGTCATCCCGCCTGATATAATGGGATACTTTACTCCCAGAAAATCCTTACCCTTTTTCCAGAGATTATCTATTAACATATATCCACCCCGATAAAAAAGTTTCACCTATATTATAATATATTATAGAAAACCGCAATAGGACCTTTAGATCCGTGAGCTGAAGGGCAATTTCATTATAAACAGAAAAACATACATTATGAAATAACCTAATATGTTTAACGACAGATTAATAAGGAGAACACTTCTCCTTAAAAATACAAAAAAGAAAAAAAGAAAGGAAAGGAATAAAAAAATGAGAAAAATAACAACAATTACTGCTTTTTTAACTCTCCTGTTTCTCTTAACAGGAATCCTCTGGGCTGACGGGATAATCATACCCACGCCCATACGCGACCTCCCCCAGCCTACCCCTCTTGCCATAAAATACCACCGGGTAAATATAGATGTAAATAATCAGGTGGCTATTGTAAAAATTGATCAGGTCTTTAAAAACCCCAACAACTACCAGCTTGAAGGAAGGTATTTATTCCCCCTTCCCGAGGATGCGGCAATATCAAAATTCGCAATGGATGTTGACGGCAAAATGGTAGATGCCACACTCCTTTCTAAAGATGAAGCAAGAAAAGTATATGAAGATATAGTAAGGCAGATGAGAGATCCCGCCCTTCTGGAATACGTGGATAAAAATACTTTCTCCGCAAGAATATTCCCGATACCGGCAAACGGCGAAAAAAGGATAAAGCTGGAATATACCGATATGCTTAAAATGGATAACGGGCTGGTTAAGCTTGTGTATCCCCTTTCCACAGAGAAATTCTCTTCAAGACCCCTTGAAGAAGTAACTGTAAGTGTAAAGATAAAATCCAAGCTCCCCATAAAAAACGTGTATTCGCCTTCACATAACATATCTGTCACAAGAGTAAATGACTATACCGTAGAAGCAAGCTACGAAAAAAATAATACTCTCCCGGATAAAGATTTTGTCTTATACTATTCCGTATCCCAGAAAGACTTCGGACTTAACCTTGTAACATACAAGGAAGACCCGTCATCCGACGGCTATTTCCTTCTTCTTCTCTCCCCGAAAGAAGAAACAAACAAAACCAAAATAATGCCCAAGGAAATAGTTTTCGTAATTGATACTTCAGGCAGTATGAATGATACAGGTAAAATAGATTATGCCAAAAAGACTTTAAAGTTCTGTCTTTCAAAATTAAACCCCGGAGATTACTTTAATGTTGTATCTTTCAGTGATAACATACACCTTTTCTCAGATAAAAATATTAAAGCAACCCCAGCAAACAAACAGAAATCTTTAAAATTCGCTGAAAAGCTTGACGCAAACGGCGGTACAAATATATATGAAGCTATGACAACTTCTTTAAAGCTTTTTTCCCAAAACAATAAACCCCGATACCTCATATTCCTTACAGACGGGCTCCCCACTGTAGGAAATACAAAACCCGCAGATATATTAGAAACAGTAAGAAAGCACAATAAAAATACGCGCCTTTACACTTTCGGTGTAGGTTATGATGTTAATACGATACTCTTAGACCAGCTCGCAAACAACAATAAAGGCGTGCCCGCGTACGTTAATCCCGGTGAAGAGCTTGAAACCGCGATATCCAGTTTCTACAGCAAAATAAGCGAACCGGTATTATCTGATATAACCTTAAAGTTCTCAAAAATAAAGACAAGCGATATATACCCCAAAGACCTTCCCGATATATTCAAGGGAAGCCAGCTTGTTGCAGTAGGCAGGTATAAAGGAAGCGGAAACTCATTAATCACCTTGACCGGTACACAATCCGGAAAAACCAAGACTTTCGTATATGAAGCAAGCTTTAATAAATCAGAAACATCAGGTGAATTCATAGCCCAGCTATGGGCAATGAGAAGGATCGGGTACCTGCTTGAAAATATAAGGATAAAGGGCGAGAATAAGGAATTAATTGACGAGATCATCAGCCTTTCCAAAAAATACGGCATAATAACTCCTTACACCTCATTCCTGGTTAAAGAAGATGCTCCGGCATCATACGAAAAAGAAGAAGCTCGCGACCTGTTTATGGGCCAGTCAAGCTCGATATCTCAAAGCGCGCCCGCAAGCGGAAAACAGGCTGTCCAGACAAGCAAAAACATACAGGCAATGAAGCAGAGCACAAATAACCAGTACGCCCCCCAAAACGAAGAAGATTATACTGTGAATATAAAACAGATAGGCAATAAGACTTTCTACCTTAAAAAAGGCGTATGGGTAGATTCTGAATACAAGGGTGGAAAAACCATAAAAGTGAAATTCTTAAGCAAAAAATACTACCAGCTTACAAATGATACCAGCCTTGCAAAATACCTATCAGCAGGAGATAAAGTAATAGTATGCTACAAAGGTAAGGTATATGAGATAGAATAAGGTAGTACAAAAGAAGAAAGTAAAGAGGGGTGTTTTTTAAAAAAAATATCCCTCTTAATCTTGAAAAATATGCTGTTATTTCGTTATTTTTTCTATCCCGCCCATATAGGGTATTAATACCTTAGGTATAGATATTGAGCCGTCTTGGTTCTGGTAATTCTCTATTATGGATATCATTATTCTAGGCAGAGCAAGCCCTGATCCGTTTAAGGTATGCACTAATTCCGGTTTACTCTTATTATCGCGTCTGAATTTAATATTAGCCCTTCTTGCCTGGAAATCGCGGAAATTGGAGCATGAACTCACTTCAAGCCACTCCGCACAGCCATAGGCATAAGCTTCTAAGTCAAACTTTTTGCACGCGGTAAAGGAAAGGTCTCCCGTGCACATCTGTACTATCCTGTAAGGAAGCTTTAATTCTTTTAATACATCTTCCGCATTTGAGATAAGAGAATTAAGCTCATCGTTGCTTGCTTCAGGGAGAACAAATTTTACCATCTCTACCTTATCAAACTGGTGGCCTCTTTTTATACCGCGTGTATCTTTACCTGCGCTCATCTTTTCTTTCCTGAAGCAGGGTGTATATGCGGCATGTTTTATGGGTAAGTCTTTGGCATCTAAGATTTCATCCATATACATATTCGTAACCGGTACTTCAGCCGTAGGCGCAAACCAGGTATCGGTATCTTCATCTACATAGAGATTCTCGCCGAATTTGGGAAGCTGGCCGGTGCCTGTCATGCAGTGGCGCTTTACCATTGCCGGCGGGTATACTTCGGTATAACCGTGTTTCTGCAGGTGAAGATCAATCATCCAGGTAATTAAAGCGCGCTGGAGTCTTGCGCCCAGTCCTTTTAATATATAGAACCTGGTACCTGATATCTTTACCCCTCTTTCAAAATCAATTATGTCTAAGCTTTCGCCTAATTCCCAGTGAGGCTTAACTTTAAAAGGCTTCTCTTTTATATCACCGCATGTTTTTACAATAACATTTTCCGAATCATCTTTGCCTAAAGGAACATCATCATCGGGCATGTTCGGTACTTCAAGAAGAAGCTTATTAAGATCTTCCTCAACCTGCCTTAAGTCATCATCCAGCATCTTAATCTTATCGCTTACTTCCTTCATGGCGGCTATGGCTTCTTGTTTTTTATCATTGTCTTTTTCAGAAGCTATCTCTTTTGATTTAATGTTCCTTATGTTTTTAAGTTCTTCGCCTTCCTTTATTAAAGTACGGCGCGTATCATCCAGTTCTATAATGGCATCTATCGGAGCTTCAATATACAAAGATTTTATTTTCTCTTTAATACTGTCCGCGTTATCGCGTATAAATTTCAAATCCAGCATAACCACACCTCAATTTTAATTATTTATACCCAGCCCTTGGGCATAATTATATTTTCAAACATGTTAATCGCATACCTGTCTGACATGCCTGATATAAAGTCGCAGACCGCGCGGGCCGCGTCTTTTTTATTGTTTAAATTAAGCGAAGGATGAACGGCTTCTTTCGGGAGCTTGTCCGTATTATCCATATAGTAATAGAAAAGCATTTTAACCACTTCTCTTGCTTTATCTTCATCGGTTTTAGCCAGAGAGTTCATATATACTTTTTCAAACATAAATTCCTTTAATTTTTCCGTGGCTTGAGCCACATCCTCCCCCATTATAATATGGTTCTTGTCAAAACTGTTCCTTATAATATCCTTTACCATGGAATTTATGCGCTGTGATATTGATTTTCCTAAAAGAGAACAGCATTCTTTCGGCAGATGCTCCTCTTTTATTATCCCCGCTCTTATGGCATCATCAATATCATGATTTATATATGCCACCCTGTCCGATATACGGACTATCTCACTCTCTAAAGTCATATGCTTTACATTCTCTTCATTTCCCTGATGAAATAATGTCCCGAACCTTCCCTTGGAATGTTTCAGGATGCCGTCCCTGACTTCATTGGTAAGATTTAAACCCCTGTGTTCTTTCTCCAGAAGATCAACCACCCTTAAGCTCTGTTCTGAATGGTAAAAATGAGCTTTTTTATCAAACTCGTTAATTACTTCGTCAAGGGCCGCCTCCCCGGCATGGCCGAAAGGAGAATGGCCGATATCATGGCCCAGGGCGATGGCTTCGGTAAGATCTTCATTGAGATTTAAGGCTCTTGCTATGGTACGCGATATCTGAGCAACTTCCAGTGTATGGGTAAGGCGCGTCCTGTAATGATCGCCTTCGGGCTTTATGAAAACCTGCGTTTTGTGCTTTAAGCGTCTGAATGACTTGCAGTAAATTATCCTGTCGCGGTCGCGCTGGAAATCAGTCCTTACGTCACACTTATCGTCCGGATGAAGGCGTCCCTTGGAATAAGACGCTTTAGCGGCTAAAGGAGAAAGATTCTTTATCTCCCAATCTTCTATCATTATTCTGGGCAGTACTCTCATACAAAATCCTCAGCATCATTTTTTCAGTTCTTGTGCGACTTTTTCCGCAAAATATGATAAAGACGGGTCTCTTGCTCCCATTACTATAACTATATCTTTTGAGCGGACATTATTCTTTACAAAATCAATAATTTCTTCCCTGTCTATTATATAATGCGCTTTAACTTTATGTTTTTTAAGATTATTTATAAGCTTATCTGAAGATATTTTATCTTTGCATGCTTCCAGCTTGCCGCCTGCTATATAGATATCGGGGAGAATAAGGATATCATTTTTTCTTAAATTTTCTTTCCATACCCTTAGCAGGTTATTCCTGTTAATCAATGTGGGATAAAAACCGTGCGGCTGGTAAATTAATATTAATCTTTTTGAAATAGCTTTAGCCGCAAGGATAGTTGCTTTTATCTTGTCCGGATTGTGAGCGAAATCATCTATAACGGTAACGCCGTTTATACTGGCTACAAGCTCAAACCTGCGCCTTACACCCTTAAAGGAATTTAAAGCTTTTTTAATTACACTTGACTTTAAACCCAGCACCTTGCCTATTGCTATAACTGACAAAGAATTATATATATTATGCAGTCCGGGAAGGTTTATCTTGTATTTCTCGCTTCCTACCAGAAATTCGCTACTTGCGCCTATTGATTTAATTTTTTTAGCCTGAAAATCAGATCTATTTTTTATGCCAAAAGTTATAACTTTGGGGGCTGTTTTTCTTTTGCCCAATCTTTTTACCTGTTTATGCAGGCGCGGATCATCATTATTTATAATAACTTTTTCCCTGCACTGAAGGGCAAAATTATAGAATACTTTTTCAAGTTCCTTTATACCGTAATGATCCTTGCATAAACTTAAAACCACCCCTATGTTAGGAGTATATTTTTTAATCGTCCTGTCCGATTCATCAGTTTCTATGACGATGGACTTTGACTCCTGATCATAATAAACGGCTTCGTGCTCTTTATACCCTTTAATAAGTCCTCCCACAAAATATGAAGGATCAACTTTAGCCGTATTTAAAAGATGGGCCGCCAGCGCGGAAGTTGTGGTCTTGCCGCTTGAACCGGCGATAGCGATCTGAAATTTATCCTCAATTAAGGCAAGAAGAAGGTCTGTCCTGTGAACGATCGGAATCCCCAGCTCTTTCGCTTTCCTTACATCGGGATTATCCGGTTCTATAGCACTGCTAACCACAAGGTAATCAACATCTTTAGAAAGACCTGACCCGTCCTGGGAGTTTAATTTTATCCTTTTTTTCTTAAGATTCATAAGGACGGGGCTTACCTTCCCAAAATCTATCATTACATCCGAGCCGGAAACCTTTTTCTTAAGATTCTGCAATGCAAAAGCAAGAGCGCTCATTCCCGCGCCGCAGATGCCTGAAAAATAGAAATTATTCTTGTTTTTAAGATCCACTTTCTGGATTATTGTTTTGCAAATCATATTTTAACCATTAGATTTGTATTAGGATTTTCCTGCTTGATAAATAGAATAAATATTGATTTATCAATATTTATTTAACCCGCACATAAACTTTTCCATGTTTAACATCGGTCAGGTTCCTGACACCTGATTTTATATATTCAAGTATATCCTTTGTTGCGGGTGTTGTTTTTATACTATTCAGGATAGATAGTATCTCTCTTCTTTCAGTCTCTGAGATATTATCCGATATCATAGGTGTATGACCTAATGTAACTCTAGGTTTATAAGCACCTGTAAAATGATACTTCTCTTTCCTTTTAAATAATCTGTATATAAAGGTATCGCCTGAGGAGAGCTTCATCTTAAGAGTTACTATCTTTCTTATCCCGCCGTTCTCGTCAAATCCCCTATCTATTTTAATTAAAGCCTTACCGCTGCCCGCAGCGTGAAGGACTTTATCTTCTTCCCTGTATTTTATATCTATTTCTTTTTCTCTTATTACCTTATCGTATACAACCTGTATTATCTTTTTTGCTTTAGAATTATTATTTTCTGTATCCAATAATGATCTTATTACCGCAAGCACTTCTTTTTTTGCATCTAAATATTTTTTACCGGACATATCTGAAGTCAATTTATTATGCGCGTAAAAATAGTTCTCCACAACCTTGAAATCATTACCATTCTGCTTTAATTCAAATACAAAATGATTAAGCCCGTCATCCGATACGGTTATTCTGAAAGTCGCGGATACCTCTGTCCTGTTAGAATTATAGTACAGAACCATCTTAACAAGTCTGCCTTTCTCCGTACGCCATGTGATTACTTCTTCTTTAGATTTAAGACTGCCCGCGTTTGAGAAATAACCGGCAGGGCTTAATCCTTTTAACTGCATTTTCCCCCCTGATAATATAAAAAACGGTTATATATAATAATGAATACTATAATTTTTAACAATTTATATAAGTTTTGTCAAATTCAGGATATAAAAAGAGCAGGAATAAAATCTCTGCTCTTTTAAGTTTAATTTTAATTCTAACTTATTCTACTTTCCCGTAAGACTCTTACATAGGGGCTTTAACCTTGCTATTCTGTCATTATTAGGAGGATGTGTCGCTATAAACTGGTCTAAGAATGTAGGATTGCTCTTTTCCAGCTTATTTAGTTCCTGTAAGAAATATATCATCCCGTAAGGATTATATCCCGCGTAAAAGGCGTAAGTAGCGCCTGTAAGGTCTGCGTCATACTCATCATCCCTTGAATGGCCGCGGGTGAGAAGGAGCTGTACAACCTGGCCTGAGAGCTGCTGGGACGCCTGCCCTTTGGTAACAAGGTCCAGCAGAACCCCTACCCCCATGGTAGCCGTAATCTGGTTTACCGCATGTCTTTTCACCGCGTGTGTTATCTCATGTGCAAGAACACAGGCAAGCTCATCATCGCTGAGTTTAAGATTCATAAGCCCTTTTGTTACATATATAAAGCCGCCGGGACAGCATATGGCGTTAACCTGGTCGGTATTTAATATTTTAAATGAATACGGGAGGTCGCGTCTATCGCATACAGTTACTATCTTTTTGCCTATCTTGTTTATCTTTGCAAGCTGTGCGGCATTATTAACAGTACCGTATTCGGATTCAATCTGGCTTGCGGCATCTTTCCCTATCTGTATTTCCTGCTCTTTACTTATTAATTCAAGCTGGAAAGAATATGCAAATGAAGTTGTAATTATTACCGCTAAAATTATTAAAACTGTTATTTTTCTCATAAATATCACCTTATCTTTATTTACCAGCCGCCGCCGCCGCCGCCGCCGCTTCCTCCTCCTGAGAATCCCCCGCCGCCGGAGAAACCGCTAGAGCCGGAACCCGTTGATCTTGGCGCTGATGCCAGGCTGCCTGCCATAAAACTGCTCGCGTCATTCATTGAATGAACAAAATTTGAAGTGGAAAAAGCCGTATACGGTGTTACCGCTATGAACCATTCCGGAGATTCTTTATACAAACCCTCAAATCTCTGTGCCCACTTCTCTTCAAGACGGAAGACCATAGCGTAAGGAAGGTATTTTTCAAATATATTCTCCTTAACTTCCCATTCTATTCGGTTCTTCTCCGCTGTTTTTATATAATCCTCAAACCCCCGGATGTGGTTTAAAACCTGGGCACCGAACGGGGTCTTTTTCGGCATAAGAGGCGCGAATATTATGAAAATAACTCCGGAAAGAGCAACAGAGAAAATACTCAAGCCGATTTTATCCTGCGAAAATATTATATTAAAAACGGAGAGAACTATAGCTGCAACAACACCAAATATTATTATCCCGATTCCTGTAAGTACATAATCCGAACGCACTTTCTCGGGATTTGACACAAACACACCGTCTTTTGCAAGATCTTTGTATTTATCATTTTTTAAAGATGTGTAATCACTGGAAAATTCATACTTTAGCTCTGAGAGTTTTACCTTATTATTTTTCCCGTGTTTAAAGAGCTTCTTTAAAAGTTTTCTGTCAAAAGGAGTAAGATCGGTATCCGCTTTATCCGTTCTTATAAGCTCATAATCTTTATTCTTAAATAAAAACATCTTTGAGGTTTCTATTTCCTTTATCTTAAGATACCCTCTAACGGCAAGATCAACAATCTGCGCGGTAAGATCCCTTGGATCAAACCTTTCATCAATTATGACTCCCACATCCAGCGGAGAAAAGCAATCGCCTTTCTTTTTCTCGGGCGGCGTATACTGGGCCATTATAGCATCCCCGCTTTTTATATCCCTCCCGTTTTTATACCATACATAAAAAAGCGCTATCAGCACAAATAACGGTATAAATAAATACCAGTTGGAAAGAAGAAAAAGGATTGTATTTAAAGTCTTATTCTCTTTCTGAATTATTCCAACGGGCCAGCCGGCGGCGACAGTTAAGCCTTCATACGGCTTAAGATCCCTGGCAGAACAGTAAAAAGTCCGCCCCTTTATAATCTTAGCCACACTATTGCTTGCCTTGCTTCCGTAACTCCCGGTATACACTTTTATTCTCATCATATCGGGGTTGCCTGCTTTCGGCAGGATTATGACCGCCTGGGCGTAATCAATATCAACCGCCCAGCCGTTGCCTGTAACATTAAAATAAAGTTCATCGTGTTCAGTAATGCCGGGCGCGAAATTATCAGATTTATAGGTTTTAACCGCTTTTGCCATCCTGTATTTTATAACATAAACATGTTTGCCTGTTATTGTTTTATTCGGGTCCCCTATCCTGTAGCTTACAAAATTTCCTTTAGTATAAGTATTAAAAGGATACGGGGCGCCTTTCTCATCCGTAATACTTATAAGTTTGTACCCTAAAGAATTGCTCCCCAGCATGCCTTTCCCGAAAACTGTGGGTATATAGCGGTATATCCCGTGCATCTGGGATTTAAAATCAGTTGTTATTACTTCTTCAACATCTATTGATCTGTCATCATTAACCTTGATTGAAGAACAGAATGATGTAATCTTCCAGTCAAAGCCCGCCGCATATGTTGCTGATGAGACTAAAAAAAAGATTATAATAAGGGATACAAGTAATGTAAATAATTTTATTCTCTTCATAATCATACACCTCTTACGTTAGCTATCTTTATTACTGTTCACTATTTTTTTCATTACATAAGTTTTTATAAGAACAGTACATGCAGTTCATGTAATTAGGGTTGGCCGTAAATATACCTTTCCTTATGCCTTTGGAGGCCTGTTTTATCTTTTCAACTGTATCATTAATATCATTCTGCGATTTAACCGCTTCCCCGGCAATCTCATCCGTCAGGAAATAAAGCTGGACTTTATCCGCGGGTTTATTATAAATTTTCTGGTACGAAAGCGCGTAAACCGCAAGCTGGAAGCTGTCTTTCGCGCGTTTATCGGCTTCTTTTTTGTTTTTTATCCTGCTTGTTTTGTAATCGGTAATAACCGCGCTGTTCTTGCCTATATCCACGCGGTCCCATCTTCCCTTCACCTTTATATTATCAACACTAAACGCAAACTCTTTTTCAACACAGGTAGGTATGTCTTTTTCTTTCTCGCTTTTATCAAAGAATTTTTTAAGAACTTCCAACCCTTCTGTGTACAGCTGTTTTTCATGATCCTGTGAAAGGAATCCTTCGCTTATCCAGTTTGCCTTAAATACGTCTTCTAATTCCTCAAACTTTACTTTTTTGCCCTGGATCTTTCTCGTATGGTAATAATTTATTGTATTATGCACGGCGCTGCCGTAAATAAATGCGAAATGCTTTGCAACAGGGATCTTCAGGATATGCATAAATTTATATCTTAACGGGCAGTCCATATAATCTTCTATTGAATTGGCGCTTAAAGTTAAAATAACATCATCGGAAACAGAATACGCGGTATCCTGCTTAACTTTAATATCTTCAAATCTCTTTAAATATTCACCCGGTGAGGATTTTTTTGATTTCACTTCCGCTTTTGGAAGGTCAAGCGCTTCAAGCACAAACTGGCTTGCCTTCCTCTGGCGCTTGCCTCCAAGATCGCGGGAATAGGTAAAGATAAGCTCGTCTTTTGCCCTTGTCATACCCACATAAAACAGTCTTCTTTCTTCCTGGATATGAAAGTCCCCCGAGGGCAGTGTTTCTTTAATAAGCTCTAAGGGTATCTCTATTTTATCGTGCCTGTTTCTTACTGGAAATTTGCCCTGCACAAGATTAACCATAAACACAACCGAAAACTCCAGTCCCTTTGCCTTGTGATATGTAAGGATATTAACATAATCAAGATCCGGGTCCGCCTGGTAGGTGGAGGGGTTATCCCCTGAAGCTATCATAAAGTCAAGGTGCTCTACAAACTGAGGGAGTCTCGTCCCCGGGTAAAGCTTTTCATAATTGTTTATTACTTCAAAGAATTTTGAAATATTGTAAATCTTTTCTTCAGAACCCGGGCACTCCTTATCAAGAAGGTTTTTTAAAACCTTCTTATCCTTTACATATTTATAGAGAAGCTTGCCTGTGGATATATTAAAAGAATCAGATACATACTGCTCTATATCCTCTGATATTTTTTTAATTGTTTTTTTACTTTCTTCCGTTAAAGAAGAAAGATCGGAAATCTTTTCAAAATCTCTGAATATTTTAAACAAGGGAAGATTTCTTTTATAAGCAGTATTTGAACAGTCTTTTATATCAACAGGGTCAAGATTATATAAGTGGGATACTGCAAGATTATATAAGCTTATGCTGTCATTGGGGTCTTTAATAACCCTTAATAAAGAGATTAAAAGCTGTACATTGCTATCTGTATAAAGTCCGCCCTGACCCGAGAACCTGTAAGGTATACCCGCCATATTTAAAGACTGTATAAATGCTTGTGAATCGTTATTTGAACGGACAAGTATTGCGCAATCTTTATACTTCCTGCCGCCTTTTACACCTTTTTTTATATAATCAGCTACATAATCGGCCTCGGTGCTTATTGTGTCAAAAGACTGATTGGCTATATAACTGCCCTTCCCTTTTACACTTACAAGTTTTTTATCAATATTATTTTTTACTTCAAGCCTGTCGGGATTATTATGGCATATTAACCTGTAGGAGGTATCAAGTATATTCTGTGTAGACCTGTAGTTTGTATTCAAGACAATCTTCTCGGCATCCGGATAATCATTATTAAAATTCAGGATATTGCTTATTGCGGCCCCCCTGAATTTATATATACTCTGATCGTCATCGCCTACAACATTAAGATTACCCTCGCCTCCCGCAAGCATTTTTATAAGTTTATACTGCGCGAGATTTGTATCCTGGAACTCATCAACAAGTATGTATTTAAATTTTTCCCTGTACTTTTTCAGTATTGAAGGGTTCTCCCTGAAAAGCTTCAAGCAAAGCCCGACCTGGTCGCCGAAATCAATAAAACCATTCTCTGTCATAAGCTCCCGGTACTTTTTATATGTACTTGCTGACTCTGCTTGCTTTTCATATTCATCAATTTTTTCAACATCTTCATTCCTGCGGGCATCATCAAGAACCTTTTCCGCGTATTTTATATATTCTTCGCAAGATATGTCTTCATCTTTAGCTCGGGATATAAGGGTGGTTATGGCGTCAAGGTAAGAAGTAGGATTTCCTCCGGGCCTGTAATGCTTCAAAGGAAGCTTGTATAAATTTTCCTTAAGGAAAATTATCTGCTCGGGTTTAGACAGAACCTTGAAATCATAAGCAAGACCTATCTCCAAAGCGTGTTCTTTTAAGAGGAAATCACCGAATGCATGAAAAGTTGATATCATAACATCCGTGTATCCGTAAGGGACAAGAAGGTCTACTCTTTCTTCCATCTCCTGGGCGGCCTTATCGGTAAATGTAAGGGCAAGTATCTGGTCTGTCCTGCATTTTTTCCCGGAGATAAGATAAGCTATTCTTTTTGTGATAACGGAAGTTTTGCCTGTCCCCGCGCCCGCTATTATAAGAAGAGGCCCTTCCCCGAATGAAACGGCCTTTAGCTGTGCTTCATTAAGACCCTCTAAGACATCGCTGGAATATAAATCTAACTGGTTCATAATGAAGGTATTTCTTTATATAATAACAGCTTCCCTGCAAAGCTTATATCTTATTAAATATTCTCATCCACCTGGGAGCCTTTACTTCAAACCTTTTCATCCTTCCCCTAGGAGATTGTTTTGGTGTTCTGACTTTAGCTCTGGCCCCCGGAGGCAGCTTAGGTTTTCTTGTTTTAGTCCTTCTCCCTGCTTCGCCTTTATATATATTTTTTCTAAGCCTGCCCAGTTTGCTTGAAGAGCTCTTTGTATATCTGAATCCGGCGCGGTAGAGCAATTTTTTAAGCGCGGTGATATTCTCTTCTTTAGGAGCATTACAGCTTCTTGCATCCATATATATATCACTTATAAGATCTATAAACTGTTCCTTTAGCGCAGGATTTCTTTCCATTGAAGATTTAATCTTTAACATATTTTTTGTTGTAAAATTAATATCTATGCGGCATTTGCCGTCATTCGGCACCCCGGCAAAATTCTTTAATGTCTCGGCTTCTATTATAAATATCCTGTGTTCAATGGAACCATAACCTTTCTGCCCCACAAGAACCCGCACCTGATGAAGAAGTGTTTTAACGGCTGATTCTACACTGACTTCTATTTCAGCTGTATCCGTCAGCCATTCAGAAGACTTACTTATAGGATTATAGCGGTATACTACAGGGACTTTTCCCATAACGGTATCATTAACAACACCTTTAGGAATGCCGTCTACTGTTTTTATTACCTTTATACCGTTAATTACATTATCCATTATGAACCCCAATTTTTATCTTTTTTTTCAACTCAATTATCCATCTTCTCCGTTAAGGAGTTATATAAAGCCTGGCTTAGCGCTTCATGGGAATCAACTCTGAAATTCATAAAGCTCCTCCCCCTGCGCGGGGAGATATCGTTCCTGCTGCTTATTCTCTCTATCGCTTCTGCTTTTTCCATTTTTTCTGCCAGGACCTGCCATCTTTTAACGTCAGTATGGAAAGTATCCAGGCTGCAGTGCAGGACTTTAACTTTCCCGTTCTGGGAAAGAACAACTTCTATATCATCATTTTCATTAAAAAAGAGCTCGTAATTAAAGTCCAGTTTCTTAAGCGGTTTTAAATCAAACTCTCCTATGGTTTTCTCGTTTAAGTCTTTTATGATAAGCTGAGATTCTTTGGGCTTTTTAAATACTATAATTTTGTTCCCGAAATGCATAAGTTTGGTTGAAGTATCTTTTTCAAATCTTATAACTTTACCGTTGCTTGTAAGGATAACATACTCCCATTTTCTGCTTCTCTTTTTAATCTCAAACAGGCAGAAACCGAAATTATTCACCATTACATTCTCTGCGCTTGTATCGGCAACATCTATTCTGGCAAGCACCCTGTTTATAGCTATATTTACAATATACACGGATTCTTTTTGATTTTTGTATTCTTTCTCTATAATCACAAGGTATTTGAAATTAGGAGATATGGCCCACCTTACGCGGTTCTTTCCCCGTTTATACATGGAATGAACATATACCAGACGCCTTGTTCTTTCTTCTAAGTTATAGAATATGAACTGGCGGTCTTCAATATGGGGAACCGCTTTGCGGATTTTCAGCAAGTTTAGAACCATATCTATAAGTTTATACCTGTAATTCATTCTTTCTATGCAGAGAAGTTTTCCCTTATCGTCTATCTTTATGTCTCCCAGAAAAGCGTTCTCTTCCCTTAAACTGTTTTTACTGAAATCGGTTAAAAGATGAATAACTCCCGAATCAAGAACATTTATAATTTTTACGCCTTCATCGGTCTTTACGACCATATTGCCGTTTTTGCCGTAACCGCAAACGGAAGAAGCTTCAAAAAGAAGATCTTTATTTATTCTCTGGCCGTTCTTTATAATACTAAGCGTTCTGCCGGCCACTTCTATAAAGCTTCCCTGCTTTTCTGTTGAACTAAAGCCGTTCATTTACGACCTCCGGGTGGTAGCCCTCCGGGGGATAACCGGGTTTGTTTATAAAATTTTTCCCTGAACTTTTCACAGAATTCACCGTCCCTGAAATATATCGTTCTGTATACAAGGTTTTCTTTTGATTCTTTCCTCTGTATCTTAAAATCCACAAATGGTTCCTCGCCTTCCTCGGCCATAAAATTCTCTGTCTGGGCTGTTCCGCGCTGGTATATCTCATAACCGCATAAGGGTATCGTTTTTCCGTTCTTTATGCAGTATTCTTCAAAAGTTTTCCTGAAAAATTCTGCTTTTAAAAAACCAGTTTTAATATGGTAAGAGATTTTTTGTTTAAAAATCTCTTTTCCTATAGTTTTGGTTTTCACTATTGTATATATATCATATTCTTTCCCGGACAAGGTTGTTTTTTCAGTCTTGCAGGAAAAACCGTATTTATCTTTACCTTCCAGGCCTGCCCTGTCTTTAAGCCATACTGCTTCAAATAAAATATCACGAAGATTCTGACTCTCAACACGCTCAACCCCGGATCTTCCCGCTTCTTCCACCGGATTTTTTGAATCCTTAGTATCTTGTAATAAATCTTTAATAAAATTACCGAAATTCACCGGATTTATAGTATTCATTTCCCATCCTGTATCTATATGTTTTTGGTTATTTTTAGATAGTATTATCTGTTATTATAATATTAACATAGAAATATTAACAAAATATTGCCAAATTGTTAAAAAAATGTTAACAAAATATACTTTATAGGGTTATTTTTTTAAGAAGGAACTCTTGATTTTATGATTAATATAATATAAACTTAATATTGTATGTATTGCGGCAAACCCGTAATATACAATAAAACACTTAAAAAAGGAGAAAAAAATGGAAAAACTCTTATCAGACACAAACAAACCCTTAAAACCGTCTTACCTTGGAAGCATTGATTTCAAGAAAAAAAATCAATTCTTTACATCAACTGATGAAGTATTAAAACAGGCACCTTATCTTGATGAAGAAACCTACGATTTATTCAATGACGTAAGGGTATTATATGATACCATAATAAAGATCATGTTCAATTACCGCCAGAGCGGCCACCCTGGCGGAGCAATATCGGCCGGCCCCCAGCTTATAGGGCTTTTGCTTGACACATTAAGATATGATATAAGTGATCCGGATAATATACATAATGATGTTATAGGGCTTGCATCCGGACATAAAGCAAACGGTATGTACGCGGTACTTACCCTTTTGTTTGAAGCCGTTAAAATGAGAGAGCCCAAGGCCCTTCCTAAAGATGTTATCCTTTTCAAGGATATGCTGGGCTTTAGAAGAAACGTAACTTATTCTTCAAAGTTAGTGGATAAATATAACCCGGTAAGACTTGAAGGCCACCCTATCCCCGAGACCCCGTTTATAAGGCTGGCTTCGGGCGCATCCGGCTACGGAGCACCGCAGATGCTGGGGCTCGCGTTAAGCTTAAGAGAAACATTTATGGGAGATAATCCTCCGTATGTATATATACTTGAAGGAGCTGACGGCGGTTCAACACCCGGAAGATACCAGGAAGCCTACCAGTGCGCTCATAACATGAAACTGGGCAATGTTGCATTCCTCGGTGATTTTAACAACGCGAATATAGACGAAAACTGTGTTGTAGGTTGTTCAAAAGACCTCAATAATATATCCGAAGGAAAAGTGGCTTCATGGACACCGGAAGAACTGGCCTCAACACACGGCGCCAATGTTATTACCGTAAACGACGGCCATAACTTCCATCAGGTAACCGCAGGGCTCGGCATTATAAATGATATAATGAAGAAAAGCAGCCGTTTCGCCGTGGGCGTATTCCATACAACAAAGAGCAAGGGTTATGACCCCATGTGCTGTATAGTTGGAAGAAAATATCACGGAGCGGGACATAAAACCGACAGTAAAGAATATTTCGCGTCACAGGAAGAATTTGAGAAACGCTTTAGCACCTCTCTCCCGCGCATGCCCGAGAGCCGGGACCAGGATGTAATAGAAGAATACTTCATGAAGAGTCTTAATGCCGTATCAGAAGTACTTAAAAACAAACCCAAGCTTACCGACTTTATCGTAAAGAGAGTCATGCAGGCAAAAGAGAGAGTCCCAAAAAACAGAAAAATGACTACAGCTGATATAACCCCGCTTGTAAAGTTTACGGCTGAAAAACCTCTTGATGCTTCAAAACCTCCCGCGGAACTTATTATGGAACCGGGCAAAGGATCTTACAGAAAACAGTATGTTGATATCGCATCATACATTAATAAACTCACAAACGGCGCTTACTGGGTCGTATCTGCTGACCTTTTAAGCTCAACACTACCGGGCATTACAGATTCCTTCGGCGGAGATAATAAAGAAGATTATTATTACGGAGAAAACAACAGGTCATCAAGAATACTTCACGGAGGCGGTATAACGGAAGACGCAAACGCCGGGCTTATGCTGGGCTTAGGCGCTTCCGGTAGATATACCGGCGTCACGACTTCATACGGTGCTTTCCAGTCTCTTGCTCATACCCATGTTAAAGTAGCGGACGGACCGTGGGGCTCGCATGAAAGAGACCTGAGAGCTCCCGTTCAGATAGGCGCATTCCACGCCTCTTTATGGACAGGCCCTGACGGGGTAAGAACACACGCTGATCCCCAGGCATTAAGCGTATGGAGAGAGAACTTCCCTTACAGAAGCTTAATAACCATACTGCCTATAGATCCAAATGAAATATTCCCTCTTATGGTGGCATCTTACATGGCAAGACCTGTTGCCATAGTGCCGTTTATAGCAAGACCGGACGGGATCGTCTTTGACAGGAAAAAACTAGGATTTGCTGATGCAGTAGAAGCTGCAAAAGGCGGCTATATATTAAGACCTGCAGACACAAGTAAAAAGGTTGACGGCACAATCGTGCTCCAGGGAGCGGGGGTTGCGAAAATATTCATTGAAGAAGTGCTTGAAAAGATAGATAAGAAATGGAATGTATCTATAGTTGTAATAACAAGTCATGAACTCTTCAGGATGCAGACTGTAGAATACAGGGACAAAGTACTCCCTTATACCGACAAAGAAAGAACAAGAAGAGCCTCAATAGCAATAACCGAATTCACAGAAGGTACAATCAGGCCTTATGTGGATGAGATCGGCTTAAGATACTCTCTCTATTCCTACAAACCGCCGAGCCAGATCGGTAAAGATGCCGATGAGAATGAGAGCATAGGCCCCTACGGCAGCGGCGAACCGGACGAGATCTTCAAAGAAGCTCACCTGGACGCGGATTCACAGTATAAAGCGATTAACGAGTATCTTGAAAAGATAAACAAATAACATTGTATCCGGGGCGGCTTAAACAACCGCCCTGATTAATTAAAACAAACTTTAAAGTTAAATAATGCTAAAAACTAAAACAATAAAAACCCAGGAGTATATTATGTTTAAACACTTGATTAAAACAGATCCAGAGATAGCCGAAGCCGTATATAATGAAACAAAGCGCCAGGCAACAAAACTGGAACTCATAGCTTCCGAAAATTTCGTGTCCGAAGCAGTTCTGGAAGCGCAGGGTTCCGTACTTACAAATAAATACGCGGAAGGCTATCCCGGCAGAAGATATTACGGGGGATGCGAATATGTTGATGTTGCCGAAAGATTAGCCATACAAAGAGCAAAAGAACTCTTCGGCGCCGAACACGCCAATGTACAGCCCCATTCCGGCACACAGGCCAATATGGCGGTGTTTTTCTCTATATTAGAACCAGGAGATACCTTCATGGGCATGGATCTATCATGCGGGGGGCATCTTTCACACGGGCATCCTTTAAACTTCTCAGGCAAATATTTTAAGGTAGTACCTTACGGCGTAAATAAAGAGACTGAAACAATAGATTATGACGAGGTAAGGAGACTGGCCCTTGAGAGTAAACCTAAAATGCTGCTCGCGGGAGCAAGCGCTTATTCAAGAATTATAGATTTTGAAAAATTCAGGAAAATAGCCGATGAAGTCGGCGCGTGTTTTGTCGTTGATATGGCGCATATAGCGGGACTGGTAGCTGCGGGCCTGCATCCCAGCCCGGTACCTTACGCGGATTATGTTACAACCACCACACATAAAACATTAAGAGGCCCCAGATCAGGCCTTATCCTTTCAAAAGAACAGTATAAAAAAGATCTTAACAGGAACCTCTTCCCGGGCTTCCAGGGCGGCCCTTTAATGCACGTGATTGCCGCAAAAGCAGTGGCTTTTAAAGAAGCCATGACGGAAGAATTTAAAATCTACCAGAAAGAGATTTTAGAAAACGCCAAAGCTCTGGCAGAAGCTCTTACAAAAGAAGGTTTAAGAATAGTATCGGGCGGCACGGACAACCACCTTATGCTTGTTGACCTTACAAGTTTGAATATAACGGGGAAGATAGCGGAAACTTCTTTAGATAAAGCAGGCATAACGGTAAATAAAAACACAATCCCATTTGACCCTAATCCACCACTCGTAACATCAGGCATCCGGCTCGGCACACCTGCCCTTACAACAAGGGGAATGAAAAAAGAACAGATGGAAGAAGTAGCGCATCTTATCATAAAAGTTTTAAAATCTCCCGAAGATGAAGCTGTAATTAATCGGGTTAAAAAAGACGTAGAATCTTTATGCGCGAAGTTTCCTTTATACGGCGATATTACAAGAGAATATGAAGGACTTATAAATTTAAATAAAGTATAGGGGTGAATTTATGACAAACCAGGAAAGAAGAGAATCGGAACGCAAAAAAATATCCCTGCATAAAACCTTTAACTGCGAACTGCATCTGCAGGGAGAAGTTAAAAACTGTTTTATCTACATTGAAGATATCTCCGCGACAGGCATGCAGGTCCACAGTGATTTCTCCTTCCCCGGTGATATAGAGTTTTCATTAATAATCCGCGCAGACGAAGCCCTTAATTTAACGGTAAAAAAGATATGGCAGAAAGAACTTTTAGGCGGGGTATATATAACTGGTATGGAATTTTCAAACATTACAAATGAAACGCGGGAAAAACTAGAACGTTTTACTGACAGATTTTCCCCCGAAGGAAAAAGAAAATCATACCGCTTAAATAAGGTTCTGGCAATCGAGATGACTATAGGCGAAGAAAAGAAAAAGTTTTACGCCCTGACTCAGAATTTATCCGGAAAAGGCATGAGAATTATGCATGATGATCCTATTCCCAAAGACACAAATATTGATTTAAGGATTCTCTTAAGCTTTGATGATCCGCCTGTAAATATTAAAACCAGGATAGCATGGACCAAGAAAACCCAGTTTGATAATTATTTAATAGGAATGGAATTTTCAGAAATTTCTGAAGAAGACACTAAAAAAATCAGGGCTTTCGTAGATAAAAATTTCATTAATGATGAAAAAGAAAAAGAAGAAAAACAGAAAGAACATACAAAAAGCCTGCAAATTTTAGACAATTTTTGATTAACAAGGAGGATACATGCTTAAAACAGTTAACCAGGAACAAATCTTAAAAACGGTTGAATTAAAAAAAGACAACATCATAGATTTTTTAAGAAGGATTATTGCCATACCCAGCACCAGCACTAAAGAAAAAGATGTCGTGCAAGAAATAAAAAAAGAAATGGAAAAACTGAATTATGATAAGGTATGGGTAGATAAAGCCGGTAATATTATAGGGCAGATAGGCAGCGGCAAAACAAAGATAGCCTTTGACTCCCATATAGATACGGTTGATATAGGGGACATAAAATCATGGAAACACGATCCCTTCCAGGGTAAAGTTGAAAATGAAATAATCTACGGAAGAGGAACATCGGATAACAAAGGCGCGACAGCCTGCCAGATTTACGGCGCCGCTATTATGAAAGAACTGGGGCTTGTTGATGACTTCACTATTTATGTTGTGGGCACCGTACAGGAAGAAGACTGTGACGGCGCGTCAATGCTCTATATGTTCAATAATTCAATACCAAAGCCGGATTATGTGGTGCTCGGTGAATGCACTGATCTGTGCATATACAGGGGCCACAGGGGCAGGATGGAGATGAGCGTAACCGCAAAAGGTAAATCATGCCACGGAAGCGCTCCTGACAGAGGTGAGAATGCAATTTATAAAATGGCACCGATCATATCCGCGATAGAAAAATTAAACGATAACCTGAAAGACGACGATTTTCTCGGCAAAGGCACCATAGTAGTATCAAAAATAGAATGCCAGACGCCTTCATTAAATTCAGTGCCAGACGAATGTAAAATATACATAGACAGACGCCTTACCGTGGGCGAAACCAAAGAAAGCTCGGTAAAAGAACTTGAAGATATATGTAAAGGAAACGCTAAAGTAGATGTCCTTTATTATGATACCCCCACATATACAGACGAGCATATTGACCAGGAAAAGTATTATCCCACATGGGTGCTCCCTGAAGACCATAAACTCGTGCAGGCAGGTATTAAAACCGCTGAAACTCTCTTCGGAGCAAAACCTAAAGTCAGCAAATGGGTATTCTCAACAAACGGCGTGGCTTCCATGGGAAAAATGAATATCCCCACAATAGGCTACGGCCCCAGCAAGGAAGAATACGCACATACCGCAGATGATCAGATAACAGTAGACCATATCAAAAAAGCAACGGCATTTTATACTGCATTTGCAAATATTTTAGCAAATAATATATAGGAGGTTGTATGCAGACACTATTAAGAGGAAAACACTTTATCTCAAACCAGGAATGGACAAAAGAAGAGCTGGAAACAGCACTTGATGTGGCTAAAGACCTGAAAATGAAATTCGGGCTCAGTATCCCCCACAGGCTGCTCCAGGACAAAACTCTGTTTATGATGTTCTTTGAACAGTCTACAAGAACAAGAAACTCATTTGAAGCGGGTATGACGCAGTTAGGCGGACATGCTCATGACTTAACGCCGGACAAGATGCAGATATCCCACGGAGAGACGGCTCTTGATACTGCAAAAGTATTAAGCAGATACGGACACGGCATAGCTGTAAGAAACTGCTTCTGGGGTGTAGGTAACAACTACATAAGAGAGATCGCAAAACATTCGGATGTCCCGATTTTCAACATGCAGTGCGACATATACCATCCCTGCCAGATACTTGCGGATTTAATGACCATAAGGGAAAAATTCGGGAATGATTTAAGGGGCAAAAAAATCACAGTATCATGGGCATACGCTCCCAGCTACACAAAACCCATGAGCGTTCCCAACTCCCTGGTTCTTCTTATGCCGAGATTCGGGATGGATGTAACGCTGGCCCACCCGCCGGAATTCTACCTGCCCCCTGATATAATCAAACAGGCAAAAGAAAACGCAAAAGAGACAGGAGCAAAATTTGAAATAGTAAATGACATGGACAAGGGCTTTAAGGGGGCTCATGTCGTATACCCGAAAAGCTGGGGCTGTTTGCAGTACCTACAGGATAAAAAAATAACAGATAAAGAAAAATCAATGGCAATATCAGGCAAATACAAAAACTGGATATGCAATGAAAAAAGAATGAAGCTTACCGATAACGCATATTACATGCACTGCCTGCCCGCAGACAGAGGCAATGAGGTAACCGACGCGGTAATAGACGGGCCCAATTCAATAGTATTTGACGAGGCCGAGAACAGGCTCCATATCCAGAAAGCCTTAATGGCTCTGGCAATGGGCGGAAGACCTTAATTATTAAAAAAGATATTAAGATGTAAAACATACAAACAGTCCGTTTTAAAAACGGGTTATTTGTAAACTCCGGAGGAATTTATGGGAAAATTAGCAGTGGTCGCAATAGGCGGAAATTCCATTTCCAAGGAAAACCAGACAGGCACAATACCGGAACAGTTTGAAAACTCGCGCGAAACTTCAAAACACTTAGCCGAGATGATAGCCATGGGCTATGATATTGTGCTTACACACGGCAACGGCCCCCAAGTCGGGAATATTCTTCTAAGAGTAGAATATTCAAAAGATAAAGTTTACCCCATATTCCTGGACACATGCGTATCGGACACCCAGGGCGGCATGGGCTATATGCTCCAGCAGGTGCTGGGAAATGAGTTGCGCGAGAAGAAAATAATCAAAACTGTCGCCACGATAGTAACCCAGGTTCTGGTTGACAAAAATGATCCTTCATTTGAAAATCCGTCAAAGCCTATAGGACCTTTTTATAAAAAAGAAGAAGCCGAAAAAAACAGGGAAGAAAAAGGATGGAGTATTGTGGAAGACGCAGGACGCGGCTATAGAAGAGTTGTACCCTCCCCTATTCCCATAGACATACTCGAGAAAGATGCCATAAAGTCATTACTGGATAAGGGTTTCATAGTTATAGCCGTAGGCGGAGGCGGGATACCCGTCATAAAAAACGGGAACGGAGACATACAAGGCGTGGAAGCTGTTATAGACAAAGACAGAGCATCATCTCTTCTTGCGAACCAGATAAACGCGGATGTCCTTATAATATCAACAGGTGTTGAGAAAGTATGCATAAACTATAAAAAAGAGAATGAGAAATCACTTGATATGATAACTGTTGCCGAAGCTAAAAAATACTTAGAAGAAGGTCAGTTCCCTAAAGGATCCATGGGGCCTAAAATTCAAGCTAGCATTCAATTCATAGAAAAAGGCGGTAAAGAGGTAATAATTACCGATCCTGAACATATTACAGAAGCATTAAAAGGCAACACCGGAACAAAGATAGTAAGATAAAAGATTAATAGGATCAAAAAACAGGGATTTACAATAAATCCCTGTTTTTTATTCTTGACTTTTAAACATGGGTTCTTTACCATTTAGGAAGTTTAAATTTAATCCCTGAAGGTTTTTTTATCTTCAGTTTGCCGCCTTTAAAAAACTCTCTTAATTTAGTCAAAGCTCCTTCTCTCCTCGTAGCATTTCTTGCCGCTTTTATCTCTGCTTTTTCAATTATGCGGCAGTAATGCTGGATCTGGTCATCTGGCGCTAAATTCATTACAGATTTAGAAAGAACTTCTGCTGAACCGGTAACATTGGCGGATTTTGAAACACAATGACAAAGCGCTTTTATAAAGCCTTCTGCCATAACTTCCAATTCCATTGACCTGTAAAAATAGAAAACATCTTTAATAAATCTTCCGCCTATTGATTTATCGTTTTTAAGGACTCTTTTAAAATACGTTTCGCCCTCTTTTACGGTCATCTCCGATATAGATTTGCCTGTTTCGTGAGGATAAAGAGTTTTAATGGTGCATATGGTAGAAGCAAGGCTGTTTCTCAATTCTCCCAGAAGTTTTGTTTGATCATAAACCTTAGGCTTTATAACCGGCTCTTTTAATGCCTGTATAAAAGCTTCTATTTTGCTTGCCATAATATACTCTCCATTTTGTGTCATATTTTCTTATCTAAACTATAACATAATTATATTGCCAGAATGTTACAAAAATGTTAACAATTTGTTAACATTTTATTGATAAAAGCTACTTATTTATAATGTTTTTTGGGGCTCGACTGGAGTTTAATGCCGATAATTATATAATCTGTGGTAATATCCTCACCGCCATCTTTTCGCTATCTCCTTGTGATGATCAATAACATCTTTGTTGTGGGGAAAAAATCCTGCCGCAAAATAGCCTATTATAAAGCCGCCTATATGAGCGCCGTAAGCGATTCCCATGGCATCCGAACCAAATAGCGAATAAAACAGCTGGCCGCCGAACCAGAAAGCCAGATACCAGAGAGCATCTATTTTAAAAGTGCCTACCCTGAAAATAAAAAAGTAGAATGTAACGATTTTATTCTTGGGAAAATACCTTATATATGCCCCTAAAAGCCCTGATATGGCGCCGCTTGCCCCTATCGCGGGTATATTTGACCCGAACCTAAAGAGCATATCAACAAAGTTAGCGGAGAACCCGCAGAGAAGGTAAAACCACGCAAAATTTATATTCCCCAGAAGATCTTCTATATTATCTCCGAAAATCCATAAAAAAAGCATGTTCCCTGCTAGATGAAAAAAACCGCCGTGAATAAAAGTGGAAGTTACAGCGGTCCATATATAGTAAAATCTTGATGGGATAAAACCGAAGTTGAGAATAAAATCAGAAAGAGTATCGGTTGACATTAAAACGATTTCAAGCAGAAATACGGCGACATTAACCGCAATTAATATTTTAATAACCAGAAGATGCGCTCCGGGACGGTTTCCTTCATCCCTTATAGGTAAAAAAAGCATAATCTGTCCTCATAATTCCGGGTTTACTTTATTACCGCAGTGTTTTTTCCGCTTCAAGGGCATTGTATATCTCTTCCTCGGAATAACCGGAAAGCCGCAGTTGCTGGGCGGTTAATCCTTCATTATATTCAACCGCCACGTCAATAACTTCACCACTGTCATCTTCAACAAGACCGTATTGCGGGTAAACAAGCGCCCTGTACATGGGCAGATCCAGTTTCACGTATCTTTCATTAACCTGCTTCTGCCAGTCCGTATTTACTTTTACGCCATACCTGTTCATCATCTCTTTGGCTTTTTCATAATCGCCGTTGGCCTTTACTTCCATAACTATGCTTAAAAGCCGGCCGACCGCTTCGCGCATCTTTGCGGTATCGGGAACCGTCATATATATCTTACCGTCTATCTCAACCGGCTTTACAACTTTTGCTTCTTCTATGAGATAAGTTGTTATAAAATGGGCAGCTCTCATATGATCATCCTGGATCACGGGACCCGGTATTCTCCTTAAATTAACAAAGTCGCCCGTTACATAACCTGTATAGCCCGCTTTTCCTATTTTTTCCAGATCTTCTTTAGAACATATTTTATTTTCATAAAACAACGGGTCGGTTAAATGCCACAGGGCAACAAGTTCGGCTCTTCCTTCTTCCCAAGCGCGGGCGTATTCTTTCAGGCAGTTGTCCGGGTCTTTAACCGTGGTTTTACCCGAAGCATGCCCGCATACTTCATGAAGCGCGATCTCCATATCCACTGATTTGTCGCCGTATTCTTTTACCAGATCGAAAACTTCCGGCATGTAGAATTCTTTCTTAACTTTATCACCGGAAACTTTGCGTATAGATTCCATAATATTATATAAAGAAACGCTCTTTGTACCGTAACTCTGTCTTATCTGCTCGTCATTGGGCAGGTTTATGCCGACGGGAGCTTGAGTTCCCGCGTCCCCCGTACCCATGGCAACCATAACCGAATTGGCTACCGGCGCGGTACCAAAATTTGTTCTTTTGTATTTATCTTCCCACGGCATTCTTTCTTCAAAATATTTAACATTTTCCCCTATTAAATTCATAAGGCGGGTATTTTCAAAATCAGTATAAAAAACACAGCCCTCAAACGTTGCTTTAACGCCGCGCGGATCTTTATAACTCTCTATAAATCCCAGTATGCAGTCAACCATGCCTTTTGTTTTTACCCACTGAATATTATACTCTTCAAAATCCTTAATGTTTCCGGAAGTAAAAAACTCCGCCAGTTTTTCTATGGTTTTAATCTGATCCTGCCCCGTAATGTTATCTGGCGGGATTACGCTTTTCGCATTACCGAGGTTCTGATTTATCCCTTTAAGATAATCGGAATATACACCGCCTATCTTATAAACTTTTTCAACTAAAACACCGTTTTCTTTTAAAACTAATGCATTCAGCTGATTATTTTCCTTAAAATTTTCCAAATCCTTAGCTGCTATGTCTTTTGAATAAAAATTAACCGCGCTTTCACCCACGATATCTTTTGAAGAATCCTTGCAGACGCTTAGCGGTTCGTAATTAATGTCAAAAATCACCCTGTTAAGCGCGTTTAACTGTTCTTCAAGCGATTTTTTTCCCGTCACACCGAAATCAGCGCCGTTTTTCTGAGCCGTCTTTGCGGCGGCAAGAAGTTCGTCATAAGTAAATTCCGGAATAAATTTTAATTTGTCCCTTTCGCCGTAATTCCCGCCTTCAGCCCAGAAAATTTTGGCGTAGTTAAATATTTTTTCCAGAACATCTTTATTTATACCTTCGGGATGAGTAATAATCTCTTCCAGAACTCGTTTTATTTCTAAGGCGTTCCTGTGGTTTTGATCAAACCATATATCGCTTCCCGCTTCCGCGGCTTTTGTAAGATAATAAACCTGCAGTTTATCAGGTAAAGAAAGCTCCTCAAAATTATCAGCGTAAACCTGAACAACCGCAAAATCTTTCGGACCGCATTTTACTCTTTCAAGTACATACTTCCTTTCCGGTTTATCCTGCGCATCACCGGCATATACAACCGCAAAAGACAGACAAAAAACAAACAGTAAAAACAAAACGGTTAGTCTTTTCATAATTACGACTCCTCTTTTAATGATATGTTTTATTACGCGGGGCTATTTATCTGTATAATAATTTGATAATAAATGAAAATAACCCTTTATAATAAAAGAAATCCTTATTTCTAAGGATTTCTTTTGCTGTGTTATTCTTTTGTATAATTATTTATCTTTTACGACATCTAATATAATTTTCGCGGTCTTTTTCACGGCTTTTTTAATTTCCGGAGAGACTTTCTTATCAAAACCCATATCTTTGGGTTCAATGCCGATAATTACGCTTTCAGCATCAATTGATTCTTTCATATAATCAACCATTATCTTTATGGGAAGTGAATGGGTTGAGAAGGTTATGCAGTCTATACTGTCTTTTTCAATAATATCTACATCCCCGGGAGACTTATCCATCTGAGCCGCGTCAACCATTATGATATGGGTAGGATTAATCTTTTTAATCTGCCCCGTAAAATTTTCAGGTGCTGTAAACCCGTACAGCACCTGAACTTTAGAAGCATCTATCTTTTTTTCCAGCTCTTTCCCAACAAGTATCCCGGCTTCATCATCGCCGCGAAGATCTGAGCCAAGGACTAAAACTACGATTTTTTTCGAGCCTTTAAGTTTTTCTTTTAATTTATTCTGCACCCTCAACCACCGTCATCCTCTGAGGATCAATCTGAGCAAGCTCAAACTCATCAGTCATGCTGAGCGCGTTTTTGGGGCATGAATCAACACACTGCCCACAGTATATGCACTGCCCCAATTCTATCTGGGCTTTGAACTTTTTATCCTCTATTTTTATTATTTTTATTGCATTAGCGGGACAGTCTCTCATACAGATATTACACCCGATGCAGTTCTCAGAGTGAAATTTAAGCTTGCCCCTGAATTTAGGAGGCATCTCTACTTTTACAAAAGGATACAGTACGGTTGCCGGCTTTTTGCCTACATGGCTTAAAAGTTCTTTTAACATTACACCCGGTTTTTGCATAATCATCTCCCGTTATATTAGAATATATAAGCTTTAAGTATAAGGCATATTATAAGCTGGAGGAACGCGGCAGGAGCCAGCCATCTCCAGCAGAAATCAACCATCTGATCAATTCTGAGCCTTGCAAAAAGAGTTCTTAAAAGAGCAAGAATAAATATCACAAAGAGTACCTTGACCACATACAGCACAAATCCCCATATAGGCCCTATTGTCAGGCCGAACGGGAGGAAAACTACCGCTATCAGGGACGCCACGACTATTGTTTCAATATCTATCGCCATCCTGAAGAACGCGAAAAGCCTGCCCGTATACTCGGTAAAAGTACCTGCTACAATTTCGGTTTCGGCTTCGGGTATATCAAACGGAACCTTTTCAAGCTTGCCGAGCGTGGCTATTAAAGCAACCATAAACCCTATAAGGTTAACGGCGAAAAGCCACGGGTAAGAGCTGTAAAAACAGGCTATCTCCGAAAGATTCCAGCTGCCCGCAAGAAGAGCCGGTGAAAGAACCGCCAGGAAAAGCGGCACTTCATAAGCAAAAAGCTGTGTTATTGTTCTTACCGCGCCGACCATTGAATAAGGAGAACTTGAATACCAGCCTGCTAAGAAGAAGGTAAGGGTCGGTATGGTAAGAAGATACAGCACAACGATTACATCCCCGTAAAAGGAATACAGCGCGTTCGTGCTCCATAAAGGAATGTATAAAAACGCCGTAATAGTGGCTGTAAGAGCAAGCACAGGCATAAATTTAAACATGCCCTTATCGGCTCCCTCGGGTATAATCTCTTCTTTCCCTATTAATTTAAAGAAATCAGCTATAGGCTGGAACCACGGAGGACCCCACCTGTTCTGGAATCTTGCATAAAGTTTTCTGTCAATAAATTCGCCTATAAGGCCGAATATACCGAGAAACAGAAACCCGGGGAAGATTATGATGTAAAAAAGTTCTTTAAGTATCACTTTTGTTCACCCCTTTATTTTAATCTATGCTTCAAGCTTCTTTAAAAGTTTATTATTTAATTCAGTAAAATCTATTCCCTGCTGTTTATACCAGTTTATGGAATATTCTCTGAGCTGGGCTTTGTTCATGTTAAAGCCGCTGTTATGCTTATCTTTTACTATTATGCTTCTGTCGGTACATGAGAAGCAGGGATCTATTGCCGCCACGATAATCGGCACATCGGCAAGATAGCTGTTCTCAAGCATCTTTAACGTGGCAGCCCAGTTGGCAAGGGTTGGGGCCCTTACTTTTACCCTGTAAGGCTTTTCAGTGCCGTTGGATTTTACATAATGAACAGCCTCACCTCTCGGGGCTTCATATCTTGAGAAATTCTCTCCTTCGGGTATCTTTCTCGGGGCTTTTACGGTTATCGGGCCTTCGGGAAGATTCTTAAGAGCCTGTCTTAATATTTTATAGCTTTCCATAAGCTCTAATACCCTTACAACAGCCCTGCCGAAAACATCATTATGGTTATCGGTAATGACCTTGAAATCCATCTCCGCGTATGCCGCGTAAGGATCATTTGCCCTTACATCCACATTAACACCGGATGCCCTGGCTGTAGGCCCTACTGCGCCGAGCCTTTTCGCGTCTTCATGGGATATCATACCGACATTTGCAAGTCTCTTTATGAGAGTTACTTCTTCAGTTGCAACCTGAACATAATATTTTGTTCTTTCTTCCAGTATATCTATGCCTTTTAAGGTCTCCTGGATCTGTTCGGGCGTAATATCGCGCCTTACACCGCCTATTGTATTAATACCGTAATTAACACGGTTGCCTGTAAGAAGATTTAAAAGATCCATTACTACTTCACGGTCGCGCCATGTATACATTAAAAGGGTGTCAAAACCCAGTTCATGTCCTGCAACACCAAGCCAAAGAAGATGGCTGTGAACTCTTTCAAGCTCCCCTATAATAGTTCTCATATATAGAGCGCGTTTTGGAACATCCAATCCTGCGATAGCTTCAACCGTCTGGGCAAATGTTGTGGCATGAACATGCGAACATATACCGCAGATACGTTCAAGTATATATATATCCTGAATATATGTTCTTAATTCACATGCTTTTTCAACACCTCTGTGGTTGTAGCCAAGCCGCAAACCGGTGCTGAATATTCTTTCACCGTCAAGAACAACGCTTAGACACATAGGTTCTTTAAGCGCCGGGTGCTGGGGTCCTATAGGTATGGTAATTTTACCCATATTATTTCACCTCTTCTTTCTTGCCTAAATCATTTTCAACTATATAATCTTTTCTAAGAGGATGCACACCATCCGGCCAGCCGTCAGGCAGAGGATAACGGTTGCCTTCCGGCAGTCCTTCTACTTTTATGCCGAACATATCAACTAATTCTCTCTCATAAAGCTCCGCGCCGGCATAAAACTCTGTAACGGTCTTTATGGTTATATTCTTTTTGTCTTTTGTGCGCAGCTTTAAGCTTAAAACAGTGCCGTCTTCATGTGAAAGATGGTAAATAGCTCCGTAAAAATCTTCTTCTTCCATGCCGCTTATCGTGCATATCTGCCAGAAACCTTTTTCTTTTGCGAGATATTCAAGTACGGGCCTAAACTGCTCTTCCGGAAGGTAATTTGTAAATATGCGGTTCTCGCTTTTAATATCTATTTTGTCTTTAAGATAATCAAACTTTTTTTCCAGCTCATTTTTATAATTTTCAGCTTTTGACATAAAACTTTTCCTCCAAATTACTTTTTAGCGGGCGCGAGCGTTCCCAGAAGTTTGACTACTCCGTCAATTATGGCTTCCGGATTAGCCGCACAGCCCGGTATATAGGCATTAACGGGTATCACGGAATCAATCCCGCCTTCAACGCAGTAACACCCCTTAAAAACACCGCCCGAACACGCGCAAGCGCCGATGGCTACCACGAATTTAGGCTCTGCCATCTGTTCATATATCCTTACCAGTCTGTCTTTTATCTGTTTTGTAACAGCGCCCGTGCAGACCAGAACATCGGCTTGCCTTGGACTGCCTTTTAAAAGAATGCCGAATCTTTCAACATCATATCTGGGCGTTAAAGCCGCGACCACTTCTATATCACAGCCGTTACAGCTCCCTCCGTTAAAATGTATTATCCACGGGGATTTTACTCTTCCCCAGTTAACTAATTTAGTAATAGGATCCATCTTGTGTCTACCTCCGTTTGATTATTTCCTGAACAAAATGAATAAACAGGTTATCCCGCCTACAACATAAAACAGTGCGAACGCGAGCATTGAAATACTGCCCGCGGGAAATGTCGTTATCATAAGGGCTACAACGTGCATAATGGTAAAAAAGAACGCGAAAGAGAAAAACTGGCTGTACTCCGGATTAACCATGGGTACAGGAACATCTTCGCCGCACGCGTAAACTTTTCTCTTGCCCGGCGCGTCATTTTTGCTTTTAACTCCGTATTTGCCGAAGACAAAAAGCTGAAGGGCCACGAATATTAGTATTACAACAAAAGCTACCGGCGGTAAAAGTAATAAATAATTCAATTTTGCCTCCTAACCTTTCAGTTTTCTTAATTTTCTGACATCTAAGGATTCATTTTTATTAAACACGCTTACAATAATACCGGCGCCGACCGCTATAACAACAACTTCAATAATGATAAGCGTTATGGCTAAAGTCTGAGCAAACGCCATGCGGCCGGTAACAAAACCCACAAGTATAATCAAAAGGGTTACCCCTTTTGTGAGAAGCTCAAGCCCTATAAGCACCCTTATAAGGTTGGTAGTTACCAGTATGCAGTAAAAACCTGCTATAAACAGCAGTACGACGGATATGTTAAAAAACCAGAAAAAGGATGAAATCTCAAAATTCATTTCTTAACTACCTCCTTCAGAAGAACTACAACGCCGAAAACACCGACAAGCAGGGCTATTATCTGGCCGAGCAGATCGGTAAGGCGCAGGTTCCAGAAAACAAGCTTTACGTTTGTATCCAGCGCGGGTGCCGGGAGCGTGAAATCAAAGGGAATCTTTACCATAACAAGAAGAAATCCCGCGACTACCACAAGCACGGGCAGCAGCCAGTATTTGCGTATCCTCTTCTTTGTAATCTCCATCTCCTCAGCAACTGTTGTTCTGTTTGTCAAACTTATAACGCTTATAAAAAGCGCTGTTATAAGGCCGGCGCAGATAGAAAGCTCAAACACACCCGCCAGAGGCGAATTAAGCCTGAACATTACAATTGTTAAAAGAGCGCTTACTACCGCAAGAGCGATAGCAGCTTTGAGCAGGCTTCTTGCCATTACGGCCCAGAGTGAAGCCAGGACCATAAGCACCAGAAGCAGTGCGTCTATATTTATTCCGTTTATATTTATCACCTTAACAACCTCCTTGTATTTTTTAAACGAGGCTCAATCTTTACATTATTTTGCTTATCGGCAGTATAATAGTATTTACAACAAACGGGAAAAGTACGCCTATCCCGATAGTTATGCCCGTAAGAAGAAGCGCAGCCAGAGCTATTCCGTAGGGGGCTTCCTTTAAGTTCTCAAAACCTTCACGGAGCTTCCCGAAAAAAACATGCCTCTGGAGCACCAGAAAATATCCAAGCGTTATTAAACTTGCTATAACCGCGACAGCGGTATAGAAAAAATGGCCTGAAGTCCATAAAGCAAGGATTATAACAAGCTTGGACCAGAATCCGGCCAAAGGCGGTATACCCGCAGTTGAAAGACAGGCTATAACGGATGTAAAGCCGGTAATGGGCATCTTCTGCCCGAACCCGCCCATCTTATCTATATCTACCGTGCCTGCCTGCTCTTCAACAGCCGCTGAATTTACAAACAGCTGTGATTTAAATATAGCATGATTAAACATATGGAATACCGCACCCGCAAATCCCAGCGCGGTACCTGTTCCTAAACTTAAAATTATATAGCCGACCTGGCTTATGCTTGAATACGCGAGCATTCTTTTGAAATCTTTCTGGGTAATGGCGGCCAGGGCTCCAAAAACAACAGAGACCGCACCTATCAATAAAAGTATATCCTGTATCGGTTTATTAAAGACAAATACCGAAGTTAACAATATTATAATAGTATATATGCCCGTTGTCTTGGTAACTATACCGGCTAAAAGCACGGATACTGATGTCGGCGCGCTTGAATACGCGTCAGGCAGCCATCCGTGGAACGGGACAAGCCCGCCCTTTATAAACAAGCCGCCAAGGAAAAGACATATGGCAAACGCGGCCATCTTATTAAGACCGCCCGTATACAACGCCTGCTTTACGGCTATAAATGAAGTACCGCCAGATATTAAGAAGAGCAGTGCAATACCCGCAAGCATCAATATTGTGGCTATAGCCGAAAGAACAAGGTATTTAAACGAGCCTTCAAGCGACTCTACATTCCTGTTAAGGGCTATAAGGATAAATGAAGTTACCGCAACTATCTCAAGAAATACATACATTGAGAAAAGATCAGTAACCATTACAATCCCGTTCATGCCTATAACAGCGAGAATCACAAGATTTGAAAAACTGAACTGCTGTTCCTCATCTTTTATAGTATACATGCCGACCATAACCGCGGCAAACGCGGTTATACCCGCGGCCAACATCATAACAAGACTTAATCCTGTTATACTAAAATTAAACATCGAACTGTTACCGAAGATGCACAGCTTCTTTGCAAACCAGAAATACGGACTTACAAATAAAACAGCAGCTATCTGCGCTAAAGAAACCAGGGCCGCCATAAGAAGGCCGAGTTTTTTCACGTTTCTAAAGAACAGGTTTAGAAGTATTATAACTGCTAACGGTATTAAAACAAGTAAACAAGCCATAATCCGCAACCTCTCTTCTTATATATTATAAGTCATTCTAAAAAATGCCCAGACAACAACTATAACTCCCGCTATACACCATAAAAGATACGCGGTATAGTTGCCTGTCTGAAATCTTCTCACAAGATGCGATAACGAAAAAGTTACCGTTACCGCAAGTTTCTCGTATATCCAGTCTATAGCTCTGTCTATATACCAGGATATATTCGCTATAACATCAACTATCTTAAGCCCTATATCGTAAGGGTCAAAATATCTTTTTTCCGCTTTAGCGTAAATACCGGAAAGAATAGGCGCGTTATGTATATGATCTGAAGCGCCGAGCCCCGATCCTGATTTCTTTACGCCGTAAATATGGTTTATGACCGCTGCCCCGAGAGCAATAACAGTCATACCGACCAGAAACCAGCTTGTAGGCATCCCTCCGTAATTATGTCCGTGGAGCATGGCCTCTCCCAGTATGGGCTGGATCATATCCCTTATCGGGAGCGCGTTGTAAAGACCGAACAGTAAACAAACCGCCGCTATTACCAGCATGGGCACGCTCATTGTCCAGTTTACTTCTTTTGCTTTTTTTGTTTCTGCCGTGGCTTTACCATAATAAGCCGCATGACCGAGCTTTAAAAATGACGCAGCTGTTAAGAAAGTTCCCACAAGCGCCGCCGCGTAATATATCCATCCTCTATCCAGAGCGGCTTCATATACCAGCTCTTTAGAGAAAAATCCGTTGGTTCCCGGGAACCCGGATATTGAGAACGCTGTTATAAGGAAGCATATACATGTTATCGGCATGAACTTTGCGAGACCGCCGAGCTTCTTAAGGTCGGTTGTGCCGGTCTGTTTTTCAACAGCGCCGCCTGTTAAGAACAACCCGCATTTATATAATGCATTATTTACCATATGGAATATACCGCCGATAATACCGACAGGCAGGCATGTACCTATACCGAGCACCATGTAGCCTGCCTGGCTGATGGCGTGATATGAAAGAAGGCGTTTATAATCCTTCTGTACCAGAGCCATCATAACGGCAAGTATAATTGTAACAGCGCCCACAATCATAAGTACCGTGCTTAGCCATGTGTGAGGATTAAGCTGGTAAATATCCATAACTATTCTTGTTAAGAAATATATGCCCAGAAGCTTGTCCAATGAAGCGGGCATAAATGCCATAAAAGGCAGAGGAGCATCGAGGGCCGCATCGGGTATCCAGCTGTGGAAAGGCATAGCTCCTGATTTTGCGACAGCGCCTATTATAAGGAAGATAAACGCTATACTGCTTAATGTGGTAATCTGCATATGTATATCTGAGATTGTAAGGGTTTTGGCAATATAATATGTAAGACCTATGCCCAGTATGAAGCATATATCCGCTACACCGGATATGATAAATGCCTTAACCGCTGTTTTAAAGGAAAGTTTGCCGCCTATAACGATAAAACCAAATATCACTATAAGCAGTCCTTCCCAGAAAAACACAAGCGAACCCAGGTTATTTGATAATACAGCCCCGTTAAAAAAGCCGAGTGTTATGAGAAGGTACGCGTAAAACTGGTTAAGGTACTCTTTCCCCTTCATAAATGTAAGTGAATACAGAGCTATAAGAAACGCGAATCCCGCGCCGAAGAGCATTATAAAACTGCTGAAATTGTAATTACGCAGCGACATCTCCAGCCCGAAACCGCACCAGCGTACACAATGCGTCATATCTTTGTTAAAGATCATTATCACTGCGGCTAAAACAGCAGCTGTTACAATAAGGGCTATCGCTTCTTTTATATATTTAACCTTATTTAAAAGAAGAACAGCAACAGCCGCTATTACAGGTAATAATATAAGATATAGTAAAATGCTTGAGCTCATCTTAACACCACCTTAGAAACTTCATTCACTATTGACTGAACAAAGTCTGAAGAATAATTTATAAAGACGCCCGCAAGCAGTGAGAGCACTGCCAGTGCCGCCACGCTGAAAACCATACCCGGGGTGCCTTCTTTTTCCGATTTCACTTTTATATCTCCCATAAATATTGAATTAAACAGGCGGAAGAGGTATATAATAGTTAAAAAGGCGCCGACAACAAACGTAAGAGCTATGAATAAATCCTTAGCGTTTGCCGCGCTTGTAATAACCATATATTTACTGAAGAATCCTCCGAAAGGCGGTATTCCCATTACCGATAACGCACAGAAAAGGAACGATATGGCGGTTATGGGCATAACCGTTATAAGTCCGCCCAGTTTTGTTATATCTTTTACATGGGTTTTCTGTTCAACAATGCCCGCGCATAAGAAGAGGCCTCCTTTTGCAAGACCGTGCATTAATATATATAGAAGCCCGCCTGCAATTCCTATGGGATTTCCTATCGCAAGCCCTAAAAAGATGTATCCTATCTGGCTTATTGTTGAATAAGCAATGATTCTTTTCATATCGGTATCTATTAAAGCCGCGCCTGCCGCAACAATAGCGCTTATACCGGCTATCCACGGCACAATTTCATGCCACATAACTTCTATCGGTATAGTCATTACAAACAATCTTGCAAACACATAAACGCCGATCTTAACAAGAACAGCGGCGTGCAGCAATGCCGTTACCGGTGACGGCGCGACACCTGCGTCAGGCAGCCATGTATGCAGAGGCAGTGTAGCTGACTTAGATAATATACCGAAGAGTATAAGGAAAATAGCTAAATTTGAAATATGGCCGTTTAAAAGATGCTGTTTTATGGCCAGAAGATCAAATGTGCCTGTCTGCTGGTATACCACAAAAAAGCCCAATAACATGACAAGAGCACCAAATACTGTTACCAGGAACGCTTTATCGGCTCTTACAACATCATTGGGAGTCCTGAAGAAACCTATCAGCCTCCAGCATGCTATGGCTGTTATCTCCCAGAAAAGGAAGAGAATTATTAGGTTTGACGAGAAAACTATTCCCATCATTGAACCCAAGAAGAGCACAACCATAAAGTAGTATTCATTCTGGTTCTTATAAGGATTAATATACCCGAATGAATACAGAACAATAATGGCGCCTACCAGTGTTGATACAAGCGCCATAAAAATTGCCAGCTTATCGGCATGGAAAAGCTCCTGCCCGAATAAAAAATTGAACCTTATTGTTGCAGGTTCACCGGCGTTAATGTGGGGGATCAGCATAAGCGAGAACACGAATGAAGCCGATACAAAGATCAAGCTGCATATGTTTCTGAGACGGGGTGAGAGTCTGCCAAGAAGGGGAAGAATAAGTGAACCGAGGACTGGAATAAAGACAATCAGTAAAATTAAAGCTTGTGTGTTCATAATTCTACCTTTCTCCTAATTAATATATTATTAATACTTAAAAAAAGACAAGTATCACTATTATACATATTAAAAATAAAAAATCAAGTTCAGGCAAAATATTCTTAAGTAGAATTAATTTTTCCTTCTTTTTTCTTATTCCTTCTTTTTACCTGCTCTTTTCTACTTTCTTCCTATAATATATATAATTATAAAAGGACGGCTTATTAGGAAATAAACCGCCCTTTATATATAATTCCCTTATATTATTAAGGAGTAACTACCGCAGTAACAGTATTAGCATAATTATCCGAAGGATAACCCGTAGAACCGTCGGGAATACTGCTCTCACCGGCGCCCGGAGCTAAACTAGCTCCTGCTGCAGCACCCCAGTCGGTAGCTCTTACTGTTACCTCGCCCACAATAGCAGGCGTAGATTTTGTAACCCCTATCCAGCCCGGAGCTGCGCTTTTTGTATAACCGGCAATAAACATGTTGCCTGAACTGTCTACTTCCACTGCATCAAAATTATCATCACGTGAACCACCCCAAGCGCTTTCTGCCAGTACCGCTCCGGCACTGCTGTATTTTACATAACAAGCCGTAGTATAATTATCAATGTATCCTACGGTATAAACATATCCGGAACCATCTACATCTACTCCGTTAAATCTCTCAGATGTACCGTTAACATCCCAGGCAACACTTCCGCCGTAATTATCGAGACCGTCCGTAAATTTCACGAGCACCCCCGCAAACGGGTTTCCTTCCGCGCCATTTGAGGTCCCGACAACATAAACATTACCTGAAGAATCTGCCGCTATAGCATTGCCGAAACCAAGACCCTCAACTGAAGAGCTCCAGGTTTTCTGCATATCGAGATCACCATCGGTGTTACACTTTAAAAGAAGAATATCCGTCCAGACAGAAAATGCCTGCGTATCTGCGGCTATATAGATATTATCAGAGCCATCTATATCTATAGCTACATTACTAGTACCTATTTTATCCTTCCAGACTTTGGCAAATGAAAGATCTCCGTCTGAATTAAATTTTAAAAGTGCCAGATAATTCTTGCTTGCCACACTGTAGTAATATTTACCGACAACATAAATATTACCGGAACTATCAAGAGCAACTCCGAAACCGATATCGGTACTTGCTCCTCCCCACTTCTTAGCCCAGTCAACATCTCCGTCACTATCATATTTTATAAGAATTAACTCGCTTTCAAATCTCCCGGTTACATATACATTACCTGAAGAATCAACAGCTATGCCGTAGCCTATATTGCTTGTGCCGGCACCCGTATATTTCTTTTTCCAGGTAATATCGCCTGAGCTATCATATTTTATAGTTAATATCTGCCCCCCAACATCTCCTGTTACATAAACATTATTAGAGCTGTCTCTTGTAACCGCTCTGGCATATTCATGAACTCCTGCCGCGCCCCATGACTTCACCCAAGGAGTCACACTTCCCCCGCCACCGCTTTCAACAGTGAAAGTAGAACCATTTGAAGAAGTACCATCTACAGTTACAAACACACTGCCGCTTGTAGCGCCTGTAGGTACGGTACACACAATCTGGGTATCTGACCAGCTTGTTATGGAAGTAGACTCTGTACCGTTAAAAGATACAGTTGACGAGCCCTGGGAAGAACCGAAATTCTCTCCGGCTATTGTAACTGAATCCCCTACTTCCCCGCTTGTCGGAGTAAGGCTTGTAATACTGGGAGAACCGGCTTCTCCAGCTTCAGAAACTGTAAACGCTACGGAATTACTTGCAGTAGAATCTACCGTAACAATAACATTTCCTGTTGTAGCACCACCGGGTACCGTACATCTTATAGAAGTGCTGGACCAGCTGGTTACGGTTGCTTCTGTGCTGTTAAATGTTACGGTTGAGGTTCCCTGTGATGCCCCGAAATTAGTACCTGTAATTGTTACGGGCGTACCTACCTGCCCGCTTGAAGAACTTAAATCCAGAATGCCGGGATCAGATGAAGTAGTTATATCAACACCATTCGAAGATCCAACTCTGGTGCTTGCCGTATTATTAACGCTAACGCCCGTATAGGTGAGGGTCTCATAACCGTCTTTGCCTACGGTAACATTATATGTTCCCCCGGGAACACCGTTAATTACAGCATCACCATTATGATCAGTTATAGCATATTTATTCAAACCCACAACAGATACCCGGGCTCCTTGTAAGGGTTGGTAGCCCGCCCTGGTTTCTGCTTTATCTCTGGCAACAGGTACAAGAACACGGCATAAAAGGCTCCCCCCTGTTGTACCTGAAGCTGTTAAAACAGTACTTGCAATCCCTGCACATCCGTTAATGGAAAAAACCATACCGGAAAAAACAAATAGAACAATCAGCCATAGTAAAATATTTTTTTTCACGGAGAATACCCCCTTAATTGATATTTAAAAAAATATTGTTATTTAATTTTAATAATAAGTTCTCTATTTTTTTTTATTTTTCCTTTAAAATTTATTATTTTTATATTAAAAATAGTACCATATAGTTTTATAATCCTTAACCTTTTCTCCCCTTTTTTCCATCTCTTCTAAAAATTCAATTATGGGAATATCTTCATAATCATAAGATGAAGTTAAAGTTATATTCTTCTCCCATGGGTGAAATTCATAAACTCTTGCCCCGCTGGGTTTTATCATTATAACTTTATGGTCCTGGAGAGCTCTTAAATGATTCTTGCCCAGTTTCGGTATATTAAATACAGGCTCATCGGTCCTTACCAGGCCTGAAACTAGGCGGGCTCCTTCTTTTCTCTCCTGAAGGATTCTTGCTATAGGCACCCTGTAATGCCTCGTTTCTTCTTTGCCTTTTGCATTGAAAGTATAGTATGGATCAACGCCTATAGAGCGCAGGGATTTGCGGAGTGCAACTGTCTCAAATTTCCTGCAGTTCTCAAGGGTAAATACCTGCTGGTTATATATGCTTAACCCCGCTTTTTTAACTTTTAAACAGGCTTTGCCGCTCTCGGGTGTTACCTCATAGGGATGTTCAAAATGAGTAACAAGGCATACTTCCCTTTTTCCCGTTTTATTGTGCTTTTTCATAATATTAATAAGGTTTTTTGTAAACCTCATCGGAAGTACGACAGGCGCGCGGCTGCCTATACGTATTCTTTCTATGTGCTTTATCTTCGCGAACTTGCTTAAAATTTCATCAATTAATTCATCCTGCATAACAAGAGGGTCCCCGCCCGTTATCAAAACTTCCGTAACCCTGGGATGGGTTCTGAACCATTCTATCGCTTTTTCCATCTGCTCGCGCGAGCATAGTGCCTGAGGAGACATGCATTCATCTATCTCCCAGTTTCTCTGGCAGTATACGCATATCTGCGCGCATGTATTATAAGGTTTAAAGATGGCTATCTGGGGATATCTTCTTGTTACAAGGTCAATCGGGGATGTGTCGGCTTCGCCCATAAAATCCAGTTCTTCTTTCCTGTCTTCCCTGTTCATCTTCATTCTTTCAACATAATAAAGGGGGGGTATAACCTGCGCCCTTACAGCATGATCATATTTTCTTGAAGTATCTTTATCCATAAGAGAGATATAATAAGGGGTAATGCCGAACGGAATTTTATATTCTTTGGCAAGCCTTACCGCTTTTTCTTCTTCGGGAGTAAGGTCTATTAATTTAGATAAAATCTCCGCGTCTTTTACAACATGTTTCAGCTGCCACTTGTAGTCATTCCAGTCTGCTTCAGACGCGCCGAAATATTCACATATTCTTTTTACGTTTTCTTTTCTATTTTTAACAATAGCTGATTTAAGACCTGAAGGATATTTTTTTATATACTTCTGAATATTGGCCGACATTTTATCAAGAATCTTAGAGCGGATAACTGCGGCATCCCTTCCTTGAGCATGAGCAAGAGCTTTATCTATATCGCTTTCTTCATCATATATGCCTGATTTGCCGATAAGACCTTTAAATAAATGTTCAAACTCTTTTACAAATCCCAGCTTTATTTCATCTTTTATCTCATCCTGTTTTCCTCTTGCAATCTTCCATAAAACTTCCAGGGAGCTGAATCCCGTTCTTTTCTCGCTTATAGGCGAGGTTATATTTCTAAGAGCCCTCGCGCATTCTCTTGCATTTACTTTTTCCATAGTATGGAGGTGGCACTCGGTTGAAAACAGATATTCCAGACATTCATTTATATAGACGCGGATTTTCTGCCTTGCATCTTCAAGAGTTTTACTTCTCTTTAACAGCTTACGGAACTGCGGGTTAGCTCTCCACATTTTCTTTATGTCTTCCTGTGTAATAAGCCTGTTGCTTTTGTAAGTATCCTGCATATTTCTTACCTCTTTTTGTAATTTGGATTATTTTCAATCATATTTTTAATCTGTTCATTATATATATATAGTTTATGCAGACGAGCCAATACTTCACCGGGGGTATTCTCATTCCCCGCCAGAGCCAGAACTATATCTCTATCAAGCTGGAAAGAAAGCTCTGTTAAAACCTCAGGCGGTGTACATTGATTAGATATAACTTTTATTTTAACAACCTGCCTGCCATTTTTATCTGTACTTCCGTCATTAGACAGTGTTTCCAGCTCACCCGGATCCTTCGTATTTACTGCAAGAGATAATTTTTCTTTAAGGGGCTTAACATATAACGCTAAGTCTTCCTTTCTTATCTCTCTCTGCTCTAAAGGGAGTAAAAAACCATCTTTAAGGCTGCAGAATTTATCCAGATAAGTACGCAGGCTGGCTCTTTCTTCCATTGTAAGACCGCTTATATCATAAGATTTACCATCTATATTAATATGGTTAACCAGCTTCTGGGTTATATCTTCCGTATTAAAAATTCCGTTTAAATCAAGATTTTTTTTCATACTGAGTATTATTTACTATTTTTATGTCCTATAATCCTTTTTTTATCTTTTTTTTATTTCTTTATATGGCAAAATTCAGCAAGATTTGCCTTGACTATTAATATATTATCCAGGTATACTATTATTTATTAATGATTACAGAGGTGCACCATGGAAAGTTTAAATGCCATTATTCAGAAAATAAGCTCTATGGTATGGGGCGACTTTTTAATGTTTGTCCTGCTGGCTGCGGGACTTTACCTCACCTTAAGGCTTGTCTTTATACAGATAAAAAGACTCCCTTACGCTTTAGGCATACTCACAGGAAAATATGATAATCCCGATGATCCCGGTGATATCACGCATAAACAGGCTCTTTATACCGCTATCTCCGCAACCGTAGGCATAGGAAATATAGCAGGCGTGGCAACCGCGATACATCTTGGCGGACCGGGAGCATTATTCTGGATGTGGGTAACAGCGTTTTTCGGAATGGCGTTAAAATATTCAGAATGCCTTTTAGGACACCTTTACAGGTTTGTCCATAAAGACGGCTCGGTAAGCGGCGGAGCGATGTACTACATTGAAAAAGGCATGGGTCCTAAATGGAAGCCCCTTGCGTATGCTTTCGCTTTATTTACCGTAATAGCTTCCTTCGGTATCGGCAATATGGTGCAGTCCAATACTGTTGCCCAGGCCTTACAAACTACATTTAATATTCCTCCTGTCGTAACAGGACTTATACTGGCAACTTTATTATTCCTGGTAATAATCGGCGGGATAAAAAGAATAGCCCAGTTTGCAAGCAAGCTCTCCCCTATAATGTGTACCTTCTATATACTCGGAGCGGCAGCTGTTCTGGCATTGAATTATAAAATGATAATACCCGGATTAAAGCTGGTTGTAGTGAGTGCTTTTAATCCCCAGGCGGCATTAGGCGGAGCAGCGGGGTTCAGCATACTTATGGTTATGAGATACGGTGTGGCCAGAGGATTATTCTCCAATGAAGCCGGTATGGGTTCCGCCCCTATAGCGCATGCGGCGGCTAAAACAACAGAACCGGTAAGACAGGCCCTTGTATCAATGCTGGAAACCTTTATTGACACATTTATAATATGTTCTATGACAGGATTGGTTATAGTTGTGTCCGGGGCATGGAAAACAGGCACAACCAGCGGAGAACTGGCAACCCTGGCATTCCAGAACGGACTGGGAATAGCAAATGGCCTTTATATTGTTCCTATAGCAATATGTCTCTTCGCATTCTCAACAGCTATCAGCTGGTCATATTACGGAGACAGGTGCATGGAATACCTTTTCGGTGAAAAGTCAGTTATATTATACAGGCTTGTATATGTAGCTTTATACTTCGTAGGCGCCGTATCGGCCCTTAAGCTGATATGGAACCTTGCTGACATAACGAACGGACTTATGGTATTCCCCAACCTTATAGCTTTAATAGCGCTAAGTCCTATTATCGTTAAGGCAACAAGAGATTATTTTAATAAAAGCAACGGTAAGACATCTAAACTGTGTTTAGATAACCAGCCTTGCCCTATTCCCGAGGCAAAAAAAGAAGTAAAAGTTTAATTAATTACAGATTGTTTTTAAAAAACCAGGGCTGCTTACGGCAGCTCTGGTTTTTTAATTCATTCATCTATTCATTTCTTAATTTATTTTATTTGGAGGAAGCTTTTTATAAAACTGCGAATTATAAATATACAGAAAACAGTTAAAGAGGTGAGTTATGCCTGAAGCTAAGTTTGTTGAATTAACGGTATCTTTAAGAAATATAAGGTCCATAGAGGCAAGGTCAGATGAGCTTGGTTCATTTTTAATGGGAAAGAGCATATCCAAAGGCAAAATAATACGCTTCTCCGGTATAAATTTAAAAGTAACAAATCTTGAACCCAGCAATGAAGGTACAATAACAGAAAATACCGAGATATCAATAATACCGGATAAAGAAGAATTAAAATCCTCTCCAGAGAAAGAAAAAGAGAAAGATACGGGAAAAGAAAAAAAGAAAATAATGCCGTTAATAACTTCTTTGATATCAATAATTCTGGTTCTTTCCGGCATTTTTATAATAGCAAAAGCAGTATTACAGTCAGACTACATTAAAAATCTAGGTATATTTAAAAAAGACAAAGTAAAAAGCAGCACGCATATATTATCAAATGAAGAATTAGCGGAGCTTATGTATCCGGGAAAGGTAATATCTAATTTCACGGTAGATGCTAACTCACAGGCTACGGTAAATATGTACCGCGGATGCCCCGCATTCTATATAAAAACGAAATCATATTACGATGTTGATACAGGACATTCCGGCAATATGAACACAATTGCAATAGTAGGAAAAGAATATGCCGACATTACGGGAGACGGCAAAGACGAACTGGTTGTGGTAAGCATAGGTGATGATAAAATACTTCCTGACTGCATGGCCTCAAGAAGCGCGAATAATGTAATTATATATAAATGGGACGGTTCCCGTTATGAAGAAATATGGCGCAATAGTATGGATTTGGGCCAGGAAGGCTATTTTGAAAGTTTGGAAATAGCAGATAGCAATAATAACCGCCAGCCCGAGATACGCCTTTACGGCACTTATTTTACCCACGGTGAAGCCGAAAAATTCTGTGATGCTTATGAATGGGACGGGCATGCCTTTATACCTGTAAGATAATTACCCTATACCCTCATAAATGTTAACAATATGTTAACATTCTGTTAACAAAAATTTAACAATTCTTTACTTTTTTAATGCTATAATATAATTAACAAAACAATCAGCAGGCACAGGCATTTTTTATAATTTATTGGGGGTATTATTATGAAAAAAAGAAATATTCCATTATTTTTTACCGTTTTTATATTAATTATCCTATGTCCCCTGCTTACTCTTGTTCTGACAAGCTGCGGAGGAGGAGGCGGCGGCGGTACAGGCGGTGGCGGCGGAACAAATACTTCTAATGAACCGGTATACTCTTCCCCTGCCGAAGAACCCACCCCTGCGCCAGCGCAGACACCGGAACCGGAAAATAAGGGTGTTTTAATAACCATATCAAAAGCGGATGGATCGGCTTACGCGGTAATAGCCGGCGTATCAGATTACCCGGATGAACCCGGGAGCAATGATTCCTCAGACCTTACATGCACATATAAAGACGCTCTTGATTTTAAAGACGCTTTAATAAACAGCGGCTCATGGACAGGCGCTGATGTAAATATACAGAGTGATATACACGTAACAAAAGCAAAAATCCAGACTGCCGTAACAAACGCGCAGAACAGTTTAGCAAGCGACGGGTTATTTGTATTTATGTACTCAGGCCACGGTACAAATAACGGAAGTACGGGATATATAATACCTTATGACGGCGCTTACGGATATTCCAGTATGATAAGTGAATATGAAATGAAAAACTGGATTGATAATTTTCCTTCAACCGCTAAAAAATACGTATTAATAGACTCATGCTTCAGCGGTCTTTTTATAGATGCACGGGGTGTAAATACCGGCGCTTTAAAATCCAAATACATGGCTGTTAAAGGATCTAACCCGTATTATGACAGCGATAAAACAGTTAAAAATCTTACCGGATCCCAAAATACTTATGTTATGACTTCGTCAAAAGGTGATGAAGTAAGTTTTGAATCCGGATACCTGCAGAACGGCGTTTTCATATATTACCTCTGCGAAGGACTGGGCACGGGCGCCGTAATAGGCCCCGCGGACACGGATTCAAATGATTCAATAAGCGCGGAAGAATTATCTTCCTATGTACCTTCCCGCGTAAACAACTATGTTATAAATAACAGTAATTATTATTATACACAGCAGCCGCAGTCTTATGACAACTACAGCGGGAGCATGGATATAAAAAGCGGGAGCGGTTACGAAGCTCCCGATGAAGAACCCGATATCCCTGATGAGCCGGATGAACCGGATACTCCCCAGGACGGCGGGGATACCCTTATAACAATATCATCGGCAGACGGATCGGTCTGCGCGGTACTTGTGGGCGTATGTGATTATCCCGGTACCGAATATGACCTCAGTTATACGGATGATGACGCGGTAGATATGAAAGACAGCCTCCTAAATTCCCCATTATGGGCCGGAGCCAGTATAAGCGTAAACAGATATGCCAAGGCGACAAAAGAAGCAATACAGAACGCGATAGCGGATGCCGCAAATAATATCGCAGATGACGGATTATTCATATTCCTTTATTCCGGACACGGCACAAACACCGGCAATACAGGATATCTAATACCACATGACAGCATAGATGACGACTCCAAGAGAATAAGCGAGAATGATCTTAAGAACTGGATCAAGGATTTTCCTGAAACTTCAAGTAAGTATATCCTCTTAGATGCCTGTTTCAGCGGGCATTTCATAGATAAAAAATATTCAAGGTCAGAATACATGAAAGCTAAATATATCCCCGTTAAAAATTCCAGCTTAAGCTACAAAGGCGAAGAATTCTCTAAATCACTTGAAGGCCTTGATAATACCTATGTTATGACATCTTCTGCTTCCGATGAAGTAAGCTGGGAGTCAGGATTCCTGCAGAACGGCGTTTTTGTATATTACATATGTGAAGGGCTGGGTCAGGGTTCAATATTCGGACCGGCGGATGCCGATTCAAGCACATCAATATCAGCGGAAGAGCTGGGAGGATATGTACCCGGACTGACAAATGATTATATTTACTCGGGAACAAGCGGTTATTATACCCAGCAGCCGCAGATATACGATAATTACGCGGGCGAATTAATAGTTAAATAAGAAAAACTTTTTATATCTTATGCCGGTTTTTCTTAGGGACAGGGCACTGCCTTGTCCCTATATTAATTTTATGTGAAAATAATATATAAATAAGGTAAAAAATCATTGACAAGCATAACTTATTAATGTATTGTTATTTCCTTAACAAAAGGAGCTTTTATTATGTCACTGGAAAAACTGAGAAACATCGGGATTGTCGCCCATATTGACGCAGGCAAGACAACCGTTACCGAAAGAATCCTGTATTACAGCGGTAATATAAGGAAGATGGGTGAAGTCCACGACGGCAAAGCCACCATGGATTTTATGACCCAGGAACAGGAACGCGGCATTACCATAGCTTCTGCGGCAATAACCTGCGCGTGGAAAGACCATCAGATAAATATTATTGACACTCCGGGTCATGTTGATTTTATTATTGAAGTTGAAAGATCACTGCGAGTTCTTGACGGCGTTGTCGCGGTTTTCTGCGGAGTTAACGGCGTGGAAGCCCAGACAGAAACCGTATGGAACCAGGCGCAGAAACACAAAGTACCTAAAATCGCTTTTATAAATAAAATGGATACCGTAGGCGCGGATTTTGAAACTTGTGTAAAAATGATGACAGACCAGCTTGAGGCAAACCCTGTAAAATTCCAGTTTCCTTTATTTGAGGGAGAAGAATTAACAGGGGTCATTGATCTTGTTGCAATGAAAGCCCTCATTTATAAAGACGGCTCATATAAAGAGGAAGAGATACCGGAAAAATATCTAAATTCAGCCCAGGAAGCGCATAAAGAAATAATAGAAAAATTAACCGAATACAGTGACGAGATGCTTGAACAGTATATGGAAGATAAACCTATAGATGCAGAGCTTATCAAAAAAACCGCAAGAGACGGTGTTTTAAAATCTATCATAACTCCTGTTTTCTGCGGTGCGGCATATAAAAATATCGGAGTACAGAATCTTCTTGACGCTGTTATTGATTATCTGCCCTCCCCTCTTGATATAGGTGTTACAACAGGTTTTTGCCCGGATGATCCGGAAAAAGTTCTTACCAGAAAACCTTCTGCAGATGAAAATTTCTCAGCTCTTGCATTTAAAATAATACACGACCCGTTCGTAGGCCAGCAGACATTTACAAGAATTTATTCGGGAAAAATATCTCAAGGAGACACTGTTTTAAATACTTTAAAAAACAAGGAAGAAAGAATAAGTAAAATACTTAAAATACACGCGCAAGACAGGCAGGAACTAAAAGAGGCATCAGCAGGCGATATAGTTGCATTGATAGGCACTAAAAACACCACAACAGGTGATACCCTCTCCTCGCCAAGTAACCCTATACTCTTTGAAAAAATAACGGCACCTGAATCGGTTATAAGCATAAGGGTATCCGTTTTATCCCAGCAGGAAAACGACAAGCTCGGTATCTCCCTTAAAAAAATAGCAATGGAAGATCCGTCTTTCGGTTTCCGCACCGATGAAGAAACAAAAGAAATTATAATATCCGGTATGGGAGAACTCCATCTTGAAATTATTGTTGACCGCCTAAAAAGAGAATTCGGCGTAAACGCCGAAACCGGCAGCCCTTCGATCTCATTCAGGGAAACAATAACCAGAAAAGCTGACTGCGACAAGCGTTATGTAAAACAGTCCGGCGGCAAGGGACAGTTCGCGCACTGCGTTATAAGCATAGAGCCCAATGATGCCAAAGGCTTTGAATTCATTGACCGTACAAAAGGCGGGGTGATACCCAAAGAGTACATCCCCGCTGTTAAAAAAGGCATAGAAGAAGCCATGCAGGAAGGCGCATACGCGGGATACCCCGTAGTTGATGTAAAGTGCGAACTATTAGACGGCACGACACATGAAGTGGATTCGTCGGAATTCGCGTTTAAGACAGCGGCATCAATGGCTTTTAAAGAAGCATTTAAAAAAGCATCTCCTCTTATGCTTGAACCTGTAATGAAAATAGAGATAAACTCCCCAGACCAGTACTTAGGTGATATCATGGGAGATTTAACAAGAAGACGCGGGAAGATAAACAACATGAGAAGGTTCCGCAAGGGCTCGCAGAAAATAACGGGAACTGTGCCTCTTAAAGAGATGTTCGGTTATGCGACGGCCCTGCGCACATTAAGCAGCGGGAGAGCAACATTCTCTATGGAGTTTTTCAAATACCTCCCAGCTCCTAAAAATATTGAAGAAGAAATATTAAAGAAAAAGAAAGAAGAAGATAAAAATTAATATCTTCCTCTTTTTATCTATCTAATGACAATCATCTTTTTATAAATTATTAACCGATTACCGCTCCTCCCGGTCCTATCCCTGTATTAACGGTATTAACTACTTCATTATCGCTGACCCTTATTACAGATACCGTATTAGAACCCCAGTTTGTCACATAAACATAATCACCGTAAGGAGAAACAGCCACAGCTGTAGGGCTCGTTCCGACATTAACCGTAGCGGTCACCGTATTGCTGGCTGTATTTATTACCGATACGGTATTATGAAAATAATTTGTCACATAAACATGTTTCCCGTCAGGTGTAACTGCGGCCCCGTATGGACTGGAGCCGACATCTATAGTTGCTGTTACGGTATTGGTACTTGTTCTTATTACCGATACGGTATCAGAACCGTCATTTACCACATAAACATAACTGCCGTTAGGCGTGATGGCGATTCCCTTGGGGTGGGTTCCCACATTTATTGTGGCGGTTACCGTATTATCGCTTGTTCTTATTATAGATACGGTATCACTGTCCATATTTGCCACATAAACATAACTGCCGCTGGGTGTAACCACTATCCCTGACGGATTTGACCCTACATTTATTGTAGAAGTTACGGTATTATCGCTGGTTTTTATTACCGACACGGTATCAGCGCCCATATTTGACACATAAACATAATTGCCGTTAGGCGTGATAGCAGTCTCGAAAGGATTTCTCCCCACATTGACGGCGGTAGTTACGGTATTGTCGCTGACTCTGATTACTGATACATTATTAGAACCCCAGTTCGGTACATAAACATAATCATACAGCCCTATAACCGCCCTGCCCGGATTATCCCCGACATTAACAGTGGCTGCCGCCGAGTTAGTGCCTGTATTAATTATAGTCACATCATTGGTAGTCATATTCCCTACATAAAGATAATAACCCGTCGCGGCGGCCGCAAGCTCGGTTGTCGTACTGTTTGTCGCGCATCCCGTTAAAGTAAATATTAACAATAATGCGGGCAGAATAAAAAGAAAAATCCTTTTTTTGCCGGATGTTAATTTTTTCATAAATACCGCCTTTTTTATTAAATTATGGTTATCGAACAATCTTCTAACTCAATAATTTTTCGATAAAATGACACTAACCCCTTTTTAAAAAATTCTATTTCTGATATAATTTTCTTAATATTAAATTATATTAAGCAGTGATTATATGACTAAAAAAGTAACAGCATCTGTTATATCAATAATATATGTTATTGTGATAGCTATATTAAAAGTGGCTGTCGGCCTTTATATTAATTCCATAGCCATACTATCTGAAGCGTTAGACTCCATAGGCGACCTTGCTATTTCTTTATTATCCTACTTCCTTATTAAAAAATCGGAAAAACCGCCTGATAAAGACCACCCTTACGGGCACGGCAAATTTGAGACTTTATCCGCGGCATTAGAATCCATATTCATATTATCAATAGCCGTATTTATCGTTATAAAAGCTGTTAAGGGTATACTTTACGGCAATATAATCGGAGAACTAAATCTGGGTATCCTGGTTATGGCCGTATCCTTAATATCAAAAATAGTGGTTTCTAATTATCTGTTCAAAACCGCGAAATCCGAAAATTCAATAGCCCTTGAAGGAAGAGCCCATAATTTTAAAGCGGATATATGGAGGGAAGCCGGGGTTCTTGTCTCCTTAATAATAATTAAAGTAACCGGTATCAACATAATAGATCCTATCGTGGGATTATTAGTAGCATGCATAATATTATTCTCTTTCTTCAAACTTATACGCAAAACAATGAAGGACTTAATAGATGAATCCCTGCCTGAAGAAGAAGAAAAAACTATAAGAGAAATTTTAGATCAACACATGGGCCAGTTCATAGAATACCACAATTTAAGAACCAGAAGCTCGGGTTCTGTAAGATATGTTGACCTTCATCTTGTGTTAAAACCGACCTGCACTTTAGCTGAAGCCCATAAATTATGCGATCATTTAGAAATAGATATAAAACAAACTTTTACCGATATTGAGATATTAATACATGCCGAACCATGCCATCAGAAACCAAACTGCGATCATGACTGCGAAAACTGCCATCAATAAATTCTTATTTTACCCTTTGTAACTTACATGCACAAACATTATATGATTAAAGGGATTTATAAAAAAATTAAAGAATATTTTAATATCAAATAAAGGAGGAACGAAAAGCATGAAAAAAAGACAAAATCTTATCTTTACGGTGATGGTTCTTTTGTGCCTCGTTGTTTTCTCCCCGCTCCCGGCAGATGCCGCGGGAGATTCATACCAGGACCTTTACATTATCGGTGTAATGCAGCCGTTTAATACTACCGATATCCCGGGACATATTGACTTCCCTTACTACCCTGAAAGAATGCAGGAAATTCTGACACAGAATAACTATGTAATTGTCCCTATAGATACAGACATGATAACAGATCTTAAAATATTTCCTTATTCGTCTTTAAGACCGGATAAGCCCTTTACCAAGGATCAGATCGCTAAAATCTGCAAACAGTACAGGCTTGACGGGCTCCTTGCAGGAAACCTTTCCCAGATGGCAAAATACGGCGTCCCCCAGTTTTTATCCAGCATGCAACAAAAATGGAAATTCACATTAGAAGGCATTCTTTATGATGGAAAATCAGGCGATGTGCTCTGGTCTGATACCGTATGGCGTGATGACAGCATAGATCAGGGCAAAGACGCGCCTCCTGTAAAGAAACAGATTCTTACATTTACCTTATCAGCCATTGATGAACTCGGCAACAGCTTTATAAACAAGATAGGCGCAAAACCGCGTGACAATGAAGCCCCTTCAATAACCGTTACCGTTCCCAAAGAATCCCAGGGAATAAAGACACTGTGCGTGCTTCTTCAGGGGAACATAACTGATTCGTCTAAAGTCGATTCTCTTATAGTAAACGGTGTTGATTACGGCATATGGCCCCAGAAAACTTTACAGATGAGCTATCCCGTGGAATACCCGCCGGGACGCGTAGGCGAAAAACTGACTCTTGAAGTAACCGCAAGAGATATTTACGGCAACACGGCTACCAAGGAGATGACATTGGCCAGAAAAAATCCCATTAAAGCCGTTGTTATAAAATGCAATGCCGATTCATTCGTAATCAACAAAGGATCAACAGGCGGGGTATATCCTGAACTGGCTTTCATAGCATACAGCATAAATGACTTCAGAGACCCATTAACAGGTGTAACCATGTATGAAGCAGTGCCTCTGGGCCCTGTAGTTGTAACAAAATGCGATAAAAATACATCCGTCTGCCAGTTTATTAAAGACAGGGTAAATCTTTCCAACAGAATAAAAGTAAATGATATAGTTCAGTAAAAATAAAGCAACCTAGATAATATAAAAAATCCACTCAAAAGGTGGATTTTTTATATTATAATAAAATTTTCAAATTTTTAAGTTGTGGCTAACAAATAATTAATATACTGATTCAAACTTAGGTGTTCCTCTTCTGCTTTTTCTACAATTTTTTGATGAATAGCGGGTGTGGTCCTTATAAGTATCCTGCCGCTGTATTTATGCTGTTTGGGTTTAGGAATGGGTATCTTATTTTTTTTAGCCGTATCTAGCCAAAGCTTAGCCGCAATTTTTATCTCTTTAAGGGATTCTTCCGGACTTAATCCGAAAGCAGAACATCCCTTTAATTCAGCTATGTTGGCAATGTATCCTTCATCTTCATCGCTGTAAAATATATTTATTTTATACGGAAACATAACTAATCACCTCTCAAAATCTCTTCTATAGCCAGAATGACCTGTTTTACCTGATACGGCTTAACTTCTCCTTTTATTCTTTGAATGTTAACCAGAATATTGCCTTTTTTATAAATTCTATGGCTTCCTTTCTGCCTTTGTAAAGCAAAGCCGTAGCACTTCAATAAAAGTTCAATTTCATTAAATTTAACACTTTTAGGATTATTTTTAATTTTATTAAGTAGCTTTTCTTCCTTCAAAGCTCTCTCCTATCCCCATATATATGATATCATATATGATATCATAAGTCAATTAGAGGAATCTCTCAACATATATTTTTTTTCGGCAATTTTCAGAAAATTGGAAAGATAGCCGCCGCTTTGATTATATTTATTAACCACGGCTCCGTGAAACTGCTCGGAATAAAGGGGTCTTTTTATGCTTTTTAATGCTTGAATATAAGAGCTTGAGGCTGTTTCCCTGAATTCACTGTACCGCTTATCTTTAAGAAAGAGCGGGCTTATAGCCCAGCTGTGAATCTCAACCGCTCTGAAAGGATTCGGCAGTCCTTCAAAAATAGGGTCATCTTTAAATTCTTTTTTAATCTTTACTTTATCGGGATTTTCTCCTTTGGAAAGCCTGAACATTGTATCATCAAACCAGCCCATCCAGTGAGCGAAACTGACCCCGTATGCCATAGCCATGAACTCATTACCCGCGCAGATACCCATCATAGGGATATCATAGACTTTTCTTATAATCTCATACTCCCCGTAATATTCAAAGAGCGGAAGATACTGCCAGTCGGCATTATTCCCGCTAAAAATTATAGCCATGGGTTTATTCTTTAACTTTCTTAAAACATCATACGAGATCTCATAATGCGGCACCACAACCGCTTTAAGCCCTTGCTTTTCCACAAACTCAGCAAGATTTGTGTAGGTGTACCCGTTCATCTGGTTCCCTATTATCAATACGTATTTCCCGTCGGGAACTTCAGGAACCTGAGACTGACCTTTCACATAGGGTATTATTACATTAATCTGGGCCTGTAATGCGTTCTGAGAATAAATAACAAGGCGATAATACCTGGCATTTACAGGTTTAAAATCAATAATATTTTTATAGGTATCATTGTTTTTAACTTCCGTACCCGGGATATCTACCCATTTTTCTTTGTCATTGCTGTACTGCCAGAGGAAATGCGTAAGCCAGCCTGCCGCCATGGTTACTTTCCTTGTTGAAAGAATCCAAAAACGCGAAACAGGAGCTGGTTTTCCCATATCAAGCATAACCCACTGGAAGGGCTCTCCTGCTGACGGAGTATTATTCCAAAATGTGATCTGACCCTGGTCATTCCAGTCAATTATATTTTTCTTATCCTGCCCGCTTGATACTTCAATATCCTTTACCTCTGCCCTTAAAAAACCGGAAAATGTCCTGGAATTTTTAACATCAACATGAAATCTTGTAAAAACCCACTTACTCTTATTGCCGACTTTATCAACAGTCCTTGCGCGCCAGTAATATGTACCGTCAGACAGCTCATCACCTTCTTTTATCTGAAAAGCGCTTACCATATCATTATGAGGTTTAATCCCTGAATACTTTATTGTATCTCCCGGAAGAAAAAACGCACTCTTTGATATTTCATAATCAAGAGTAAAATCGCAACAGCCCGAAGGATTGCTGACAGACAGAATGGGCCTCTCGTTTGTCAGGACCATATCAAACTGGGGATTATTATCAAGAACAGGAGGAGGTATTTTATATTTAACTGCCGCAGGAGTCGCAAAACACCCGGTTAAAAGCAGCATAATAATGATTAAAGTAAATACCGGTATTTTTCTCATTTAACACCCCATAAAGTTATTTATAATTCTTTACTATTTAACTATAATTTCACCAATTTTATTCTATTTCCTTGTATAATTATTCTCAAATCAACTATATTTTTTCTGCTTTTATCAAGGAAAAAATATAAAAATATAGAATTCAATAAATTGTATAATTATAAAATACAGAGACATAAGTAAAAGGAGGCTCCGTAAAACATGGGATCTTCGGATATAAAATTATATGACACAACTTTAAGGGATGGCTCTCAGGGTGAAGGCATCTCCTATACAGTAGCAGATAAACTGCGCATAGCAAATGAGCTGGATAAGCTGGGCATCCATTTTATAGAAGGCGGATGGCCGGGTTCAAACCCCAAGGATATGGAATTTTTTCTTAAAATATCAAAAATGGGCCTTAAATACAGCAAGCCTGTTGCTTTCGGCTCTACAAGACGCGCTGGTATAAAGGCTTGCGAAGACAAGAATCTTAATGATCTTTTAAAGGCTAAAGTAAAATACGCAACCATCTTCGGCAAGACATGGGACCTGCACGTAAAAGATGTCCTAAGAACAACCCTTGAAGAAAACTTACGCATGATAGAAGACAGCGTAAGGTTTCTTACTTCAAACGGGCTTACTGTATTTTATGATGCTGAACATTTTTTTGACGGATACATAGCAAATAAAAAATACAGTATCGACTGTTTAAAAACCGCGCAGAAAGCAGGAGCGGAATATCTGGTACTCTGTGAGACCAACGGCGGCGTCTTAACCAGCAAGTTAACAAAAATAATATCCGAGGTTAAGCCCCATATAAAAGCGCGCCTTGGGATACACTGCCATAATGACATAGGGCTGGGTATAGCCAACAGCATTGCGGGGATTGAAGCAGGGTGCAGTATGGTGCAGGGCACCATTAACGGATACGGGGAAAGGTGCGGCAATGCCGACCTTATCCCTATAATCGCAAGTCTTAAATTAAAACTCGGAATTGACTGCATCCCGGATGAGAACCTGAAACAGCTGACACGGGTCTCCCGTTTTGTAAGCGAGATAAGCAATATAAGTCCCAGGCACGAACAACCCTATACGGGGCAATCCGCTTTCGCTCATAAAGCCGGCGTTCATATTAATGCGGTTTTAAAAAACTCCCATGCTTATGAACATGTTGAACCGTCTTTAGTAGGAAACAGCCGCAGGATCTTAGTTTCCGAGCTCGGAGGTAAAACCGAGATATTGTTCCACGCAAAAGCAATGGGCTTTGAGATAGATAAAGAAGATAAAAAGACTAAAAAACTATTAAAAACCGTCCAGGAACTTGAACATAAAGGTTACTATTTTGAAGCGGCGGAAGCATCTTTTGACCTCCTGCTCAAAAAAACGATTAAAAAATACAATAAATTCCTTGAACTGGAAAGTTTCCGTATAATAGTCGAAAAGAAAGCCGGTAAAAAAACAATCACCGGGGTAGTTCTCAATATCGAAGTAAAAGGCACAAAGAAAAAGATATCCATAAAGAGCAAAGGAATTGTCACGGCTCTTGATAGCGCTCTTAAGAAAATTTTATGCAAGTTTTATCCCGCAGTTAAAAAAATACACCTTTCCGATTTTAAGATAAGGGTCCTGGACGAAAAAAAAGGCACAGCGTCAAAGGTGCGGGTGCTTCTACAGTCAAAAGATGATAAAGACACCTGGTCCACAGTAGGCGTATCTGAGAATTTAATAGAGGCAGGATTGCAGGCAATAACTGACAGTATTGAATATAAATTAGTGAAAGATTCGGATAATAAAAATAGCATAGAGGAGAGAATATGAAAAAAATTCTGATTATCTGTTTGCTGTTTATAGGTATTGCAACTTTTGCTTTTGCGGAAGAACCGATGAAGTATGAAATAGTTGATGCCCACGTCCATTATGTTGATTTTGCCCAGAATACGGACGGTGTTGATGTACTGTTAAAATGCATGGACCATGCCAAAGTAACGGATGCCGTGCTATGGGGGCTGCCGGTAATAAAAATATGGGGTTGTGAGAAAAAGCAGCCGGTTCATTCACTTGATTCCGAGACAAGAATGTACTGGGATACTAAAACAGACTATCTGATAGCCGCGGCTTACCTGAATGCTACCGATGAGCAGAAAAAAAGACTTCACCCCTTCATGTGCGGTTTTAACGGGAACGATAAAAATTCCCTTGACCAGGTAAAAAGGCTTATACAGACCTATCCCGGACTATGGCAGGGAATAGGCGAGATTTTTGCCCACCATGATTATATAAGTTATATGACTTCAGGGGAAATACCCCGGCCTGACAGTGACGCATATGATATGATATACAAATTTGCGGCAAAATATGATATGCCTGTTGTTATCCATAATAATATAACAAGCGGGTCAAACCCGAAACCTATATATCTTGAACAGATGATGAATGCGGTAAGAAATAACCCTAAAACAAAATTTGTATGGGCCCATATAGGGATATCCAATGATATATATATACCGAACCTCCAGGATATTATATCCGAACAGCTTGGAAAATACCCGAACCTTAATGTAGATCTATCCTGGCTTGTATGGGATTACGAACTTGATCCAAGTATGATACTTGATAAAAAGTGGCTCCCCGTTATAGAAAAATATCCGGACAGGTTCACGCTGGGAACCGATATAGTGGGACGCTTCATGCCTTTAGAAAAATACAAAAGCGAGATAAGAAAATATGATGTGCTTTTAAACGATCTTACACCAGAGACAGCAAGAAAAGTAGCGCATGATAATTTCTTTAAGCTTTTGCCAAAACAACCCGTAATATTGAAACCGGAAGACAGGATACAGATGTAGGTTATATTGCCCGGAATAGTAATTGTTACATAAAACAAAAAATCTGACACTACCAAAAATCCACCTAAAAGGTGGATTTTTTATCATTTTACACTTCACATCTTACACTGTACTTAATATTATTAATCTGATGCGCCGAATATGGTCCGGGTGAACGCGCCTGAAGTCGCATATGTATCACTCCAACCTGTAGGCATATAATCATTATTCAGCGACCATACCATTACACCTGATATATTCCCGTAATTCGTACTATCTGACTCCATTGAGAGTATATCTGTTTTCAGCTGATTCAATATGGCCTGCTGATCATATACCACCGGGAAAGGCCAGCCAAGGTTGGGATTGAATATATTATACTGCCCGCCCGCGCATTGATTCGCCACCTGGCCTACAAATATTTTCGTATGATCGGGTATGGATAATATTCCTCTTGAGCTGTTTAAAGCGTTTGAAACAGCTTTAAAAAACTGCACATTGTTTTCAGCATACCCGTTTATGGTAATACCTCCGGAATTATATGTCTGGACCATTATATAATCAACATATCCGTTTGAGATAGCCGTTCCGTAAGTATTTGTAGTTGCCAGAGCTCCCCCTGAGGTTAAAACCATGTTTGTAGGATTTGAAGGATCAACAGATGCACCCGAACTTAAATATACCTGGGGTGCTGTACATACTATTAATCCCGCATCCTTAAACCCTTTAGCCAGACTATTAATAGTAGCCGCATCTATCGCATTCTCAAGATCAAGATCCACACCGGTTATAGAGCCGCCTGCCAGGCTGTTGTTGTATGAGTGAATCTGAGCAACTATATTCGTAACAATGGCGCTTGATCCTCCGGCTGCTGTAATATGCTCGGGCCTTACAGTCTCTCCTCCTATGCTTAAAAAAATTACTGAATTAGGATTCCTGTGATTTATAAAAGTCTGCATCCAGGTAAGATAAGAATTATCTATGCTGGATGATGCTATATTTCCAAACGCGAAAATAATTACATCTAAAGAATTAACCCCTCCCCTGGTAATAGTACTCAATGAATCTGTTGCGCCAAGCTGGATGTATGCGGATTGCAAAAGATTAACCGATGTAGTGGCGGGAGCATCATTATTATCATCACTGCTTTCACCAACTACACTCCCCCCCGTACACCCTAAACTCCAAAAAATAATGCCGGATATAATAACCGAAAGAACCAGCCATAAAAATATTCTTTTTTTCATATTAAAATCTCCTTTAGATTTTATAATAAATCATTACTGTATTATCTAACAGCACTATTCTACGGATATTTAAAACTCCCTTTGGGTATCTAAAAAGAGGACGCCTTATGAAACTGCTGTTAGCCGGATGCCTTCTCTTCCGGCATATTTATTATAAAATAATATAATAAAGAAATTATGAAGATTATTTGAAGAATTGATGAATTTATTGATTTAATCAGCTCTTAAACAACAAAAAATCCGTCTTTTTGTAGCATTTTTCGGCAAAAAATACTCCTTTCGGCTTATATCCTTATAAGCACAGAGAGGATATAATATAAGTAGAAGAGAAACAAATCGCTGTCCTAAACAATGCGTTGTTGGGGTATTTAATTGAATAACAAAAATTATAATTCAATAATTATTAAAAATGCTTGTATTATAATATTTCTTTTATTAATATCACTTGCAATTTTCAATTGTTCCAAAACCCCGCCCTCCAGTAGCAGCAACGCGGAAACATCTGATCCTTATTTATTAACAGATAATGACGGCAATTTTTTAGAAGGCGAAACGGGTCCGAGAATAGAACGGGCTTCAGAAAGCACATCCCAGTATAATAAATTTATTCTCAATACGGATTCGGTGCATGTTTCAATCGCCCAGTGGGATGCAGTTCTTGCCGCCGGAACAGCACTTAAAATTGATGGTGATGCTGATATTAAAAAAGAAGCCATAGCGATGGCTATAGGATATTGTGTATTTCTGAATTTAACAAATGTTGTCGACGACTTATATGAATCAGGAGCGGATATTAATCAAATAGATCAGATAATGGCATCAATGGGACTGAATTATTCTCTTGCAGTAGGTTTTCAGGAGACAACATTTAATCCTTTAGTAGCGACACATTCGGGTTACTTCCAGATTGATAATCAGCCGTGGGTGCTTTTGTTTAATGCATTAAACCCCGGCTATGGAGGAACAGCAGAGGATAAAGAATGGGAATTCTACAAATTTTTATATTACCTTAACGGAGGAGCGACTTTCGGCTCTGATCAGGGAAGAGATGCAGTGCTTTGCGATGTCAACCGGCAGGGCTTTATCTGGGCTGCTGTTGAAAAAGGATATTATGACGCCCTATCTTATAACATGAACAAGGTCCCCTATCCGAATACAAATCCTACCGTTCCTTATCCGGGTTACACCCTGAGCGGCTGGGCTTTTCAATACTTAAATCAAGATGGCACAAGAACACCTTATCAAAACGGCGATTTTACGGCAAAAGAATATAACGGTACAACAAGAACTTATACCGCTCCGGCAGACGGTATATATATACAAAGCTACTCGGCAATGGGAATAATTTTAAGTTATTTTTACAACAGAGGGCAGAATCAATTTGCTTCATCGGCTGCTCAATGCTTGCTTTTACAATCCGCAATACAGACAAACACCCCTATTGAAAATGTTTTCAATAATTATCCCGATTATGCGGATGACGCCGTTGTATACGGCAAAAGATACATATGGCAGATTCCCTGGCTTTTTACTTTGCTAAATAACGGCACATCAATTTATAACGAAAGAATCGAGCAAGCCGATGTATTAGAAGTGCTTAATTCGCTTAAAGGCTTTTATAACGGAGAAAAAATTAACGACCCTGCCGTTCAGGCCGGCATAGACAAGGTTAATAACGACGATACTTTAGTCTGGGGAGAAGCATTTAATTCCGAAGATACATTTAAAAGCATCAATTCCGTAGTTGTCGCCATGATGAATAAAAGCACTGAAATTACTTTTACGGATCCTATGAAAAATATAATCACCCGGAACAGCACCTGGGCATGGGATCCGAATACAATAAATGTAACAACAGACACGCAAAATCAGATAAACTGGAGCTTAGACAATTTTTATTAATACAGGAGAAAATAGGGACAGCTGTAGATGCTCAGTAATTAGGTAACTCTTTTGGTATAATATTCACCAGACTTAAGTCCAGTGTTTGGGGATAAGGTCGCGAACCGCTTCGGCTCTTCCTCCTGCTTATTTTCTTGTTTAACCTCAACTTGATTTTCTTCCATATTGCGCCCTACCTGTTTTCTCTTTTTTGTAAAATTTCATATCCTTTTTCAATTACTGATTTAAATTCGAGAGAAATGGCGTTCCAATCCAAAACATCCACGCGGAAAGGAAGATCGGACTCCTGAAAGTCCTCTTTCAGCGAGTAGATTTTATCAATGGGAAGCTTTTCTTTACCGACTATTGCCAAATCAAGATCAGCATAGCTTTTTATATTCTCGTTAAGACGCGAGCCGAATACCCTAACCTCACATTCCGGAACATGTTTTTGCAATATTTTTTTCACTATTTCCAGATGAGACGCGGATATATTAATCATTTTTCGCCTCTAATGTTTTTAATAATTCTTTTGCCTCAACAATAAATGTTTTGGCGGCTTTAAATGCCTCATCCGCGTCTTGTTGATTATAAGTATGTGAAGTTACATTTCTTGCCCTATGATAACTCATCCATTTATCCACATCATTTATAAGCAGATTCTCAGCACCCACGCGGAATAACTCTATACGCGGCACGCCGTCAACGATTTCTGAAGAAACCTGTTCTTCTACTCATCGCTTTATAAATTTCCAGCATAATTCATATGCTACCTCAAAGTTTTGAATAACGCCCGCTTTTAAAGTATTCATGTCTTTATCTGATAAAGACTCGTTATCTTGATTTGACATATAAGAATTTATGGAGTCATCCAGTGCGTTTATTGCTTTTTGCAAACTACTCAAATCCAGAGCCATATCCGCCTCCTGCAATTATAATTCCTAATTACTATATTCTACCCTTAAAATTCCCTATCTTCAACCCGATTCCCTTGCATATAATAAAAAATCCACCAAAAAGGTGGTTTTTATAGATTATGGTGGAGCTGGACGGGATCGAACCGACGACCTCCTCCGTGCAAGGGAGGCGCTCTCCCAGCTGAGCTACAGCCCCACTGTGTTTATGGTGGGCCTTCCTGGAGTCGAACCAGGCACCTCACCCTTATCAGGGGTGCGCTCTAACCATCTGAGCTAAAGGCCCGTTAACAAAGTCAAATTATAATTCAATTTTTTAAAAAGGTCAATAGTTGTTTAACCCATCCCAGGGATGAAGAATAAAGGTGTCCATAAATGACATTTTTATCGTATTGGGTAAAAAGTTTATTGGTTAAAAGAGCAACACAAAAGGAAATATGGCCCCATATTGTAGAATAGTTATTAAAGACGGCGGAGGAAGGACTGGAACAAAAATTTTTATTTAAGAAGTATTGAATCTAATCTGGATACGGGTATTTAGCAACTCGTCGATCTCATCAGGATTGAGAGATTTGGAAACAAATGCCCTCCAGAGCGCCAAAGAAAAGTTTTTAATGCTTCCATAGGTTTTTAGCAGGGAATCTTTTAACAAGTTCCCTTTCTCCATTAGCTGGCTGATAATATGCGCTATTTGGAGAAGAAAGTAAAAATTTTTCATCGCCTCAGTATTTAGACTGTAGGCGTGTTCCAGTCCATATCCTCCGTTTTTTTGCATGTTAAAGCCTTCATTCTCAATTTTCCATCTTGCTCTTCCTCCTTGTGCGATTTGTAAAATATTAGCAGATTTAATGGGTAAATTAGTCAGCCAAACAAATTTTGTCGCCTTGTTGTTTTTTCTATTTGCTTCGACACATTCTAAAATATCAAGCGAATGCCCCTCATAATTAATTTCTGTTATCCATTGATAATTTTGAACTGTTTTTGCGGTTGTAAAATTTTCCTTATTTCCCGGCTCAATCTCTTTTAAATTCTCAAATTCCGCATAAGTTGCCGGCATGCTGCCTTCTTTAAAAGTAATAATATATTTCCAATGATATTTCTCGCAAATATCAAAAACCGGTTTAGCCGCATACAAAGCGTCTGCGGCTATACAAATTTTCATTTGAGGAAAATCGGCTTTAAGTCTTTTGGCCAGCCTGTAAAATGCCTTTAATTCGCAATCCTGTTTAGAAGATGATCCGGCATTTTCAATAAATTCAGTGGCAATTGATACGGCCATGCCGTTAACCGTAATTAATTTAGCCTCAAGAACCGGATGATAATAAATATATTTATCTTCATTTATGGCGCGTTTTAAACACCCTTTGCAATGTCTTTTATTAAAATTCAGCATCCATGTGCCGTCAATAACAATCAAATAATATCTGCCGCCAAGCCGGTCATTTACAAAACATTTTTTCCTGATTAAAGTTCTAACCATTTCCGTTCTCAATGTGGCGATATATTTCGATGGAATCCCTTTCAATAAATAATTCAATGTATCGCCATGAGGAACCTTATCCAAACATTTTAGAGGCGTTGCCAATAGATTTAAATTTTTCATAAATTCCGCCGAATTTAACATAAATTTAATGTTTCTCCGCGCTTTAAATTTAAACAAAAACAAGAAAATGCCCACCCAAAATAATTGCAATAAACTATAATCGCTTTTAGCCTTATCGCGAAAGTCCGGTATATCTTTAAGCCATCTCGAAAATGACGGGAAAAAATGCCTAACGGTTTTAAAAAGTATTTTTATCGTTTCTGTCACTTCGACAATCCATCTCTTAAATCGTTAAATAACTCATTTATTCCTTTATTTAATATCCTGACTTCGGCCAGTTTTTGTTGGAATACTTTATAACGTTCAAGCGCTTTTATTAGCTTAATATCCTTTTTATTTATATAACTGCGGATGTTTTTGCCGTTAACCGCTTTATACAAGTAAAGAAACGGACCATGTTTGGCCCCTTTGGCGCATTTACATCCCGGCTTTCCGCAAAGGACATATCTTTTAATAAGCGACCCCATTTCTATTCTGTAATAAGAGTTTAAAAGTTCTTTCTCTAATTTAGTCCGTTTAGAAATATCCGTTGAAATTTGTTTTCTGATTTTAGATAAATCCATAATGTATTGCCTCCCATATTTGTCTTAACTTGTATTATACAATATTAAAGTTAAGAAATCAAGCAAAAAACGCTCTTGAGAAAATTATTTTTTAAACTTTTTTAATGGTGTTCTTTTGAAAAGTCGAATCCCTGCACATTCACTTGCTTTAAAGGCAATATGCAGGGATATTAAGGGTGAGAAAAATTTTCATTCTTCAGGGCTGTGGAAAATTGTCAAGCCAAAATTATGCAAATATAACTATAATAATACTATATTGGCAAAAGTTGTTTAAAATAATGATTTTTTATGCAAAGAAGGTAAAAAAAAACGGTTTAAGAAAACTTACAATTGTTCAAAGAAAATCCGCGGGGGTGTGGATGAAAGCAAAACAGATGTATAAATCATTGGGATTAAAAACAGCCGAATACAAGAATATTTTAAAGATTCTCGGAAGAACGCCCACTCCTACCGAGCTCGCGATGTTCTCTGTTGAATGGTCCGAACACTGCGGGTATCCCAGATCACGCGCCCTTCTTAAACTCCTCCCTAAAAAAGGTAAATACCCTACATTATTCGGGACAGATGCAGGCGGGATAAAATTCGGCGACCTTGCTATTGTATTTAAGATGGAGAGTCATAACCACCCATCACAGATAGAACCATTCCAGGGTGCGGCTACAGGCATAGGCGGGATAATAAGGGATATTATATCCATGGGGGCAAAACCTATCGCTCTTCTTAACTCACTCCGGTTCGGTATGCCTAACACCCATAAAAATAAATACCTTTTAAGCGGTGTTGTAAGCGGTATATCTTTTTACGGGAACTGTATCGGTGTTCCTACCGTGGGAGGGGAAGTATATTTCCATCCTTCTTATGAAGGCAACTGCCTTGTAAATGTAATGTGCGCGGGTATTGCAAAAGAAAAAGACCTTGCCAAAAGCGGGGCAAAACCGGGAAACCCCGTTCTTTTTCTCGGAGCAAGAACAGGAAAAGACGGTATAGGCGGGTGCAGTATACTTGCATCAGCCGAATTCAAAGACAAAGAAGAAAAGAGACCGTCAGTACAGGTAGGAGACCCGTTTGCAGGCAAATGTTTAATTGAAGCAACCAAAGAAGCTCTTGAAACCGGATATATAATGGCATATAAGGATATGGGGGCAGCCGGGCTTACGTGCACAACAACAGAACTCTCTGAGGCAAATAATGTAGGTATGGTTGTTGAGCTTGCAGATGTTCCCTTAAGAGAACCAATGGAGCCTTATGAGATAATGATGAGCGAGTCACAGGAAAGGATGCTTGCCGTTGTTAAAAAAGGAAAAGAGAAAAAAATACTTGATATATTCCACAAGTGGAACTTAGAAGCTTCGGTTATAGGGTATACCACGCCCGGCGATATCGTCATCTTAAAAAATAAGGGGGAAATTGTAGCGGAAGTACCCGCAAAAAAAATAACAGCAGCTCCTTTATACATTATGCCTTCAAAGAAACCGGCCTATCTGGATAAAATAAATAAAAAGAACGGGAAAATAAAAAAGAAGATAGATCATAAAGACGCCCTTTTAAAACTTTTATCATCACCTATTATAGCAAGCAAAAGATGGATATTTACCCAGTACGATCATATGGTGCAGGATAATACCATAATAAGGCCGGGGATGGGAGATGCCGCCCTAGTAAGGATAAAAGGAACAAACAAGGCTATCGCCTTAACATCTGACTGCAACAGCACATACTGTTATCTTGACCCGTATATTGGCGCACAGATCGCGGTATGTGAAGCGGCAAGAAATCTGGTATGTGTAGGAGCAGATCCAGCAGCCGTTACAGATTGTCTTAATTTCGCAAACCCCGAGAAACCGGACAGGTTCTGGCAGTTTAAAAAATGTGTTGAGGGGATAGCAGAATCATGTAAAGAACTTAAAATTGCCGTAGTATCAGGTAATGTATCTTTTTACAATGAAAGCCATAAGGGGCCTATACACCCTACACCAACAATAGGAATGCTGGGATTAATAGAAGATATATCAAAAACCTGTTCAATGAGCTTTAAAAACAAAGATGATATTATAATGCTGCTGGGAAAACACTGCGATTCTTTAGGCGGAAGCGAATACCTAAAGCATCTTTATCGTGCAGAGAAAGGACCTCTACCTAAATTTAATATTAATGAAGAAAAGAAAGTACATTCTGTATGCCTTAAGGCGATACAGAATGAATTATTCTCTTCTGCCCATGACTGTTCTGAAGGCGGCCTCCTTATATCCATAGCAGAGAGCTGTATAACAGGCAATCTCGGTGCAGACATAAATTTAGACAAGATAAGCCCGGAACTATTATTCGGAGAAAGTCAGTCAAGAATAGTAGTATCTTTATCAAAAGAAAATTTTGATAAATTCAAGAAGTTAGCCTCAAAAGAAAAATTTAACACCTATCAAATTTTGGGGGAAGTAACAGATAAAGATTTAACACTTAACCATGGAAAAGAGAAGATCTTTTCAGTTTCCCTGGATAAATTAAATAAAGCATATTATTGTTTATAAATATATCACTATAATTTTTACTTAATGGAGGGCGCTATGAAAAATAACAACCTGAAATTTTTGGTATTAATTCTTCTTTTTATTTTTATTACAACTTCTATAACAGCAACAGTAAATGCCAGAACAGTTACCAGACCTAAACCGGACTTAACAGTAACAAACCTGGAGATCATTAACTGGAACCCGTTAAAAATTAAAGTCACCGTTAAAAATATAGGGGACGCGCCCGGCAACGAATACTTCCTTAAGCTTGAAGCCATGGTTAACAATAACTGGGGCTATTTCGGAGGTGAAATTAAGGGACCTCTGGCTCCCGGCGCTGAACATAACTCTCTCATGACAATAACAAACCCCGGACAGAACCAGATTCTGCTTAATGCAACTAAACTTAAAGCCATCGCCGATGAGAAAGACAAAACACAGGAAAGCAACGAAAATAATAATACCAAAGAGATACCCGTTAACCCGCCTAAAAACTATAATCGTTAGTTTACGGTTTTATTATTATTCAGCTTTCTAATAATATCGGATTGGTGCTTAATTGTTTTGCCCGTAATTATATAAACAACATCTTCTGATATATTTGTACATAAATCACATATTCGTTCAAGATGGCGCGCTATAAGAAGAAGGGGCAGTGCTTTGTTAACACATTTACCGTCTTTTTCTATAAACCCTATTAATTCTTCAAAAACCAGATCCCTTAACCTATCAGCTTCTTCTTCCTGAATCCATATCATTTTGGCTAAAGACAGATCCCTGCTAATAAATGAATTAAGGGCATTTTTCAGCATGGATTTTGCAAGCTCAGCCATTTTTGGAATATCAATTAACGGCTTTAATAACGGCTCGTTCGCCATCTCAATAGAACATTCGGTAATATTAACCGCTATATCGGCCATTCTTTCTAAATCGTTTACAATTTTTGTGACAGCAATTATATAGCGGAGATCTTCTGCCACCGGCTGGTAAAGAGCAAGCAGTCTTATGCATTCTTCCTCAAGCTTTACTTCTGCCGTATCAATCTCGTCATCTGAATCTATAATGCTTTTAGAAAATTCCTGGTTGCGCATCTTAATGGATTCAATCGCCTTTGATATAATATCTTCAACAGATGCGCCCATTTTAAGAATTCCTTTATGCAGATTTCTTATCTCTTCATCAAGATGTCTTTCCATAAATAGCCTCTTTCTTTAACCGTATTTCCCGGAGATATAATCTTCAGTTTCTTTTTGGGCAGGATTTGTAAATATTTTCTGTGTATCATCAAACTCTATAAGTTTCCCCAGCAGGAAATAGCCCGTGCGGTCGGATATCCTTGCCGCCTGCTGCATATTATGGGTAACTATAACTACAGTATAATTCTTTTTCAACTCATGTATCAATTCCTCTACTTTGGCTGTTGCTATAGGATCAAGCGCGGAACATGGCTCATCCATTAAAAGAACCTCAGGCTTAACAGCAAGAAGCCTTGCAATACATAGTGTCTGCTGCTGGTACGGAGGAAGACTTAGAGCAGATTCAAACAAACAGTCCTTTAATTCTTTCCACAGACCCACTGATTCCAGGGATTCCCGAACAATTACATCCTGTTTTTCTTTGTTGTTTATGCCGTGAACTTTAGGTCCGTAAATCACATTATCATATACTGATGACGGAAACGGGTTCGGTCTTTGAAAAACCATACCTATATCTTTCCTTAGAGATGTAATATCCACACACTTATTATAAATGTTTTGATTACTGTAAAGGACTTCTCCCTCTGTTTTTACGCCGTCAATTAAATCATTCATGCGGTTTAACGACCTTAAAAAAGTTGATTTGCCGCATCCCGAAGGTCCTATAAGGGCGGTAACCTTATTGGGAAGAATATCAAGATTTATATTATCAAGCGCTTTAAAGCTGCCGTAGTAAAGCGAAAGATTTTTTGTTTTAATAACAGCCTTATCCAAAAACCGCCTCCTGTTATCCGAACTTTCCGGTTATATAATCATTTGTCTGCTTTTCCGCAGGACTTACAAATAAATCCTTTGTGGCGCCGACCTCTATTAATTTACCCATCAAAAAGAAAGCGCACCTGTCCGATGCGCGGGCAGCCTGTTTATTGTTGTTTGTTACAAGTATAACCGTAATTTTTTCTTTAAGCTGCTGCAAGTTTTCTTCTATCTTCATTGTGGATATGGGATCTAATCCCGAGCAGGGCTCATCAAGCATCATAACTTCAGGATCAAGAGCAAGCGTTCTCGCGATGCACAATCTCTGCTGCTGGCCGCCCGAAAGCCGCAGCGCTGAAGTTTTTAACCTGTCTTTTACCTCATCCCAGAGCGCGGCACGGCGCAGGCTGTCTTCTACAATCTCATCGAGCTTTTTCTTATTTTTTATCCCGATAAGTTTAGGACCGTAAGCTATATTCTCATATATTGTATTAATAAGGGGAACAGGGACCGCAAAAACCATCCCGACCCTTCTTCTTAAATCAAATAAATCCATGCAGGGAGAATAAACTTCTTTATCGTTAAGCAGAACGCGGCCCACAGCCTTGGTATTCGGAAAAAGATCATTTAGCCTGTTAAGAGACCTTAAGAAAGTTGTCTTACCGCTACCGGCCGGCCCTATTATGCTTAATATTTCCCTATTTTTAATATCAAGACTTATATCATCCAGGACTTTATTGCTGCCGTAGGAAAAACTTAATTTTTCAACTTTTAATTTTATATCGGACAAAACTCATCTCCTTTTAATCATTAATTTTTAAGAAAGCCTTGATAAATATTTATGCATTATCCAGTAAGAAACAAAATTAATAATAAGTATGGCTATTATAAGGACGGCTGCAGTTCCATAAGCCATTTTCATTGATATACCTTCTCGCGCAAGAATATAAAAATGAACAGACATTGTACGGGCAGGACTGAATATAGATGTAGGTATCAACAATGACGAGCCTGCGGTAAATATTACCGCGGCAGTCTCGCTTATGCTCCTGCCCACCCCCAGAATTATGCCGGTTAAAATGCCCGGAAGAGCAGATGGTATAACAACTTTTGAGACTGTACTCCATCTGTTTGCGCCCAGCGAAAAACTTACTTCCCTTAATTTAAAGGGAACTGAACGTATCGCTTCTTCTGAGGTCCTTATAACCGTAGGAAGAATCATTATAGCTAAAGTAAGGCCGCCTGAAAGTATAGACCAGCCCCAGTTAAAATAAATCACAAAAAGTATAAACCCGAACAAGCCGAATATTATCGAAGGTATACCAGCAAGACATTCTGTGGTAAAGCGGATAAATGCCGTAAGCTTATTTTCTCTTGTATACTCAGTAAGGTATACGGCTGTACCTACACCCAGAGGAGTCGCAATTAAAACAGCTACAACGGTTACATATATGGTCCCGAGAACCATAGGAAGTATGCCGCCTGATTTTCCCATGTTTTTAGGAACTGAGAATAAAAACTCCCAGGATATAACAGGTAGACCGTTTTTTAAGACATAGACAATTATAAAAAAAAGTACCGCAAGACAAAATACCGTAAAACCCCAGAGAGGGATCTGAATAAATTTCTGCATTTTTTTAGGATTAACTCTCATTTTTTCGATAACTTCCTTTTTAATGCTACATTGGCAATAATATTTAAAACCATTATCATCACAAACAAGATAACACCGGTTGCAAAAAGGGCCTTCTGGTGATCACCTGTCGCATAACCCATCTCAAGCGCAATGTTGCTTGTAAGGGTTCTTACCGGATCAAGTATACTGTGAGGCACTTTTATTGAATTACCGGCAACCATTATAACGGCCATTGTCTCGCCTACCGCCCTACCCATGCCTAATATAATACTGGCAATTATACCGGAACCTGCCGCAGGAAGAACAACCATCCAGGTTGTCTGCCATTTTGTGGCACCAAGCGCATATGAACCCTCACGGTAGCTTGAAGGCACGGCTTTTAAAGAATCAATTGATATACTTATAATTGTAGGAAGAATCATTATCCCCAGAACAATTGAAGCAGTAAGAACCGAAAAGCCGGGTCCCCCCAGATATTTCCTTATTATAGGGGCAAGCACAACCATCCCTATAAAACCGTAAACAACAGAAGGTATTCCTGCAAGAAGCTCAAGCGCAGGCTTAATAACCATCGCCGCCTTATATGAGGCAAATTCAGCAAGAACAATCGCGCATGCAAGCCCGAGCGGAATCCCTATTACCATGGCTCCTATGGTAATCCATATAGAACCTATAATCATGGCATAAATGCCGTAAACACCGCTTGAGGGTTCCCACAGCCTGCCGAATATAAATTTGAAAAGACCTTCTTTTGCTATTAACGGGACGCCTTCTTTCATGATGAAAAAAGCAATAAGAAAAAGCGCCGCTATTGTTGTAAGAGCAATAACCGTAAATATGTAATACGCTGTTTTTTCCTGATCAAAAAATTTACTTATAAATTTCATTTAATACCAATCTACTGCTAAAAAATCCTTGCAAACAATAATATTATTTTGAAGGAGGTATTAACCCCTCTTCTTTTATCAATGCCTTACCTTCCGGGCTGGATACAAAATCTATAAATGCCTGCGCAGCCGGACTTATATCTTTTTTATATGCAAATAAAAACGGTCTGATAGTCTCATACTCACCTTTCTCTACATTTTCCACTGTAGGCGCAATGCCGTTTATACTAACCGCTTTTACTTTATCATTAACCAGATCCATAGATATATACCCTATTGCATTAGGATCAGATGAGACCATCTCCCTTACGGATCCGTTGGAATCCTGCACCATTGAAGCGGCATTTATCTTGTACTTCTTCATAATCATATCCTGGAAAGATGCTCTGGTACCCGAACCTTCTTCCCTGGTTACTACATTTATTGTTCCTTTGCCCACGCCTGCCTTTGACCAGTCTGTTACTTTGCCTGAGAATATTTCCTGGATCTGTTCCTCTGTAAGATTATCAATCTTATTTTCGGGATTAACGATAACCGCTATGCCGTCAAAAGCAACCACTTTTTTCTGTAAAGTTTTCTGTTCGCCAGCAGTTAAATCCCTTGATGTCATCCCTATGTCCGCAACGCCGGATATTGCCGCCTGCACGCCTGCAGTTGAGCCTCCGCCCTGTACATTCACCCTGCATCCCGGGTTTTTCTGCATATAGTTAGATGCCCATTCTTCCGCAAAGGACTGTACCGAAGTAGATCCAGCAAGGGTTATGCTCTGTACAGAAGCCGATTTCTTCCTACATCCCGAGACCAATAAAAGCCCGGGCATAAGACAGAGCAATATACAGATGGTTAAGATTCTAATTTTCATTTTTCCTCCCGGCATAATATTCACTAGACTTAAGTCCGGTGTTTAGTTAAAATTTTAAATTCCAGTCAAGTTGAAGAAGGTTTCTTTTGTCATCTCCTTCAATCCTGCTAACCATATAATAATCAACACCTAAGTATGAATTTTCATTTAATCCGTAAAATAAGGTGATCTCACTTCCCCTTACATTGGTTGAGCCGCCGAATATATCGGAATCAGGAAAAGTATCAAGCCATGCATCACTGGCTAAAAATCTGTAGCTATAGCCGATCTGCCACTCATTTGCATTCAGCACTTTTTTATGTCCGAACCTGAAACCGGCTACATATCCCGTATTATCTACAGGGGGGCTGGGATTTTTTATATATTCGCCGTATAACGAAAGAAAGGGAATGCTCTTGAAGCCGAAAGGAAACTTAAATGCCAGCTCCACGGTAGGATTCCATGCGCTATAATTATATTTCAATGTGCCGCCTTCTCTTGTGTTAGTGCCCGAAGAATGTTCAGGAGATGAGCCTATTACATTTTTAAAACCGTAATATGTAGCCCCTGCTTTAAAATAAGAATCATTGCTTAACTCATACTGAAATCCGGGCTGTAAGACACACATAAAAGGATCGGGCTGGCGTGAAGATTCATCTAGAATCCATACTCCTGTATTAGCAAACAAACTAAATTTGTTATTTACTTTTTTAGAAAAAAGAACCGAAGCCCCCTCCGGATTTATATCTGAATCCCATAAAAGATCTGACGGGCTGAAAACCAGCTTTCTTACTTCCTTCATTTTGCCGACTTCGGCCGTCGCCCATGGGTAAGCCTTATATGTTGTATACGCGTAATCTAATCTCATGCCGGGGGTCTCAAAATAGTTCTGGAAAGTTAAGTTTCTGGAACGCGGATCGTTTTCTCCGGCCACAAGACCCAGGGCAGCACTCGTATTGCTATTAACTTTTGTTTCCGCGCCCAAACGGGCTCTATATCTCCCGCGCTGGCGGTTTTTAAGTTCATCACCGTCTTCTTCATTCTGATACCTTATTCTCAGATCTCCTTTTAACTTTATCGTCTCTGCAGATTTTACTGTATCCGGCTTCAATTTATTTTCCTGCTCCACTTCCACTATTATCTGCTTTGCTTCATCCCGGGTTAAAATACCCTTCTCGACAAGCTTGTCTATAAGCTTATCCATCTCTGCGGCAGCGGATATTTTTACCAAAAGAAAAAGAGAAATAAATAAAACAAAAAGCGCCAACAAGACTTTTTTCTTTTTAGTATTTGAAAGGAGTCTCCGCGCTATTTTCTTCATACCCTCTCCTTATGCATAAAAATTAACTTCCAATAAGAATATAACTAATATTTATGGATTAGGTATAAAGAAACTGTGAAGTTTGTGTGAAGAAATTAATTTAAAGGAAGATAAATTATAAATTTAGTGCCGCAACCCGGCATACTCTCAACATTTATATTTCCGCCATGCAGTAAAACTATATGTTTTACGATGGAAAGGCCAAGCCCCGTGCCACCTATCTTCCTTGAACGGGATTTATCGGCAACATAAAATCTTTCAAATATTCTGGGGATATGTTCCGCAGGGATGCCTATCCCCGTATCCTGCACTTCAACCCTTACGGAAGGCCCTTCGTTTTTAAGTATAATTTTTATATCTCCTGATTCGGTATATTTAACCGCGTTATCTATAAGGTTTATAAAAACCTGTTCAATCTTAAACGGATCAAGCTTAATGCCGGGTATCTTTTGATCGGAAACAAGATTTAAATTAATGTTTTTTTCTTTCGCCTTAAAATCAAATATATTTATTATACCTTTAGCTAATTTTTCCAGATCCACTTCCTCTACCTCAAGCTTTGATCCCTTCTCCTCAAGTTCGGAAAGAAGAAGAAGATCCTGCACTATATTCATAAGCCGGTCGGCATGCTTATTTATAATATCAGCAAAACGCCTGCTTTCCTGATCCGCGGAATCTTCCAGTGTCTGGGCAAAACCCTTTATGGCGGTAAGAGGGGTCCTCATCTCATGGGAAACATTTGAAATAAAATCCTTTTTTAGTTTTTCCAGCCGCTTTACCTCCGTTATATTATGAAGGATTACGGTCTTTTTCTCTTTATATTTGCTCGGGGCAACCGTGCAGATAAAAATATCTTCATTTATTTTTATCTCACCCGAAGCGCTTTCGTTAAGAGAAGAAACCTTTTCTACAATCTCCTCAAGTCCGGCCATGCCCGGGATTTCCCAGTAAAATTTATCCCGCATATCCATATTGTTAACATATTTTTTAAAGCTATCGTTTGAAAGAATAATCCTGCCCTTATAGTCCAATACAACCAGCAGTTCCTGAATGGATGAAATAATGCCGTTAAGTTCTTCTTTCTGGCCCGATACTTCCTTAAACAAGTTCTTTATTCTGGAGGCCATATAATTAAAACTATCCGCAAGATCTTTTAACTCATCCTTATTCTTTAAAAGCACTCTTACATCAAAATCGCCCTCTGCTAATTTTTTAGAAGCCGCACTTAACTCTTGTACGGGTTTTGAAAAACCACGGACAAGAAGCGCAGCGGCAATTATTGAAAGTATTAATATTATCGCTACAATCTGTGCAATCTTTATCTTTAGGATGTACAGCAGGCTGTTTATATCCTTAAGAAACACGCTTGTCCTTAATGCCCCGTAAACTTCATTATTATATTCAACAGGAAGCGCCACATAGAGCATATCTTTTTTAACGGTGTTGCTGAAACGCAGGTCTTTCCCCGTCGAGCCGGTAAGAGCGCCTGCGATCTCGGGTCTTTCTTTGTGGTTTTCCATATTGACCGGATTTTCCTGAGAATCCGCTAAAACTGCTCCGTTTTTGCTTACAACCGTAATTCTCGCATTAATAGACTTGCCCATATTTTTAACAAATAAATCCAGTTCATCAAGCTGCTTGTTTTTTATAAATAAAAAAACCTCAGGCATTAAAGATCTGGTGATATTTTTAAGATTTGAAGTTGTAATCTCTATATAATTATCCCTTATAATCTGAAATGAAAAAAAGAAAATCAGAACAGTAAGAGATAATATTATCAAGAAGTATCCGGAGAATATTTTATAAAAAAAATGTCTTTTCATATTTCTATCTTATAACCTATGCCCCTTATGTTTTTTATAAGATCCGAGGCATCCCCCAGTTTTTTTCTTAAGTTTTTCATATGCGTATCTATTGTCCTGTCTAAAACATCCTTATCGTCACCCCAGATGCAGTCAAGTATATCATCCCTTTTTAGAACCCTGCCTCTTTTTTCGGCAAGAAGCTCGAGCATTTTAAATTCCGTTGTGGTTAAATCTACTTTCTTATCATAAATCCTGACTTCATACTTCTGGACGTCAATCTTTAACGCTCCGCCGATCTCAATTATATCCGCAGAATCGGATTTTGCGGAGCTTGATGCCCTTCTTAAAACGGTCTTTACTCTTGCGGTAAGCTCTTTAACCGAAAAAGGCTTGGTAATATAATCATCGGCACCAAGTTCAAGCCCTATAATCTTATCCGTCTCCTCCGCTCTGGCAGTTAACATAATAATAGGTATAAAAGAATATTTTTTTTCGCTCTTAAGGTATCTGCAGATCTCAAGCCCGTCAGCACCGGGAAGCATTAAATCAAGAATTATAATGGAGGGTTGGGTATTTTTAATAAACTCTAAAAAGGATTCGGCTTCCTGGAAAGTTTTAACCTTAAACCCGCTTTTTTGAAGATGGATATTTATTAATTCCACTATATCAGGCTCATCATCAATTACAGCGATTAATTTATTTGACTGACTGATCATTATATCCCCCCACAATATCAATTAATTCTTAGCTCTTCTTCTTTTCCCTTTTTAATAACGTATTTAATTTAAATAAAAGAGAAAAAACGGAAAAATAATAAAAAAATGCTTTAAAATAATGATTTTCTATTAAAAAAAGGAGAAAAATACCAACCAAAGAATACCGAATTATAATACTCCAATTTTTACAGGAGGAGATATGAAAAAGGTTTTAAAAGAAGGGTTAACCTTTAACGATGTGCTCCTCATCCCCGGATACTCTGACATACTGCCCGCAGAAGTTGATACTTCCACATATCTTACAAAAAAGATAAAAATAAATATCCCCCTCATAAGCTCAGCAATGGATACGGTAACAGAATCGCGCCTTGCGATAGCAATAGCAAGAGAAGGCGGGATAGGGGTAATACACCGCAATATGAGCATAGAAAACCAGGCTGAAGAAGTAGACAGGGTAAAAAGATGGGAAAGCGGGATGATAACAAACCCCATAACATTATCACCTGATGAGACAATAAAAAAAGCGCATGAATTTATGGAAAGATACCACATATCAGGCATCCCCGTAACCGAAAAAGGAAAGCTTGTGGGAATAATAACCAACCGGGACCTGCGTTTTGAAGAAAACTTATCACAGCCCATAAAAAACCTGATGACAAAAGAAAACCTCATAACCACAAAAAAGGGCACAACTCTGGAACAGGCAAAAGAGATTCTTCATAAATATAAAATTGAGAAACTCCCCGTTGTTGACGGCAAAAATAATCTTATAGGCCTCATAACGGTAAAAGATATACAGAAAAAAATTCAGTACCCTCTTGCTTCAAAAGACGCTCAGGGCCGGCTTCTGGCGGGGGCGGCAATAGGCGTATCTGATGACAGCTATGAAAGAGCGGAAAAACTCATAAGCGCACATGCGGATGTAATAGTTATTGATACCGCGCACGGCCATACAAAAAAAATACTTACCCTTATAAAGAGCCTGAAAAAGAAATTTGATATACCCGTAATAGCCGGTAATGTAGCCACAGCCGAAGGAACAGCAGCCCTAATAAAAGCCGGAGCGGACGCAGTAAAAGTCGGTGTCGGCCCCGGAAGCATATGCACAACGCGCGTTGTGGCCGGTGCCGGAGTACCGCAGATTACCGCTATAATGGACTGCGCCCAAGCTGCTAAAAAATATGGTATCCCCGTAATAGCAGACGGGGGCCTTGCTTACTCCGGCGATATAGTAAAAGCAATAGTCGCGGGTGCGGATTCGGTTATGGTAGGGAGCCTCTTCGCCGGCACTGACGAGAGCCCCGGCGAAGTAGCATTATTTGAAGGAAAAAGATTTAAAGAATACCGGGGAATGGGCTCAATGAGCGCCATGAAGCTTTACAGCAGGGACAGATACGGCCAGGAGAAAAACACAAGTTTAAGCAAGCTTGTCCCTGAAGGCATTGAAGGAAATGTCCCCTACAAAGGACCTCTCGCCAATGTAATATACCAGCTGGCAGGCGGATTAAGGGCCGGTATGGGATACGCGGGCGCTAAAACCATAGAAGAACTCAAAAACAGAAGCTTGTGCAGAATAACATCGGCCGGATTCAAAGAAAGCCATCCTCATAATATAGAATATATAAAAGAATCGCCTAATTATTAAAACCTGAGGTTCCCATGATAAAAGAAAAGGTTCTTGTTCTTGATTTCGGGTCACAGTATAACCGGTTAATCGTAAGAGCGGCAAGGGAAGCCGGTGTTTACAGCCAGCTTATACCCCATTCCGTAACAGCCGGAGAACTTAAAAAATTAAAACCAACAGCGATAATCCTGTCGGGTGGCCCGGCAAGCGTATACGATAAAAACGCGCCGAAACTTGATCCGGATATATACGGCTTAAATATCCCCGTGCTCGGCATCTGCTACGGTATGCAGCTTATTACGCACCAGCTTGGCGGTATTGTTTTTAAATCCGGTAAAAGAGAATACGGGGCAAATACTTTTAACGTAACGGAAAAAGACTCTTTATTTAAAGGCATACAGGGTAAAAATACCTGCTGGATGTCTCACCAGGATGAAGTTAAAAAAGTTCCTGAGGGCTTTAAAATACTGGCGGAATCTTCTTACGGAAAGATAGCCGCCATCGCAAATAAAAAAAGGAAAATATTCGGCGTACAATTCCATCCGGAAGTTGCGCATACTCCCCGCGGCGCGGCAATAATCAAAAACTTTTTAAAAGCTGCCGGGTGTACTTTCTCCTGGACGCCGAAAGAATTCATAAAAGAGATAATTGCGGATATAAAAAAAGAGACAGGGAACGAAAAAATATTCTGCGCGCTCTCAGGCGGTGTTGATTCAACGGTTGCTGCACTGCTTGTAAAGAAAGCCGCCGGAGGAAAACTATCATGCCTTCTTGTTGATAACGGCCTGTTAAGGGAAGGCGAAGTAAAAAACATAAAAGAAGCTATGGTAAAACAGCTGGGATTAAAATTAAAAGTGCTTGATGCGGGGGCTCATTTTTTAAAAAAATTAAAAGGCGTTACGGATCCCGAAGAAAAAAGAAAAATAATAGGGAGAGAATTTGTAAGAATATTTGAAAAAGAAATAAAGGATAAGATAAAGTTTATGGTGCAGGGCACCCTTTATCCGGACATAATAGAAAGCGGGGGCGGCAAATACTCAAAAAGCGCGATTATAAAAACACATCATAATGTGGGCGGGCTCCCGGACGATTTTAAATTTAAATTGATAGAGCCTTTAAAATATCTCTTTAAGGATGAAGTGCGCCGGGTAGGGAAAACTCTCGGCATACCGCAGGAAATACTGCAAAGACAGCCCTTCCCCGGTCCGGGGCTCGCAGTAAGGGTTCTGGGAGAGATTACAGAGGAGAGACTTAAGACGCTTCGCAAAGCAGACAAAATAGTTTCTTCCACAATAGAAAAATATGACTTAAATAACCAGCTATGGCAGTATTTCGCGGTTCTTCTCCCCCTTAAAACAGTGGGAGTTATGGGCGATCAAAGAACATATAATGATATAATAGCCGTAAGAGCGGTTTATTCAAGAGACGCTATGACGGCAAAACCAGCGAACATATCATGGGAAATCATGGAAGAATTATCAACAAAAATAGTAAATGAAGTCCCGGGAATAAACAGGGTTGTATATGACATAACTTCCAAGCCCCCGGGAACTATTGAATGGGAGTAAAAAAATGAAAATAGCGGTTATAGGACAGGGCGCGAGGGAGCACGCCCTTGCGTGGAAAATAAAAAAGTCCCCGAAAACAGATGAATTATTCATAATACCCGGGAATGCCGGAACGCGCAATCTGGGCAAAAATATAGATATACCCGTAGATGACATACCCGGGATCATTGACTGGGTTAAGAAAAATAAAATTGACCTTGTTGTAATAGGGCCCGAAGCGCCGCTTTCCTGCGGGCTCGCCGATGAGATTAAAAAGAACAGAATAAAAGTGTTCGGACCCGGTAAAGACGGGGCCGAGCTTGAGGCAAGCAAGGCATACTCTAAAAATTTCATGAAAAAATACGGCATCCCCACAGCCAAATACGGCTGTTTTGAAAACTTTCAAGACGCTAAAGAATATTTAAACATCTGTGAATTCCCGCTTGTAATAAAAGCGGACGGCTTAGCCGCCGGCAAAGGCGTAACAATCGCAAAGAACGCGGACGAAGCTTTAGGCGAATTAACCGAGCTTCTTATAAAATCCAAATTCAAGGAATCCTCAAAAAAAGTTATCATAGAAGAATTCCTTAAGGGCAGAGAGATCTCTATTCTTTGCTTTACCGACGGGGAAGTAATCTTGCCCATGGAAGGCGCGTGCGATTATAAAAAAGCGCATGATGAAGACAAGGGCCCAAATACGGGCGGGATGGGGGCATACTCTCCATCTGAATTTCTGGATGAGAAACTTTTTGACACCATAAAAGATACAATTATAATCCCCACATTAAACGGGTTAAAAAAAGAAGGCGTTGATTACTGCGGTGTAATATATTTCGGACTTATGATAACAGGAACCGGACCCATGGTTCTTGAATATAACGCGAGATTCGGCGACCCTGAAACCCAGGTCATACTAACAAGATTAGATAATGATCTTGTGGAAATTATGCTTGCCGCGGCGGATAAAAAACTGCACACGCAAACATTAAAATGGAAAGATGATGCCGCCTTAACAGTAGTTATCTCAGCAGAAGGATATCCCGGAAATTATAAAAAAAACATAGCTCTTCCCGTTTTAGAAGAAAAAGAAGGCGATATTATTGTATTCCATGCGGGCACAAAACTTGAAAATGAAAAAACAGTCTCTTCTGGAGGCAGGGTTTTATCCGTAACATCCCTCGCGCCGAGCTTAGACAAGGCAAGAGAGAAAGTCTATTCATATATTAACGGTATGAACTGGGAAGGATTTCATTATAGGAAAGACATCGGAAACATAAAAGGAGCGTATTATGTCAGGTGAAATCCGTGAAAGCTGTGCCGTATTCGGCATTTACTCCGATTACGCGAATGTCGCTTCATCCGCTTTTTTCGCGCTTTTCGCCCTCCAGCACAGGGGACAGGAAAGCTCAGGCATTGCCGCATCAAACGGCAAAACCATAGAATGCCATAAAGAGATGGGGCTTGTATCCCAGATATTCACTCCCGAGATACTGCACCACCTTACGGGCAATATAGCCATAGGGCATAACAGGTATTCCACAAGCGGTTCAAGCAAAATTCATAACGCCCAACCCATAACATTAAAAACGCATATAGGCCCGGTAGCGCTTGCGCATAACGGCAATTTAATAAACCACAACTCTTTAAGAAAAGAACTTTTAAAAAAATCAATACATTTTGAATCTAATTCCGACAGTGAGATCATCGCGAAACTCTTTGCCCTTGCCGAAGGAAAAGAGATACATAAAAAGATTATAAAAACCATGGACAGGATAAAAGGCGCGTATTCTGTGGTATTATGCACTCTTGATAAGCTTGTGGCTTTCAGGGACCCGCAGGGCATAAGGCCGTTATGCCTCGGAAAAATAAATAAAAACAAAGGATGGGTCTTTTCCTCCGAGACCTGCGCGTTAAACACGATAGGAGCCAAATTCGTAAGAGAACTATCCCCCGGGGAAATAGTAATAATAGATAAACACGGGATAAAAACATACAATTACAAAGATAAAAAAGATACTTCCTCTTCTCTCTGCATATTTGAATATATCTACTTTGCAAGACCCGATTCAATAATAAACGGTAGATCCGTATACGCCGCGAGAGCAAAAATGGGGGAATTTCTCACAAAAGAATATCACTGTGATGCAGATCTTGTTATGTCAATACCCGACTCGGGCACGCCCGCCTCAATAGGGTTCGCGAACGCGTCAGACCTGCCTTATGTGGAAGGACTGATAAAAAACAGGTATATAGCAAGAACTTTTATCCAGCCCGAGGACAGGATAAGAAAGCTCGGCGTAAAATTAAAATTCAATCCCGTAAAGGATAATATAAAAGGGAAAAGGATAATACTTGTTGATGATTCCATCGTAAGGGGCAACACCACAAGATCTATCGTAAAACTTCTGAAAGAAGCAGGCGCGAAAGAAGTGCATGTAAGGGTAACTTCGCCCCCAATGACTCACCCGTGTTATCTGGGAGTGGATACGGCAACTTATGAAGAATTAATAGCGGCAAATCATTCAATACCTAAAATAGCGAAATTCATAGGCGCTAAAAGCCTGGGATACCTGAGCTTGGAAGGACTTCTTAAAGCCGTGGGGATAAAAAAAGATACATTCTGCCTTGCGTGCTTTAACGGTAAATATCCTTACAGTTTGAAAAATTAATTTTCTTAAAACTCAAAATAAAGCAGTATGGGTCAGGACAAGATAAAAAATATATGGATAAAGAAAAAAACAAAACAACCCTCGCAGTCCTTATATCAGGCGAAGGAACCAACCTGCAGGCGATAATAGACAGTATTTCCGCAGGCAGGCTTCCTGCCGAGATTAAAGTTGTAATATCAAATAAAGAAAAAGCCGGCGGATTAAAAAAAGCAGAAAAAGCAAATATACCCACCCGGGTATTGTCGCGCATTAAATACAAAACAAACGATGATTACTGTAATGAGCTGGCAAAACTAATAAAAGGGTATAATGTTGATCTAATCGTGCTTGCCGGATTTTTATTAATTCTTTCGGAAAATTTTGTAAAAGAATTTGAAGGAAAAATAATTAATCTTCACCCGGCCATTCTTCCCGATAATATAGAAGATGACAATATAGTGCTTCCCGACGGGACAGTATCGCCTGTTTTCAGAGGGTTAGATACTATTGAAAAAGCATTCAAGTCAGGAACAACCTACACGGGGTGCAGCGTACATAAGGTAACCCCTTATGTAGACCGCGGCAAAGTAATAATTAAAGAGATTATAAAAATAGATAAGAACGATACTCTGGAATCATTAACAAAAAAAATGCGGAAAAAAGAACATAAAATACTGCCGGAAGCGATAAGAATATTAATTGATGAATAATATAAAAACAGCCCTTTCGGGCTGTTTTTTAACACTAACTTAAAATATTTGTTTGTTATAATTTACTCATCCGCAACGGTAAAAGTTATGACTCTTGAACCGTCTGCGGGCAGACCGGCATTAACTGCTGCGTTTAAATATACAGTATAATTATTGCCGGGTTCCGCGAGTGTGTCAATGCCGGTTACAAGGTCCTGTGCTGTAGTGGTTAAAGTTGTTTCACCGAGAGACGAAGCGCCTGTCGGCGGACTTAAGTTTACAGACAGATAAGTACTGCTCGGCATATTCACGTTAAGATACCCTGTTATTTTCTTACCGGTTTCGTTTGTCGTAAGATCATACGTACTGACCGTAGAATCGGTATTCGGCTGCGAACCCGCGGTAGCCGCGTCAATCGTTAAAGTCATGTCTGTATGAAATTGCAGATTGACGATCGGGTCTATTTCGTAATACACAGTCTGAGTATCGGTAGTTGCCGCGAATGCCGCTGTAGATAGAAATGCTATTACTATAAGTGCTGTCAGTAGTTTTTTCACCTGGGTTAACCTCCTTTCTTTTTCTGTCTCTATTATAACAGTGATAGGTCAATATAAATATGGGTCAAGTGGGGTAATTTTCAGAACCAATAGGAGTATTTTTATTAAGCATAAACGGTCTTTTTTGAATTTTGTTGAAAAATAAGGAATATCTACATAAAATATGGTTCTTTTAAAAACTATAAATGGCAGATACCCAAAAATAAATTTCATACACAGAAAAAACACTTAAAAATAAGGGTTTTGCAAAATATGTGGATAAAATGCCGAAGAACTTCTATATCAAAAAAGCCTTAAAAATAAACATTTTATTTTCTAGCCATAATGTGCTTCCGGTTGTTAAGAATTGACTTAAATACATACAATCCGTCACTTGAACCCAGAATATCCTCACAGCATCTCTCGGGATGTGGCATAAGCCCGAAAATATTCCTTTTTTTGTTGCAGATCCCGGCTATATTATCAGTTGAGCCATTGGGATTAAATTCTTCCGATACATTGCCCTTATCCGAACAATATTTTAATATTACCTGATCATTATCATGTAGATTCTTAAGTGTTTTCCTGTCAGCGTAAAACCTGCCCTCACCATGGGCAACGGGTATTTTCAAGATTTGTTCTTTTTCACAGTTTACCGTAAACGTAGTTTTATTATTTATAACCTTAACATGCACGTCTTTGCATATAAACCGGCGGCTTAAGTTGCTCAAAAAAGCACCCGGAAGCAGTCCTGCTTCACATAAAACCTGAAACCCGTTGCAGATTCCCATAACGAGCCCGCCTTTATCCGCGAAACCAGCCACCTTTTTCATAATCCTGCTGAATCTAGCGACGCCGCCCGTACGCAGATAATCACCGTATGAAAATCCGCCGGGAAGTATTACGCAGTCACACCCCTTAAGATCTTCGTCATCATGCCACAGATAAATACCGTTCTGCTTCAACACGCCTGTCACTGCCCAGTGACAGTCTTCATCGCAGTTTGAACCCGGAAACCTTATAATCCCGAACTTCATTTTTTCTCCCCTTTTATCTTTGTTAACGTAAAATTAAAATCTTCAATAACGGGGTTTGCCAGAAGTTTCCTGCACATTGTATCAACACGTTTTTTCGCGGTTGATTCATTTTTGGTTTTAATCGTAAACTCCATGTATTTGCCTATATGCATATTATCCACTTCTTCAAAACCTATGCTGTGAAGAGCGTTCTGTATTGTATTTCCCTGGATATCCAGGATGCCTTTTTTTAAGGTTATGTGTACTTTCGCCTTATATTTCATTTCACCACCCCGATAATTTCAGCCGGAAGGTTCTTTGCCTTTAAATATTTTAAAATCTTTTCCGATTCCGGCGTTATAATAACCATGCCTACTCCCATATTGAAAGTGTTATAAGCTGTTTTTTTATTTATGCTTCCCAGATTTATGAGCTCTTTAAATATTTTAGGAGGTTCCGGGATATTATAAATATCAGCCTTTAATCCTCCGGGAATTATTCTTTTTATGTTATTATATATCCCGCCCCCTGTTATATGCGCAATCCCCGTTATTTTCGCTTTAGCTTTCTTTTTATATCTCCCTGCCAGATCAAGTATAAAGGGAGTGAATATCTTGGAAGGAGCAAGAACAGCCTCCCCCCAGCTTTTACCTTTGGAATACTTTTTATTATGCCAGAGGTCCCCCAGCTTTTTCTTAAGAACATCCCTTATAAGGGTAAAGCCGTTGGAACGGAAGTTATCGGTTAAAAGCCCTATAATCTTGTCTCCTTTGGATATCCTGCTCCCGTCTATTACTTTATTCTTATCAACTATACCTATTAATGCCGCATTCCAGCATATACCCTTAACAAGATCCGGCACTTCCGCAATCTCCCCTCCGGCTACAGTTATCCCGGCCGTTTCTGCGGCTTTCTCAAGCCCTCTCATAAGAGGCTTTATTATGCCGGGATTCACCTTATCAATATCTAAATTATTAATCATGGATACCGGTTCCGCTCCCAGGGTTACCGCATCATCAGCAACCATGGCAACAAGATCACATCCTAAAGTATCGTATTTTTTTACAGAATGGGCTACGGAAGATTTAGTGCCGGTTCCGTCCGAATTAAAACAAAGACAAAACGAACCGAAATCAAGAAGCCCGGAAAACCCCCCTTCAATATTTAACGAGCTTCCTACAGAGCCTTTCCGGTTTTTAAAAGTTTTTTTCGCGTAACCGTAAGCAATCTTAGAGCATAAATCGCCCAGCTCAACATTAACCCTGTATTTCATTATTCTCCTTTTATTCCGTCACAATGAAGGTTAAGTTTTGCCCATAAAGGGAGATTTGTCTGTGCCAGAATTTTCACTGCCGCAAGAGCCGCATTTCCCGGCTCAAGTATTGTAGTGCATGCCATATTTGAAGGCAGCCTCAGGGAAGAAAGTATATCCATCCCCCCGAACGCACTTCCCGGCGGAGGACAGTTTATAACCGGATAAAGCGTATTCCCGTCAAGAACAGGACCTAAAGCGTTTGACCTTCCCGCGACAGCTATAAATACCGCGTAAGGATAGCTGTGGTTATAATATTTAAGCATATTCAAAAGCTTCTCCGTATTCTTGTGCGCGGAAAGAATATTTACATCAAAACCGATGCCGAAACCCTTAAGGACTTTTATTATCTCATCTGCGTGTGATTTATCTTTCTCTGAACCCATAAATATAACGGCGTGCGGGGCAGTCTTTCTGCAGAAGTCGTCCGTTGTATCTGCCACCCACCTGTAATTATCGGCAATCTTTGAAAGAGACTCTTTCGTGACTTTTGAAAGATTGCGGTAAACCTGCTTATCTTTCATCTCGGTAAGTTTCCCGCCCGGCCATATTCTCCAGCTGTCATTATCTATAACATCTGCAAGCACGAGTTCCCCGTGTTCCGTTATGCCGAACTCCGCTTTCAGGTCAACAAGAGTTACATCTCTGAGAAGCCACGCTCTTTCAAGTATCTTAAATATCTTTTTCGCTTCTTTTATCATAAATTCAAGATCTGAAGCCTTTATGATTCTTTTACCGGCTTTTAATTTTGCCTCTATAATCTCATCATATGTCATTATGGGGTCGTGTCTTGCGTCGTCTTTCAAGAAAAATTCCTGTAAAAGATCCCCAAAAACATACCCTTCTTTCACTCCCGGGTTTCTCTTAAGATATGAACCGAAAGCGATTCTCCTTACAACAACTTCAAGAGGTATCATATCGCACTTTAACGCCTTGAAGCTGTCATCGCTTATCCCCGAGATAAAATGGGTCTTTATACCGCACATATTTAATAATGTATAGCAGTTGCAGGTTGTCTTGTTCGCGTATACACCCTTGTCTTTTATGACATTAACTTTAGCGCCGTCTCCAGCGGTTATTTTATCCTTGCTTAAAATTATAACTTCGTCTTTTGAACCGTTCTGGAAAATAATTTTGGTTTTGCCTTCCGCTATTTTTTTCATGCTCTCCTCCCCTTATAATATTATTTATTTTACAATATCAATTAAATGATTTAATGCTTAAAGCATCTCAACCCGGTAAATACCATAGGTATATTGTATTTATCGCATACACCAATTGTATCTTTATCTCTTATTGACCCGCCGGGCTGGATTACGGCGCTTACCCCTGCTTTTAATAATATTTCCGGTCCGTCGGAAAAAGGGAAAAAACCGTCAGAGGCGGCAACGCACCCTTTTGCCCTGTCTCCCGCCTTTATAACCGCGAGTTCCGCGGCTCTTTTCCTGTCCTGCTGTCCGGCACCTGATGATATAAGTTTTTTATCTTTTACCATGACAACCGTATTTGAGATGCTTGCCCTGCATATCTGCCAGGCGAAAATCATATCTTCCGTCTGAGCTTCCGACGGAGAAGTTTTGGTAACAACTTTTAAATTTTCTTTTTTCAGTTCATAAATATCGGGAGACTGGACTAAAAAGCCGCCTCTCACCTTTTTATAATCCTTCTCTTTATTTAAAGCCGGATTATATAAAGCGGGGTTCTTAAGAATTATAAGTTTCGGCTTTTTAGAGAAAATCTCTTTAGCTCCTTCGGATACCTCCGGCGCGGCCAGAATCTCAAAAAACCTTCCGTCTTTTAACATAAACTCCGCAAGCTCTTTACTGACTTCTTTATTAATAACTATCACCCCGCCGAATGCCGCCAGAGAATCCCCGTCCCATGCATTAAGAAACGCATTCTCCGCATTATCTCTTACGGCGGCGCGGCGCGCAGCGCCGCAGGGGTTGCCGTGTTTCACTATAACGCACGCGGGCTCTTTGCCGGCAATAAAAGAAAGGGCGTTAAGAGCCCTGTCCAGATCCAGAATATTATTAAAAGAAAGCTCTTTCCCCTGAATTTTCATAAAATCTGAAATCACAAGCCCGTCTTCCGCATCAGTTTTGTAAAAATATCCTTCCTGGTGCGGGTTCTCGCCGTAACGGAGTTTTTTTCCTTTATTTAGCCTTAAATCATACGATTCTTCATTAAAAAACTTTTTATTGAAATATTTATAAACTGAGGCGTCATATTTTGAAAGCGTATAAAAAGCGGTAGAAGCCAGCTTTTTTCTTGTTTCAAAGCTTGCTTCCTCATACTTATTAAGTTCATCAATTATTAACTGATACTGTGAAGGGTCTGTAACAACAACAACATTTTTAAAATTCTTAGCCGCAGCCCTTGCCATTGTAGGACCGCCGACATCAATACCCTCTATCGCTTCATCAGCTGTGCCGGCAGAAGCCGCTATATCGGCAAAGGGGTAAAAATTACATATAACCATATCTATGGACTTAACGCCTGAGACTTCAGCGTCTTTTACATGGCGGGGGTCTTCCCTGTTAAACAGTATCCCTGCTTCTATCTGAAAGCTTATTGTTTTTAATCTTCCGTCAAATACTTCCGGGTACTGCGTAAGAGTCTCTACCGGGGTTATTTCTATGCCGGCTTTTTCTAAAATCTTTGCCGTGCCAGAAGTAGATATAATCTCCCAGCCCAGTTTTTTAAGCGACCGGGCAAAATCTTCTATCCCTTCTTTTTTATATACGCTTATCAAAGCCCTTTTCATTTATGCGCCTGCTTTTTAGTTTTTCTCAAATTCGCCTTTATACCTGAATACGGAGTCGTCATCCATATGTTTGGCTATATACCAGGACTGCCTCCCCTTTTCTATAAGGACTTCCACGCTTTGCGCGTCCTGCGGGAACATAACCCAGCCGAAAGCCACTTCCATATTATCTATGATATTACCGTCAATATTTATGACGACATCCCTTATTTTTTCTCTCAACTGATTTATTTTACCCGCCACACCAGACTCTTTCGCGTCAACAATAAGGGCTATAAACTCCCCGTCTGTCACCCTGCACGCGAGATCATGTTTGGAGAATAAATAATTTAAATTCTTCGCGAACTCTTTCAGCACCCTGTTCGCGAAGAACATGCCCTGTTTTTGCTCAACCTTATCAAAATCTTTTATGCTGAAATATATAAGGGTAAGTTCTGTTTCAAAAAACCTTGCCTTAAGCATCTCTTCTACTAACCTTAACTTAAAGTAGCCGAATGTGTAGAAATTTGTTAAAGAATCATTGATAATGGATTTATTAAACGCGACCGTAAGCTTTGATATATAATTCAGCATCTTGCTTCTCTGGAGCGTATTCCTTACAACATAAACATTTAAATACCCCGCGATAAAGCTTGATATGTATAAAACCACAATAAGCCTTAAGGTGCTTATAAGGATAATTGACATTTCCCTGTAAGCGGCGGCATCGGACCACACGGATATATGCGCGACCCATCCCGATTTTTCCATAAAAAGCAGGGAAAGATAAAATATCCATCCCATGGACGCTTCAAGGAAAGACTCTTTCCATGAAAGAAGAAATCCCGCCATGATAATTTCAAAGATATATACAAAAGTAAAGTAGCTTTCCACACCGCCGGTCAAGTGAACAAGAACGGTTATTAATAAAAGATTAATAATGGACTGCATGTGCTTAAAGGAATTAAGAAGCTTTTTGTTCTCCCAAACCCAGTTATATATTCTCCTGTATATAATCCCGTAATAAACTATCATTATGAATATAAGGGAAATATATGGAATTATGGAGACGTTTTTCAGAACCGCGGGTGTTGTAAGGAAGGCAAACAGGAAAACAAAGATTAATACCGTTCCTCTTATCTGTTCAACACTGGAAAGCTCTTTTTCTTCAATATACTGGTTTAATAGCTTAAGCTCGTCAGGCCTGCTTTTCTTTTTAACCATATCCACCCCCGGCCTTTTTAAATAATGACCGAACAATATGTATGATTAGCCAAGCGGATAATTTATCCTGTTTTATTATTGATTACGCAGATTAAACGGTCATTCGGGGCTGTTTTTGCAGTGTCATTTGGGATAATACATCATCGGGATTTTGTGTTAAAAACCCTCTTCCTTCAAAATATCTTCAACTTCTTTTTTAAAAACAGGAATATCCTGCTCTACAGTATCCCATACGGCATCGGTATCTACACCGAAATAATCATGGATCAATTTATCTCTCATACCCGCTATATCTTTCCATGGAATATTGGGATATTTTCCTTTTAATTCGTCCGATATGTTTTTAACGGCTTCGCCCATAATTTCTATTTGTCTTATTACCGCATCCTGAATCATGTCATTCTCAAGAAAACTTTTATGGTTTATCTTATAAACATATAGCCCTATCCTATTTATTGCCTCTAAAATATGCTTAAAATATATCGAATCATCTCTTATCATAAATCACCTTTAATTCGTGTTTTATCTTCTCCATAATATAAGGGCTTATAGATTTTTCCGTAAGTAAATCCACGGGGTTGCCAATAAGTTCCGAAAGTTCTCTCTGTATCCTGACAATTTCTAAAAGACTTTTTCTTTTTTCAAATTTTACCAATATATCAATATCACTTTGAGAAGAAAAATCTCCCCGCGCAAAAGATCCGAAAATCGCCATATAAATAATGTTGTATTTAGGAGATGCCTGGGCCAGTATATTTATATTTATCATAAAATATTCCTTAAGATAGCTTGTTTTAATTTTATTCTATGAACTGGTCACCAGTCCCTTCTATGATAAAAATACTCTATTTGATAACGTTTTTGCCCCAAAACCACCCCGGAGACAACTGCGGTGAAGCTCGTCACCTATAATCAATTCTTATCCCTTATTTATAATATATATCTTGTAAGATCCCTGTCTTTTATTATCTGGTCAAGCTGCTGTTTTACATAAGCCTTATTTACGTCTATCTTAACCTTATTATCAAACGGGGCCCTGAAAGAAACTTCATCAAGCACTTTTTCTAAAATTGTATGCAGGCGCCTTGCCCCTATATTCTCAGTCTGCTCGTTTACAAGAACCGAAACTTCGGCAAGTTCTTCCAACCCGTCTTCCGTAAAGCTGATTTCCACATTGTCAACTTCAAGAAGCGCTTTATACTGCTTTACAAGAGCATTGGTGGGTTCTGTCAGTATTTTTACGAAATCGTCCCTGGTTAAATTCTTAAGTTCAACTCTTATAGGGAAACGACCCTGCAGTTCGGGTATAAGGTCAGAAGGCTTTGAAGCATGAAAAGCCCCTGCCGCGATAAACAGAACATGATCTGTTTTAACGGGACCGTATCTTGTATTTACGGTAGAGCCCTCAACTATGGGGAGAATATCGCGCTGTACGCCCTCCCTTGAAACATCAGGCCCGTATCCTTTTTCCTTGCCCGCTATTTTATCCATCTCATCTATGAATATTATACCGTGCTCCTCGCATTTTTTAATGGCTTCCCTCTTTACTTCTTCCATATCAATAAGCCTCTGGGCTTCTTCAACTTCAAGTATCTTTAATGCGTCTTTAATCTTAACATCTCTTTTCTTTTTCTTCTTGGGCATAAGGCCGCCCAGCATATCCTGGAAATTAACTCCCATCTCTTCCATACCGGTAGCGGAAAATATTTCCACAACAGATGACGCGCCTTCTTCAACTTCAATTTCCACATGCTTATCGTCAAGCTCCCCGTTTTTAATTTTCTTTCTTAAAATTTCCCTCTCGGCTTCTATCTGCTGGAGAATCTCGGGAGGGATATCATTCTGGGGTTTCTGCTGTCCGCCCCCGAAAATCATTGTAAGAGGGTTTATGCCTTCTTTTTTCCTGCTTGAAGGCTTCAGTAATTCAACAACCCGTTCAACGGCAAGCTCTTTTGCCGTTTCTTTTACCTGTTCGGATTTATGCGCCCTAACCATTCTTATGGAGCCCTCAACAAGATCCCTTACCATGGACTCAACATCTCTTCCCACATATCCCACTTCGGTATATTTTGTGGCTTCAACTTTCACAAACGGGGCATCGGCAAGCTTAGCCAGCCGGCGGGCTATCTCTGTTTTTCCAACACCCGTAGGGCCTATCATTAAAATATTTTTGGGAATAACTTCTTCTTTTATGTCTTCACCGAGTCTGGAGCGCCGGAATCTATTCCTCAACGCGACGGCAACGGCGCGTTTCGCGTCATCCTGACTTATAATATACTTATCTAATTCCGATACTATCTCTTTAGGCGTAAGTTCATGCATAATCATCTCTCCTTTAATTGCCGAATATAATCTCGGTTATATCTTTGGGATCAAATTTCTCCAGAAGATCTCCTCCGGGAGTAAAATTTATTGTTTCAACCGTTATAATCCCTTTTATTACTTCTCCTGTTTTTAAGTAAATCTCGTCTTCTTCCCTGGGATGTTTAAATACTATTTTATTAACATCCCTGTACTGGTATGTTTTACTGTCATTATTAACAAAAGCGCCTATCTCCCTGTTTAAGATAAAACCTTTTAAATCCTTCCCGCCTTTAAAATAAATACTGCACGCATACATATCTTCCGGTTCGGGATTAAGATCGCTGTATGAAAATTCCCTAACGTTATCCAGAAATATCTTGCTTTTCTTATTCTTGGGATCAATGCATGGCATAAATATCATCTTACCCTTACCCTTTGTTATATACGCACTGGCATAATGCACATCATCAATCTTAAGAAGGGGATAAAAATCCTTATTCCCCGGTTCGGGCGCTATGGCGCTGTAGATGTTCGGCCCTACCATAATGCACCCCACTTTGATAGGTTCCACGCCGGTAAGTATGGAATCTGTTGACGCGGGATATGCCGTACACATATAAGCGGGATATTTCTGCTCGTAACCGTATATCGCCTTAACGGCTTTTCCCTTAACCTCTTTGGCAGTAAAATTAGCGGGTTCAAACCCGAAATTCCGGGCCACGAAAGAATCGGTTATCCATACCGCACCGCCTCTTTCCAGAAATTTGTCTATCAGCTTCATATATCCCTTTGTAAGCATGGCGCTGTTGCACTGAATTTTTAATATCATACTGCTGCGGTCAAAAAACTCCACCCCGTACAGACTGTCAAGATTATCATTATTAACAATCCTTATATCCATATCATGGAAAAAATAGTCATCCAATGCAAAACAAGCGCTTCCCGTAATACATACAAATACCATCAAAGCAATTAATATTTTTTTATTCATACTATCTCTCCCTTAACTCCCCATATAAAAGCTTCCTTTATTTTTACGGGTATTATTTCTCCTATAAGAGACTTAGCGCCTTCAAAGACAACACGCCTGCCGCAGGAAGATCTTCCTTCAAGCATATTATTATCCTTATTCTTCTTTGCTTCTCCCTCAACCATAACAGAAAGCTCTTTTCCTATCAAACCTAAATTTTTCTTCTGTGTTATATTATTCTGAACTTCTATTAATTTATACAATCTTCTCATTTTCTCTTCATGGGAAACATTATCTTCTATTCTAGCCGCAGGGGTGCCGCTTCTTTTAGAATAAGCGAACATAAAAGCGTTATCAAATTCTACCTTCTCCGCCATTTTTAATGTATTCTCAAAATGAGCTTCTTCTTCATTGGGAAACCCTACGATAATATCAGTGGTTATTGAACACTCAGGACCGAAATACTCTCTTATAGCAGAAGCAAGCTCATAAAATTGAGAGGAAGTATAACCCCTTTTCATTCTTTTAAGTATAAGGTCATCTCCTGACTGCAGCGGCAGATGAATCTGCCTGCATACCTTATCAAGCTTAGATATCTCTTTAACCTGCTCTACCGTAAAATCTTTAGGATGGGGGGATGTAAACCTTATCCTCTCAATGCCATCAATATCATTAACCCTTTTCAAAAGTTCCGTAAATTCAGACTCACCCCTATCAACCCCGTAAGCATTAACATTCTGTCCCAGCAGAAATATCTCTTTATATCCTAAACCTGCCAGTTTCTCAGCCTCTTTTACAATTACATCAACAGGTTTACTTCTCAACCTACCCCTTACATAAGGCACTATGCAGAATGTACAGAAGCAGTCACACCCTATGCTTATGGGGATATATGCACTAAAATTATTATTTCTTTTAGCATCTACTTCCTCGGGATCCCCTTCTAAATCCTCAATTAATCTCTGTATGGGATTATTCTCTTCAGATATCTTTACTATCTCAGAACCCAGCCTGCTTAAGTTGTTTGTTCCCAGAACAAGATTCACATTATCAAACCTTTTTAAAAGCTCATTTTTATCTTTCTGGGCCAGGCACCCGCACACAGCAATAATAAGGTCGGGGTTATTCCTTTTTAATTCCTTAAACTCACCTAACCTGCCGTAAACCTTCTGGTCGGCATTCTCTCTTACACAGCATGTGTTAAATATAATAATATCCGCGGCTTTTACATTCTCTTCCGGGATAAAACCAGAGGACTGCATCTGGTGCTCTATAACCTGGGAGTCAAATTCATTCATCTGACAACCATAGGTAAGGATATGATAAGTTTTTGATCTCATTATGATATGAATATACCACATATACGGCTCGGGTCAAGTATTATCCTTTCATGGAGGGATATAATCCTTCTTGCTTGAATTTAATAAACAACAAACGTCTAATATATCAGGGCGCAGAGGTGAATAATGCCAATATCTAGAAGCCATTCCATGAAAGCGATTAAAAACATTCTTAAAAATAAATCCCCTGAGTTGCTTATTGAGAAACTCAATCCTCATGCTGCCGGCAAAAAAGCTTTGCCGGAATGCATTCCGCTCGAAAGAGCCCTTACCCGTGAAGCCGTGGACGAAAAAATCAAAATATTAGAAAAACAGGGTGCAAAATTAAAATTCATTAACGGCAAAGAAAATATAGAAGATTTTTCCGTTTTTAACGGCAATATAGAAAACTTTATAGGCTTAGCGCAAGTTCCGATCGGGGTTGCCGGTCCGTTGCGGGTAAACGGATTATATGCGCAGGGAGACTTTTATATCCCGCTGGCGACAACGGAAGGAGCACTGGTTGCTTCGTATAATAG